>JBPOHD010000009.1:0-56130 GCA_052035955.1 Pseudomonadota bacterium
AACCCCCCCGGCGGGGGGGGCGGCAGCGGTCCAAGATATCACGGGGCTGTTGGCCCCCCTCACGCAATTCCCCGGGCCCGGGGGCCGCCGGGCCGCCGCCCTGGCCCACCTGGCACGCACCGTCTGCCGCCGGGCCGAGCGGGCCGCGGTGTCCCTCGGCGCCGAGGAACCCGTCTCGGATGCCGCCCGCCAGTACCTGAACCGCCTTTCCGACCTGCTCTTCGTCCTCGGCCGCTGGCTCAACAAGTCGGCCGGCGGCGGCGATGTGCTCTGGCAGAAGGGAAAGAACGGATAGATGCCCCCCGCCCCCCTACCCCCCGCCCCGGGGCGGGGCAACCTGCATGATCGGTTCGCTCGCTGCACGGAGCGCCTGTTCACGGGGGTCCCCTGGTGCATCTCCCGTGCCGATGATCCGGGGTGTTTTCGATGGACGGCCTGCCGCGCCGGCCGGGTTAAGGCTGTCTTAATCTCCCTCGCCGACCATCCGGAACCATGAAGCCACTGCTCCCTGCCTCCTTCCTCCTCGCCGCCTGTGTCGCCGCCGCGGCAGCCGACCCGGAAGACCTGGTCCGCCTTTCGCCGGACCAGGCGAAGGCCATGGCCATCGCGGTGGCGCCGCTCTCCGGATTCCAGGCCAGCGCCGGCCGCCGCCTGCCGGCCCAGGCCGTCGTGCCCCCCGGACAGGTCGAGATCGTCTCGGCCCCCTTGCCCGGCATGGTCACCGCCGTCCGGGTCGCCTACGGGGAATCCGTCCGCAAGGGCCAGGTGCTGGCCCGGCTGCAGGGCGCGTCCATGGTCGAACTGCAGCGCGACGCCCTGCAGGCCCGCTCCCAGGCCCGGGTCGCCGAGGAGAACCTGCGCCGCGACGAGGCCCTGTTCGCCGACGGCATCGTCTCCCAGTCGCGGCTCTCGGCCACCCGTGCCGTGCGCGAGCAGGCTGCCGCCCTGTTGGCCGAGAAGCGCCAATCCCTGGCCCTGGCCGGATTGCCCGAACCCGGCACCGACGGCGGCCGCCTGACCGGTTCGACCGACGTCAGGGCTCCCTTCGACGGCGTCGTCCTGGAGGCGCCGGTCCAGGCCGGCCAGCGGGTGGACGGCACGGCCCTGCTCTTCAAGCTGGGCCGCATTGCGCCGCTCTGGCTGGAAATCCAGGCCACGACCTCGCAGGCGGCAGGGCTCGCCGTCGGCGACAGCGTCGCCGTCCCCGGCTGCGCCAGGGCCGGCCGCCTCACCCTGGTCGCCCCCCAGCTCAACGCGGCGAGCCAGTCCATGCTGCTGAGGGCGGAGATCCTCCCCGCGGAGGGCTGCCTGCGACCCTTCCAGTACGTCCAGGCCCAGGTGACCCCGGGCGGCCGCTCGGCCGACGGCAAGGACGGCAACGCCTGGTCCCTGCCGGTGGGGGCCCTCGTCCGCCACAAGGGCCAGTCCTGGGTGTTCACCGAAACGCAAGGAGGTTTCCGTCCGGTGTCGGTACGCATCCTCGAGGAGAGCGAGCGGGCCGTGGTGGTCTCGGCGCCGCTGGCCGCCGACGCCCTGGTGGCCGTGCGCGGCACGGCCACCCTCAAGGCAGCCTGGCTCGGCCTCGGCGCCGGCCAATAGCCGCCCGCAGCCTCGCAGACTCGCCGCCATGCTCGACCGGATCGTCCAGTTCGCCCTGCGCCAGCGCCTGCTGGTCCTGGTGGCCACCGTGCTGCTGACCGGCGCCGGCACCTATGCCTTCCGCGAGCTGCCCATCGACGCCTTCCCGGACGTCTCGGCCACCCAGGTCAAGATCATCCTCAAGGCCCCCGGCATGACGCCGGAAGAGGTCGAGGCGCGCATCGTCACCCCGATCGAGTTGGAGATGCTGGGCATCCCGAGCAAGCGCATGATGCGCTCCGTCTCCAAGTACGCGATCGCCGACATCACCCTCGACTTCGAGGACGGCGCCGACATCTACTGGGCCAGGCAGCAGGTCAGCGAGCGCCTTGCCGGCGTCATGAAGGACCTGCCGGCAGGCGTCGACGGCGGACTGGCGCCGATCACGACGCCCCTGGGCGAGATGCTGATGTTCACCATCGAGGGCCCCCTCTCCCTCGAGGACAAGCGCACCCTGCTCGACTGGACCCTCCGGCCGCAGCTTCGCACGCTGCCCGGCGTCGCCGACGTCAACAGCCTCGGCGGCCAGGTGCGCAGCTTCGAGGTGGCGCCGGTCCTCACCGCCCTGCGCGCCCGCGGCCTCCAGTTGTCCGACCTGCGGCGGGCCATCGAGGCCAACAACCGCAACGACGGCGCCGGCCGCATCAGCGAGGGCGAGGAGAACCTGCTGGTCCGCGTGGAGGGCTCGGCCAAGGGCATCGAAGACCTGCGGGCCATCGTGGTGCAGGTCAAGGACGGCGCGGTGACCCGCCTGGGCGACGTGGCGACGGTGCGCATCGGCAGCCTCACGCGCTACGGCTTCGTCACCCAGGACGGACGCAGCGAGGCCGTCGAGGGCCTGGTCCTCGGACTGCGCGGGGCCAATGCGCGGCAGGTCGTCGAAGGGGTGCGGGAAAAACTGGCCGAGATCGGCAAGACCCTGCCCGAGGGCGTGTCGACGCGCATCTTCTACGACCGGGGCGAGCTGGTGGAGCGGGCCGTCGGCACGGTCACCAAGGCGCTGATGGAGGCCATCGTCCTCGTCCTGGCGCTGCTCCTGGCCTTCCTCGGCAACCTGCGGGCCGCCCTCGTCGTCGCCTGCGTCCTGCCCCTGTCGGCCCTGGCCACCTTCATCGCCATGCGGGCCTTCGGCATGTCGGCCAACCTGATGAGCCTGGGCGGCCTGGCCATCGCCATCGGCATGCTCGTCGATGCCGCCGTCGTGGTGGTGGAAAACGTCGAGAGCCAGCTCGCCCAACCGGCCCGGGACAAGCTGCCGCTGCTGCACCAGATCTACCGGGCGGTGCGCGAGGTGGCCGCCCCCGTCGTCTCCGGCATGGCCGTGATCGTCATCGTCTTCCTTCCCCTGCTGACCCTGCAGGGCCTCGAGGGCAAGCTCTTCGTGCCCGTCGCCCTGACCATCGTCTTCGCCCTTTCGGGCTCCCTGATCCTGTCGCTGACCGTCATCCCGGTCCTCGCCTCCTACCTGCTGAAACCCACCGCCCATGCCCACGATCCCTGGCTGCCGCGCCAGGCCGGCCGCCTGTACGCCCCGGCCCTGGCCTGGAGCCTGGCCAACGGCCGCAAGGTGATGGCCGCGGCCCTGGGCCTCCTGGCCGCGACCGTCGGAGCCTTCTTCCTACTCGGCAAGACCTTCATGCCGGTGATGGACGAGGGCGACATCCTGATGCAGCTGGCCAAGCTGCCGTCCATAGGCCTGGAGCAGAGCGCCGCCACCGACCTGGCTGTTCAGAAGGCCTTGCTGGAGCGCGTCCCGGAAATCCGCAACATCGTCGCCCGCACCGGCTCCGACGAACTGGGCCTGGATCCGATGGGCCTCAACGAGACCGACACCTTCCTGGTCCTGGCGCCGCGCGGGGAATGGCGGCAGCCCGACAAGGAATGGCTGACCGGCGAGATCCGCAAGGTCATGGGCGACTTCGCCGGCATGGACATCGCCTTCACCCAGCCCATCGAGATGCGCGTCTCGGAGATGCTGACCGGCACCCGGGGCGACCTCGCCCTGAAGATCTTCGGCCCCGACCTGGACGAGCTCAACGGCCTTGCCGAGCGCATCGCCGTCCTGCTCAAGTCCATCCCCGGCGCCCGGGACGTCCTGACCGTCAAGAACGAAGGGGTGCAGTACTACACCGTCGAGGTGGACCGGCTGGCCGCCGGACGTTTCGGCTTCTCCATCGAGGAAGTGGCCGGCGCCCTGCGCACCCAGCTCGAGGGCATGCCCGCCGGCCTGGTCCTGGAGGGCGTGCGGCGCACGCCCCTGGTGCTCAAGGGCGGCGACGACATGCGGCGATCCGCCACCCTGTTCGCCGGCATGCAGCTCGCCCTGCCCGGCGGCGGCGGCTCGGTGCCGGTGTCGGCCCTCGCCACCCTCAAGCGCGTGGCCGGCCCGGTGAAGGTGGACCACCAGGATGCCACCCGCATGGCCGTCATCCAGGCCAACGTCCAGGGCCGCGACCTGGTCGGCTTCGTCGAGGAGGCGAAGCGGCGGGCCGAGGCGGAAATCCCCCTGAAGGCCGGCTACCGCCTCGCCTGGGGCGGCCAGTTCGAGAACCAGCAGCGGGCGGCGAAGCGCCTCGCCCTCGTGGTCCCGGTGGCCCTGGCCCTGATCTTCCAGATCCTGTTCACCACCTTCGGCTCCGTGCGCCAGGCCGCCCTGGTCTTCGTGAACATCCCCTTCGCCCTGGTGGGAGGCGTGTTCGCCCTGCTGCTGACCGGCGAATACCTGTCGGTGCCGGCCTCGGTGGGCTTCATCGCCCTGCTCGGCATCGCGGTGCTCAACGGCCTGGTGATGATCGTCCATTTCAACCAGCTCCACGCCCAGGGCATGGCCATCGAGCGGGTCGTGGTCGAGGGTGCCCGCCGGCGGCTGCGGCCGGTGCTGATGACCGCCTCGATCACCGCCTTCGGCCTCGTCCCCCTGCTCTTCGCCAGCGGCCCCGGCTCGGAGATCCAGCGTCCCCTGGCCATCGTCGTCACCGGCGGCCTGGTCACCTCCACCCTGCTGACCCTGATCGTGCTGCCGCTGCTCTACCGTCGCTGGGGAGTGGCCAGGCCATGAGCGCGGTCATCCCGTCGCCCCCCTCCCTTCCCGCTCGCCGCGCCCCCGCGGCGCGCACAGGTGCCTCCTCATGACGACCCGCGACGCCCTGCTCAAGCTGGTCCTGCCCGTCGCCCTCGAGGAGACGGTGGTGGACCACCTCCTCGAGCATCCCGAATGGGTCGGCCCCTTCCTGACCCGGCGCGGCGAGGGCCACGGGGCGCCGGAACGCATCGCCAGCGCGGCGGAACGGGTGCGCGGCCGGGCCGAACTGGTGGAACTGGAGATCCTGATGGCCATGGGGGACGTGCCGAAGCTCGTGGCCCACCTCAGGGAGGACCTGGGCAATGCCGACATCGTCTGGTGGGTGACGCGGGTCGAGGACGGAGGGGCATTCCGATGAGTCTGAAAACCCCGGTCACACCACCAAGACACCAAGAGCACCAAGGGGCACCAAGGAATGCGATGACGAACTCCATCCACCTCCTGGATGACGCCCAGGCGATTCGGCAGCGGCCGTTCTTGGCCCGACCTGGTGCCCTTTGTGCCTTGGTGGCGAGGGATTCGGGATGAGAGTTTCGCTCCTCCTCCTCCTCGCCTGCCTGCCGGCCCTGGGCTGGGCGGCCGGCCCGGCCATGCCGCCCGACCCGCCCGACCTGCCGCCGACGGCGCTGGTCCAGAAGGCCCTGCACGCCCATCCCGCCGTGCTGGCGGCCGAAGCCGGGCTGCACGTCGAGGAGGCCCAGCGCGACCGGCTGGACGCCGGCCCCCACGAATTCACCCTCCGCCTGGCCAACGCCCGCCGGCGCGACGCCACCCTCGACCGGCGCCTCGGCGAGACCGAACTGATCCTGGAAAGGGCCCTGCGCATGCCCGGCAAGGCGGCCCGCGATTCGGAGATCGGCGAGGCCGGCCTGGCCGCGGCCCGGGCCGCCCGCGGCGACGCCCTCCATGAGACGGCGCGCCTGCTCCTGCGCTCCTGGTTCGACTGGCTGCGGGAAGAGGCCGCCGGCCGCGAATGGCAGGCCCAGGTGGATCTCCTGCGGCGACAGGCCGGGATCGCCGAGCGGCGGGTGTCGGCCGGCGATGCGGCCCGCCTGGAGTCCCTGCTCGCCCGGGCCCAGCTCACCCAGGCCGAGGCCGGCGCCGCCCAGGCGGCGCAGAAGGCGGCGACGGCCCGCCTCGAATGGCATCGGCACTTTCCGTCGATTTCGCTGCCCGACCGTCCGGCGACGTCTGCGCCGGCCCCGGTGGAAGGCAGTGCGGAATCCTGGCGCGAGGCCATGCTCGTCCACAACCACGAACTGAGGATGGCCGAGGCCGCCTCCCGCCGCCAGCAGGCCATCGCCCACCGGGCCGATGCCGAGCGGATTCCCGATCCGACCGTGGGCGTGCGTTGGGGCTCGGAGCGGGACGGCGCCGAGAAGGTGGTCGGTATCCAGGTGACGATTCCCCTGCCCGGCGCGGCCCGCGATGCCACCGCCCGCGCGGCCCTGGCCGAAACCGGGGCGGCGGCGGCGCGCGAGGCCCTGGTCCGCGCCCGCATCGAGGCCGAGGCGCGTCAGGCCTGGCAGCGGGCCGGTGCCGCCTACGGCCATTGGCAGCGCATGGCCGAGGTGGCGGCCCGGATGGAGGACAATGCCGCATTGCTGGACAAGGCGTGGAGGCTGGGCGAGGGTCAGATCGGCGATCTCCTGACCGCCCGGCGGCAGGCTCTGGAGGCCCGCCTGGGGGCCCTGCAGGCCCGGCTGGATGCCAACGAGGCCCGCTATCGCCTGCTGCTCGATACCCACGGACTCTGGCCCCTGGACGCCGACGACGAACACGATGACCACTGATCCCCGCGAACGCCGCGGCCTTTTCGCCGGCCGCTTCCGCATCGCCGGGACGGTCCTCGTCGCCTTCCTCGCGCTCAATACCCTGGTCCGCCTGGGACTGCTGGTCTTCAACGAGGATGCCGAGCTGTGGGCCCCGGGCTACCTGCTGCCCGCCCTCGGCATCGGCCTGGTCTTCGACCTGGCGGCCGCCACCTGGTGGCTGCCGCCCTTCGCCCTGCTGGCGGCCCTCTGGCCCGACCGCCCGGCCGGCGGCCGCAGCCTGCGGATCCTGGCCCGGACCGCGGTCGGCCTCGCCGGCCTCGTCCTCGCCTTCGTGGCCGCCGCCGAATTCGTGTTCTGGAACGAGTTCGCCTCGCGCTTCAACTTCATCGCGGTCGACTACCTGATCTATACCCGGGAAGTGGTCGGCAACATCCGCGAGTCCTACGACCTGCGGCCCGCCTTCGCGGCCATCGCCGCGGCGGCGCTGGTGGTGCTGGCCCTGGCCTGGAAACCGCTGGGGCGGGCCGCCGAACCGGCCGGCATGGGCTGGCGCGGACGCCTGGGACGGCTGGCCGTCTTCCTCGCCCTGCCGGGCCTCTCCTTCATGCTGGTCGAGGCGCGCTTCAAGGAATTCACTCCCCAGGCGCAGGCCGTGCAGCTGGCCGGCAACGGACAGTGGGAGTTCTGGCACGCCTTCCGCCACAACGAGATCGACTACGAGCAGTTCTATCGCACGGAACCGCTCGAACTGGCTTACCGGGTGCTGCGCGCCGAGTTCGAGCACATCGGGCCGGTCCCCTTCACCCCGGACGCCCGCCTTGCCATCGAACGGGAAGTGCGCCGGACCGGCCCGGAGAAACGCCTCAACGTCGTCCTCGTCTCCGTGGAGAGCCTGTCGGCCGAATTCCTCGGCGCCTTTGGCAACAAGGAGGGGCTGACGCCGAACCTGGACCGCCTGGCCGGCGAAGGCATGCTGTTCACCCGGCTCTACGCCACCGGAACCCGCACCGTGCGCGGCCTGGAGGCCCTGACCCTCTCCATCCCCCCCACCCCGGGCCATTCCATCGTCAAGCGGCCGGACAACGGCCGCCTGCACACCCTGGGCGAGATCTTCGAGGAGCGGGACTACGAGTCGCTCTACCTCTACGGCGGCTACGGCTACTTCGACAACATGGAGGCCTTCTTCGGCGGCAACGGCTACACGGTGATCGACCGGACGCGGATCGCCAGGGAGGACATCCACTACGAGAACATCTGGGGAGTGGCCGACGAGGACCTCTTTTCCCTGGCCCTGGCCGAGCTCGACCAGCGCCATGCCGCCGGCCGCAGGTTCTTCGCCCACGTCATGACGACCTCGAACCACCGCCCCTTCACCTATCCGGCCGGACGGGTCGACATTCCCCCGGGGGAGAGCCGCGAGGGCGCCGTCAAATACACCGACTGGGCGATCGGCGACTTCATCCGCCGGGCCGGCGCCAAGCCCTGGTTCGCCGACACGGTGTTCGTCATCGTCGCCGACCACACGGCGGCCGGGCGCGGCAAGACCGACCTGCCCATCGAGAACTTCCACATCCCGTTGATCATCTATGCGCCGGGCAGGATCGCCCCGGCCCGCATCGACACCCTGGCCTCCCAGATCGACGTCGGACCGACCCTGCTGGCCCTGCTCAACTTCAGCTACCGCTCCGATTTCTTCGGTCACGACGTCCTGACCGATGGGCGCAGCCACCAGCGGGCCTTCCTGGCCAACTACCAGACCGTCGGATACCTGGAGGACGATACCCTGGTGGAACTGCGGCCCCTGCGCCGCTGGCGTCTGGTGGACCCGGTCTCCGGCCAGGAGAAGCCGGCCGACGAGCGGGGCCGCCACCTGCTGGAGGAGGCGGTGGCCTACTACGAGGCCGCTTCGCATGCCTACCGCAGCGGTTCCCTTCGGCGCCCCGAACGCTGACCGGGGAGATGCTGTTAAGCAGGCCTTAAGCCCCGGCTAAGGATGGCTTAACCCTCGCCACCCATACTGGCTCCGCTTACACGGAAAGGAGCCAGAATGAAAATCCCCGTCATCGTCGCCGCCCTGCTCGGCGCCGCCTCGGCCGCCGCCGAGACGCCGCAGCAGATCCTCGCCGGCTACGCCGCGGAAGCGGCGCGGCAGCAAGCCGGCTTCAAGCCCTCCGCGAAGGACGGCGCGGAAATCTTCGGACGCCGGTTCGCCCACTCGACGTCCATGCCCCAGTGCGTCTCCTGCCACACGGAGAACCCGTCGCGCGCCGGCCGCCACGCGGTCACCGGCAAGGACATCAAGCCCCTGGCGCCGTCGGCCAACGGGGCCCGCCTCACCGATGCGGCCAAGGTGGAGAAATGGTTCGGCCGCAACTGCCGGGAGGTCACCGGCCGGGATTGCAGCGCCGCCGAGAAGGCCCACGTGCTGCAATACCTGATCGAGGCGGGTTCGACATGAGCCGCGGTGCGCGTTCCGTCGGAAGTGCGGTCCTGGCGACGATCTCCCTGGCGACGAGCGGGCCCGCCCTGGCCGACCGGCTGCCCATGCCGGCCGATGCGCCGCCGTCCTATGCCGCCGAATGCGGCGGCTGCCATCTCGCCTTTCCGCCTGCCCTGCTGGCGGCCGGGGACTGGCGCCGCGTCATGGCCCAGCTCAGGGAGCACTACGGGACCGACGCCAGCGTGTCGGACAAGCTCGACCGGGAACTCTCCGCCTTCCTCGTCCGGGAGGCCGGCAGTCTGGCCCGGCTCGGCGGCGCCGGCGACCCGCCGCGGCTGACCGGCACGAACTGGTTCCGGCGCGAGCACCGCAAGGTCGGCCCGGAAGTCTGGCGCGATCCGCGCGTCAAGAGCGCCGCCAATTGCGCCGCCTGCCACCCGGGCGCCGAACAGGGAAGCTATCGCGAACGGGAACTGCGGGTTCCCGGCTATTCGAGGAGGGACGAACGATGAACGGAATACTCGTTTGGGATTTGCCGGTGCGCCTCGGCCACTGGCTCATGGTCGGCGGGTTCGCGCTGGCCTGGCTGACCAGCGAAAGCGAGAGCTGGCGGCTGGTGCACGCGGTATCGGGCAGCCTGGTGGTCGGGGCCGCGGCCTTCCGGCTGGTCTGGGGCCTGGTCGGCACGCGGCACGCCCTCTTCGCGGACTTCGTGCGCGGACCGTCGGCGGCGTGGCGCTACCTGAAAAGCCTGCTGGGGCCGGCGCCGGTCCACACCACGGGGCACAATCCGGCCGGCGGCTACGCCATCCTGGCCCTGCTCGGCCTGGCCCTGGTGGCCGGCGCCAGCGGCTGGCTCGTCTACCAGGACCTGGGCGGCGAATGGCTGGAGGAGGTTCACGAGGCCATCGCCGCGACCATGCTGGCCGTGGTCGGCGTCCATGTGGCCGGCGTGGCGATCGGCAGCCTGGTGCACCGGGAGAACCTGGTGCGTGCCATGGTGACCGGCCGCAAGTCCGGCCAGCCGGGCGAGGCGATAGACGGCGTCCGCCCCATGGCGGCGGTGGTGCTGGTCCTCTTCGTGGCGGCGGTGGCCTGGTGGCTGGCACGATGACGCCGTCGGCGGCCGGGAACGCCGCCGGACCGGCCGACCGCCTACAATCCCGAAGCCTTCCTGCCGGAGTACCCGCATGCGCATCCTGCTGGTCGAAGACGATCCCCTGCTCGGCGACGGCCTGGCCGTGGGCTTGCGACAGTCCGGCTTCGCCGTCGATTGGGTGAAGGACGGAACGGCCGCGGACCGGGCCCTGAAGTCCGAGCCCTTCGACCTGCTGGTACTCGACCTCGGCCTGCCGCAACTCTCCGGAATGGAAGTGCTGCGCCGCCTGCGCAGCCGTGGCCAGGCCCTGCCGGTGTTGATCCTCACCGCCCGGGATGCCACCGGTGACAAGGTAGACGGCCTCGACGCGGGGGCCGACGACTACCTCGTCAAGCCGGTGGACCTGGACGAACTGGCGGCCCGGGTGCGGGCCCTGGCGCGGCGGGCCGCCGGGCGGGCGGCCCCCGAGATCCGCCACGGCGACATCGCCCTGGATCCCGCCGCCCGGCGGGTCAGCCGTGCCGGCGAGACGGTGGAACTGTCCACGCGGGAGTTCGCCCTGCTGGTGGCATTGCTCGAGAACACCGGCCGCGTGATGACCCGCGCCCAGCTCGAGAACACCCTTTACGGCTGGGGCGAGGAACCGGACAGCAACGCCCTCGAGGTGCATATCCACCACCTGCGCCGCAAGCTCGGCGCCGACCTGATCCGCACCCTGCGCGGCGTCGGCTACCTGGTGGAGAAGGTGCCTGCGCCATGACGACGCGCTGGTTCTCCCTGCGCCAGCGGCTCCTGGCCATGCTGCTCGGCGGCATGGCGGCCTGCTGGCTGGTCACCCTCGCCTGGAGCTTCGCCGACGCCCACCACGAGATCGACGAGCTGTTCGACGCCCAACTGGCCCAGACCGCCCAGGCCCTGCTGGCCATCAGCCGCCGGCACGGCGACCACGAGATCGAATCCCTGGAAGGGCGGCTCCATCCTTACCAGCGCAGCCTGGCCTTCCAGATCTGGCACCGCGACGGCGAACTCCTGCTGCGCTCGCCCAACGCCCCGACCGGGCCCCTGGCGCAGGCGGACGGCTTCTCGGAAACGGACGGTCCGGCGGGCCACTGGCGCCTCTACACCCAGTGGGACGAAAAGCGGCGCCACCAGGTCCAGGTGGCCGAACGCCATGACGCCAGGGACGAGCTGACCGGCCAGATCGCCCTGCGCCTCCTGATGCCGGCGCTCCTCGGCCTGCCCCTGCTGGGCGCCTGGGCCTGGCTGGCGACGCGGCAGGGCCTGGCGCCCCTCGATGCCGTCGCGAGGCAGATCGCGGCCCGGGAGCCGGACCGCCTGCATCCCCTGGAACCCAGCGAGGCACCGGAGGAGATCCGTCCGCTCGTGGACTCCCTGAATGCCCTGTTCGGACGGGTGGAGCAGGCCCTGGAGGCCGAGCGGCGCTTCACCGCCGACGCGGCCCACGAATTGCGCACGCCCCTGGCCGCCCTGGCCGCCCAGGCCCAGGTGGCCTGGCGGGCCCGCGACGAGGCGGAGCGGCGCCATGCCATGGAGCTGCTGGAGGCCGGGACGACGCGCGCAGCGCGGCTGGTGGACCAGTTGCTGACCCTGGCCCGCCTGGACCCGCAGCAGGCGCGAATCCGCGAAGGTCGGGTGGCCCTGGACCGCCTGGCCGAGGAGGTCTGCGCGGCCGCCGGCTCCCTCGCCGTGGAGCGTCGGACGACACTGGAACTGGACGCCGAGCCGGCGACCGTGGCCGGCAATCCGGACATGCTGCGCATCCTGCTGCGCAACCTGGTGGACAACGCGCTGCGCTACACGCCCGGGGGCGGCAACGTCCAGGTCCGCGTCCACCCGACGCCCGGCGGCGCCCGCCTGGAGATCTCCGACAACGGCCCCGGCATCCCCCAGGCCGAGCGGGACGCGGTTTTCCAGCGCTTCCACCGCCTCGCCGGGCAGGAAACCGAGGGCAGCGGCCTGGGCCTGTCCATCGTCGCCCGCATCGCCGAACTGCACGGCGCACGGGTCGCCCTCGACGAGGGGGCGGCCGGCGGCCTGCGGGTCCGGGTGGAGTTCGCGGCAGCCCGGCCGGGATAGCCGGGACCGGAGGGCAGTACGCCCCGCATTCCCCAGGCGGAAAGGCCCGGCGCCAGCGTCTGGACACCGGACCCTGCTTGTCCGGCCAACGGTGCCCGAATCTGCAACTCGTTTGATCTGCGTCAACCCTCGCGCCGGCGACTTACTGCGTTGCAGCATTAGAATAATCTAATGCACGAATACTCCAGTTCCACTCCGGTTGCAGCGGCCCGGAGCAGTTTTGCCCCCGTCTTTCTCTCCTTGTTCCTGTTCTGGCTGCTCCTGAACGGCTCGCTGGCCGTGGACGTGTTGGTCGTCGGGGTCGCCGCCAGCGCGGCGATCGCCGCCGCGTTCCGCAATCGCCTCGGCTGGTTTTCCGGCTTGCGGCTGACGCCGAAGGCGTTGGCGACGACCGTCGCCTACGTCTTCTACTACCTCAAGGAACTCGTCAAATCGAACGTCAATGTCGCGGCCATCGTGCTGTCGCCGGACCTGCCGGTCAAGCCGGGCATCGTGACGGTGCGCACCCGGCTGAAGTCGGCGATGGGCCGCATGCTCCTGGCCAACTCGATCACGCTGACGCCGGGCACGCTGACGGTCGCCCTGGACGGCGACGAGTTGCACATCCACTGGGTGACGGTGGATTCGCCGGACATCGAAGCGGCGACCCAGGCCATCGTCGCCGGCTTCGAGCGCTATCTCGAGGTGATGTATGGTTGATTTCCTGGTCGTCCTCGCCGCCATGCTCGCCGGCACCGCCTTCCTGCTGGCGCTGTGGCGCTTCCTCGTCGGGCCGTCGGACGCAGACCGCGTGGTGGCCTTCGACACGCTGACCGTCATCGGGATCTCCGGCATCGTGCTGGTGGCCTTCCTCGAAGGGCGCGGCATCTACCTGGACGTGGCACTGGTCTATGCGCTGCTCTCCTTCCTCGGCGTGATCGTGGTCGCGCGGCACCTGGAGCGCGGGCTGTGATGGAAGTGGTCGGGGGCCTCCTGCTCGTCGCCGGCGCCGCGTTCCTGTTGCTGGGCGGGTTGGGCCTGGTCCGCATGCCGGACGTATTCAACCGCATACAGGCGGGGACCAAGGCAACCACGCTGGGCACGCTGCTGACGCTGGCGGGCTTCGCCTGCCTGCGCCCGGACTGGGCGCTGAAGTTGTTCCTGATCGGCCTGTTCGTGCTGTTCACCAACCCGCTCTCCTCGCAGGTGCTGGCCCGCGCCGCCCATCGCAGCGGAATTCGCATGACCCGCCGGACCACCGTCGATACCCTCGACGAGCAGGAGTCGCGCACGTGAGCCACCTGCTGCCCTGGCTGACCGGCCTGCTCTGCCTGGCCATGCTGGCCGGCGCCGTGGTGGCGGTACGCGCCACCGGCACGGCCATCGCCATCCTCGCCTCGGGGCTGGTCAGCCTGATGGCCTCGGTGCTGTTCCTGATCATGGCCTCGCCCGACGTGGCGATGACCGAAGCCGCCATCGGCAGCGGACTCACCACTTTCCTGCTGTTCTTCGTGCTCGGCCGCGTGCGCAGCGGCGATGCGGGAGAGGACAATGGTTAAGCGGCTCATCGCCCTGGCCCTGCTGGCAGCCTTCGGCGCGGTCTTCCTGACGCTGCTGCTCGGCTACACCCCGGACGCCGAGCTCAACCAGACCGCGCGTTACTACGCCGAGCGCACCGCCGCCGACCTGGGCGCGCCCAACATCGTCACCGCCATCGTCGTCACCTACCGCGGCCTCGATACCCTGGGCGAAGTCACGGTCCTGTTCCTCGCGGCCACCATCGTCGGCCTGGTGCTGGCCCAGGGAGCGCAGGCGAACCGCCGCCCGCGCGCCCCGGTCGGCGAACTGCTGGCCACCGGCGCCCGCTTCCTGGTGCCCCTGATCCTGCTGCTCGGCGTCTATGTCTTCGTCAATGGCCACCTCACCCCCGGCGGCGGCTTCCAGGGCGGCGCCATCATCGCCTCCGGTGTGCTGTTGATGCTGCTGGCCGATCCGCTGCGTCACTTCAGCCACCAGTTGATCTCGGCCATCGAATCAGTGGCGGGGGTGGCTTACGTCGGCATCGGTCTCGCCGGGCTGTTCCTCGCCGGCGGCTTCCTCGACAACCGCATCCTGCCACTCGGCCAGTTGGGCGACCTCGCTTCGGCCGGGGCCATCCCGCTGATCTACTCGCTGATCGGCCTCAAGGTCGGGGCCGAGTTCGCCTCGATGCTGGCCAGCCTCTCCGAAACGGAGGAACTCTGATGGCGCACCTGGCCATGGCCACCGGCTTCCTGCTGATCCTGATCGGTGGCTGGGGTGCCCTCACGCAGCGCAACCTGCTGCGCATGATCGTCGCCTTCGGCGTGGCCGATACCGGGGTCAACATCGTCATCGTCGCCATCGGCCACATGCGCGGCCGCACCGCGCCGATCATCGATGGGGCCGTTGCCGCCGCCGATGCCGTGCAGCGCATCATCGACCCGGTGCCGCAGGCGCTGGTGCTGACCGCCATCGTCATCGGCCTCGGCGTCACCGCCCTGATGCTGGCCTTTGCCTACAAGCTCTACGAGAAGAAGCGCACGCTCGACATCGCCGGGTTCACGGAGCCGAAGTGGTAGCGCCATGGTGATCGACGCCCTCTACATCCTCGCCGCCGGCCTCGGTTCCGCCTTCCTGCTCGGCGTGCTCGGCGAGCGGCAGAACAACCTGGCCTACATGATCGCGCTGGGCGCGCTGTCCTTCATGAGCATGGTGTCCGCCATGTGGCTGGTGCTTTTCGTCGCCACCGGTGCCCAGCCCATCGACATCCTCACCGCCGGCACCCGGCCGCCTTTCGCCATCAACCTGCGCATGGGGCTGATCGAGTCGGCGCTGATGCTGGCGATCAACCTCACCGGCCTGCTCACCGCGATGCACATGGGCGAGGCGCTGCTGGAAAAGGGCCGCCGTGCCATGGCGGTGCTGCTGGTGGCGATCATGGCGCTGTGCGGCACCGTCCTGACGCGCGACATCTTCAACCTGTTCGTGTTCCTGGAACTGATCGCGATCAGCACCGGCGGGCTGTTACTCCTGTCGGACGACGAAAACGCCGTCGCCGCCGGCTTCAAGTACCTGATCGTCTCCCAGTTCATCTCGATCCTGCTGCTGATCGGCATCGTCTTCGGCTACCACGCCTCCGGCACGCTGAACATCGACGGCATGGCCGCGCAGGGCACGGCCACGTTTGCCCTCGCATTCTTCCTGATCCTGATCGCCATCGTCGCCGAGCTCAAACCCTTCCCTGCGAACGGCTGGGCGCTCGACATCTACGAATCGGCCCACCCCGGCTTCGCCGCCGTCTTTTCCGCCGCCACCGGCACGGCCCTGCTCTTCGCCGCCGACAAGGTGCTGGCCATCGGCGGGCCGGACTGGTACCCGGTGGCCACCGGCGTCGGCATCCTGACCTTTGTCGCCTCCAACCTCTTCGCCCTGCCGCAAACCGGCGACCGCCGCCTGCTCGGCTACTCGTCCATCGCCCAGACCGGCCTGATCCTCGCCGTCATCGGCCAGCAGGACATCCTCGGCGAGCGCTACCTGTTCATCGCCGGCGGCCTGCTGCTGGCGCACGCCGTGGCCAAGGCCGGGCTGTTCTGGCTTTCCGCCTTCGTCGCCGAACGCCGGCTGACGGCCTGGGCGGCGCTGAAGCAGCGCCCCCTGCTGGTGTTCGCCTTCGTCACCTTCATCGCCATGCTCACCGGCCTGCCACCCTTCCCCGGCTTTTACGCCAAATGGGAACTGGTGCATGCGCTCGCCGCCGAAGGCCGCCTGGCCTTGCTGGCACTGATCCTGTTCGGCGCCCTGGTCGAGGCCGGCTACCTGTTCCGCTGGTTCGGTTACCTGATCAAGCGCGAGGCCGTCCCGGCGGCCGCGGGCAGCGCCAACCAGCTGATCCCGGTCGTGTTTGCGGCCCTGGCCGGCTGGGGCCTGGCCTTCGTCTGGGGCCGCCTCTCCGGGCAAGGCAACCTGATGCTCATGCTGCCGCTGCTCTTCGCGCTGGCCTTCCTGCTGATCGAATGGGCGCCGGCCTGGGCGAAGAACATCGTCGCCATCGGCAGTCTTTCCTACTACTTCCTCCTGGCCTACGCCGACTACGATCCGCTGCGGCTGATCTTCCTCGTCATCTTCACGCTCGGCGGCGCCATCATCTTCCTCGCCAGCTTCCATGCCCACGGCCGCCGCATCGGCTTCTACCCCGCTGCGATGCTGATGTTCGCCGGCATGGTCCAGCTGATCGCCGCCGGCGACAGCTTCGGCTTCTTCGCGGCTTGGGAACTGCTGACCGTCGGCTCCTACTTCCTGATCCTGCGCGGCAAGGAATCCGAACCGCACGCGCTGTCCTACATCGTCTTCTCGCTCGGCGGCGCCTTCCTGATCCTGACCGGCTTTGCCCTGGCCGCTGCCGCCGTCCCCGTTGTCGGCAGCCACGACGCCGGCGTGCCAGGTGCGCCGACTTTCCAGATCGCCCGTCTGGCAGAGCTCGCCCAGCCCGTCGCCCCCTGGGTCTTCCTGTTGCTGGCCATCGGCTTCATGACCAAGACCGCCGCCATCGGCCTGCACATCTGGCTGCCCGGCGCCCACGCCGAAGCCGAGACCGACGTCTCGCCCATGGTCTCCGGCATCCTGCTCAAGGCCGGCCTCTACGGCCTCTTCGTGCTGCTGATCAACATGGGCAAGCAGTCGCTCTACGGTGTCGAACTGACCTACGTCATGCTCTGGATCGGCGCCGTCACCGCCCTGCTCGGCAACCTGATGGCCATCTTCCAGGAAGACGGCAAGCGCCTGCTGGCCTACTCTTCCATCGGCCAGATGGGTTACGCCCTGTTCGGCCTGGCGTTGATGAACCACCTCGGCTGGCTGATGGCCCTGATGTTCGTCATCAACCACTATGTCTACAAGTCGATGCTGTTCCTCTCCGTCGGCGGCGTCGCCAAGCGCACCGGCACGCGCGAGATGTACCGCATGGGCGGCCTGATCACGCTGATGCCCCTGTCCTTCATCGCCGTCCTGATCGGCATCATCGCCATGTCGGGCGTGCCGCCGCTCTCCGGCTTCGGCGGCCGCTGGATCTTCTACAACGCCATCATGACCGCGGATGCGCGTCTGCCGATGGTCCTGATCTTCCTCTCCGGTCCGATTGCCTTCCTCTACCTTTTCCGCCTGATCCACACCATCTTCCTCGGCCAGCTCAAGGACGAACATCGCCGGATCAAGGAGGCGCCGTTCTGGATCGTGCTGCCACAGATGCTGTTCGTCGCCACCCTGCTCGGCGTCGCCCTCTTCCCGGGCCTGATCCTGCGCCGCGCCGACGCCTACATCGGGCAGTTCTTCCCCGAAGGCGGCCTGAACTGGGACGGGCTCACCATCACCAGCCCCTTCGGCTGGTGGAACCCGGTGGCGATCATGATCGTCGTCGCCTGCATCTTCGGCCTGATCTTCGCGTGGCTGCTGTTCGTCAATCGCCGTGCGCAGAAGGTCAAGCAGTTCAACATCGTCTTCTCGGCCGAGCGACCCTACCGCCCCGAGACCACGCACTTCGCCTGGAACTTCTTCGCGCCCTACAGGAAGGCGATGGGCTTCCTCGTGCAGCCCTTCGTCACCCGCTTCTGGGGCGCCGTGACCGACCTGCTGCACACCGCAGGCGACCTCGGCCGCCGCCTTTACAACGGCAACGGGCAGATCTACGCCTTCCACTTCCTGGTGTTCGTGGTGGTGGTTTTCATGATGCAGATGGGGATCTGAGATGGATTTCGACTGGATGAGAATCCCCTACGCCATCCTGACGGTCTTCATCGTCGTGAACTACGGCTTCCTGATGGGCGCGCTGATCCAGAAGATCGGTGCCCGCGCCGGCCGCCGCCATGGCATCCCGATCTGGCAGTACTACCTCGACGTGATCAAGAACTACGGCTTGCGCAGCTCGATCACCCACGGCGTGATGTTCTACCTCGGTCCGGTATTTCGTTTGTCGGGTGGCGTCGGCCTGCTGCTGTTCATGCCTGTGATCTACGGTTCGTACATGTTCTCGAACTTCTCGTTCGCCGGCGACGTGATCCTCGCGCTCTATTTCGTCTTCTTCGGCACGCTGGGCATGGCGCTCGGCGCCGGCGAGAGCGGCCATCCGCACGCCGCCATCGGCGTCACGCGCGGCCTGCAGCAGGTGAGCATGGCCGAACTGCCCTTCGCCATGGCCGTGTTCTCGGTCGCGCTGCAATACCAGACGCTGTCGATCACCGACATCGTCGCCGCGCAGCAGGGCGGCATCCAGAACTGGACGCTGGTCACCAACCCGGTCGCCGTGGCCGCTGCGATGCTGGCCTTCCTCGGCTCGATGATGCGCCCGCCCTTCGACGTCTTCATCGCCCCGCAGGAAATCCCCATCGGCCCGCCCACCGAGTACCACTCCTCCTATTTGGCGCTGATGCAGACCAATCGGGCGATCTTCCCGGTGGCCAAGATCGTCATCTACATGAACCTGTTCTTCGGCGGCGCGGACAACTGGCCGGTGCTGTTCGTCAAGGTCTTCTTGCTGTACCTGTTCTCGGCCTTCGTCGGCGTGTGTTTCCCGCGCTTCCGCGTCGAGCAGTCGATCCGCTTCTTCCTCGTCTGGGCGGTGCCGCTCGGCGTCCTGTCGATCATGGTGGCCTGAGGAAACGACCGTGAAGCCAGAACTGATGAAACGCATGGTCAAGGGCCCGGACGGCCTCGAGTTCGAGGTCGACCCCCTGCGCGACTACTACTGCGAAGCTCCGCCGACGGTGATGCCCGGCGCCTACATCCAGGTCGTCGAGGACTTCTTCAACTGGGCCCGCTCGCGCTCCCTGTGGATCCTTGGCTTCGGCACCGGTTGCGGCGCCATCGAGATGCGTCCCTTGATGACGCCGCGCTTCGACGCCTACCGCTTCGGTGTCGCCTGGCGGCCGACGCCGCGCCAGGCCAACCTGTTCATCATCTCCGGCTACCTGTCGACCAAGACGCTGAAGCGCGCCATCCGCGCCTACGAGCAGATGCAGAACCCGAAGTACGTGATCGGCCTCGGCTCCTGCACCATCAACGGCGGCATGTACTGGGACAGCTACAACACCATCAAGAAGCTCGACGAGTACCTGCCGGTGGACCTCTACATCGCCGGCTGCATGCCGCGTCCCGAGGCACTGCTGGCCGGCTTCGAGGAGCTGAAGAAGATCATCCGCGCCGGCAAGGGCGAGGGCGCCAACCGGTACGCCGAGAACTTCGCCTGGTACAAGGCCAACCAGAAGCGCGTGATCCACGACTGGGACATGCCCGACTACAACTGGTGATGAGCATGCGCGAACTGTATGACCGCACGAAGGCCATTTTCCCGCTTGGCGAAATGACCGAGCAGCGCCCGGACCTGGCCTTCGTCACGCTGCCGGCCGACCAGTTGCGGTCCGTGATCAGCCACCTGCGCGACAAGGAGGGCTTTTCCCACCTCGTCCTGCTGACGGCGGTCGACTGGCTCGAGGAAGGGCAATTCCAGCTCACCTACCTGCTCAACGACCGCCGGGGCGCACGCGACCTCGGACTGCGCGTCATGATTCCGCGCGAGGGTGCAGGGATGGAGAGCATCCACGACCTCTGGCCCACCGCCGCCACCTACCAGCGCGAACTGCGCGAGATGTTCGGCATCGACTTTCCCGGCAGTCCGCGCGTCGACGAGGAGTTCATCCTCGAGGGCTGGCGCGGCATCCCGCCTTACCGGCGCGACTTCGACACCCTCCAGTACGCCCGCGAGGCCTACGCCGAGCGCCCGGGCCGCGTCACCCACGATCCGGAAACCCACATGCGCGAGCGGATGTATCCGGGGCAGCACCCGGCCGGGAAATAGCCATGCTCGACATGTTCCCGCCCGACCGCACACAGTACCCCGCCAGGAAGCCGGATGGCACGCTCGACATCGACCTGACTTCCGGCAAGTACCTGAAGCTCTGGCAGGGCCCGAACCACCCCGGCATCACCGGCAACATGTCGGTCGAGCTCACCGTCTGCGGCGACGAGGTGGTGGAGGGCAAGACCCACGTCGGCTACCTGCACCGCGGCTTCGAGACGCTGATGGAGCGCCGCAGCTTCATCCAGGTCTTCCCCATCGTCTGCCGCGTCTGCGTGCCCGAACCCGACTTCAACGAATACTGCTACGCCGCCTGCGTCGAGGAACTCGCCGGCATCGAAGTGCCCGAGATGGCCAGGTGGATCCGCACGATGATCCTCGAGATGGGCCGCATCAACAGCTACATGATGTACCTCGGCGGCCAGGCCGGCGCGCTCGGCCAAGGCGTGATCGGCCAATGGACCACCTACGCCCGCGACCTCATGCTCGACCGCTTCGAGGAACTGACCGGTGCGCGGATCTACCACATGTTCATCCTGCCCGGCGGCGTGCGGGATACGCTGCCCGAGGGCTTCGCCGGCCGGATGGAGGAGACGCTGCGCGAAGTCGAAAAAACGCTCAAGGACGTCTACGACGTGATGTTCTGCAACGCGGTGTTCAAGAAGCGCACGGTGGGCATGGGCGTGATCGACCCGGCCTGGCTGGAGGACTACGGCATCACCGGGCCCAACGCCCGCGCCGCCGGCGTCGCCAAGGACGTGCGCAAGGATTCGCCCTACCTCGTCTATGACCGGCTCGACTTCGAGCCGGTGACCGGCACCGATTCCGACATCTACACCCGCGCCGACGTGCGCCGCCGCGACGTCCGGGTCTCGGTGGACCTGATCCGCCAGATCCTGGCGAAGATGCCGGCGACCGGCCCGGTGATGTCGCCGCTGCCCAACGTGCTGCACTGGAAGATCCCGCGCGGCGAAACCTACGTCCGCGGCGAATGCTCGCGCGGCGAATACGGCTACTACCTCGTCACCGACGGTTCCGGCTACCCGCGCCGCATCAACGTGCGCGGCCCGAGCTACACCCACGCCATGGCGCTGCTCGAGCGCATGATCGTCGGCTGCAACATCTCCGACGTCGCCGCACTGATGGTGTCGCTGCATACTTATCCCCCGGAAATAGAAAGATGAGCGAGCGATGAGCATCAAGGACGTCCTCTCGCCCTTCACCGCCTGGAAGCACCTGTTCCACGATCCGGTCTCGATCAAGGATCCGATCGGCCGCGAGGCCGCGCCGCGCTACCGCGGCTTCCACCAGAACGACATCGACAAGTGCATCGGCTGCGGCACCTGCGAGGCGATCTGCCAGAACGGCGCCATCGACATGGTGCCGGTCGAAGGCATCCCGACGAAGCAGGGCGATTCGGGCCTGCGCCCGCGCATCGACTACGGCCGCTGCTGCTGGTGCGCCCTGTGCGTCGACGTCTGCATGACCAAGTCGCTCAACATGTCCAATGTCTACACCTGGGTCGATGCCGACGGCGACGCCTTCCGCTTCATCCCGGGGGTGGACAGGAAGCCCTGGGACGACGCCGAACTCGGCTATCGCCGCCCCGAGGCGCACCAAATCACCGGTCCCACCCGGCTGCGCGAACCCATGCCCGAGATGGAACCGGAAGAACGCATCCAATCCTTCGCCGAGATCGTGCATGGCTACGACGTCGAACAGGCGAGAGCGGAAGCCGACCGCTGCGTCAGTTGCGGGCTCTGCGTCGCCACCTGTCCGACGCACATGGCCATCCCGCAGTACATCAAGGCGATCCGCGACGGCGACTACGACCTGGGCGTCAGCCTGCTTTACGAGACCAATCCCTTCTCCGGCATCTGCGGCCGCGTCTGCACCCGGAAGTGCGAGAGCACCTGCGCCGCCCGGCACGAAGGCGACCCGATCGCCATCCGCTGGCTCAAGCGCCACATCATGGACCAGGTGTCGGACGAGCAGATCAGGCGCGTGGTCGGGAAGCCCGCCGCCTCGACGGGCAGGAAGGTCGCCGTCATCGGCGCCGGCCCGGCCGGCCTCACGGCGGCCTTCGACCTCGCCCGGAAGGGCCACCGGGTCGTCGTCTTCGAAGCCCTGGACAAGCCGGGCGGCATGACGCGCTTCGGCATTCCCGAATATCGCCTGCCCTACGAAAGCATCGACCGCGACGTGGACATCATCCGCTCCGTCGGCGTCGAGATCCGCTGCGGCACGCGCATCGGCCATGACATCACCCTGGAACAGCTGAAGGCCGACTTCGATGCCGTGCTGATCGCCCTCGGACTGCAGGAGGGCCGCGGCACACGCATCCCCGGCAGCGAGCACGCCAGCGTGCGCAAGGCCGTCGACCTGCTGCGCCGGGTCACCGCCGGCGAGGACATCGCCGCCCCGCGCCAGGCCGTGGTGATCGGCGGCGGCAACGTGGCGATGGACATCGCGCGCACGCTGGCGCGCCTGCAGAAGCGGCAGTTCGGCGTGGTCGCCGTCACCCTGACTGCGCTCGAAGACCTGCCGCACTTCCTCGCCGACCGGGACGAGATCGAGGAGTCCGGCGACGAGGGCGTGGTCATCCTCGACTCCCGCGGTCCGCAACGGGTGGTGGTCGAGGACGGCAAGCTCACGGGACTGACGACCTGGCGGGTCAAGGCCATCTTCGACGAACAGGGCCGCTTCGCCCCGACCTATGACGACTCCGACGAGCAGTTCCACCCTGGGGACATGGTGGTCGAAGCCATAGGCCAGATGGCGGACACCCGCCTGCTCGGAGACGAGCTGACCGAGCGGCTGGCATGGAATCGCGGCCGATTGCAGATCGACGCCGGCGGGCGAACCTCGGAATCATGGCTCTGGTCGGCCGGCGACATGGTGCGCGGCCCCGACGTGGTTTCGGCCGTGGCCGACGGGCACCGGGTCGCGGCGAGCATCCACGCCGCGCTTCAACAAGGAATCGCGAAATGACCGAAGGCACCCACGGCGTCGACCGGCTGCGCGGCAAGACTTCGCTCAAGGAAATCCTCGAGGTCGCGACGCATTTCGAGGAAAGCGCCCGCGATTTCTACCTGGCGCTGGTCCCGAAGGTCAGCAAGCGCATCCGCTACCTGGTCGAGGACCTCGCCAGGGAGGAGCAGTCCCATTACGACCTCTTCAGCCGGTTGGCCGGTCGGGCCGACCTCGCCGAGCAGGTCAGGCTCGAGATACGGCGCACCGCCGCGGACAGCAGGTTCTCCGACTGCCTGCACCTGCCCGACCTTGGCGACAACCCCGACGACCAGGCCGTGCTGCAGTATGCGATGGGCCGCGAGCACGCAGCGATGTCGCACTACGGCGAACTGGCGGAGACCGCGCCGCCCGGCCCGATCAGGGACCTCTTCACCTACCTCGCCAGCGAGGAGACCCGGCACAAGCTGGAGTTGGAAAAGCTGTACTACGAAATCGTCCACCGCGGCGGCGGCGTCTAGCAGGAATCGCCCCGGCGCTCCTACGAGGGCGATGCCGTCGGGGGTTTGTAGGAGCGGCGGCCACGCCGCGATGCCTTTCGCAACCGCCGCAATCGCGCCGCATGCGGCGCTCCTACCGGGGCGCGGGCGATCGGGCTCTTGTAGGAGCAGCGGTCACGCCGCGATGCCTTTCGCAACCGCTGCAATCGCGCCGCATGCGGTGCTCCTACCGGGGCGCGGGCGATCGGGCTCTTGTAGGAGCGGCGGCCATGCCGCGATGCATTTCGGAACCGCTGCAATCGCGCCGCAGGCGGCGCTCTTACGAGGGCGATGCCCTTGGGTTCCGGGTCTCGGGTTCCGGCACGGGGGCCGCGTCGCCGTCGGGAACGGCCCAGGCAGACGACCCGGAGGCCGGAGGGCCGTTGGCCCCATCGCCGTTGTCGCCATGAAAACGCCAGGCGACGTCGGCCGGGCCTAGAACCGCCTCAGCCGGATATCCTCCAGGGCCCGCATCAGGCGGCCGCTGACCGAGCGCAGGCGCTGGTTGAGGAGCATCACCAGCTCGATCAGGATCTTGATTCCGAGCGGGGCATCCTCGGAAAGCAGGCGGGTCAGGGCAGTGCGGTCGAGCACTACGAACAGGGTGTCCTGGGTGGTGACGCAGCTTGCGAAGCGGGGCTCCCCGTCCACCAGCGACATCTCGCCGAGGGTCTTGCCGGGACCGGCTTCGCCGATGCGGACCGGCAGGCCGCCGCTGTCGCGCTTGAGGATCTCCATGCCGCCGTCGAGCAGCAGGACCATGAAGTCGCCGGGGTCGCCCTCGTGGATCACCTCGATGCCCACCGGCGCCCGGTAGCAGACCAGGTAGGAGGCCAGCCGCGCCATTTCCTTGACGTCGAAATCCTCGAACATCCGGATGTGGGCCATGACCTCGATGATGCGGGCCACGTGGGGCGTGGCGTCACCCAGGGGCTTCAGGGTCGGGATATGCGTCGTCGTCATGGCCGGCCCATTATAGGCCCGGGGCCGGCCCCGGGCCGCTCTCGCGAAGACGCAGCCCGCCTCCGGGTTTCCATGCCCCTGGCGGGCCCGGATCCGCGGGGCGGATCCTCCGGGGCGGGATCAGAACCGGATCAGGGCCAGCACCAGGCCCAGCCAGCCGAGGAAGGCGACGACCAGGTGGGGATCCCGCATCAGGTCCCGGGCCGGATCGCCGCCGCCGCCCCGCCTGTGCAGCAGGAACAGGTAGCGCATCAGGCCGTAGAGCACGAAGGGCAGCGTGGCGATCAGCCATGAGGTGCCGTGCAGGGCGATGGTGTCGGCGCTCACGGTGTAGAGGGCATAGGAGACCACCGTGCCCGTCGCCGCCACGGTGATGAACTGGTCGAGCATGGCCTCCGAATAATGGTCGAGGACCCGCCGGTGGCCGCCGCTCTCCTCCACCAGGGCCTCCAGTTCCGCCCGCCGCTTGGCGAAGCCGAGGAAGAGGGTCAGCATCAGGCCGCAGAGCAGCAGCCAGTGGGTCGGCGGAATGCCGATCCCCACCGTGCCGGCCAGCAGGCGCAGCATGAAGCCGGCGGCGATGATGAAGACATCGAGGACCACCACGTGCTTGGCGCCCAGGCTGTAGGCGGCGTTGAGCAGCGGGTAGGCAAGGAACAGCCAGGGCGCCGCGAAGCCGCCGGCGAAGCCGAGGGCCAGGCCGCCGGCCAGGCAGGCCGTGCCGATGGCCAGGGCCGCGGGGACGGACACCTGGCCGCTGGCCAGGGGCCGCAGGCGCTTGACCGGGTGCCGGCGGTCCTGCTCCCGGTCGCGCCAGTCGTTGAAGACATAGACGCCCGAGGACAGGAGGCAGAAGGCGACGAAGGCCTTCAGGGCGAGGACCAGGCGCGCCGGATCGTCGCCGACGTGGCCGAAGAGGAGGCCGACGAAGACGAAGCCGTTCTTCAGCCACTGGTGCGGCCGGAGCAGTCTCAGGAGGTGGCGGGCGGTCGGCACGGCGTCTCGGGGAAATGGCGCTCGCAAAAATAGCACGCGCGCAGCGGCAGCCAGGCCGGAACCGCATACCAGCGGCGGCGCACCTCGGCGAGGACGCCCTCCCGGTAGGCCCCGTAGTCGAAGCCGCGGCCGAGCACCATCCAGAACCGGGCATCCCGTTCCGTGAATTCTTGGACCTCGACCTGGCGGAAGTAGGGCCGGTAATCCGCCAAGTCGGGCGCCGACTTGCGCAGGACGAGGATGTTGCCACCGTCCAGGAGGTGCCAGTCGGTCAGGATGTCGTCATGGCGGGCGTGGCTGGAACCGGGCCCGAAGACGGCCACGTGGCGGCCCGCCACATAGGCCAGCGTGGCGGCGTTCGAGTAGCCGTCGGAGGCGAGGGCGAACTCCGCCTGGTAGGGCCGGGTCCGCTCCAGCAGCTTTTCCGTCTCGAAGGTCAGCACGATGCCGTCGTAGAGGCGGGTGCGCTGCCAGGTTTCCAGGGGCAGGAAGGAGATCGCGACGCCGAGGACCAGGTGCAGCGCGGCGAAGCCGGCGAAGAAGGCACCCAGGCGCTCCAGGCCGCGCTGCGGCAGCCGCAGGGCCAGCCAGGCCAGGGCGAAGGGCAGGAAGGACAGCAGCCAGTGGAGGCCGATCTGCTTGACCAGGGAGAGCAGGGCGAACAGCGCCAAGGGCACGAAGGAGAGGACCGCCAGACCCCGCCCCTCCTCCGTGTCGCCGCGCCGCAGCAGCAGCCAGAGACCCGGCGGCGTCAGCAGGTAGGCGGCCGTGGCGGCATAGAGCAATGGCGTGCGCCAGGACAGGCCGGCGCCTTCGTGGCGGTTGACGAAGTTGAACAGGTAGTTGGTCCAGCAGTGGCCGGCGTTCCACCAGGCCATCAGGGCCAGGGCCGGGAGGACCATGGCGTAGGCGATCAGCAGGCCACGCCAGACCGCCGGGCGCCGCAGCAGGACGGCGTGGACCAGGAAGGAGAAGCCGAGGAAGGCCGCGAAGTACTTGGAAAGCACCGCCCCCGCCAGGAACAGTCCGGCCAGCACATACCAGGGCCCGGTGCCGGCATCCTCCCGGGTCGCCCGCAACCAGGCCAGCCCGGCCAGCGCGGAGAAATAGACCAGGGGCGTATCGGTGGTGACGAAGACGTTCCAGACGCTGGCCGGGGCGAGCAGGACCAGCAGGGCGGCCCAGCGGGCCCGGTCCAGGCTGGTGCGCGGCCAGATGCGCGGCAGGGCCCAGGCGACGCCGAGGGCCAGCAGGGCCGGCTGCACGACCACCGGCAGGCGCAGCCAGGCGGCCGCCTCGCCGGCGGCGGCCAGGACGGCCAGCCACCAGCCGATCATGGGCGGATGGTCGTAGAAGCCCCAGTCCGGGTTGCGGCCCCACTCGAGGAAATAAGCCTCGTCGCCGGTCATCGGAAAGACGGCCGCCAGCCAGAAGCGGAAGGCCAGCGTCAGGGGGAGCAGCAGGAGGAGCAGCCGCCTCGGATCGAGGCTGCGCCCGGCGCGGCCGAGGGCCATGACGGAGGTCCGCCTAGCGATCGGCGAGGGCCAGCCTTCTCTTCTGCACCGCTTCCGAGAGAAGGTCCAGCACGGCGACGGTGTCCTCCCAGCCCAGGCAGGCATCGGTGATCGAGACGCCGCGCTCCAGGGCCCTGCCCGGCTTCAGGTCCTGCCGCCCTTCCTTGAGGTGCGACTCCACCATGACCCCGAAGATGCGGTCGTCGCCGGCCGCCATCTGCTCGCCAACGTCCCGGGCCACCTCGGCCTGGCGGCGGAAATCCTTGCGGCTGTTGGCATGGGAGAAGTCGATCATCACCCGCGCCGCCAGCCCGGCCTTGCCCAGTTCCTGGCAGGCTGCATCGACGCTGCCGGCATCGAAGTTGGGGGCCTTGCCGCCGCGCAGGATGACGTGGCAATCCTCGTTGCCGTTGGTGGACACGATGGCCGAATGGCCGGCCTTGGTCACCGACAGGAAATGGTGCGGGCTGGCCGCCGCCTTGATCGCATCGACGGCGATGCGCACGTTGCCGTCGGTGCCGTTCTTGAAGCCCACCGGGCATGAGAGGCCGGAGGCCAGCTCCCGATGCACCTGGGATTCCGTGGTGCGGGCGCCGATGGCGCCCCAGGCGATCAGGTCGGCCGTGTACTGCGGCGTGATGGTGTCGAGGAACTCGGTGGCGCAGGCCAGGCCCATCTCGTTGATCTCGTACAGCAGCTTGCGGGCCAGGCGCAGGCCCTCGTTGATCTTGAAGCTGCCGTCCAGGCGCGGATCGTTGATCAGGCCCTTCCAGCCGACGGTGGTGCGCGGCTTCTCGAAATAGACCCGCATCAGGATCAGCAGGTCCTCGCCCAGGCGTTGCCGCTCGCCGTCCAGGCGGCGGGCATATTCCAGGGCGGCGTCGATGTCGTGGATCGAGCAGGGCCCGACGATGGCCAGCAGCCGGTCGTCGGCGCCGTGCAGGATGCGGTGGATGCCGGCGCGGGCGTCGAAGGTGCAGTCGGCCGCCCGCTCGGTGACCGGGAATTCCCGCAGCAGGTGGGCGGGGGGGGCGAGTTCCTTGATCTCGCGGATGCGGACGTCGTCGACGATGTGCTTCATGGCGGGGATCTGCGTCGGGATGCAGCGGCGCGGAAAATCCGGCATTCTACCGGATCGCCCCAGCCGCCCCCGCGCCATGGACCCGCATGACCCCCTACACCACAGAGGACCCGGAGGACACGGAGGAATCGGGGGATTTGCGCGAACCGGCCCGCGCCGCCGATGCATGAAACGCAGGCGACGGACAGGCCCGTTTCCGGTTCCTCCGCGCCTTCGCGCCTGCGCAACGGGGTTGCCGCGATGAAAGGCCGGGGAAGCCCAGACCGCCCCGACAACCGCTACGCCGCCTGGTCGCGCCGGCCCGTGCCGGCGGACGAGGCGGACAGCGGCTGGCCGGAGGACGAACCCTCCCCGGCCACCGAGCTGATCCTCGATTCCTCGCGCTCGGTGATCGCCCGCAACGATTCCCCGGACGTGCCCTTCGACCGCTCGGTCAATCCCTACCGGGGCTGCGAGCACGGCTGCATCTACTGCTTCGCCCGCCCCAGCCACGCCTACCTCGGCTATTCGCCCGGCATCGACTTCGAGACCAGGATCCTCCACAAGCCGGAGGCCCCGCGCCTGCTGCGGGAGGAACTGGCGAGGCCGGGATACGCCTGCGCGCCCATCGGCCTGGGCACCAACACCGACCCCTGGCAGCCGGTGGAGCGGCGCCTGGGCATCACCCGCGGCATCCTCGAGGTCCTTTCCGGGTGCGGGCACCCGGTGACCATCGTCACCAAGTCGGCCCTGGTCCTGCGCGACGCCGACCTCCTGGCCGAGATGGCGGCCCGGGGGCTGGTCCACGTCACCGTCAGCGTCACCACCCTGCAGGCCGACCTGGCGCGCCGCCTGGAGCCGCGGGCCGCCGCCCCCGCCCGGCGGCTGGAGGTGATCGCCGCCCTGGCCGCCGCCGGCATCCCCGTCGCCGTCTCCCTGGGGCCGGTGATCCCGCCCCTCAACGACCATGAGATGGAGGCCATCCTCCAGGCGGCGGCCGGCGCCGGCGCCCGCTCGGCGATCTGGCTGCTGCTGCGCCTGCCCCTCGAGGTCGCCCCCCTGTTCCGGGACTGGCTGGAGCGCCACGCCCCCGGCCGGGCGAAGCACGTGCTGAGCCTGCTGCGGCAGATGCACGGCGGCCGCGAGAACGACCCCCGCTTCGGCCACCGGATGCGCGGCGAGGGCCCCCTGGCCGGCCTGCTGGCGAAGCGCTTCCGCCTCGCCTGCGCCCGCCTGGGCCTGGACGGCGAGCTGCCGCCGCTGGACTGCTCGGGCTTCCGCCGGCCGACGACGAACGGACAGATGGACCTCTTCGGCTGACGGACGCGAGGCGGGCCCCTTGGTGCGCCGGCCCGGCTCGGCTATGCTTCCCGCAAAGACCGAGAGGGGAAAGCCATGCTGACACACGAAATCCACGCCAAGATCGCCGGCAGCACCCTGTTCCGCAACGTCGAGCTGGAAGGCATCCAGTTCCGCCTGCAGGACTGCCAGGTGATGACCGTAGGCCGCGGCGAGGCCCTGCTGGTCCCCGGACGGCCCAACGAGCACCTGTTCATCATCCTCGGCGGCGAACTGCGGGTGTATCCGGGCGGCCCCAATCTGCCCGAGCACGCCGTCCTCCAGGCCGGCGAGTGCGTCGGCGAGATCTCCCTGATCGACGGCAAGAACGTCTCGGCGACGGTGATCGCCGCCGAGCCCACCGAAGTGCTGGCCATCCCCCACGACCTGGTCTGGTCCCTGGTGGACATGGCCGACGGCCTGGCCCGCAACCTGCTGTCCATCCTCGCCGGCCGCATGCGCCACGACAACCTGGCCCTGGTCATCAACCAGAGCCAAAGCCTGGAATTCGAGCGCGCCTCCAGCGTCGACATCGTCACCGCCCTGCACAACCGCCGCTGGCTGATGGAGACCTTCCCGCGCGTCATCCGGCGCTGCGAGCGGGACGGCGCCTCCCTGTGCCTGGTGCTGATGGACCCCGACCGCTTCGGCGAGCTCAACCAGCGCCGCGGCCATCTGGTCGGCGACAGCCTGCTGCGGGCCATCGCCGGCGAACTGATGGAAAGCCTGCGGGCCCAGGACCTGCTGGCCCGCTACGACGGCCGCGCCATCGCCATCCTGCTGCCCCAGGCCGACACCGAGACCGGCCTGCGCATCGCCGATCGCCTGCGCCGCATCGTTGCCGAGACCCGCGTCCAGGTGTCCGAGGACGGCGGCAGCGAATCCATCACCGTCTCCTGCGGCGTCGCGCCCCTGCGCCTGGGCGACAGCCTGGAGACCCTGATCGCCGCCGCCGAAGACGCCCTGAGGCGGGCGAAGGAGAACGGGCGGAACCGGGTGGAGTGCGCGGGGTAGGGGATCGGCAGGGCCGATCCCCGGCAGATTGCCCCACCCCTCCCAGCCTCCCCTCGCGGCGAAGCGGTTTCGTGATCGCATCGCTCACCCGTTACGGGGAGCGCTTTTCATGAACGTCCGGGAAATCGGCAATCCCTGAGGCCAGCCTCGGCGCGGTCCCGGCATTCCGCGCCGGTTCAGGCCCTGCCTTCGGCCTCCGCGGCGCCACGCCCTGCCGCCCCCAGCCACTTGCCGATCATGCGCCGCAGGTCGACGAGGCTGACCGGTTTGGGAAGGTAGTCGTCCATTCCGGCTTCCAGGCAGCGGCGCCGGTCCTCCTCGAAGGCGCCGGCCGTCAGGGCGATGATGGGACAGCGCGGCCTGCCGTTGTCGCTTTCCCAACGACGGATGCGGGCGGCTGCCTCAAGGCCGTCCATCCCGGGCATCTGGACGTCCATCAGGACCAGGACGGGATCGCCGCCGGCGACGATGTAGTCGAGGGCCGCCTGCCCGTCGAAGGCGAAATCGGTGCTCATGCCCAACTTGCCCAGGAAGCTCTCCATGACCTTGCGGTTCACCGGATTGTCCTCGGCGACCAGCAGCCTGCCGCCTGGGAGAGGCCCGCTCGGCGGCTCCTCCGGGACAGCGTCAGCCTTGCCCGACGCGGGTCCGGCGTTCGCCTCCAGGCATTCGACCCTGACGCTGAATCCGAAGCGGGACCCCTTGCCGGGCTCGCTGTGCATCGAGATGTCGCCGTCCATCAACTCCGCGAGCCGGCGCACGATGGACAGGCCGAGGCCGGTCCCTCCGTACTTGCGGGTGGTGGAACTGTCGGCCTGGGAGAAGGGGTGGAACAGCGCCGCCTGTTTCTCGGCGGCGATGCCGATCCCGGTATCGGCCACCGAGAAAGCCAGCACTTCCGCGCCGTCGGGGCGGGTCCGGCCCTCCAGCTCCACGCCGATCGAGCCCCGCTCGGTGAACTTGATCGCATTGCTCAGCAGGTTGGACAGCATCTGTCGCAGCCGGATCGCATCGCCCTTGTAGAGGCGGGATCGCAATCCCCGGCAGTCGACCTCCAGTGCCAGGCCCTTGGACTGGGCCTGCTCGACGAAGATCGCCACGGTCTCGCGCACCAGGCGCTGGGGATCGAAGGGCTCGCAGACGATGTCCAGGCGCCCGGCCTCGACCTTGGAAAAATCGAGGATGTCGTTCAGCAACGTCAGCAGCGTCTGCCCGGAGCCGATGATGACCTGGGCAAACTGGCGCCTCTCCGCATCCGTAACCGCGTCGGACATCAACAACTGGGCCATGCCCAGGATGCCGTTCATCGGCGTGCGGATCTCGTGGCTCATCGTGGCCAGGAACTCGCTCTTTGCCTGCGTGGCGCTTTCGGCGGCCACCAGGGCCTGTTCCAGGGCGACCTGGTCGTTCCGCTTGTCGGTGACGTCGGCATAGGCGCCCACCACGCGGACGGGACTGCCCTGCCCGTCCCTTTCCGCGACGCGTCCCCGGTCCCTGACCCAGATGACGGAACCGTCCTTGCGGATGAGGCGATGCTCGGAGGTGTAATGATCGACCCTGCCTTCCAGGAGGGCCTGGATGGCCGCCCATACCGACGGCTTGTCCTCGGGGTGGATGCGCTCCGAGAACGCAGCGACGCTGCCCTCGATCTCGCCCTCCTCGAAGCCGAGCAGGCTGTACCACTGGGAATTGTGGATGACCTTGCCGGTGGCGACGTGCCAGTCCCAGATGCCTTCCTGGGTGGCGGCCATCACTTCCCGCAGGCGCCTTTCGCTCTCGGCGACGCGTTCCTGGGCGCGGACCACGTCCGTGATGTCGTGGGCGATGACCAGGATCTGGTCCCGCCCGCCAGGATCCTTGAAGGGCTTCTTGACGGACTTGAAATGGCGGATTTCGCCCGTCGTCGCATCCCGGCTGTCCTCGAAGACGACCTCGACCGCTCCCTTGGCCATGATGCCCTTGACGTTGCGGCGGAACTCTTCCGCCATCTTCCTGGGCACGCCGAAGTCGCCGTCGTCCTTGCCGACCATGGCCTCCGGGGTCGTGCCGTAGAGCCCGGCGACGGTCCGGTTGCATAGGAGGAACCTTCCCTCGGCGTCCTTGACGACGATGACGTCGGGGAATTCGTCGAAAACCGCCTGGAAGAGGTCCAGCCGCCGGATGTCTTCGTCCTGCATGTCGTTGCGCCCTTTCTCGCCGCCCGCCGGGCTGCACCTTTCCCCAAGAGGCCGTGGTGCGCCGTCATTTTACCTCCCGGGACATGGCAACAAACCATTCGCAAGCTGTCCGGTCCGATGCCGGGGACCCAGGACCAATCCCACACGGCCACGGGCTGGCCTACAGGATCTCGCGCAGGAATTCCGGGAGCATGGCCGCCACCTTGAGCAGGGTTGTCGCGGCCCCTGTCGGTTCGCGACGGCCCTGTTCCCAATCCCGCAGGGTGCGTGGGGACCAGCCGCCAGGTCGTCGCGTCGTCGCGTCGTCGGCCAGGAAACGGAATATCCGTGACCCGCCCCGCTTGCCGATCCCGCCCCTCGACCATCGAACCTTCCGGCAGCCTCCGCCGCGGCGGATGATGTCTCCGGCTTCCGGATTGGCGGCGATGAAATTGATGAAGGCCAGGCGTTCCTCGTCGGACCGGATCTCGGACGCATGACGATGAAGACGGGAGTCCCGGCGACCGTTCGCATGGGTCGATGATGCGGCATTGCCGTCGGGAGCCGCAAGTTGCCGATGCATGCCGGCCGGACCGATTTACGGGTGGAACGGATTATCCAGTCCGCAATCGCGGCGAGGCGCCGCTCCTACAAAACCCCACGGCACGTCCCTGTGGGAGCGCCGCATGCGGCGCGATGGCGGCGGTTCCGAAATGCATCGCGGCGAGGCGCCGCTCCCACGAAACCCGGGCGCCCTGCCCTTCTCTGCGGCCCTCTGCGCCTTTGCGCCTTTGCGGTGGGGTTGTGCCCGTGCCGCCCGTGCCGCCTCGGCCTTTGCCGCCGAAGCGCCGGGACTCAGCCCCCCGTGCCGCCCACCGTCAGCCCCTCGATCCGCAGCGTCGGCTGCCCCACGCCCACGGGCACGCTCTGGCCTTCCTTGCCGCAGGTGCCCACGCCGGGGTCCAGGGCCATGTCGTTGCCGATCATGGTCACCCGGGTCAGCACGTCGGGGCCGTTGCCGATCAGGGTGGCGCCCTTCACCGGGTAGGTGACCTTGCCGTCCTCGATCATGTAGGCCTCGGCGGCGGAAAAGACGAACTTGCCGCTGGTGATGTCCACCTGGCCGCCGCCGAAATTCACGGCATAGAGCCCCTTCTTCACCGAGCGGATGATCTCCGCCGGATCCCTGTCGCCGTTCAGCATCACGGTGTTGGTCATGCGCGGCAGCGGCAGGTGGGCGAAGGACTCCCGGCGGCCGTTGCCGGTGGGGGCCGTCTTCATCAGCCTTGCGTTCAATGAATCCTGCATGTAGCCGACCAGGATGCCGTCCTCGATCAGCACCGTGCGCTGGGTCGGGTTGCCTTCGTCGTCGACGGAGAGGGAACCGCGGCGGTCCGGCAGGGTGCCGTCGTCCACCACCGTGACGCCGGGGGCGGCCACCCGCTCGCCGATGCGGCCGGCGAAGGTGGAGCTGCCCTTGCGGTTGAAGTCGCCCTCCAGGCCGTGGCCGATGGCTTCGTGGAGCAGGATGCCGGGCCAGCCGGAGCCGAGGACGACGGTCATGGTGCCGGCCGGGGCGGGCCGGGCGCGCAGGTTGGTGGCCGCCTGGTGCACCGCCTTCTTCGCGTAGTCCTTCAGCACCTCGTCGGTGAAATAGGCGTAGTCGAAGCGCCCGCCGCCGCCGCTGGAGCCCTGCTCCCGCTTGCCCTTCTCCTCCATGATGACGGTCAGGGAGACCCGCACCAGGGGCCGCACGTCGGCCGCCAGGTGGCCGTCGGAGCGGGCCACCAGGACCACTTCCCAGGTCCCCGCCACATGGGCCATGACCTCGCTCACCCGGCTGTCCGCGGCCCGGGCATAGCCCTCCAGGCGCTGCAGCAGGTCCACCTTCTGCTGGTCGGAGAGTGAGGCGATGGGGTCGGCCGCCCCGTAGAGGGCCGGCACGACGCGCTTGGAGAGCAGCGGCACCAGGCCGGCGACGCCCTGGGCGGCGATGGCGCGGGTGGCCGAGGCGGCCGAGTTCAGCGCCGGCAGGCTAATGTCGTCGGAATAGGCGAAGGCGGTCTTCTCGCCGGAGATGGCGCGCACGCCGACCCCCTGCTCGATGTTGAAGCTGCCGGACTTGACGATGCCTTCCTCCAGGCTCCAGGCCTCGGAGCGGGCGTACTGGAAGTAGAGGTCGGCGTAATCGACCCGGTGGCCGAAGAGGCGGCCGAACACGCTCTCGAGCTGGCGCGGGGTCAGGTCGTGGGGCGCCAGCAGGCATTGCTCGGCGGTGCGGTAGAGGGATGCGGTGTCGCGGTTCATGGAAATCCTTGTCGCCTTCGGGGCGGAAACGGCGGAGTTAGAGCTTCCTGTGCAGCAGGGCCGGCAGGCTTTGCCGCACCTCGGCGATGCGGGCGGCGTCGAGTTCCGCCGCCACCACGCCCTCGCCCTTGTCGATGCGGGCCAGCACCTCGCCCCAGGGATCGATGACCATGCTGTTGCCGTGGGTCATGCGCCCGCTGGGATGGCGGCCGCCCTGGGCCGAGGCGAGAACATAGCATTGATTCTCCACCGCCCGCGCCCGCAGCAGCATTTCCCAATGGGCGCGGCCCGTGGTCTCGGTGAAGGCGGCGGGGATCACCAGGAGGTCCACCTCCCCCAGGCGGCGGAAGAGCTCGGGGAAGCGCAGGTCGTAGCAGATGGCCAGGCCGATGCGGCCCAGGGGAGAGTCGAAGGCGACCGGCTCGCTGCCGGCCTCGATGGTGGCGGCCTCGTCGTAGCGCTCCTCGCCCTTGCGGAAGCCGAACAGGTGGATCTTGTCGTAGCGGGCGACCCGCCGCCCCTGGTCGTCGTAGACCAGGCAGGCGTTGCGCAGCCGGGCCGGGTCGTCGGCGCGCAGGGGGATGGAGCCGCCGACCAGCCAGACGCCGGCGCGGCGCGCGGTCTCGGCCAGGAAGTCCTGGATCGGTCCGGCGCCGTCCGCCTCCCGGGCGGCCAGCCGGTCGGCATCGCCGGCGCCGATCAGGGGGAAATATTCGGGCAGCGCGACCAGGCGGGCGCCCTGCGCCGCCGCCTCGCCGACCAGCCGCCCGGCGACGGCCAGGTTCGGCCCCACCTCGGGCCCCGAGATCATCTGCAGCGCGGCAATCCTCATGGCCTGGCCTCCTGCTGGGCGGCGGTTTCCGCCTTGCCCTGGATCTTCTCCACCTTCGGGTCGGCCCAGGTGCCGGTCACGGAATACTCGTAGGCGAACACCTTGTCCAGGGGCGTCCCGAACATGCGGTTGAACAGCCAGGCGGCGGCGCCGATGGCCGGATTGGCCAGGATGACGCCGGTGGCGATGGTCTCGCCGATGGCCGGCTGGACGAGGACGCGCAGGTTCTGGGTCTCCGCCGCCAGGTTGGTGCTGCCGGCCATCAGGACCTTGGCGGCCGGACCCTGGATGCGCAGGTCCTGGGTCTCCATGATGCCCCGGTTGGCCTTGACCGTGCCGTCGATGGCGTCGAAGGCGAAGCCCTGGCTGAAGATGTCCCGGAAATCGAGGGTGATGCGGCGCGGCAGGGACTGCAGGCTGAGGACGCCGAGCAGCCGCCCGACGCCGGGCTCCAGCTTGTTGAACTGGCCGTTGCGGGCCTCCAGCTTCATCTCGCCGGAGAGGGTGGGATAGTCGATGGCGAAGGGCGCCCCGGCCCAGGACAACTGGCCCGAGAGGGTCGCCGTGCCGCGCCGAACCGCCTCCTCGTAGCCCAGGCGGCCGAGCAGGCGCTCGATGCTCTTCGCATTGAGGGTGAAGTCGAGCCGGGTCTCCGGCGCCGTGGGGCTGGGGCGCCAGCGGCCCTCGCCGCCGAGGTCGCCGTCCTCGTTCTGGATCGACAGGCGGGCGTTCCAGTAGCCGTCGCGGTTCTCGGCCGCCAACCGGACCTCGCCCAGGTCCTTGCCGCGGACGACCAGGTGCTCGGTGGCGAGGTCGAGGGCGGGCAATTCGGCCAGGGCCTCCCCCTGGGCGATCTGCTCCTTGGCCGAATCGGGCACGGTCAGCCGGCTCAGCCGGGCCGACAGCCGGCCGGCCCCCTCGGCCAGCCATTCCACGCGGCCGGCCATCTCCCGGCTGGCCACCTCGGCGCGCCAGCGAGGCCCCTGCTGGCTGCCGGTGAGGCGCAGGTCGTGCAGGCTCTTGCCGTAGGCCACCAGCTCCCCGGCCCGCAGGTCCACGGCCAGCGGCGGCAGCGCCGGCGCGGCGCCGTTGCCGCCATTGCCGCCGGCGAGGATGCGGCGCCAGAAGTCGGCGTCGATGCGCTTCAGGTTGACGGCCACCGCCAGGCCCTTCTCCGGCAGGGCCGGGGCCACCTCGCCGACGCCGACGACGCCCCGCTCCACCGTCTTCTCGCCACCACCCTCGGCCCGCCGCACGAGCTGCGCCGAGAGGGCCTTGCCGAGGGCCAGTTCGAGCATGTCCCGGTTTCCCGTCGGCAGCGGCGGCGGGGCGGCGGCGGGGCGGCGGCCGGTGGCCGCCGGGCGCGCCGGCTCCGGCGCCGCCTTGCGCTCGAAGCGCAGTTCCACGGCCTCGGCGGTGGTCTTGTTGAAGGGGTCGGGCAGGCTGGAGGCGATGCCCTGCAGGGTGCTGGTGATGCGCACCTCGGCATTGCGCTTGCGCACCCGCACGCTGCCATTCCAGCGCGTCGTGCCGGACAGGTGCTCGAGCACCGGCGACGGCCACTGGCGGCGCAGGGCGGACACCGACATGTCGCCGGCGGCGGCCACCTGGACCTGGCCGTCGCCGAGGGTCTTGATGTCCACGGTCATCGGCTGCCCGAGCAGCTGGGCGCGGATGCCCTTGGCCTCCATGGCCTCCGAGGTGAAGCGCAGCTCGCCGCGCACGTCGGCCAGGGGCGGCAGGTCCGGATCCACGCGCAGCCCGTTGCCGTCGAAGCGGAAGCGCCCGGCGACGCGGGTGTTCTCCAGGCGGCGCAGGGGCATGGTGAGCTTGAGGTCCAGGTCGCCGTTGCCGTCCGCCTGCATGGGCTCGGTGAAGTGGTCGATGTGGTCGCCGACCGGGCTCGACTCGACGAACTTGAGGAAGTCGGCGGCCGGGCCCCTGGCCCGCCCGCCGATGACGATGAGCTCCTCCGCGGCGAGGAGGTCGGCGATCTCCGCCTTCGTGTCGCCGATGCCGACGCCGCCGATGCGGCCCGTCCGGGCCCTGATGGTCATCCGCGGCCCGACGAACTCCAGGTCGCCGGCGATGCCGTCGATCTGCGGCCAGCCTTCGGCGAAGCGCAGGGTGGCCTCGTGGAAGCGGCCGCGGATGTCGAAGGTGCCGGAGCCGTCGACGAAGGGAAAGCGGTCCAGGTCGCCTTTCAGCCTGAGGCTGGCCTCGTCGGCCTTGCCGACGGGAATGGCGGCCTTCAGCCAGTCGCGGACCTCCTTCGAGACGGCGAGCGGCATGTAGCGCCAGACGGCGGCGCCGTTGGCCCGCGACAGGCGGGCCGTCAGGTCGATTTCGCCGGCGCCGCCCGGCTTGCTGCGGTAGGTGCCGCTGGATTCGCCGGCGGCATCGGCATTCTCGAAGGAGGCCTTGGCGATGCGCGCCTCCACCCGCCCCGCCTCCAGCGTCCAGCTGGCGTCCAGGTCGAGCCTGTCGAGGGCCAGCCTCGGCTCCGGGAACACCAGCGGCAGGTCCAGGGCCAGGCGGCGGCTGTCCAGGCGCAGGCTGCCCCCCTTGTCGCTGGCTTCCAGGCGGCCGGAAAGGCCGTCGAAGCCGGGTAGGCGGCCGTAGGGATTGACCCCCAGGCCCTCGAAATCGCCCCGCGCCGAATAGGCGGGGGCTGTCCCGCCGACCCCGCGCCACTCGATCTTCAGGTCGCGGAAGCGGCCCCGGGGCGCCAGGACGTCCAGGTGGTGCCGCAGCTCCGCGTCCAGGGGCAGGAAGCTGGCGATGCGCGATACGACCGCCAGGTCCAGCCCGCCCGCCGTCAGGGTGCCCGCCGGCTCTTTGCCGCCGCCGCCGACCAGCCAGCGCAACTGGAAATCCGTCGGCGTCAGGGCGTTGCCGTCCCGGGTCGAGAGGGTCAGCCGGCGGGCAGAGGCCTCGTAGCCACCGCTGATGCGCCGCCCGGAGAAGCGGCCGGTCAGGGCATCCAGCTCCATCATCGGCAGGTCGGGTCGCAGGCGCAGATGCACGTCGGCCAGGGCCAGGTCGGCCGTGATGCTGGTCAGTTCCTTGCGCGCGAAGCCGAGCCAGAGCCTGAGGCCGCCGCTGCCCTGGGGCAGGTCCACCGGATAGTCCACCCAGGTCCGCCAGACGGCCAGGTCGGCGTAATCGAGTTCCAGGTAGGCCTGGCCCTTCCAGGCTTCCGGTTCGTCCAGGTCGCGCCCCTTGAAGTCGCCGCGCACGTCGAGCCGCGCCGCCAGGTTCCGGGGCGGATCGGCCACCAGGCCGAAGCGGTGCCGGCTGCCGTCGTTCTCTAGCTTGAAGTTGAGGCGGCCCAGGGCCAGGGGCGGCGCCCGGCGCAGCTCGTCCGTCCAGGTGATGACGGCATCCCGGATCACCACCTCGTCCTGGGCCAGCAGCCAGTCGGAGAAGTCGTCGCCCTGGGCCTGGGCCGCCATGGGCAGGCCGGCGACGAAGAAGCGCCCCTCGGCATCCCGGCGGATCGCCAGTTCCGGGCCGACGATTTCCAGCCGGTGCAGGCGCAGGTCCAGGAATGCCAGCGTGGTCCACGACACCACCGCCTCCACCTGGTCCAGGCCGAGGGCCGGCCGCCCCTCGGCGTCGCTGACCCGCAGCCCGTGCAGCGAGAGCATGGGGCGCAGGCCCTGCCACTGGGCCTCGATGGCGGTGATCGTGACGGGCAGGCGGAAGGCCGAGGAAAGGGCCTTCTCCAGGTCGCCGCGGTAGTTCTCGATGTTGGGCAGGATGGCGTAGCGCAGGCCGAGGAAGACCAGCGCGAAGCCGAAGTAGGCGATGGTCGCCGCCCACAGGGCAAACCTGAACACGCGGCCGGGCCAGCGCAGACTGCGGAGCTTTCTTGACAGGACGGCGGTCGGGAAGGACGGCATGGGCGGCGCGGGTGGCCGCGCTAGAATGACGGGTCAGTCAGTTACAAAAAATTCTACCGCATGCCCTCCCTGGCCGACGCGCAGCAGTACTCCCGCCACCTCGATCGCCTGTTCGCCGCCCGGCCCGCCCTGGCCGCCGAGGTGGGGGCCACCTGGGACACGGCGATGGACGCGGCGGCCCTGGCCGGCTGGCTGGCCGACCGGCCGGTGAACGAGGGCAACCTGAAGGCGGTCCTGCGCCAGATGAAGCAGCGGGCCTACGCCCACGCCTGCGCCCGGGACCTGGCCGGCCGGGCGACCCTGGCCGAGGTGACCGAGACGATGACCCTGATCGCCGAGGCCGCCGTCGACACGGCACGCCGCGTCCTCGGCGCCGCCCTGCGCGAACGCCACGGCACGCCGCGCAACGCGGAGGGTGAGGCCCAGGACCTGATCGTCGTCGGCATGGGCAAGCTGGGCGGCCGGGAACTCAACGTCTCCTCCGACATCGACCTGATCTTCGTCTATCCCGAGGACGGCGACACCGACGGCGCCAGGGCGATCTCGAACTTCGAGTTCTTCACGCGCCTGGGGCGCGGCCTGATCAACGCCATCGCCGACATGACCGAGGACGGGCAGGTGTTCCGGGTGGACATGAGGCTGCGTCCCAACGGCGATTCCGGCCCCCTGGTCTGCAGCTTCGAGATGCTGGAGAACTATTTCTACACCCAGGGCCGGGAATGGGAGCGCTATGCCTGGATCAAGGCCCGGCCGCTGACCGATGCCGGTCCCGCGGGGCGGCTCGACGGCCTGGAGGCGATCCGCCGGCCCTTCGTCTTCCGCCGCTACCTGGATTTCGGCGCCATCAATGCCATGCGCGACCTCCACGCCCAGATCCGCCGCGAAGTGGCGCGCAAGGACATGGCCGGCAACATCAAGCTGGGGCCCGGCGGCATCCGCGAGATCGAGTTCATCGCCCAGGTCTTCCAGCTGATCCGGGGCGGCCGCGACCGGGCCCTTCAGGTGAAGCCGACCCTGAAGGTCCTTTCCCTGGTGGCCGAGCGGGGCATCCTGAGCGCCGAGGCCGAGCGGGAACTGGCCTCGGCCTACGACTTCCTGCGCCGCCTGGAGCACCGGCTGCAATACCTGGACGACGCCCAGACCCACAGCCTGCCGGAGTCGGTCGGCGACCAGGGCCTGGCGGCCCGGGCGATGGGCTTCGCCAGCTATGACGCCCTGCTGGCCGAGCTGGACGACCACCGGGCCAGCGTATCGCGGCATTTCGAGGCCGTGTTCGCCGATCCGCGGCGCGCCGGCCACAGCCTCGAGGGGCTCTGGCGCAGCGCCGACGGCGGCGAGCAATCGACCGGCCAGCTGGCCGGACTCGGCTTCCGGGATCCGCCGGCGGCGGCGGAGCGGCTGTCCGCCCTGCGCGCCAGCCCCCGCTACCAGCAGATGCCCGATGCGATCCGCGGCCGCTGCGATGCCCTGATGCCCCAGATCATCGCCGCCTCGGCCGACCAGCCCGATCCGGACGCCACCTTGCAGCGCCTGATGGGACTGCTGGAGGCGATCAGCCGCCGCGGCGCCTACCTGGCCCTGCTGCAGCAGTACCCCCAGGCCCTGGAGAAGGTCGCCCAGCTCGTCGGCAGCTCCAGCTGGGCCGCCGGCTACCTGCAGCGGCATCCGGTGCTGCTCGACGAGCTGCTGGATGCGCGCATCCTGGAGACCTCGCCCGACTGGCCGGCCTTCCGCAGCCAGCTGGCGGATGCGCTGGACGAGGTGGAGCCGGACATGGAACGGCAGATGGACCTGATGCGGGAGGCCCACCATGCCAAGGTGTTCCGCCTGCTGACCCAGGACCTGTCGGGGTTGCTGCCCCTGGAGCGCCTGTCCGACCACCTGTCGGAGCTGGCCGACATCATGCTCGACGAGGCCCTCAAGCTCACCTGGCGCAAGGTGCTCAAGCGCCACCGGGAGACGCCCCGCTTCGCCATCGTCAGCTACGGCAAGCTGGGCGGCAAGGAACTGGGCTACGCCTCCGACCTGGACCTGGTCTTCCTCTACGACGACGACGAGCCCGGCGCGGCGGAGAACTACTCCCGGCTCGCCACCCGGCTCAACAACTGGCTGTCCGCCCAGACCTCGGCCGGGCAGTTGTTCGAGACGGACCTGCGCCTGCGGCCGAACGGGGATTCGGGCCTGGTGGTCAGCTCCATGGCCATGTTCCGCCAGTACCAGCTCGAATCGGCCTGGGTCTGGGAGCACCAGGCCCTGACCCGGGCCCGCCATTCGGCCGGCGACCCGGCGGTGGGCCGCGCCTTCGAGGACATCCGCATCGAGGTGCTGCGCCAGGAGCGGGACCTGGCGACCCTGGCCGATGAGGTCCTCGCCATGCGGACGAAGATGACCGGGGCCCACGGCACGCGGCCCGACGAGCAGGACCGCATCTTCAACCTGAAGCACGACCCGGGCGGACTGATCGACGTCGAGTTCATGGTCCAGTACCTGATCCTCGGACACGCCCACGCCCACCCGGAACTGACGGGCAACCTGGGCAACATCGCCCTGCTGCGCATCGCTGCCACGCTGGGCCTGATCCCGGCCGACCTGGCCGAGCGGGTGCGCGACGCCTACCGCGAATACCGCCGCCTGCAGCACGCCCTGCGCCTCAACGGCCAGAAGAGCCGCGTGGACCCTGCCACCGTGGAGTCCCGCATCGCCGCCGTGCGCGAGCTCTGGAACATCGTTTTCCCCTAGCCGACCAGCCGCCCCACCGAGGACTCCCGCCATGCCCGTCAATTACGCCACCCCCGCCCCCGAGGCCCTGTTCCCCGTCGCCGGCGTCCGCCTGGGCGTCGCCGAGGCCGGCATCCGCAAGGCCGACCGGCGCGACCTGACGCTGATCGAGCTGGCCCCGGGCAGCCGGGTCGCCGGGGTGTTCACCCGCAACCGATTCTGCGCCGCGCCGGTGCTGGTCTGCCGGCAGCACCTGGAATCCGGGGAGATCCGCGCCCTGGTGATCAACACCGGGATCGCCAACGCCGGCACCGGCGACGAGGGCCTGCAGGCCGCCAGGCGCACCTGCGCCGCGGTGGCCCGCCTGATGGACCTCCGGGCCGAGCAGGTGCTGCCCTTCTCCACCGGCGTGATCATGGAACCGCTGCCGGTGGAGCGGCTCGAGGCCGGGCTGCCGCGCTGCCACGTGGCCCTCGCCGCCGACGGCTGGCACGCCGCGGCCCACGGCATCATGACGACCGACACCGTGGCCAAGGCGGCCTCCCGCCGCTGCGTCGTCGATGGCCGGACGGTCACCGTCACCGGCATCGCCAAGGGCGCGGGGATGATCAAGCCCAACATGGCCACCATGCTGGGCTTCGTGGCCACCGACGCGGTGATCAACCCGCTGCTGCTGAAGCGGCTGGTCCGCGAGATGGCCGACGAGTCCTTCAACTGCGTCACGGTGGATGGCGATACCTCCACCAACGACTCCTTCGTGCTCATCGCCACCGGCCAGTCCGGCGTGCCCTTCGACAACGAGTCCTCGCCGGGATGGGGCGATTTCAGGGCCGCGCTCCTCGAGGTGGCCCGCGAGCTGGCCCAGGCCATCGTCCGCGACGGCGAGGGGGCGACCAAATTCATCGAGGTCGCCGTCGAGGGCGGCCTGACCCGGGACGAATGCAAGGCCGTCGGCTACGCCGTCGCCCACTCGCCGCTGGTGAAGACTGCCTTCTTCGCTTCCGATCCCAACCTGGGCCGCATCCTCGGCGCCATCGGCAACGCCGGCATCGGCGACCTGGACGTCGGCAGGATCCGGCTCTGGCTGGGCAGCGCCGGCGAGGAAGTGCTGGTGGCCGAAAAGGGCGGCCGCGCCGCCGCCTACCGGGAAGCCGATGGCGCCCGCATCATGAAGCCGGCCGAGATCCGGGTCCGCATCGACCTGGGCCGCGGATCGGCCCACGCCAACGTGTGGACCTGCGATTTCTCCTACGACTACGTGAAGATCAACGCCGACTACCGGAGCTGAACCCGGCGCCGGTCCCGGGAACGCGTGGGGGGCCACCCATTCCCCGAAGGGATCGGCGCAGCCGGTCCCGGTCCCGGGGCGGGGGCCTACTTCCTCTCCAGTCGTATCAGCCGGAACCAGCCGCCGGCCAGGGCCGGCTCGTCACGCCGCACGGCGAGGGCCGGCGCCGCCCGCAGGACCTCCTCGAAGACCACGTCCAGGCGCGTCGCGACCCGGCTCACGACAGGATTGACCAGGCGCCGCCAGCCGCCGGACTGGCCGGGGCGGAGGAACTTGTCGAAGACCAGCGCGGCGCCGCCCGGGCGCAGGACCCGGGCCACCTCGGCCAGGCAGGCTTCCGGGTGCGGCACCACGGCCAGGATCAGGTGCAGCACCACGGCATCGAAGGCGGCGTCGGCGAAGGGCAGGCCCATGGCATCCCCCTGCACGAGGTCCGTCCGTCCCGGCCGGGCCCGGCGGCGGGCCCGGGCCAGCATGGCCGGCGTCAGGTCCAGTCCCACGTAGTGGTGGCGGGCGGGCAGGTGGGGCAGGTCGAGGCCGGTGCCGACGCCCAGCAGCAGAACCCGGCCGGCGCCCAGGTCCCCCAGCTGGCCGAGGCTGCGGGCCCGCGGGGCCCGGGTCGCCAGGTCGAGGAAGACGTCGTAGAACGGCGCGATGAGGGTGTAGCTGTGGCGCAGGCTCATCGGCGGACGGGGCGCGGCCCCGGTGGCTCAGTGCAGGGTGCGCGGCATCGAGAGGACGAACTCGGCAATCGGCGCCTCGAACTGGGCACCGTCCTCGGCCGTCATCTGGTAGCTGCCGCGCATGGTGCCGACGGGCGTCGCCAGGGAGCAGCCGCTGGTGTATTCGAAGCGCTCGCCCGGCTGGAGCAGGGGCTGGTGGCCGACCACGCCGAGGCCGCGGACTTCCTGGACCTGGCCGTCGGCGTCGGTGATGACCCAATGGCGCGATATGAGCTGGGCCGCCACCGTGCCCACGTTGGTGATGCCGATGGTGTAGGCGAAGACGTAACGGCCGGCCGGAGGCTCGGACTGGTCCGCCACGTACTGGGTCGTCACCTGGACGCCGATCTCGTATTTCTTGGCCTCTGCCATGGGGGCGCTCTCGTCGGGGAAGGGGTTGGCTGACCCGCCGATTTGACACGAATCCGGCACCCGTCGCAACCATGCGGGCGGGACCTGGCCGACGGGATGGGCGGGCCCCTTGGCCTTATGGCCAGCATCAGAAGAAATTAGCGCTCCTGATGGTTCGAGCCGATAAAATCGGTCGCAACTTATAACCCTCGCCGGAACCCGCACCGTGGACAACAAATTCCGCATCGCCCCGAGCCTCCTCTCGGCCAACTTCGCCAAACTGGGCCAGGAAGTGGCCGACGTCGTCGCCGCCGGCGCCGACTGGATCCACTTCGACGTCATGGACAACCACTACGTCCCCAACCTGACCATCGGCCCGCTGGTCTGCGAGGCCATCCGCCCCCTCACCAAGGCGCCCATCGACGTGCACCTGATGGTGAAGCCGGTGGACCGGATCATTCCCGACTTCGCCAAGGCCGGCGCCGACATCATCACCTTCCATCCGGAGGCCTCGGAGCACATCGACCGCTCCCTGGCCCTGATCCGCGAGAGCGGCTGCAAGGCGGGCCTGGTCTTCAACCCGGCGACGCCGCTCAATTACATGGACCACGTGATGGACCGGCTGGACATCGTGTTGCTGATGTCCGTCAACCCCGGCTTCGGGGGCCAGAAGTTCATCGCCGAGACCCTGGTGAAGCTGAAGGCGGCGCGGGCGAAGATCGACGCCTACAAGGCCAGGACGGGCCGTGACATCCTCCTGGAGATCGACGGCGGCGTGAAGACGGACAACATCGCCGAGATCGCCCGGGCCGGCGCCGACACCTTCGTGGCCGGCTCGGCCGTCTATGGGGCCGGCAAGGATTCGGACCCGAACCGCTACGACTCCATCATCGCCGCCCTGCGGTCGGAACTGGCGAAGGTTTGACCACAATCTTTTCACCGCAGAGGACACAGAGGGCGCGGAGAAAGACAGGTCCGGAGCAACAGACGGCGCAAGACGGGCGGTCACGTTTGGCCTCGCAGTCCTTCGAATGGTGTCCTCTGGAAGGGTGTTCTCCGTGTCCTCCGCGTCCTCTGTGGTGAAGCCCGGGCCCGAAACGACTCTGGGAGTCCGCGCCGTCCTGCTCGACCTGGACGGCACCCTGCTCGATACGGTGCTGGACCTGCACGCGGCGGGCAATGCCATGCTGCGCGACCTGGGCCGGCCGGAGGTGCCGATCGGGGACATCCGGGCCTATGTCGGGCGCGGCATCCCGAACCTGGTGAAGCGCCTGCTGGCCGGCCGCCTGGAGGCCGCGGACGACCCGGCACCGCCGCCCGCCGAGCCCCTGGACTCCTTCCGCCGCCATTACGCCGAGACCAACGGCCACGCCGCCGCCCCCTACCCCGGCGTGATGGCCGGCCTCGAGGCCCTGCGGGCCGCCGGCATGCCGCTGGCCTGCATCACCAACAAGGCGGCCGCCTTCACCGAACCGCTGCTGGCCCGCACCGGCCTGGCGCCCTATTTCTCCGCCGTGGTCAGCGGCGACACCCTGCCCCGCCAGAAGCCCGATCCCATGCCCCTGGTCTGGGCCTGCGGCCGGCTCGGCGTCTCGCCGGCGGACGCCCTGATGGTGGGCGACTCGGTCCACGACTTCCATGCCGCCCGGGCCGCCGGCTGCCGCGTCTTCCTGGTGCCCTACGGTTACAACGAGGGCCGGGACGTGCGGAAGCTGGAGGCCGATGCTATAGTTGCGAACCTCGCCGCGGCGGCGAGCCGCATCGAAAAAGCCTGAAAACGCATCAAGGCCCGCAAGGAATCCCGCATCACCGTGCTGCACGAGAACCTGCAAACGACGAAGAAGTTCGCCCTCGGGGCGGAGGCCTGGCCCTGGCGCCCCTGGCGCTGGCTCTGATCCTTCGCGCCCGCGCGCCGCGTTGTCACTTGCGCGCACCCCATCGTCTGCAACGTTTTTCGTGGAGCCTCCATGAACGAATCCGAATTCAACCGGCTGGCCCTGGAGGGCTATAACCGGATCCCGGTCACCCTCGAGACCTTCGCCGACCTGGACACGCCCCTGTCCATCTACCTGAAGCTCGCCGGCGGCCCCTATTCCTACCTGCTGGAATCCGTCCAGGGCGGCGAACGCTTCGGCCGCTACTCCTTCATCGGCCTGTCGAGCCCCACGCGCATCGCGGTCTACGGCTCCACCATCCTGATGCTGTCCGGCAACCGGGTGGCCGAGCGCCGGGACCACACCAATCCGATGTCCTACATCTCGGAGTTCATGGCCCGCTTCAAGGTGCCGGACCTGCAGGGCCTGCCCCGCTTCTGCGGCGGCCTGGTCGGCTACTTCGGCTACGATACCGTGAGGGCCATCGAGCCGAAGCTGGCCGAGGCGGACAAGCCGGACCCCATCGGCGCCCCCGACATCCTGCTGACCCTGTCGGAGGAGATCGCCATCGTGGACAACCTCTCCGGCAAGCTGACCCTGGTCGTCTATGCCGAACCGGGCTTCCCGGGCGCCTGGCGGCAGGCCCAGGCGCGGCTGAAGGAACTGCTGGCCAAGCTGCGGGCGCCGGTCTCCATCCCGCCGGATACCGTCCGGTCGAGCGAGGCGGCGGAGTCCGAGTTCGGCGAAGAAGCCTTCAAGGCCGCCGTGCGCCGGGCCAAGGAATACATCCTCGACGGCGACGTCATGCAGGTGGTGCTTTCCCAGCGCATGAGCAAGCCCTTCCAGGCCTCTCCCCTGGCCCTCTACCGGGCCCTGCGCACCCTGAACCCATCGCCCTACATGTTCTTCTTCGATTTCGAGGACTTCCAGGTGGTCGGCGCCTCGCCGGAGATCCTGGTCCGCCTGGAGGACGAGGGCGGCGCCAACTCCGGGCAGCGGCGGGTCACCGTCCGCCCCATCGCCGGCACCCGCAAGCGGGGCGCCACGGCGGCGGAGGACGAGGCCCTCGCCGCCGACCTGCTGGCCGACCAGAAGGAGCGGGCCGAGCACCTGCAGCTGCTCGACCTGGGACGCAACGACGTGGGCCGGGTGGCCAAGACCGGCTCGGTGAAGGTCACGGAGAGCTTCACCATCGAACGTTACTCCCACGTCATGCACATCGTCTCCAACGTGGAGGGCAGCCTGCGCGAGGACGAGGGCGCCGTCTCGGTGCTGAAGGCCTCCTTCCCGGCCGGCACGGTCTCCGGCGCTCCGAAGGTGAGGGCCATGGAGATCATCGACGAACTGGAGCCGAGCAAGCGCGGCGTCTACGCCGGCGCGGTGGGCTACCTGGGCTTCAACGGCGACATGGACCTGGCCATCGCCATCCGCACGGCCGTCCTCAAGGGCGGGCGCATCTTCGTCCAGGCCGGGGCCGGCATCGTCGCCGACTCGGACCCGGACGCCGAATGGCAGGAAACGCTGAACAAGGCGCGGGCGCAGCTGCGGGCGGCCGAGATGGCCGAGGGCGGCCTCGATACGCGGTTCGAGTGATGGCGGCCACGGACGGATTGCCGGGGAACGCCGGCCCGGCGGGGGCGGCGCCGATGGACGCCCACCTCGGCGAGGTGCGCGCCCAGTACGAGCAACTCCCATACCCGGCGCGCGATCCGGCGGATGAAAGCCGGCGGTTGATCACCACCTGGCTCGACGACCTGCCGATGATCAACCACTACTGTTTCGCCGGCCGGGAGTCGTTCCGCGACGGTTTCCGGGCCCTGGTCGCCGGCGCCGGCACCGGCGACGCGACGATTTTCCTGGCCCACCAGTTGCGCGGGACGGACGCCCGGATCGTGCACCTGGACATCAGCGAGGCCAGCATCGGGATCGCCCGCCGGCGGGCCGAGGTCCGCGGCCTGGACAACATCACCTGGGTCCATGGATCGCTGCTTGCGTTGCCTTCCCTGGACCTCGGGCCCTTCGACTACATCCAGTGCGCCGGCGTGCTGCACCACCTGGAGGACCCGGATGCCGGGCTGCGCGCCCTCGAGTCGGTCAGGAAGGAACGCGGGGCCCTGGGGCTGATGGTGTACGGACGCCACGGCCGCACCGGCGTTTACCAGATGCAGGAGATGCTGCGCCTGCTGGACGGCGGCGAAGAGGCGGCGCGCCAGCGCATCGAGCGGACCAAGGAAGTGCTCGCGCACCTGCCGGGGAGCAACTGGTTCAAGCGCGGCGAGGACCTCTACTGGGACCACAAGGCCGGGGACGCGGGCATCTTCGACCTGCTCCTCCATGCCCAGGACCGGGCCTACACGGTCGGCGAACTGTACGACTGGCTGCAGGACGGCCACGGCTACGACCTGCGGTTCACCGAGGTCGGCAGCGGACCGTCGGCCTACGATCCGGCCGCCCTCCTGGGGCCCCGTCGGCCGGCCTTCCTGGAGCGCCTGGCCGCCCTGCCCCTGCGGCGGCGGCAGGAATTCGCCGAGCTGCTGGGCGGCAGGCTCGTCATGCATGCCCTGTTCGCCGTCCGCCCCGGACAGGAAATGGCCGCCTACGGCGACCCGGACTACGTGCCCTTCCTGTTCCACGAGCCGGTCACCGGGCCGGACCTGGCGCGGCTGGTCGAGCAGAACCGCAAGCCGACCCTGCTCCTCCAGCATGCCCACACGGGCCTGGCCATTCCGATCGCCGTCGGGAAGTACTCGAAATACATCCTCAACAACATGGACGGCGCCCGCACGTTCGGCGAGATCTTCGACATCGTGCGGGGCATCCCGAAATTCACCTCGGCGCCGCCGGGGGACGCGGAGCTGTTCGAGGACTTCCGCCCCTTCTTCGACGCCCTGCGCTCCATCGACCGGATTCTCCTGCGGCACCGCTCGGCGGCGCCCCTCTGAAGGGCCAGATGCCATGCTATTGATGATCGACAACTACGACTCCTTCACCTACAACCTGGTCCAGTACTTCGGCGAGTTGGGCGAGGAGGTGCGGGTCTACCGCAACGACGCCATCAGCTGCAAGGAGGTCGCCGCCATGCAGCCCGATCGCATCGTCATCTCGCCGGGCCCCTGTTCGCCGGCCGAGGCCGGCGTCTCGGTGGCCGTGATCCGCGAATTCGCCGGCAGGATCCCCCTGCTCGGCGTCTGCCTGGGCCACCAGAGCATCGGCGCCGCCTTCGGCGGCGAGATCGTCCGCGCCCGGGTGCCCATGCACGGCAAGCTGTCGCCCATCCACCATGCCGACAAGGGCGTCTTCCGCGGCCTGCCGAATCCGCTGACGGCGACCCGCTACCACTCGCTGGCGATCCGCCGCGACACCCTGCCCGATTGCCTGGAGATCACCGCCTGGACCGAGGACGGCGAGATCATGGGCGTGCGCCACCGGGAGTTCGCTGTCGAGGGCGTGCAGTTCCATCCGGAATCCATCCTCACCGAGCGGGGCCACGACCTGCTGAGGAACTTCCTGCAAGACTGACTCACCACGGAGGACGCAGAGGACGCAGAGAGAGGCGATTTGGAAGGGAATGAATTGCTCCCGTTCTTCTCCGTGTCCTCTGCGTCCTCTGCGGTGAACGAATTTTCGAATTTCGAGGACACGCCATGATCACGCCCCAGGAAGCATTGCAAAGGACCATCGAGCACCGGGAGATCTTCCACGACGAGATGCTGCACCTGATGCGGCTGATCATGAAGGGCGAGATCACGCCGGTCATGACGGCGGCCATCCTCACCGGCCTGCGGGTCAAGAAGGAGACGATCGGCGAGATCTCGGCGGCGGCCCTGGTGATGCGGGAACTGTGCACGCGGGTCGAGGTGCCGCACAACCCGAACTTCGTGGACATCGTCGGCACCGGCGGCGATTCTTCGCACACCTTCAACATCTCGACGGCCTCCGCCTTCGTGGCCGCCGCCGCCGGTGCCACCGTGGCCAAGCACGGCAACCGCGGCGTCTCCTCCAGGTCCGGCTCGGCCGACGTGCTGGAGGCCCTGGGGGCCAGGATAGACCTGACGGCGCCCCAGGTCGCCGAGTGCCTGCAGGCCACCGGCATGGGCTTCATGTTCGCCCCCAACCACCATCCGGCCATGAAGAACGTGGCCCCGGTGCGGCGCGAGATGGGCGTCCGCACCATCTTCAACATCCTCGGCCCGCTGACCAATCCGGCCGGCGCCCCGAACACCCTGCTGGGCGTCTTCCACCCCGACCTGGTGGGCATCCAGGTCCGGGTCATGAAGCAGCTCGGGGCCAACCACGCGCTGGTGGTCTGGGGCAAGGACGGCATGGACGAGATCTCCCTCGGCGCCGCCACCATGGTCGGCGAGCTCAAGGACGGCGTCATCAGCGAGTACGAGATCCATCCGGAGGACTTCGGCCTGTCCATGGTCTCCAACCGGGGCCTCAAGGTGGCCGATGCGACCGAATCGAAGGAGATGCTGCTCGAGGCCCTGGACAACCAGCCCGGCACGCCGCGGGAGATCGTCACCCTCAACGCCGGCACCGCCCTCTACGTGGCCAACCTGGTGCCCGACATCGGCGCCGGCATCGAGAAGGCGAGGGAAACCCTGGCCAGCGGCGCGGCACGGGCGAAGCTCGACGAGTTCGTGCGGATGACGAGGAGCTTCGGCGGCTGATCTTTTCACCACAGAGGACACAGAGGTCGCAGAGGAAGGCGTGGAAATCAACGACATCTCGGGGTCGATTGTCGATTCGGCGCTCAAGGTGCATTCGGCGCTCGGACCGGGATTGTTGGAATCCGTTTATGAGGCCTGCCTTGCCCATGAGATCGAAACGAGAGGCCTCGCCGTCAGAAGGCAGGTCTGCCTGCCGGTGCGGTATGGGGACACCGTGGTGGAAGCCGGTCTGAGACTCGATCTCGTCGTGGCGGAATCTGTGGTCGTGGAAGTCAAGGCCATCGAATCCTTCCTGCCGGTACATACCGCGCAGTTGCTCACTTATCTGAAGCTGGGCCGGTTTCCGCTCGGCCTGCTGCTCAATTTCAACGTACTGCGAATGAAGGACGGCGTACGGCGCGTGGTCAATGGCAGTTGATCTCCTCCGCGTCCTCTGCGACCTCTGTGGTGAATAGAACATGTCCGACATCCTGAACAAGATCCTCGCCGTCAAGCGCGATGAAGTGGTGGCGGCGATGGCCGCGAAGAGCCTCGCCGAGGTCCGCGCCGCGGCCGAGGCCCAATCGCCGGCCAGGGATTTCACCGGCGCGCTGCGGGCGAAGATCGCTGCCGGCAGGCCGGCGGTCATCGCCGAGATCAAGAAGGCGAGCCCCTCGAAAGGCGTGCTGCGGGAGGATTTCCGGCCGGCGGAGATCGCCGCCGACTACGAACGCCACGGCGCCGCCTGCCTGTCGGTGCTGACCGACCGCGACTTATTCCAGGGCGCCCCCGAGTATCTGCAAGCCGCCCGCGCCGCCTGCGGCCTGCCGGCGCTGCGCAAGGATTTCCTGGTCGACCCCTACCAGGTCTACGAAGCGCGGGCGATGGGCGCGGACGCCATCCTCCTCATCGTCGCGGCCCTCGCCGACGCCGAGATGGCGGAGATGGAGGCGATCGCCAGCCGCCTGGGCATGGCGGTCCTGGTCGAGGCCCACGACGCCGCCGAGGTGGATAGGGCCCTGGCCCTTTCCACGCCGCTGATCGGCATCAACAACCGGAACCTGCGGACCTTCGAGGTCAGCCTCGAGACCACCCTCGGGCAGCTGGAGCGCATTCCGGAGGATCGCATCGTGGTCACCGAGTCCGGCATCATGAGCCCCGCCGACGTGGCCCTGATGCGCAGCCGCCACGTCGCCGCCTTCCTGGTCGGCGAGGCCTTCATGCGGGCCCCGTCGCCCGGCGCCGCCCTCGCCGACCTCTTTCGCTGAGCCGTCCTTCGGGCAACTGTTGCAGAAAAGCCACAAAGGCCTCCGGTCTCCTGCCGCATTCCCGGGTTTTTCTCGTCTTGCCGCCGGGCCGCGGGCAGAATGCAGCCAGTCGCCGGTAACGGTCGGCTTTATCGAGCGGGATGCAGTGACCAACCACGTGGAGTCATTGCGGAACGCAAGGTTCAACCACTTAGGAGAAACTAATGCAAAAGAAACTGATCGCCCTGGCCATCGCTGGCCTCTCCAGCGCCGCCTTCGCCCAGTCCAACGTGACCATTTCCGGTCAGATGAAGGTGCATTTCGACAGCGTCAGCGCTGGCGGTTGCGCCGGCGTCGCTTGCGCCAACCTGAACTCCCGTACCCGCGTGACGGACAACAACTCCAACATCCGCTTCTCCGGTGAAGAGTCCCTGGGCGGCGGCAATGCCGCGTTCTTCCAGATCGAGTCCGCCATCGGCACCGAGAACAACACCGGCACCGCCGGCGCCGCTGCCGCCGGCAACGTCGCCACCATCGGCACCCGCAACACCGCCGTCGGCCTGAAGGGCGGCTGGGGCATGGCCCTCATGGGCAAGTGGGACGCGCACTACAACAGCATGGCCGCCATCGACGGTGCTGGCCTGGTTGATGGCCTGCCGCTGGCCGCCAACTCCCTGAACATCTTCCACACCATCAACGGCCTGGCCGGCATGGGTGGTCGCCTGAACAACGTCGTGGCCTACGCCACCCCGAACTTCAGCGGCTTCTCCGCCCTGGTTGCCTACACGACCGCCCCGACCTCCACGTCTGAATCCACCGCCGCGACCGTTGCCGCCACCAACGGCGGCCGCAAGGACAAGGGCATCCTGATCAACCCGCAGTACAAGAACGGCCCGATCGCGGTTTCCTACTCCTACCTGAACGCCAAGAACACGACCCAGGCCAACGCCACGGTGGTCGCGCTGGGCGGCACCGCCACGGCCAACGTGGATGCCCGTTCCAACCGTCTGGGCGCTGCCTACACGTTCCCGATGGGCCTGAAGGTCGGCCTGATGTGGGACAAGAGCAAGGGCACCTTGAACGCCTCCTCCGTCGTCGGCAATGCCGGCCTGTACGTCGAGCGCACCGCCTGGGCCCTGCCGATCATGTACACGACCGGCGCGCACTCCCTGTACTTCACGTACGCCAAGGCTTCCGACCTGAAGACCAACATCGCTGGTGGTCTGCCCAACACGAATGCCAAGCAGTACACCCTGGCCTACAGCTACGCGCTGTCCAAGCGGACCGACCTGAACGTCACCTGGTCTTCCGTCAGCAACGACACCGCCGGCCAGTACGACTTCTGGCATCCGAGCAGCAACGTCAGCGGTGCTGGTGGCCTGGCCGCCGCCCAAGCTGGCGCCGATCCGCGCATGTTCGCCGTGGGCGTCCGCCACGCGTTCTAATCGACTCCGGTCGATCGCTGGTCGAAACGGCCACCTTCGGGTGGCCGTTTTTTTTGCCCATTGGCGGCTGGCAACTGCCTCGGCTTCCATGCTCGACTCTTTGGTCATGGAGCGATCGCCTTTGCCGGCAACCGAATGCCGGCCGCCGATTCGGGGTGGCGGAACCCGAGGCAATTCGGCCGGCGGTCGTGGCGCACCACGCCGTCCCGGCACCCCGACGGCGCGACGCGGCGCTCGCCGACGAGACGCATTCCCCTAAGGATGGATGGCGGATGGGTGGCCGGAGCGCTGCGGCCCGGCACCGCCCCAGCGCGGTCTGACTACTGCCTGCCGTAGTCCCGGAACTTCTCCAGCACGCGGACCATTTCCGCTTCCGGCAACAGGCGCGGACCGCCGATCTGCAGCACCCGCCAATACTGCTCGGCCAGGCCCTCCAGTTCGATGGCCAGGGCCAGGGCCTCGCCCAGGTCGCCGCCCGCCACGAGCATGCCGTGGTGGGCCATCAGGCAGCCGCGGCGGCCTTCCATGGCCCGCAGGACGGCTTCCGACAGGGCCTGGGTGCCGAATGTCGCGTAGTCGGCGCAACGCACGTCCGCCCCGCCGAAGCGGGCGACCATGTAGTGGAAGGCGGGAATGCCCGCTCCCATGCAGGCCAGGCTGGTGGCGAAGGGGGAGTGGGTGTGGATCACCGCGCCGACTTCCGGCCGGGCTCCATAAAGGTCCCGGTGGAAGCGCCATTCCGAGGAGGGCTTGCGAAGGCCGGCCGGAGTGCCGTCCATGGCCACCCGAACCATGTCCTCCGCCGAACTCGTGTCGTAGGCAAGTCCGGTGGGCGTGACGATGAACCCCCCTTCCGTCCGGGTGCTGACGTTGCCGGCCGTGCCGCGGTTGATGCCCGCGGCATTGATGGCGCGGGCGGTCGCGAGGACGGCGGCGGCGAGGTCAGTCATGCCGCTGGCGCCACAATCGCAACGCGGTCTCGATGAAAAGGCGGTCGTCCGCGTCCTTTCCCCGCGACGTCTGCTTGGTCCGCAACAGGCCCTCCAGGTCGAGGGTGCGTATTTCGGTCCCGTCGTCGAAGTGCACCGTCCGGGCAAATGGCATCAGGGACTCGTAGCTCTCGCCGCAGGCGTTGAACATCACGTCGACGACGAACTCGTCGGCAATCCGAATCGTGTCACCCTCCTCGAACCACGCGGGATCGATGTCGCGGGCCGCGCCGTCCGGCAACAGCAGCAGTGCGCGTCTGACCTTTTCCCCCGTTTCCCGGGTCGGCGGGACGAGGATGTCGATGTCGCGCGTCGCGCGGCGGTGGCCATGCGCGGCAAGCGCGTAGCCGCCGATCAGGAAGTAATCGACGCCGGCGGCGTTCAGCGCCCCGATGACGCGCTTCAGGTCGTCCAGCGTCGCGTCACGCGCGAACTTTTCCTGCGTCATGCTCCCGCTCGATCATGAGGTTGGCCATGTCACGCGCCACGCAGGCCAGGACTGCCGCATCCGCCTCCTCATGGTTGCGGTAACGATAGACCCCCTTGGGGAAATAGCGGCGCGGACCACCGCACAGGCCGCGCAATTGGGTCATGAACAGATCCGCGGCCTCCAGATTGGCGGCAGTCGGCTGGTTGGTTGCGGGGGGAAGGGGTTCCTTGCCGACGACTCTCACGATTTCGCTCGAAAAAGTTGGTCTGGCGAAATGATACCCCGCTCGGTGACGATGGCCGCGATCAGCGCCGCCGGCGTCACGTCGAAGGCCGGGTTGCCCACGGGAACGCCGGGCGGCGCCCCGAGTTCGGCGCCGTCGCGTTCCTCGATGGGAATGCGGTCCCCGGCGGGGCAGTCGAAATCGACCGTCGACAGGGGGGCGGCCACGTAGAACGGCACGCCGTGGGCCTTGGCCGCGAGGGCCTTGAGGTAGGTGCCGACCTTGTTGGCCGTGTCGCCGTTGGCGGCGATCCGGTCGGCGCCGACGATCACGCAATCGACGCGTCCCTGCATCATGAGCAGGCCGGCCGCGTTGTCGGCGACCAGCGTGTGGGCGATACCGGCCCGGGCCAGTTCCCAGGCGGTCAACAGCCCCTGGTTGCGCGGCCGGGTCTCGGAGACCCAGACATGGACCGGCAGCCCGGCTTCCCGGGCGGCATAAATGGGCGCCAGGGCGGTGCCATGGGCGACGGTGGCCAGCCAACCGGCGTTGCAGTGGGTCATCACCTGCAATGGCCGGGCGCCGTCCCGCGGCCGGTCCAGCAGGGCCAGGCCGTGGCG
>JBPOHD010000102.1:0-13922 GCA_052035955.1 Pseudomonadota bacterium
TGACGCCCTGACCCGGCGCCATCCACGCCACCATCGAACGAATTCTTGAAGAGGAGACCCACCCCATGAAGCAATGGAAGACCAAGATCGCCGCCGCCCTGTTCGCCCTCGGCGCCGCGGCCGCCCACGCCGACGTGAAGATCGGCATGGTCCTGCCCATGTCCGGCCCCTTCGCCGCCTACGGCAAGAACATCGAGGCCGGCGCCAGGCTCTACCTGTCCCAGACCGGCAACAAGCTGGGCGGCCAGAACGTCGAGCTGATCGTCAAGGACGACACCGGCGTGGCGCCGGAAATCAGCAAGCGGGTCGCCCAGGAAATGATCGTCAAGGACAAGGTGGACATCCTCGCCGGCTTCGGCCTCACCCCCGCCGGCCTGGCCGTCGCGCCCCTCTCGGCCGAGGCCAAGAAGCCCATGGTGATCATGAACGCGGCCACCTCCATCATCACCACCAAGTCGCCCTACATCGTGCGCACGTCCCACACCCTGCCCCAGGACACGGCGCCCATCGCCACCTGGGCGGCGAAGAACAAGATCAAGAACGTGTTCACCCTGGTCGCCGACTACGGCCCCGGCCAGGATGCCGAAGCCCAGTTCAAGAAGACCTTCACCGCCGCCGGCGGCCAGATCGTCGGCGACGTGCGCTCGCCGGTCAAGAACCCCGACCGGGCCCCCTTCCTGCAGAAGATCAAGGACGTGAAGCCTGACGCCGTGTTCCTGTTCCTGCCGCCGGGCGAGCAGACCATCGCCTTCGTCAAGGGCTTCGTCGAGCGCGGCCTGGACAAGGCCGGCATCAAGATCATCGCCACCGGCGACCTGACCGGCGAGGATCTGATCGACACCCTCGGCGATCACGCCATCGGCATCATCACTTCCTTCCATTACTCCGAGGCGCACAAGTCGCCGGAGAACAAGGCCTTCGTGGAAGCCTTCACCAAGGCGAACCCGAAGGACCGTCCCAACTTCATGGTCGTGGCCGGCTACGACGGCATGCACCTGATCGACGAGACGCTCAAGAAGACGGGCGGCAGCGCCGACGGCGACAAGTTCATCGCCGCCGCCAAGGGTATGAAGTGGGTCAGTCCGCGCGGCCCCATCTCCATCGATCCGGAGACCCGCGACATCGTGCAGACCGTCTACATCCGCAAGGTGGAGAAGGTCAATGGCAAGCTGCAGAACGTCGAGTTCGACCAGATCGCCGACGTCAAGGACCCGGGCAAGCAGTAAGCCCCACCAGGCGGCGCGGCCTCCCTCCGGGGCGGCCGTGCCCGCTGCCAGGAGATCTTCATGACGGTGATATTCGACGGCGTCGCGTCGGGAATGCTCTTGTTCCTGATCAGCGTCGGCCTTTCGGTGACCATGGGCCTGATGAACTTCATCAACCTCGCCCACGGCGCCTTCGCCATGGTCGGCGGCTACACCTGCGCGGTGCTGCTGAACCGGGCCGGCGTGCCCTTCCTGGCTGCCCTGGTGCTGGCGACGGCGGTTACCGCGCTGGTCGGCATGGTGATGGAACGGCTGCTCTACCGCCGCCTCTACGCGTCGACGCACCTGGACCAGGTGCTTTTTTCCATCGGCCTGGTGTTCATGTCGATCTCCGGCGCCCACTTCTTCTTCGGCGCCCAGCAGCAGCCCTTCCAGGTGCCCGACTTCCTGCAGGGCCAGTTCAACCTGTCGTTCATGGACGTCGGCGTCTATCGCCTTTTCCTCGTGGTTCTCGGCCTGGCCATCGCCGGCCTGCTGCAGTGGATGGTGGTCGGCACCCGTTTCGGCGCCGAACTGCGCGCCGCCGTCGATAATCCGCGCGCAGCGCGCGGGCTCGGCATCAACGTGGACCGGGTGTTCAGCCTCACCTTCGCCCTCGGCTCGGGCCTGGCCGGCCTCGGCGGGGCGCTGGGCATCGAGATGCTGGGGCTGGACCCGGGCTTCCCGGTCAAATGGATGGTCTACTTCCTCATCGTCGTCGCCGTCGGCGGCAGCGGCAACATCCAGGGCTCCCTGATCGCCGCCCTGATCCTGGGCGTGACCGACGTGGCCGGCAAGTACTACGTGCCCCAGATCGGCGCCTTCGTGATCTACGCGGTCATGGTGGCCATGCTCATCTTCCGTCCCCAGGGTCTGTTCGGCCGCCGGGCGGCGCGCTAGGAACGGCCATGGAGATCAAGGACGTCAAGCCCGCCCTGGCCGCCCTGGACCTGTCGCCGCTTCGCAACGCGGCGCGCTGGCGCGCGCCGGAGTACGTGTTCTGGCTCATGCCGGTGGCCGCCTATTTCGCCTTCGGCGAGAACCTGGCCCTGCTGAGCCAGATCGCCATCACGGCGCTCTTCACCCTGTCGCTGGATCTGATCCTCGGCTATGCCGGCATCGTTTCCCTCGGCCACGCGGCCTTCTTCGGCGTCGGCGCCTATGCTGCCGGCCTGATGGCGAAATACGGCTACGGCGACCCGCTGCTGGGCCTCGCGGTGGCCGCGGGCGCCGCCGCCGCGGTCGGCTTCGTCACCAGCTTCCTGGTTCTGCGGGGCTCGGACCTGACGCGCCTGATGGTGACCCTGGGCATCTCCCTGATGCTGTTCGAGGCGGCCAACAAGGCCACCGACATCACCGGCGGCGTGGATGGCCTGCAGGGCGTGGAGATGACGCCGCTGCTCGGCATGTTCTCCTTCGACATGTTCGGCAAGACGGCCTACATCTACAGCGTCGTCGTCCTGTTCGTCCTGTTCTGGCTGGCGCGGCGCATCACCCGCTCGCCCTTCGGCCTGGGCCTGCATGGCATCCGCCTCAACGTGGCGCGCATGCCGGCCCTGGGCACGCCGGTCAACGCCCGGCTGGTGGCCATCTACACCATCGCCGCCCTCTATGCCGGCGTCGCCGGCGCCCTGATGACCCAGACCACCCAGTTCGTCTCCATCGAGGTGCTCGGCTTCGCGCGCTCGGCGGAACTGATGCTGATCCTCGTGCTCGGCGGCACCGGCAGCCTCTACGGCGCCCTGCTCGGGACGGTGGTGTTCATGATGGCCCACCACTTCCTGGCCGACATCAACCCGCAGTACTGGCAGTTCTGGCTGGGCGCCCTGCTGGTGGTGATCGTCCTGTTCGCCAAGGGCGGCATCATGGGCGGCCTGCGCCGCATCGACGGCTGGTGGCAAGGCCGCCGGCGCGCCTGAGGAACGACCATGGACTACGTATTGCAGACCCGCAACCTGGCCAAGCGCTTCGGTGGCTTCGTCGCCACCAACGACGTGACGCTCAACGTGCAGGCCGGCGCGCGCCACGCGCTGATCGGACCCAACGGCGCCGGCAAGACGACGCTCATCAACCTGCTCACCGGTTTCCTGGAGCCGAGTGCCGGCTTCGTGATCCTCAAGGGCGAAAACGTCACCGGCCTGCCCCAGCACCAGCGCGTCCGCCGCGGCCTCGCGCGCACCTTCCAGATCAATCGCCTGTTCTCCGAACTGACCGTGCTCGAGTCGGTGGTCCTCGCCGTCTGCGAGCGGCGCGGCCTCGGCGGGCGCTGGTGGAAGCCGGTCGGCGCCCACGGCGAGGCGGTGGACGAGGCGGCGGAACTGCTCGCCACCCTGCGCCTGCTCGACGTGGCCCACGCCGAGACGCGCAGCCTGGCCTACGGCAAGCAACGCCTGATCGAGATCGCCCTGGCCCTGGCGGCGAAACCCAGCGTGCTGCTGCTCGACGAGCCGGCCGCCGGCGTGCCGACCAAGGAAAGCCGCGAACTGTTCGAAACCATCGCCGCCCTGCCGCGGGAGGTCACCATCCTGCTCATCGAGCACGACATGGACCTGGTCTTCCGTTTTGCCGATCGCATTTCGGTGCTCGTCGGCGGCGCCATCCTGACCGAGAACACGCCCGCGGCCATCGCCGAGGATCCGCGCGTCAAGGAGGTTTATCTTGGGGAGGCCGCCCTTGGCTGACTTGCTGACACTGGAGAACGTCTCCGCCGGCTACGGCGACGCGGTGGTCCTCGAGGATCTGTCATTCACCATGGAGGAGGGCGGCAGCCTCGCCCTGCTCGGCCGCAACGGCATGGGCAAGACGACGCTGCTGTCCACCCTCATGGGCGCCACGCGCATGCACGGCGGCCGCCTGGCCTACCTGGGCGAGGACCTGGGCATCGTGCCCGGCCACCGCCGCGCCCACCTGGGCCTGGGCTGGGTACCGCAGGAACGCGACATCTTCCCCTCCCTGACCGTGGAGGAGAACCTGACCGTGGTCGCCCGGCCCGGCCCCTGGGACCTGGACAAGGTCTACGCCACCTTCCCGCGCCTCAAGGAACGCTCGCGCAACATGGGCAACCAGTTGTCCGGCGGCGAGCAGCAGATGCTGGCCATGGGCCGCGCGCTGATGCTCAACCCGCGCCTGCTGCTGCTCGACGAGCCCCTCGAAGGCCTGGCGCCGCTGATCGTCTTCGAGCTGCTGGGCATCATCCGCAGGCTGGTGGAGGAGAGCGGCATGGGCGTCATCCTGGTCGAACAGCATGCCACCCAGATCCTGCCCATCACGAAGAAGGCGATGGTGCTGGAGCGGGGCCGCCTCGTGTACCACGGCGACTGCAGCGAACTGATCGACAAGCCCTCCATGCTCGACCGCTGGCTGGGCGTCGCCGCCCACTGAACGCATCGGAACATCGCACCATGCCCAAGACCCTAGACATCATCCACCGGGAACACCAGGCCCTGGCCGCCGTGCTCCAGGCCCTGCGCTTCGTCGTGGACGGCATCGCCGCCGGCCGCTTCGAACCCGACTTCAAGCTGCTCTCGGCCGTGCTCGACTACGCTTCCGACATGCCCGAGAAGCTGCACCACCCCAAGGAGGAGGAATTCCTCCACAAGCGCCTGCGCGAGAAATGCCCCGAGGCCGTGCCGGCCCTCGACCGGTTGGTGGAGGACCACCGCAATTCGCCCGACGCGGTGCGCCGCCTGGCCGAGGCCCTGGTCCATTTCCAGGCCCGTGGCGCCGAAGGTTTCCCCCGCTTCGAGGCCGCCGCCCGGGAATTCGTGGCCGGAAACTTCGAACACATGAACCGGGAGGAGAAGGACGTCATGCCCCTGGCCCGAAGGGCGCTAGACGCCGCCGACTGGGCCGCGATAGACGCGGAGTTCGAGCGCAACGCCGATCCCTGGAAGGGCGAGGCCGGGCGCTTCGAGGCGCTGTTCCACGTGATCGTGGACCTGGTGCCGGCGCCGCTGGGGCTGGGGCCGGCGGGGAACTGAGGCGGCGGCTTCGGGATCGACGGCTTCGCAGTTTCGGCCGAGGGTGTCGGCTACCGGAGGCCCGGCAGGCGAGGCCGACCGAACCTTGACGGCTGCATCACGTAGGGATGCGGAGTGCCTGCTCGATGCATCCAGGGCACACGCGGGAAGTCGAGACCTTATCGGCTCGGTGGCGGTTTGGCATCGAGTCCGGCAACGAGGTCCGGCATCCTGGGCGGTCGCGCCAGGCTCGATGGCAACGGCAACTCGATCGCGCAAATGCTCGCATTGACAAACGGCGAGGCGGCATTGATCACGGATGGCAGGTCGGTCGGCGAACTGATGCTCAGGCTGTCCAACCGCGACATTGCCAATTCGCTCGTCGCCATTCTGGGCGGCGACAGGCAGATTCCGGTTCGTTGCATGGCGGGAAATTTCAAGGCGGTCGATGGCGACTTCATGGTCGAGACCCGCGTGCTCGACACGTCCAGGGTCGGCATTCACGGTAGCGGCTATGTGGATTTCGCCGACGAATCGCTCCATCTCCGTCTGGTCTCCCAGTCCAAGGGTTTCAGCCTGGCATCGCTGCGCGGCCCCATTGCCGTCACCGGATCGTTCAAGAACCCTGCAATGGGCGGCGTGATCGCGCGCGACATGTCGCCCCGCGTCCGGAAGTGATACGCACAATTCGCCCACCGGGCCATCAGGAGCCCGGTCGTTCCAGGTCGTCGGCGAATCCGTGATTGACCTCGCGGTGATGCGCCTCATCGTTACGGACCGCGATGATGACGTCGCGCAGGCGCGCGGCGGGAGCGAGCTTCCAGTAGTCGATCGCTATCGCTGGTGCCGGAACGTCAGCGTCGGTGCCATCATCGACGCCGGACAGATACTCGGTGTAGCTGCAGACCGCCTCTTCCTCCAGGTAGCCGACAAAGCGATGGGCAGTTCCCGGTGCAAGCAGATACAGCAGAAAGTAGAGGTTGTAGAACACGCCTTGCACGAGAAGCACCAGCATGCGCTCGGCGCGTGAAGGCCGGGCGACGTGGATGAAGACCATCAAATGCATGCGCTCGTTCTCGGCTTCGTCAAGCAGTGTGCGGATCCAGCCGTGATCGGTTTGCATCCGGCGCAGGGAGCGAAAATGCTGCAGGGAACCGCCGACGATTCCCGGTACCGCTGCAACCGTTTCCAGGACGACGGCTCGATGGCCATACCGTCCGGCAAACAAGGTGTCGGCGAAAAACCGCAGAAACCTTACAAGCCCATAGGCCATCCGGTCTCTGATCCAGGTTGCGCAGGACAAGCGCGTGGTCAATCAACCGGAGGTGATGACCGGCAATGCGGCACAGCGATTCGACGCGAATGGAAAGCTCATCGACGAGACGACCGGGCAGTTGACCCAAAAGGTCATGCTCGCATTGGTGGCGCTAGCAAAAGACACGGCCACCCGAATTCATGCAGACTGAGCGATATTCCCATGGTTCGCCGTCTCGCGCGACTGGCCAACCCTGGCTTCCCATCTGGTATTCGGCACGGCCTTGATGGCAGCCTTCAAGTTGCCGTCCGTCATGAATTGCGCCAGTGACGTGCGGCCCCCGTGAAAGAACCATCCGGTCAGATTTCGACCTTGCGCCGCGACGGCCGCTTGTCGGACAAGGCAATTCGTGCGATCTCGCGCGCGATCTCTTTCGGAGACAGGATGTAGTCGATGCAACCCGTCGCGATGGCGCTGCGCGGCATATCCGGTATCTTGGCCGTCTCCAGCTTCTGCGCCATGGTGATGCCGCCGACTTCCTTGATGCCGCGTAGCGCTTCCGCGCCATCCCCGTCGTATCCCGAGACGATCACCGCAATGAGTTGCCCATCCCAGTTGTCGGTGAGTGAGCGCATGAATACCGTGATGACATCGGGCCACCCTCGGGGCTTGGAGATCGGTAGCAAACGGAACGTACCCTGTTCGAGGTGCAAGTCTCGGTTCGCGGGAATGATGTAGACATGATTGGGCTCGATCGCCAAGGCTTCCGCAATCAGTTCCACCGGCATGTCGGTGAACGCGGGCAGCACCTCATGCAATTGGGTAGGCATGCCGGTGATGTGGTTGACGATGACGATCGCCACACCCAGGTCGGCCGGCAACCCCTGCAGGAGCCCGATGTAGGCGTCGAGCCCCCCCGCCGACCCCCCAATGCAAACTATCGGGAAATGGTTGACCTGGGGAGCCATGCGAGCAGGCGATCGGGTGGAAGCGCGATTGACCGGAAGGCTAATGACGTCGGAAGTGTTTGGATTTCAATTCCCTTGCCGTCTGGCAGATCGTGCACCGCACACGTCCCATGGCAAGGCGTTCGGCCGGAAGGATATCCCCGCACTCGACACACACGCTGCCGTCGAAATCGGGATGCATTTCAGGTGCTGCGCGCAGACGGATGGCTTCAATTGCTGCGGTATTCGCCTCGTCCTCGACGTGGCTTGCGCGATCGGAATCATCGGCGTATTGCTCGGCATCTTGAATGTTTAGCATGATTGAAAACCTGATTCGGCAGGACTTCTGCGCGTTCGACATTCGGCCTTCCGACGAGGCGGAGAATAACGGAAGGATGGTGCTTCTTTCCCCATCGGTCTTGCCCGAGCCTCCCCGGTGGTTGCCGGGCCGGGGAGGCGAAGGGGCCTTGTCAGGGTCGGTTACGTCGTTGCCTTCTTGATATCGGCCTTGACGTCGCCGTAACCAGCCTGAGCCTTGCCGCCCGTATTCTGGAGTTTGCCCTTCAACTCCATTTCCTTGTCGCCGACGATCTTGCCGGCGACTTCTTTAACCTTGCCTTTGACTTCGGCGATACGACCGTGGGTTTGATCCTTGTTCATGGTGCACTCCAAGTGGGTTTGAAATTGCGCCTTCTTCATGAATGAAGGCTCGTCGGCGTACATGGGTATCTTCAAAATGCTTCGGAAGACGTCGACCGCTTGATCCTATGGCCTGCGCCTTGCGTGATCTGTCTGCCAGCGAACAATGTGGGTCGTCGTTGGGTCTGGACGGGGGGGCGTCTCGGTTCGGTGACTTTCGCCACCGTCGATCGTCCAGCGCAGCATGCCAATGGCAGGATGTGGACCTTGGCGCGAGCTCGAGGCCCATGTCTACTACCAGTTGCCGCATCGGGGGCACGCCGGCCTGATACAGGAAGTCATCCAGCGGAACCGGCGGAATGCGAGTTTCCCCGGGTGTGGCAACGGTGGTCTCCCGGCCCTGCGCCAACGGCACAGGGAACGAACAATGAAACGTTGACGGGCGTCCTCGTGGACGGCGCAATCGGAACCGCGGTCGGCACCGGAATCGGCGCGCTGGCGGAAGTGGCGCTGGCGGCGGCGGACGTGACGCTGTCCATCGCCAGCCCGCTGATCGCTCTCCTCGCGAGGCTCGGTTGGCGTGCGAGCCTCGGCGCGGTGGTCGGTGCCGTGGCTGGTACCGTTGCCGGTACCGGAAGTGACTTCGGGGGCGCGGCCAAGAAGGGCGGCAGGTTCGGCACGCTGATCGGCGATGCAGTCTTGGCCGGGCAGGTCGTGTTGGTAGCGGATACCCGGACGGCGCAGGAGACTGCGATGGCACGCTACGTCATTCAGACCTCGGTGGGGCAGTACATGGAAATCAGCATGGCGTGAGCGGGATGTCCTGGCGGCCGGCCGCGTTCCCAGGTGAGGGGCGCTCTCTCGCCTCGGCTACCGGCGGTGACTTCCTTCATTTCACGGGCCACCGAACATGAAACTCGACACGGTGATCCCGCCGAAGTAGTTCTCCTGGCGATACACGCATGTCGCCCTGTCGTTGCCGGCCGCGCCGCCGGTAACCATCAAGGGCAGCAAGTGGTCTTCCCTTGGGTGTGCTCGTCGTGCCGAAGGAGCGGCCTGCCAGCCGATCAATCGTTCGGTGCGCCGGCTGGGCTGGAGGCCACCAGCGTTTGTTGCAGCCACCGGTCGAAAGCCGCCGATGGCTCCTTCGCTTCGGGCCAGAGCTCCCGCAGGTTGTGATAGCTCAATCCGCTGCCAAGGATCAACGCGCCTTCGTTGCGCAATGGGGCCAGGGTCCGCCCGATGTCAATATGCTCCCTGGCGTTGAATCCATGCCGCAAGGAGAGTTCCAGCACCGGAACGTTCGCATCCGGGCAGATCACTGTTGGCCGGCTCGTTCGTCCTGCTGGTGTTCGGCCTTTCGATCGTCCTGGTGCAGGTGGCGGCAGGCGCCATGGTTTGCGCGCTGGCCTGGAATGTTCTGGCCGACATCCCCGAGGCCACCGAAGTGACGCTGGATCTGCCGCAAGCCAAGCGCATTGCACTGGTGCGGGCAATCACGCCATTGACCTTGGCGATGACCATCGACACAGGCGTCATCGCAGTCGCGATCACCGTGGGCGCCTTTCACGCGCAATCGCTTCAACACACCGTGGTCCAGGTGCTGGCAGACGTCATCCGTGCGGCCGTCATTACGCTCTCCATCCTGTTGACGTATCGCTACGCCCACCGTGTCAGCAGCAAGATCGGAAACACGGGGATGATGGTGCTGATCCGCCTGTCAGCGTTCATCATGCTGTGCATTGGTGTCGGCATCAGCTGGAATGGAATCAAGGCGCTCCTGGCCGAAATCGGCATCCATGCCTGATCGTCAGTCGTCGGATATGACCGGAGTGATCGTCCAACCGCGCGCGTGAAGCTTCGGTGGGCGGGTTGGCAGTCGGCCCGCTAATCGAGCAATACGAGATGGCCACCTTGTTCGGCACTGATCATGGTCGCGATCGGCAGGGCCACGGAATTCTGGCCATTCGCACCCCAGACGATATCGACCTTCTGGCCATCCTCCTGCTCGATGAGGCAGGGGCCGAAGGGAATCTGGCGACTCCTGCCGCCGCGCCCGAGATAGGAGACCGGGCCGGTGATTCTTGCGCTGTGTATGGTGCGTGTCATGGTTTCAATTCTGGCGAAATGGATGGCGTATCTCCGTTCGCGAGCACACGTTATTCAGCATCGGTGCCAAGTGCCCTTGCTTGACCTCGGCAGGGAGGCCCGTCGGGAAGCATCTTCCACACGTCCTTCGATCGCAGGGTGCCAATCCGGTGCCCTGCCACCGGCGTTCGCTGGCGAACAGACCGGCCGGGTAGATTCCCCTACAAGCTCTTCGGGTAGATAAGCGCCATCAAATTCGTGGTGGCACCCACACACGAGGATCCGAATCATGAAGAAAAACCTTTACACCCCGGCTCTGGCACTACTGGCGTTCGTCGGGGCATTCGGCAGTTCGGGACCGGTCGCGGCGCAGGTCGCCGGCGGCACCACCAGCGTCGATGTGGCCGTCATCCATTCGACCCAGTTGGCCATGGGCTGGAGCGTCAAGAAGACTTTGCTCGGCAAGAGCATCTACAACGACGCCGGCCAGGAGGTCGGCACCGTGGAGGACCTGATCGTCTCGCCGCAAAAGGATGTGTCGTACGTCATCGTCGGTGCCGGTGGTTTCATCGGTATCGGTCGCCATGACGTGGCGATACCAGTCACGCAGATCCAGGATCTGGCGGGAAAGCTCGTGATGCCCGGCGCGACCAAGGACATGATCAAAGCCATGCCGGAATTCGTTTATGCCGATCATACAGAGAAGCGGAACGAATTCGTCAAGGCGGCGGAGAAGGACATCTCCAAGGGCAAGGAAAAGCTTGCCGACCTGGCGAAGAAGGCCGGTTCGGCCGGCGCCGACGCCAAGGGCAGGATCGAGCTGCAGATCACCGTGGTCCAGGCGGACGTCAAGTCCGTCGAAGCGAAGCTGGGTGAGATGAAGCAGGCGACCGCCGTCCGCTGGCAGGAATTCGAAGCCGGCGTCACCGCGGCCATTACCCGATTGCGCAAGTCGATCGATACTGCAACGGGCTGACATTGACGGTATCCGTTCGCCACGCTGTAACGAAGGCGAACGGATCACCCGTGGGCAGGGTCCGGGTAACACACCGGGCGGATCGAGGCGGCCAATGGGTGGCACGGACCACCCATGCTATCGGGCTTCGAAAAACCGAATGGCGTTTGGCAGCTCGGAGAAGTTGTAAATGATGTAGTCGGGCGACACGCCTTCCTTGTCCTGAGTCCCCTGGCTCGATCTGAAGAAGACGGACTTCATTCCGACCCTTTGAGCCCCATAGATGTCGCGGTACATGTCGTTGCCGACGAACAGAACCTGGGACGGTTCCAAGTCCATGGCGGCCAGTGCGGTGACGAACATGCGCGGGTCCGGTTTGCGGTAGCCGAAGGTTCCCGAAACGATGATCGGGTCGAAAAAGCCGGCCAGCCCGACTGCGTGCAATTCCGGGACTGCATAGGCGGTCTGACCGTCGGAGACGGCGGCCAGACGGTATCTGCCATGCAGCTGCCGGAGCGTTTCCTCGACGCCCGGATAGGCCTGCAGCCGATAGCGCGATGCTGCGCGGTAGGTTTCGGCGAGGAGCAGGGGCAACTGCTCGAGCTTTCCGGCCGGCAGGGCGCGGGTGAATTCGGTCGCATGCTGGTGGACGATTTCCCGGAATACGGCGACGGCATCGAATTCCGGATGGCGATCGCCGCTGGCCGCGCGCTGCTCCTTGATGATCTGGAAGTAGAGGAATCGGACGACCTGCGCGTCGAGCGCAATGCCCTGATACGACAGGAGGTTGCTGATGACACGATAGACGTCTTCGTGCCATTCGTTGGTCCGGATATCCGAAAGCGTTCCATTGATATCGAACAGGATGCCCTTGACGATCATTGGTAGCTCCTCAGGCATTCCATTGCCTCCCGGATCAGGCGACAGCGGTATTCCGCCTCGACCCAGCTATTGCGCGCAATGCGCAGCAGCGTGATACCCATGTAGAAGGGCGTCCTGCCCGTGATCGACTGGAAGGCCCTGTCGCGGTTCGGGAAGTGGCAGGCATATTCCCATAGAAAGTGGCCGATGAAGGGGTCCGCGGCATTGCACCGTCCGGTGGCGCGCATGAAGAAATGCTTGAGCTCTCCCGCGATGCGTCCGGTGTCGAACACGCGATCGCCGTGCCTGCTTCTTTCCAGGTCGAAGGCGACCACGGTCAGGCCGTCGCCGAACATGAAGTTCTCGGGCGTCGCGTCTCCATGCACGATTACCTTCCGGTCTTCCCACATGCGTGGCTGATGCCGCCACTGGTCGCGCAGCCAATGCAATTCGCCCGCTTCCCTTTCGCCGATGGCTCGGATGTCGAACAGCTGGCGGACCAGACGATCCATGTAACCGCAATCCTCCTGGAATTCGACACCCGTGCCGGTGGCGGTCCGGTTGTGGAACTCCGACAGGAAGTAGGCCAGTGCGGTGAGCTTCTGGTAGAGCCTGGCATGGTCGCCGTCGCGAATTTCCTCCAGTATCACCTTGCTGAACAGCTGCCCCTCGCAGTATTCGGTTACCAGCAGCGCGTTCATCGAATCCTGGCGTCCTAGCGGCCGGACCACATGATGCTGGCAGCCGGACAATCCAAAGTCGCGCATCCTGCAGAGGTTGTCGAATTCATGCGTCAGGTGCGAGACCGCTTTTGCGGTGTCCTTCTTGCGCGATGAGAGAAAGAACTTTCCTATGATCTTGGTGCCGTCGCTTCGGTCCTCATACAGATACACGTCGTTCGAACCATTCAGCCGAAAGACACGATACGTCGAATCGCCGACGGAGCCGGTGATCTGAGGCTGAATGTCATGCTGGAGATAGCCATGCAGCGGATCGTGTTCGGACAATCGACCCAGATAGGTCCTGGTCATGGCTGTCGATGGCGCGACGCCGCATCCGCCGACATCAGCGGCACAGTCCGGCCATCCTCACTTTCCGGTGATGTTCTTTTCGGTGAACAGGTAGGTCTTGATCTCCTTGGCGAACGCGGTGTCGGCACGGCGAATCCATTCCAGAAGCATCGAGGCGTGCTCCTTCTCGTCATCGCGGTTGTGCTCGAGGATTGCCTTGAGTTCCGCGTCCTTGCATGCGTCGGCACGCTGGTTGTACCGATCGATGGCCTCGAGTTCTTCTTCCAGCGAAACGATCGCCCTGTGCATGTCACGGGTTTCGACGGACAGTTCCTCACCGGATTCCAGAAATGCGACATCAGACATGGTTGTTCTCCTGACAGTAACCGCTGCGCAGTGTGCGAGGTCGCCACCGCGCCTTTCATTTCCGTGCAGTGACGCGCCAGACCACTTTGCCCACGTCGTCTGCCACGAGGAGCGCGCCCTGCTTGTCGATGGCCACGCCGACCGGCCGGCCGAAGGCATTGCCTTCATCGCTGAGAAAGCCCGTCAATACGTCGACGGGCAGGCCGGAGGGTTTGCCGGCCTGGAACGGCACGAAGATCACCTTGTAGCCGCTATGGGGACGCCGGTTCCACGAGCCGTGCTGGCCGATGAACATGCCGTGGGCGTAGGCGGCCGGCAGCGTGGTGCCGACGGAGGCCGCCAGGCCCAGGGATGCCGTGTGCGGCCCCAGGGCGTAGTCGGGCGCGATTGCCTTGGCCACCAGGTCCGGCCGCTGTGGTCTTGCCCGTTCGTCGACGTGCTGCCCATAGTAGCTGTAGGGACAGTCGTATAAGTCGCCATCTCTGACCGAGGTCATGTAGTCCGGTACCAGGTCGCTGCCGAGTTCGTCGCGTTCATTGGCGACAGTCCACAGCACGTAGATGTCGGGGTCCCAGGCCAGGCCATTGGTGTTGCTCAG
>JBPOHD010000079.1:0-16381 GCA_052035955.1 Pseudomonadota bacterium
GCCGAGCGCCCGGGGGGATCCGGCCGGGGGGGGGGGGGCACCGGCGGGGCTAAGTAACGGGGGCGGGCCGGGCCGGGCCCGGCCGGGGGGACTTGCGCGGCGCGGGCCCCCCGTCGCCCCGGGCCCCCACGGGCCATCGGAAAACCTGCTGTTCCCCGCCTCGCCCCCGGGCAGGGCGCGGGGACGCCCCTGAAAGGAGAATCCCATGCAGATCGGCGTCGCCTACTCCGAACCCGCCCAGCAGATCTGGCTCAACCTGGAAGTCCCCGACGGGGCGACCGTCAAGGAGGCCATCGACCGCTCGGGCCTGCTCAAGCTCTTTCCCCACATCGACCTGGGTGCCCAGAAGGTCGGCATCTACGGGCGCCTGGTGAAGCTCGATGCCGCCCTGCGGGCCGGCGACCGGGTGGAGATCTACCGGCCCATCACCTGCGACCCGCAGACCGTGCCGCGGCGGGACACGGAAGGGGACGACGAGTAGCGCCCGATCCGGCGGCAGCGTCCGCGGCGGCGCCGCCCCACCCTCGGCCCCGGGGTCACTTTCCGGCCCCGCGCCGCCGCGCCGCGACCCCCGCGGTCCGGGCGGCGGTCCAACTCTTTTGCCGGCACTTGAGGTAAGTTCCCGGGCATGGCGACCGAGTCCGTCCAGCCCCACGAACCCCTGCAGCGCGTCGTCAAGGTCCGCCGCGACTACAACACCTGGGTCGCCAACGAGACCGTCGAGGACTACGCCCTGCGCTTCACGCCGCGGGGCTTCCGCAAGTGGTCCGAGCTGCGGGTGGCCAATACCGCCTTCGGCGCCGCCTCCTTCCTGGTCCTCGAGGCGGTGGGCGCCACCCTGCTGGTCAACTACGGCTTCCTCAACGCCTTCTGGGCCATCCTCGCCACCGGGCTGATCATCTTCCTGGCCGGCCTGCCGGTGAGCCTCTATGCCGCCCGCCACGGGGTGGACATGGACCTGCTGACCCGGGGCGCCGGCTTCGGCTACATCGGCTCCACCATCACCTCGCTGATCTACGCCTCCTTCACCTTCATCTTCTTCGCCCTCGAGGCGGCGATCATGGCCTATGCCCTGGAACTGGCCTTCGACATCCCGCCGGCCTGGGGCTACCTGGCCTGCGCCCTGGTGGTGATTCCCCTCGTCACCCACGGCGTCACCGCCATCAGCCGCCTGCAGACCCTGACCCAGCCCCTGTGGCTGGTCATGTTGGTGCTGCCCTTCGTCTTCGTCTTCCGCGAGAACCCGGGCATCCTCGCCGGCCTGGCCGCCTACCCGGGCCAGAAGGGCGACGGCGGGGCCTTCGACGGCCTGCTCTTCGGGGCGGCGCTCACCGTGGGCATCGCCCTGATCACCCAGATGGGCGAGCAGGTGGACTACCTGCGCTTCATGCCCGAGCGCACCGCCGCCGGGCGGCGCCGCTGGCTGGCCGGAGTGCTGATCGGTGGGCCGGGCTGGGTGATCCTGGGTGTCGCCAAGATGCTGGGGGGCGCCCTGCTGGCCTACCTGGCGATCAGCAACTCGGTACCGCCGGAGCGCGCCGTGGACCCGAACCAGATGTACCTGGCGGCCTACGAGTACGTCTTCCCCAACGTCGGCTGGGCGGTGGCCGCGACGGCCCTGTTCGTGATCGTCTCCCAGCTCAAGATCAACGTCACCAACGCCTATGCCGGGTCCCTGGCCTGGTCCAACTTCTTCGCCCGGCTGACCCACAGCCACCCGGGGCGCGTGGTCTGGGTCGTCTTCAACACCCTGATCGGCCTGATGCTGATGGAATTGGACGTGTTCCAGGCCCTCGGCCGGGTGCTCGGCCTCTACTCCAACATCGCCATCGCCTGGATGATGGCCGTGGTCGCCGACCTGGTGGTGAACAAGCCCCTGGGCCTGTCGCCGGCCGGCATCGAGTTCAAGCGCGCCCACCTCTACGACATCAACCCGGTCGGCGTCGGCGCCATGGGCATCGCGTCCGTCCTCTCGGTATCCGCCCACCTGGGCCTCTTCGGCCCGGAGGCCCAGGCCTTCTCGGCCCTCATCGCCCTGGTCACGGCCTTCGCCGCGGCGCCGCTGATCGCCTGGGCGACGGGCGGCCGCTACTACCTGGCGCGGCGGCCGGAGGCGGCGACCGGGGGGCCGGGACTGCAGCGCTGCGTGATCTGCGAGAACGAGTACGAGGCCGACGACATGGCCCGCTGCCCGGCCTACGAAGGCGCCATCTGCTCCCTGTGCTGCTCCCTAGACGCCCGCTGCGACGACCTCTGCAAGCCCGAGGCGCGCCTGTCCGCCCAGTGGTCCGGCGCCCTGCGCCGGGTGCTGCCGCGCCGGGTCTGGCCCTACCTGGACACGGGCCTGGGCCACTACCTGCTGCTGATGGCCGTCATCCTGCCCCTGCTGGCGCTGCTGCTCGGCTTCCTCTACCACCAGGAGCTGCTGGCCCTGGGCGAGGCCGGCCGGGCCCTGGCGCCGCAACTGCGCCTGGCCTTCGTCAAGGTCTTCGCCGCCCTGCTGCTGGTGGCCGGCATCGTCGCCTGGTGGCTGGTGCTCACCCACCAGAGCCGCCAGGTGGCCCAGGAAGAGTCGAACCGCCAGACCATGCTGCTGATGCGGGAGATCGAGTCCCACAAGCGCACCGACGAGCAGTTGCAGAAGGCCAAGCAGGCGGCGGACCTGGCCAACCAGGCGAAGAGCCGCTACATCACGGCCATCAGCCACGAGCTGCGCACGCCGCTCAACAGCATCCTCGGCTATGCCCAGATCCTCGACGGCGACCGCAGCATCCCGGCCCACCGGCGGCAGGCGGTCCATGTGATCCGCAAGAGCGGCGACCACCTGCTGTCGCTGATCGAGGGGACCCTGGACATCGCCCGCATCGAGGGCGGCAAGCTGACCCTCAACGTGCGGCCCCTGGACTTCCCGGCCTTCCTGCGCCAGATCGTGGACATGTTCGAGGTCCAGGCCCGCAACAAGGGCCTCGAGTTCAGCTTCGCGACCGATGCCGCCCTGCCGGCCTTCGTGCGGGCGGATGAGCGCCGGCTGCGCCAGGTGCTGATCAACATCCTCGGCAATGCCGTCAAGTTCACCGCCGCCGGCCGGGTCGAGCTGCGGGTGCGCCACCAGCGCGAGATGGCCACCTTCGAGATCGAGGACACGGGTCCCGGCATCACGCCGGCCGAGATCGAGCGCATCTTCGAACCCTTCGCCCGCGGCGAGGCGGCGCGGACGGGCAACGCGGCGGGCACCGGCCTCGGACTCACCATCAGCAAGATGCTGGCCGACGTCATGGGCGGCGAACTGACCGTGGAGGGCCGGCCGGGGCAGGGCAGCCTGTTCCGGGTGCGCCTCTTCCTGCCCCAGGTGCAGGGGGGCGCGGCGCTGGCCGAGCGTTCCCGGGGCCGGCGCCTCGGCTATGCCGGGCCGCGCCGCCGCATCCTGGTGGTGGACAACGAGCGGGTGGACCGGGAATTCCTGGTCAGCCTGCTCGATCCCCTGGGCTTCCGGCTGGAGCAGGCCGCCTCGGGCCTGGAGTGCCTGGAGGTGCTGCCGCGCTTCCGCCCGGACCTGATCTTCATGGACCTCGCCATGCCCGGCATCGACGGCTGGGAGACCATCCGCCGCATCCGTGCCGGCGGGCTTTCCGACGCCGCGGTGGCGGTGATCTCGGCCAATGCCTTCGAGAAGGGCTTCGGCGGCTCGGAGCAGGAACCCCTGGTGCCCGCCGAGGACTTCTTCACCAAGCCGGTGCGGATCGAGGAACTGCTGGACTGGACCGGCCGCCGGCTGGGGCTGGAGTGGGTGTTCGCGCCCGAGGAGGTCGAGCCCGTGCCCGCCCCGGCGACGGAAGCCCCATCCTCCGGGCTGCCGCCCGCCGAACAGCTTCGGGCGCTGGAGGAAGTGGTCGCCCTCGGCTATCCTCGCGGCATCAACGACAAGCTCAACGAGATCGAGGCCCTGGACCCCGCCTGCGGCGCCTTCGTCGCCGGCATGCGCGACCTGGCCCGGCAATTCCGCTTCGATGCCATGAAGAAGAAACTCCGCGAGGTGCGCCCGTGAGCGCCCCAACCACCCCAACCACCCCGGCCAACGCCACCGCCGCCATCGACCGCAGCAATGCCGATGTCGTGCTGATCGTGGACGACGTGCCGGAGAACCTCTCCGTGCTGCACGATGCGCTGGACGAGGCCGGCTACACCGTGCTGGTGGCCACCGACGGCGAATCGGCCCTCGACCGGGCGCGCCAGGTGCTGCCCGACGTGATCCTGCTCGACGCCGTGATGCCGGGCATGGACGGCTTCGAGGTGGCCCGGCGCCTGAAGGCCGACTTCGCCACCCGCCACATTCCCATCGTCTTCATGACCGGCCTCACCGAGACCGAGCACGTGGTGGCCGCCTTCGCCGCCGGCAGCGCCGACTACGTGACCAAGCCCATCCGGCCGGCCGAGGTGCTGGCGCGGATCGCCGCCCACATGCAGAGCGCCCGCCAGATGAAGCAGGCGCGCAGCGCCCTGGATGCCTTCGGCCAGGCCACCGTGGCCGTGCGCGCCCGGGACGGCCGCATGGTCTGGCAGACCCCCCTGGCCCGCCGGCTCATGGAGTCCTGGTTCTCCCCCAGGGACGAGCAGGCGCCCGGGCGCCTGCTGGACTGGATCGCCGAGGCCGAGAAGCACCGCCGGGAGGGGCTGGAGCCGGGGGCACTGCTGGCGGTGCGGGATTCCCGCCGCCTGCTCGCCTCCTTCCACGACCGGACCGGCGACGAGGAGTGGCTGGTGGTGCTGCGGGAGGAGGACGACGCGGCCGACACCGCCGCCCTGATGGCCGCCTTCCGCCTGACCCAGAAGGAGGCGGAAGTCCTCTACTGGGTGACCAAGGGCAAGACCAACAAGGACATCGGCGACATCCTCGGCAGCAGCCCGCGGACGGTGAACAAGCACCTGGAGCACGTCTTCGAGAAGCTGGGCGTGGAGACCCGAACGTCCGCCGCCAACCTGGCGATGGGGAGGCTGCGCGGGGCGGGGTGAGGCGGCGCAGGGTGATCCGGCCCGCGGGGACGATGGCGCGCGACCTGGGGGGCCTGGGGTTGGCGACCGCGGAATTATTGACCCACCCGCTGGATCGCTATGCGCCTTAGGCGTATAGTCGCGCAATCCTCACCGTAGTCGAGACATCGCTGTTTCAGCGCCAGTGGCCCAACTACTGGACCGAAGATGAACGCGGTACGTTCGCTGCGTATATCGCTGAGCACCCCACCGCTGGAGATGTCGTGCCCGGGTCCGGCGGCATTCGCAAGGTGCGTTGGGGAAGGGCCGGTTCGGGCAAGTCGGGTGGTGTGCGGGTCATCTACTTCACCCGCAATACTGAAGGTGAAGTGGTCTTGCTGACGCTATATGCCAAAGCAATGACCGACAACCTCACCGGTTCACAATTGAAGGAGATTCGCCGTGTCCTCGAAGAGTAAGCCCCTCGCCAAGGCAGAATTGGCAGCCTATGAAGCCAAACGCGACCTTGCGTCCGAACTCCTACAGTCCGTGCGCGAGATGAAGGCCGGTCAGGTTCATGTCGTTTCATCGCCGGTCATCGAAGCGCGGAAGAAGACTGGTCTCTCTCAGTCCCAATTCGCGGCGCTCATTGGCGTTTCCGTTCGCACTTTGCAAGGGTGGGAGCAAGGCCGAAAGCAACCCAGTGGTGCGGCTCGCACCCTTCTCGCCATCGCAAGCACGAATCCCAAGGCAATATTGGCGGTCGCAGGCAAATAGCGCTTCATGCGGCAGAGGCCCAACCCATCGATCCAGGGGATGCCCGGGACGCTGCGCTTCTCGCTGCCCTCGCTTCGCTCGGTCGCCCCTGATCTCGAACGTTGAAGCTGTAGAAAACCCCCTGTTCCGCCGTCCGGGGCCAAAAAAAACGGCGCCGATTCCCCGGGCGCCGTTGTCGTTCACCTGATCGCTCCGGCGGGGCCCGCTGGCGCGCTCCGGCACCCGGCCGTCCCCGGGATAGAGCCCTGGAGGTTTCCATGTCCCTTGCCTTGCTGCTCATCGACATCCAGAACGACTACTTCCCGGGCGGCGCCATGGAGGTGGTGGGCGCCGCCGACGCGGCCGCCCGGGCCGCGACGCTGCTGGCGGCGTTTCGTGAGAAGGCTATGCCCGTCATCCACGTGCAGCACATCGCCGCCCGCCCCGGGGCGACTTTCTTCCTTCCCGGTACGGCCGGCGCGGAAATCCATGCCTCCGTCGCGCCGCTTCCCGGCGAAGCCCTGTTCCGCAAGCACTTTCCCAACAGCTTCCGCGAGACGCCCCTGCTCGAACACCTGCGCGCGGCGGGCATTTCCCGCCTCGCCATCGCCGGGATGATGACCCACATGTGCATCGATACCACGACCCGCGCCGCGGCCGACCTGGGGTTTTCCTGCCTGCTGTGCCACGATGCCTGCGCCACCCGCGCCCTGTCCTTCGAGGGCGTCCACGTGCCGGCGGAGGGCGTGCAGGCCGCCTATTTGGCCGCCCTCAACGGCCTCTTCGCCAAGGTGGTGTCGGCGGACGAACTGCTCGCCGGCCTCTGACCCCCCGGTCCCGGACCCCGGGGGGTGGCGGCCCGGGTCGCCGGGCGGGCCCCTGGGCGCCGCCCGCCGGCCTGCTCAGGCGCCGCCGGCGGCCTGCACGCCGGGCCCGTCGGGCGGATAGGCGCGGAAGGCCGGCTCCGCCTCCAGCCGCGCGGAAAGGGCGGCGAGGGCAGGGTGTTCGGCTTCGGGGACGACCGCCGCCAGCATCGACTGGGTGAACTGCCAGGCGACGGCCGCGGTGATGCCGGCCTGGCGGGTGGCGGCAAAGGCCGCGCCGCGCTTGCCGACTTCGGCCTCCAGGCCCGCATAGGCGGCGCGCAGTTGGCCGGTGACCCGCACCACCCAGGGCTCGTGCCGGGCCTGGGGCGGGCGCAGGTTCTGCTCGTAGACGATCTGCACGCTCTTCTCGCAGGCGGCCAGGGCCAGGGAGACGGCGCGCATGTCGCGCTGGAATTCCAGGGGATCGGCGGGCCAAAGGCTCCTGCCGCCGGCCAGGGTGGCTTCGGCGAACTGGAGGATCAGGGAGGAATCCATGATCGCCTCGCCGTCGTCGCAGACCAGGGTGGGGGCCTTGACCACCGGATTGATGGCCTGGAAGCGCTCGAAGGTGCTGAACACCGACACGGCCTCGTGGGCGAAGGGGATGCCCAGGGTGTCCAGGGAAATCGCGACCCGCCGCACGTAGGGCGAGTCCAGCATGCCGATCAGTCGCATTGTCTTCCTCCCGCGCCCGCTGTTCCGATGGATCAGAAGTCTATCCCGACGTTCAGGGAATCGAAGCGCTGCACGCCGCCTCCCCCCAGGGGCGTCCGGAACTCCTCGCTGCGCCGCAGGCGGGTGAAGGACAGGCGGACCTTCTCCACCCGCACCGACACCCCGGCCGACAGGTCGTAAACATGGCGGCGGCGCTCCACCGAGGGGCTGTCGCGGAAGAAGGTGCCGTCCAGGAAGATGTTGCGGGCGACCAGGCGCTGGTCGACGCCGGCGAACACATACCATTCGGTGCCCCCGGCGGACCGGGCGCCGGTGCCGTGGCCCTGCAGCATGGCGCCGCCGGGTTCCACGGTGTCCGGGCCGAAGCCGCCCAGGTGGGCGCCGAGACGCACCATGGCCCCGATGCGCGCCAGGGCCATCACCGTCCCGGCCGTGATCCCGGCGTGGGGAACGACATCCAGCCGGTCGCCGCCGTAGCGCCGCTTGTGCAGGTAGGAAGCCAGGAAGGCCGGCTCGTCGGGCAGCTGGTTGGCCCATCCCAGGGGCTTCGGCGCCCCGACCAGCTCGTGCCAGCCGGTCTGCACCTGCCTGCCCAGCGCCGACGGCCCCACCATGCCGACGTCGATCTCGACGGTATCCAGGCGTCCTTCCCGCGCCCGCTGGGCGACGCCACCGAGGTAGAGCCAGGCCGCCCAGGGACGGTCGAAGGGTTGGGATGCCGCGACGCCGATGGCCCGCGGCGTATAGAGGTTCTGGCCCAGGAAGAGCCCGACGCGGACCTCGTCACCGGCACCGGGCGCGAAGCGGTCCAGCAGGTCCCGGGCCGGCGCGTGCAGCATCGGCAGGGGCGCGCCGCCGCCGAACTTGATGCCGTTCGTGTAGTAGCGGTCGGTGCGGGCCAGCAGGTCGTTCTCGACGAAGACCTGCAACTCCCCGCCGGCGGCCTGCTGGGACCGGGCCGGGACCGGCGCCAGGCACAGGGCGGCGCCGAGGCAGAGCAGGCGGAAGGAATTGCCGGACACGGGGGGCGATCCATACGTTGGAGGGGTGTGCCGCGGGGCGGGCCATCCGGCCCGCGTCACGGACAGGGGTGGATCATATCCGCTCCGCCTTGCCGACTCCTTCTTGCGCTGGATCATGGCAAGTCCCGTCCGGCGGGCGGAGGATGACATCGAAAGCCGGGGAATTTCGCCCCATTCATTCACCGCAAGGAGGAAGATCATGACACTCGGCAGAATCGCAGTGGCCTGGGCAGTCGCCGCCGGCATCGCCGGATGCGCCACCGTCCAGGAAGCGCCTTATCCGGTGCAGCCGGTGAAGGTCATCGTCCCCTATCCCGTCGGCAATGCCGGCGACCTGATGGGCCGCGTCCTGGCCGAGAAGCTGACGCAGCTCTGGGGCCAGCCGGTGACGGTCGAGAACCGCCCCGGGCCGACCACCGTGCCGGGCGTCGATGCGGTCGCCAAGGCCAGGCCCGACGGTTATACGGTGCTCGTGCATTCGATCTCCTTCGCCGTCGATGCGGGGCTCTACAGCAACCTGCCTTTCGATCCCGAGAAGGACTTCACGCCCATCGCTGGCTTCGCCAAGCAGCCCTTCGCCCTCGTCGTCGGCAGCGGCCTCGGCGTGAAGAGCATTGCGGACCTGATGGCCAAGGCGAAGGCCGAGCCCTTGAAGTTTGGCTCCCTCGGCACGACGACGCAGATCTACTTCGTCAGCGAGCAGTTCAAGAAGCAGACCGGCCTGAAGGCGACGAACGTGAGCTACAAGTCGGCCCTGGAGGCCAACGGGGCCGTGGTGAAGGGCGAGGCGGCCTTCTGGTTCCCGCCCATCGCCGGGGCCGTCGGGGGCATTCGTGACGGCAAGCTCCTGCCGCTGGCGGTGACCGCGGCGAAGCGCTCGCCCCTGCTGCCGCAGGTGCCGACCATGGCCGAGGCCGGCGTCAAGGGCATGGAAAGCTACGCCTGGTTCGGACTCTGGGCGCCGGCCGGCCTGCCGTCCGGCGTGGCGGAGAAGCTCGCCAGGGGCGTGGAACAGGCCCTGCAGTCGCCCGACGTGCTGGAAAAGCTCGGGAAGATGGGGGCCGAACCGATGCCCATGGCGGGCGGGCAATTCGGACGTTTCGTGCGCAGCGAGATCGAGTCCAGCCGGACCTTCGTGGGTGAACTCGGCATCAAGCCCCAGGCCTACGGTCCGCCGCCGAAACCATGACCGATGTTTTCCGGCATCGAGCCGCGGGCGGTATCCGCGGCCGATGCCGCCTTCCGGAAGCGCCCATGTCCCGGGCGCTTTTTTTGCGTTGGCGGGCGGTGCCGCGGCCATCGCCCAGGGCCTTTTTCGGTAAGAATGCAGCACGGTCCCATCCACGGAGTCCCCTTCCCATGCGCGTCGCCCAAACCGTCCTTCGATCCGCCGCCGGCGCCGAAGAATCCCTGCGTCCGCTGGCCGACCTCACGCCGGACTGGGTGCTGGTCTTCGGCAGCCCCGGCTACTTCGCTTCCCCGGACCTGTCGGCGCTGCTGCGCCGGACCTTTCCGTCGGCCGTGCTCCTGGGCTGTTCCACCGCCGGCGAGATCTCCGCCGAGGGGGTTTCCGACGGACGCTGCACCGTGACGGCGGTGCGTTTCGACCACGTCCGCGTGACGCCGGCCGGCACGCGGCTCGCCGCCATGGCGGATTCCCGGGCCGCCGGCGAACGCATCGGCAAGGCCCTGGCGGACCCGGGCCTGCGGGCCGTCATGGTCCTGGGGCCCGGCGTGCGGATCAACGGCAGCGACCTCGTGGAGGGCATCGCCGCGGGGATCGGCCGCGAAATCCCGATCACCGGAGGCCTGGCCGGCGACGGCGGCGCCTTCGTGCGAACCTGGACCCTGGACGGCGACGGTGCCCGGGACGATGCGGTGGTGGCCGTCGGATTCCACGGGGACGGCCTCGATTTCGCCCACGGCTCCTTCGGCGGCTGGGAGCCCTTCGGACCCGCCCGCAAGGTCACCCGCTGCGAGGGCAACGTGCTCTTCGAACTCGACGGCGAGCCGGCCCTGGAGATCTACAAGCGCTACCTGGGCGAACACGCGGCCGGCCTGCCGGCCTCCGGCCTGCTGTTCCCCTTCGCCATGGTCGGCGAGGACGAGAAGTCGGTCGGCCTGATCCGCACCATCCTCGGCGTCGATGAGGCCACCGGCAGCCTGACCCTCGCCGGCGCCATCGAGGCGAACGGCCATCTCAAGCTGATGCATGCCAATACGGACCGGCTGGTCGACGGGGCGGAGGCGGCGGCCGAGGCGGCACGCCGGATGCATGCCGCGGCCGGCGACAGCCTGGCGATCCTGGTCAGTTGCGTCGGCCGCAAGCTGGTCATGGGGGACCGGGTGGACGAGGAAGTCGAGGCGACGGCCGAGGTGTTCGGGGCCGGCGCCGCCCTGACCGGGTTCTATTCCTACGGCGAGATCAGCCCCTTCGCCCCCGGCAGCGCCTGCCGTCTCCACAACCAGACCATGACCGTCACCTGGATCGGCGAGAAGCCCCAATCCTGAGGCGACCGGACACGGCCGTCATTTCCTCCCTCCGCGCACCCGGGATGCACCGGACCCTCCAACGCCAGATCAAGCGCGCGTTCCTGCTGCCCGAGGCGGACGCGCTGCCGGCCCTGCTGGAGGCCGCGAAGGCCGCCGCGGCGATGCCCGGGCTGGATGCGCGGGTGGCGCACCTGCTGGCCAACATCGGCCCACTGCTGGACCGGGTGGATGCGACCTACGAGCAGGCGGATCGCGACCTGGACCTGCGCACCCGCAGCCTGGAGCTGAGTTCGGCCGAGCTGGGCGAGGCCAACCGCCGGCTGCGGGAGGACCTGGCCGCCCGCAGCCGGGCCGTCGAGTCCCTGCGGGCGACCGTCAGCGGCATGACGGGGTTGAACGCGGACGCCGGAGGCGGCGAGGGGGCGGAGCTGGAGGCCTTGTCGCGATTGATCGCCCAGTTGGTCCGGGACCGGGAGACGCAACGCCATCACCAGTCCAACCTGGAATTCGCCCTCGACCAGCACGCCATCGTCAGCATCACGGATACCGACGGAAGCATCCTCTACGCCAACGACCGCTTCTGCGCCATCAGCGGCTATGCGCGCGAGGAACTGCTCGGTCGCAACCATCGGCTGGTCAAGTCCCGACGGCACCCGCCGCAGTTCTTCGCGGAGATGTGGCAGACCATCGCCGGCGGCGAAGTCTGGCGGGGCGAGATCTGCAACCGCAACAAGGAGGGTGGCGAATACTGGGTGGCGGCCACCATCGTCCCCTTCCTGGACGAGCAGGGCCGGCCCTACCGGTACATCGCCATCCGTACCGACATCACGGCCAGCAAGCGGGCGGAGCGCCAGCTCGAGGACCAGTTGCGCTTCAGCCGCCAGCTCATGGACGCGGTGCCGGTGCCCATCTATTACAAGGGCCTGGACGGGCGCTACCTGGGCTGCAACCGGGCGTTCGCCGACGCCCACGCGATCCGCGACATGGAGGCCTGGATCGGCACCACCGCCTTCGAGCTCCTGCCGGAGGAGACGGCCCGATTCCAGGACGCCAAGGACCGGGAACTGCTGGCCGCCGGCGGCACCCAGAGCTACGAGGCGTCGCGCATCGAGGCCGACGGGACGCGCCGTTCCAGCATGTTCCACAAGGCCTGCCTGACTCGGGCCGACGGCCAGGCCTGGGGCATCATCGGTGCGATCGTGGACCTGACGGAGCGGCGGCTGTGGGAAGACGGGCTGATCCGGGCCCGCGACGAGGCAGAGGCCGCCAGCCGCGCCAAGAGCGACTTCCTGGCCAACATGAGCCACGAGATCCGGACGCCCATGAACGGCATCCTCGGCATGACGGAGCTGGCGCTGGAGACCCGCCTCGACCAGGAGCAGCGTGAATACCTGCAGATCGTCCGGTCCTCCGCCGAATCCCTGCTCACCATCCTCAACGACATCCTGGATTTCTCGAAGATCGAGGCCGGCAAGCTGCTGGTGGAACACATTCCCTTCGACCTGCGGGGCGTCATCGCCGAATCGCTCAAGAGCCTCGCCATCCGGGCCCACGAGAAGGGACTGGAACTGGTCTCCGACCTGGATCCGGAAATTCCCGCTCGGCTGCTGGGCGACCCGGGCCGGGTGCGCCAGGTCCTGGTCAACCTGGTCGGCAATGCCATCAAATTCACGGAGACCGGCGAAGTCGTCGTACGGGCCGGACCGGGTGCCGATCCGTCGGCGCTGCCGGCCCTGCAAGTCACGGTCAGCGACACCGGCATCGGCATCGACGCCGGCAAGCTCGACAGCGTCTTCGAGGCCTTCAGCCAGGCGGATACGTCCACCACCCGCCGGTATGGCGGGACGGGCCTCGGACTCACCATCTGCAGCCGGCTCGTGAGCCTGATGGGCGGGCGGATCTGGGCGGAAAGCCGGCCCGGCAGCGGCAGCAGCTTCCACTTCACCCTGCCGCTGGATGCCGACCACGCCGCCCCGCCGCCGGTCCGGTCGACACCGGACCTGGCCGGCCGCCTCGCCGTCGTCGTCGATGACAACGCGGTCAGCCGCGGGGCCCTGGCGCGCTCCCTGCTCGGCTGGGGCATGCGCGTCGTCGAGCGGGAGTCGGGTGTCGATGCCCTGGCCTGGTTCGACGGGACGGGCGAACTGCCCGATGCGGTGCTGCTCGACCTGCAGATGCCGGGGATGAACGGTTTCGCCGTCGCGGCGGAGATTCGCCGGCGTCCGGCCCTGGCCTCGGTGCCCGTGGTGGTCCTGTCCTCCGGCGCCATGCGCGGAGACGCCACCCGCTGCCGCGACCTGCGCCTCAACGGCTACTTCCCCAAACCGGTCGCCGCCCACGAATTGCGGGCGGCGCTGGAATCCGTGATCGGCGGCGGGACCGGGGGCGACCTGCCGGACCTCGTGACCCGGCACGTGCTGCGGGAACAGTCGGCCTGCCTGCAGGTGCTCCTGGCCGAGGACAACGAGGTCAACCAGCTCCTGGCCATCAACCTGCTGGAAAGGTGGGGCCACCGGGTGCAGGTGGCCGGGAACGGCCGGGAGGCGGTCGAACTGGCGGACCGGGAAGGCGTCGACCTGATCCTGATGGACGTCCAGATGCCGGTCATGGACGGCCTCGAGGCCACGCGGGCGATTCGGGCCGCGGAGTCGGCACGAGGCCGGCGCCGCCGGCCGATCGTCGCCATGACGGCCAATGCCATGCGGGGCGACCGGGAGATCTGCCTGGCCGCCGGCATGGACGATTACCTGACGAAACCCATCAGGACCCAGGACCTGGCCGCCGCCCTGACCCGGTGGTCCGAACGCATCGGCGATGCCACCGTCGGCAAGGCCGAGCCCGACTTCGACTACGGGGCCGCCGCGGGGGGAATGGATGCCGAGATCCGGGAGATCCTGATTCCCGCCTTCCTGCAGCACCAGGCCGCGGAAATCGACGCCCTGAGGCAGGCCTTCGCGGAGGGCAAGGCCGAGGTCCTGGCGCGGCTGGCCCACGGGCTGAAGGGAACCCTGGCCGCTTTCGGTGCCGAGCCCGCCCGGCGCCGGGCCGCCGAGATCGAGACCCTCGCCGCCCAGGGAGACCTCGGCGCCTGCGGGCCCCTGCTGGACCCCCTGATCCGGGAAACGGGCCGGCTGGTGGCTGCCCTGGCGAACTTCCGGCCGGACGCCTAGGCGTCCGGTGGCAGGGCGTTTTTTCCGAGCGGACGCGCCCGGACGCGGGTCATGGCGCAGCTTGGCTGCGGCAGTTCGTCGAGTCGTCCGGGCACGCCAAGGGTGGCGGGGGACCGCCGCTGCTCATGTCCCCCGGGCCGGGCGGCGCCCGGCCCTCCTCCTTTACTTCGCTGCGACGGTCCCCCGCCACCCTTGGCCGGAGGGGCCCGGGGTTGGCGGCCGCCCAAACCCAAGGCATTTCCTGATCGGGGCGGCATCCTCCCCTACGCCATCTGACGTATTCCGGGAAGCCGGGGGTCTCCGTAGATTTGACGCCGTGCAACATCGAGATGACGGTGGGCACGCCGCCGAATTTGAACCTATACAAGGAGTCCTCCATGCAACGTCGCAATTTCGTCAAGGCAGTCACCCTGTCCGTGGCGCTCGCCGCCGCCGGCTTCACCAGCCTGCAGGCCCAGGCCGCCGACACCATCAAGGTCGGCATCCTGCATTCCCTGTCCGGCACCATGGCCATTTCCGAGACCGCGCTCAAGGAAACGGCCCTGATGACCATCGAGGAGATCAACGCCAAGGGCGGCGTGATGGGCAAGAAGCTCGAGGCCGTGGTCGTCGATCCCGCCTCCAACTGGCCCCTGTTCGCCGAAAAGGCCCGCCAGCTGCTGACCCAGGACAAGGTCGCCGTGGTCTTCGGCTGCTGGACCTCGGTGTCGCGCAAGTCGGTGAACCCGGTCTTCAAGGAACTCAACGGCCTGCTCTTCTACCCCGTGCAGTACGAGGGCGAGGAACTCGAGAAGAACGTCTTCTACACCGGCGCGGCGCCCAACCAGCAGGCCATTCCGGCCGTCGAGTACCTGATGTCCAAGGACGGCGGCTCGGCCAAGCGCTGGGTCCTGCTCGGCACCGACTAAGTCTATCCGCGCACCACCAACAAGATCCTGCGCGCCTTCCTCAAGAGCAAGGGCGTCGCCGAAGCAGACATCATGGAGGAGTACACCCCCTTCGGCCATAGTGACTACCAGACCATCATCGCCAAGATCAAGAAGTTTGCCGGCGAAGGCAAGAAGACGGCCGTGGTGTCCACCATCAACGGCGACTCCAACGTGCCCTTCTACAAGGAACTCGGCAATGCCGGCCTCAAGGCCACGGATGTGCCGGTGGTGGCCTTCTCGGTGGGTGAAGAAGAACTGCGCGGCGTCGATACCAAGCCGCTGGTCGGCCACCTGGCTGCCTGGAACTACTTCCAGTCGATCAAGAACCCGGAGAACGACAAGTTCATCAAGCAGTACCGCGACTGGGCCAAGAAGCAGAAGCTGCCGAAGGCCGATACGGTCGTGACCAACGACCCGATGGAAGCCACCTACATCGGCATCCACATGTGGAAGCAGGCGGTCGAAAAGGCCAAGAGCACCGATACCGACAAGGTCATCGCGGCCATGGCCGGCCAGACCTTCAAGGCACCGTCGGGCTTCACCATCAAGATGGACGAAAAGAACCACCACCTGCACCGCGCCGTGTTCATCGGCGAAGTGAAGGCGGACGGCCAGTTCAACGTGGTGTGGAAGACCAAGGGACCGGTCAAGGCCCAACCCTGGTCGCCCTTCATCGCCGGCAACGACAAGAAGAAGGATGAACCCGAGGGCAAGTAAGCCTCCTCGACCTTCCCGTTCTGCAAGCTGAACCGGTACGGCGACCTGGTCGCCGTACCGCCAGCACCCACTTTCCCGAAAAATGCGCAAACTCCTCTTCGCCCTGCTGTGCTGCCTGAGTCTCGCCGCCTACGCGGCGCCGGACCCGGCCGCGGTGCGCCAGCTCGCGGCGGAAGAGTCGGACGACAAGATCGCCGCGATCCGCAAGATCGCCCTCACCGCCGAGCCCGAAGCCCTGGCGTTGCTGCAGCAACTGGCCGACGGCAACCTGAAGGACGACAAGGGCGAGGAAATCACCCTCAACAACCGTGTGCGGCGGGAGCTCGAAGGTGCGCTCGCCGTACTGAAATTGATAGACCCCGATGTGAACGTCCGTTACAAGGCGGTCAAGGAAGTCGCCACCAATGTGGATGCCGCCATGGCGCCGATGCTGGCCAAGGCCCGCGACCGCGAGAGCGATCCGAAGATCCGCGCGCTGCTGGTCGAGATCCACGCCCTGGCGACGCTCAAGGACGATGATCCGAAGGTTCGCCTCGCGGCCGCGAAGGGCCTCGCCTCCAGCGCCGACTCGAACACCAAGGCCGTGCTCAAGGCGCAATCCGAGCTGGCCAACGAAACCGAAGTCGATGTGCGCCGCGCCGCCTTCCAGTCCTACCTCGAAGTCAAGGACCGCCTGACCCTGGCCGAAAACATCGGCCGCGTTTTCTCCGGCCTAAGCCTGGGGTCCATCCTGCTGCTGGCCGCACTGGGGCTGGCCATCACCTACGGCGTGATGGGCGTCATCA
>JBPOHD010000095.1:0-11519 GCA_052035955.1 Pseudomonadota bacterium
CTCGTGGTGGATATCGGCGGCGGCTCCACCGAATTCATCATCGGCCGCAACATCCGTCCGCTGCGCCTGGAATCCCTCTACATGGGCTGCGTCAGCTATACGCTGCGCTTCTTCCCTGGCGGGCGGGTAGACAAGCGTGCCATGAAGGAAGCGGAACTGGCCGCCCGGGCCGAACTGCAGACCATCGTGCAGGGCTTTCGGGAAACAGGCTGGGAGGAGGCGGTGGGTTCCTCCGGAACCGCCAAGGCCATCGTGGACCTGCTCGAGATGAACGGCCTCTCGGAAGGCGGCATCACCCGCGAGGGACTCGACAGGCTGCGCCAGCTGCTCGTCCGGTCGGGGGATGTCAATCGTCTGGTCCTCGAGGGCCTGCGGCCGGACCGGGTCCCCGTGCTCCCCGGCGGCTTGGCCATCATGTCCGCGGTATTCAAGGAGTTCGGCCTCGAGCGCATGACCTTCTCCGAGGGCGCCCTTCGACTGGGCGTGCTCTACGACCTGCTCGGCCGCTACCACCACGACGACCTGCGGGAAGCGACGGTCGGCATCACCATGGAGCGCTACGAGGTGGACCGGCAGCAGGCCGCCCGGGTCACCCAGACCGCCCTCGACCTGTTCCTCCAGCTGGCGCCGGAAGCGAACGACATCGAGCATCCGGACCGGCAATGCCTGGTCTGGTCGGGGCGGCTGCACGAAATCGGCATCTCCATCGCCCATTCGAGCTACCACAAGCACAGCGCCTACATCCTGGCCAATGCCGACATGCCGGGTTTCTCCAAGCGCGACCAGGGGCGCATGGCCCGCATCGTCCTCGCCCATCGGGGCAAGCTTGAACGGGTCTCGCCCATGACCCGGGAGGCGCGGGACTGGCAGCTCATCTTCTGCCTGCGCCTTGCGGCCCTGGTGCATCGGGCCCGCGACGATGGACCCCGCCCGGCCATACAGGTCGATGTCGGCGAGAAGGGCTTCCAGATCACCGTCGACCAGGAATGGCTGTCCGCCGCGCCCCTTTCGGCCGCCGCCCTGGAAGAGGAGAGCAAGCAATGGGAGGCCCTGGGGACAGGCTTCCGCGTCCGACGCCTCAAGTCGGCAAAGTTATAATCGCGGGCCACCCTCCCGCCGCCGCCCATGACCGAAGCCCGCATCACCGTCACCGAGATCGACGCCGGCGGGCGCAACGCCAATCTTTCGGGGCCCTGGACCTTGTCGGCCCTGGCACGGTCTCCGGATACGCTGCATGCCCAACTGGCCGAACTGGCCACGCAGCCCGACGTGAGCTGGGATTGCACGGCCATCGAGGCCCTGGACAGTGCCGGCGCCATGACCCTCTGGCGTACCTGGGCCAGGGAAATGCCCCAACTGCTGCTGGCCCGGCCGGAACACCTGCACATCCTCGAAAGAATTGCCGCCGCGGATCGGGAGCCGCCGGCCGTCATTCCGCCGGCATCTCCCTTCGAGTGGGTCATTCGCGTGGGTGCCGCCGCCTTGGGGTTGTGGCGCCACCTGGTCGATTTCGTCGCCCTGATCGGCGGCGTGCTCCTCTGTGCCGCCCATGTCTTCAGGGTGAGGGCCGATTTTCCCAGGCGCGAGATGACGGCGAACCTGTACAAGGCGGGCGTGATGGCCATGCCGGTATCCGCCCTGGTCGGCTTCCTGATCGGCATCGTCCTCTCCTACCTGTCGTCGTTGCAGCTCAAGCAGTTCGGCGCCGACGTCTTCATCGTCAACATCCTCGGCATGGGCATCATCCGGGAACTGGGGCCGGTGCTGGTCGCCGTCCTCGTGGCCGGCCGGTCCGGATCGGCCATGACCGCCCAGCTGGGCGTCATGCGGGTCACGGAGGAGATCGATGCCTTGTCCACCATGGGCATCTCCCGCAACCTGCGCCTCATCTTTCCCAAGGTCGCCGGACTGTCGGTCGCCATGCCCCTCCTGGTGCTCTGGACCACGGCCATCGCCCTCGCGGGGGGCATGGTGGCGGCCCAGTTCCAGCTCGACATCGGCTACGGATTCTTCATCCAGTCCCTGCCCAAGGCCGTTCCCGCGTCCAACCTGGTCATCGGGCTTTGCAAGGGCGTCGCCTTCGGGATCATCATCGCCCTCGTCGCGTGCCATTTCGGCCTGCGCGTGCGGCCGAACACCGAGAGCCTGTCGGCCAACACCACCGCATCGGTCGTCACCGCCATCACCATGGTGATCCTCGTGGATGCCGTCTTCGCCATCGCCACGCGGGACATCGGCCTCCCGATCTGAACGCGCGCCCATGACCACGCCCACCATCGCGATCGAGGATCTCCACACCCGGTTCGGGGAGGTCTGGATCCACAAGGGGGTGAACCTGGAGATCGAGCGCGGTGAGATGGTGGCCCTGGTGGGGGGGTCGGGCAGCGGCAAGACCACGCTGCTGCGGCAGATGATCGGCCTCCTGTCCCCCACCAAGGGATCCATACGCCTGTTCGGCGAGCCCCTTTTCGGCGGCAGTCCGGAGCGGGAACGGGCCCTGCGCCGGCGTTTCGGGGTGCTGTTCCAGCAGGGGGCCCTGTTTTCCGCCTTCAACGTCTTCGACAACATCGCCTTTCCGCTGCGGGAACTGAAGCGTTTCGACGAATCGCTGATTCGCGACCTGGTGCTGCTCAAGCTTGCCATGGTCGAACTGCTGCCGCGCCATGGAGACCTGATGCCGGCCGAGCTTTCCGGCGGCATGATCAAGCGCGTCGCCCTCGCGCGGGCCCTGGCCCTGGAGCCGGAATTATTGCTCCTCGACGAGCCGACCGCGGGGCTGGACCCCGACCGTTCCGACAGCTTCGTGCGGCTGGTCCGCACCCTTGGCGACGAACTCGGACTGACCGTCGTCCTCGTCACCCACGATCTCGACACCCTGGCGGCCCTGGTCACCAAGGTGGCCGTGCTGGCCGAGCAGCGGATACTGGCCTACGATTCCGTCGAGGCCATAATCGGCATCGACCATCCCTTCATCCGCAACTTCTTCCTTTCGGACCGCAGCGCCAGGGCGCTGCAACACGTCCGTCCGCGTCCCTAGGCTTTCCTCCACAGGCCCCCCATGGAAAATCGCGCCCACGCCCTCGCCGCCGGCATCTTCGTGCTGCTGTTGTGCATCGCCGCCGTCTTCTCGCTTTGGTATCTCGGCGGCAAGCGGGAACTGACCGACACCTACCTGCTGGAGACCAGGAAGAACGTGACCGGCCTCAACCTCGAGGCCCAGGTCCGTTACCGCGGCATACGGGCGGGCAAGGTCGAGGCCATCGAGCCCGACGAGATGGATCCCCGCATCATTCTGGTCAGGATCAGCGTCGCCTCCCAGTTCCGCCTCACCAGGACCACTACCGCGCAACTCGGCTACCAGGGCATCACCGGGCTGGCCTTCATCAATCTCGAGGACGACACCCCTTCCGCCACTCCCCTGGAGGAAAAGGACGGCCAGCCGCCGCGCATCGCGCTGCGGCCCACCCTGCTCGACACCCTGAGCGACAAGGCGGGCGACATCGTGACCCAGGTCGCCGAGGTCGCGGCGCGCCTGAACAAGCTGATGGACGACAAGAACACGCAAAACTTCGCCCGCACCATGGAAAACGTAGCCGTCGCCTCGGAGGGCCTGCAACAGGTCCCGCAACTGGTGGCCTCCATGCGGGCCGTGCTCTCGGAGGCCAACCTCAAGCGACTGGCCGGCATCCTTGCCCACCTGGAGAAGACGGCCGGCGAGGCGGCCCCCCTGACCGTGGAAATGCGCGAGATGGTCAAGTCCATGAATGCCCTGGCCCGCAAGGTGGACCACCTCGCCGATACCACGGGCACGGAACTGGCTGGGACCACCCTGCCGCGGGCCAATGTCCTGCTCCAGGAGCTGACCGAGAACTCCCGCCAGTTGGGGCGTCTGCTGGAGAGCCTGGACGAGAATCCCCAGTCCCTGGTGTTCGGCCGCAACAGTCCCGTCCCCGGTCCCGGGGAAGCCGGTTTCCTTCCTCCTCCCGCCCGTCCCTGAGAGCCTGCCATGTCCCCTTCGACGATACGAATCTGCCTCCTCCTGCCGGCCGTCGTCCTCGCCGCCTGCGCCGGCGGTCCGGGCAAGGAGCCGGCCCGCTTCGACCTCGGCGCTGCCGCCGGCGATTGGCGTTCGCCGGGCTTCGTGCTGCGCACCGTCGAGGTCCAGGGGCCGTCCTGGCTCGGTACTCCGGCGATCCAGTACCGGCTGGCCTATGCCGAAGGCACGCGGCGCCAGGCCTATGCCGAGAGCCGCTGGATCGCGCCGCCGACGGAACTCCTCGAGCAGGCCCTCAAGGCGCGCGTCGCGGCGACCGAGTCGTCACGCACCGACGCGGGTTGTCGCCTGCGTGTGGACCTGGACGAGTTCATCCAGCGCTTCGACACCCCCACGGACAGCCGCCTGGTGGTGGAGGCAAGGGCGACCCTGCTGGCCGCCCGTGGCGACAGCCTGCTCGGCCGACGGGCGTTTGCCGTCGCCCAGCCGGCACCCACGCCCGACGCCCGCGGCGCGGCCGCCGCCGCGGCGGCGGCCGTCCAGGCCGTCACCCGTGACCTCAACGGCTGGCTGGCCGTCCTGGCCCGGGAAACCCCGGTGATCATCGAACGCTGCCGGGCTTGAGCCCGGCAGTCGGAACACCCCGCCGCGGAACAGGAGAAGACGATGAGCAACCCCTACCAGATCGGACTGGAGAAGAACCCCGCCAACTACGTCCCGCTGACGCCCCTGAGCTTCCTCGAGCGGTCGGCCTACGTATACCCTCAAAGGATCTCCCTGATCCACGGCAAGCGCCGCTACACCTGGAAGGACACCTACGCGCGCTGCCGGCGGCTCGCCTCGGCCCTGGAGGCCAAGGGGGTCGGCGCCGGCGACACCGTTGCGGTGATGCTCAACAACACCCCGGAAATGTACGAGGCGAGCTTCGGCGTGCCCATGGCCGGGGCGGTGGTCAACACCCTGAACACCCGACTCGATGCGGAAAGCATCGCCTTCATGCTGGACCACGGCGAGGCGAGGATCCTGATCACCGACCGGGAATACTCGCCGACCGTGCGCAAGGCCCTGGAGCTGGTCAAGCGCGAACTGGTGGTGATCGACGTGGACGACCCGGAATACACGGGCCAGGGGGAGCGGGTCGGCACCATCGAGTACGAAGATTTCCTGGCCGGCGGCGATCCGGCCCATCCCTGGCAGGGGCCGGCCGACGAATGGGACGCCATTTCGCTGAACTACACCTCCGGCACCACGGGCAACCCGAAGGGCGTCGTCTACCACCACCGCGGTGCCTACCTCAATGCCCTCTCCAACATCGTCTCCTGGGGCATGCCGCCCCATGCCGTCTACCTGTGGACCCTGCCCATGTTCCACTGCAACGGCTGGTGCTTTCCGTGGACCATGGCCGCCAACGCGGGCACCAACGTCTGCCTGCGTCGCGTCGATCCGCGGCTGATCCTGGAGCAGATCCGCGAGCACCGGGTCACCCACTACTGCGGCGCGCCCATCGTGCATAGCATGATCGTCAATGCGCCGGAGGAGTGGCGGCGGGGCATCGACCACAAGGTCAATGCCCTGGTCGCCGCGGCGCCGCCGCCGGCCGCCGTCATCGAGGGCATGGAGAAGATCGGCTTCTCCATCACCCACGTCTACGGGCTCACCGAGACCTACGGCCCGGCCTCGGTCTGCGCCAAGCAGACGGAATGGAACGAGCTGCCGCTGGATGAGCAGGTGCGCCTGAACGGCCGCCAGGGCGTCCGCTACCACTGCCAGGAGGGTGTCACGGTCATGAATTCCGAGACCATGGAGCCCGTGCCCTGGGACGGCGAGACCATGGGCGAGATCATGTTCCGCGGCAACATCGTCATGAAGGGCTACCTGAAGAATCCCAAGGCCACCGAGGAATCCTTCCGCGGCGGCTGGTACCACACCGGCGACCTGGCCGTCATGCACCCCGACGGCTACGTGAAGATCAAGGACAGGTCGAAGGACGTGATCATCTCCGGCGGCGAGAACATCTCCAGCGTCGAGGTGGAGGACGTCCTCTACCGGCATCCCGCCGTGATGGCGGCCGCCGTCGTCGCCACCCCGGACCCCAAGTGGGGCGAGGTCCCCTGCGCCTTCATCGAACTGAAGGAGGGCGCGATCCTCACCGAGGAGGAACTGCGCGCCTTCTGCCGCGAGCGCCTGGCCGGCTTCAAGATGCCCAAGCGCTTCATCTTCCAGACAGTGCCCAAGACTTCCACCGGCAAGATCCAGAAGTACGTGCTGCGCGAGCAGGCGAAGTCCGCGAACGCCATCGAGTAGGCGAAGACGGAGGGGATTCGCGGGCGGACGGCGCCCGCGGGTCCTGTCATGGCGCCTGTCCGACCGGATCCAGGGCCGGCCGCAACGGATCGCCGGCGCCGGACCGGCGCCGATCGCGTTATCGGGGGGCCTTGTTCCCCGGCGCGAACAGCCCGCGTCGCGCATGCTCGCTGACCGCCCGCGCGGCGGGATGGGTCAGCCGCCGCTCGGCCGATATCAGGAAAAAGCGCTCGCGGATATCCTCCGTTTCGCCCAGGCGGACGACCTGGTAGTGGGCCGTGACGTCCGCCACGCTCGCCGCCGGCGTCGGAAAAATTCCGGCGCCGGCTTCGCCGAAGGCCTTCATCAGCGCGCTGTCGTCGAACTCCCCGACGATCCGCATCCGGATGCCCTGCCGGTCCAGCCAGCGCGGCAATGCGCCATGCAAGGCGCTGTCCTTGCCGGGCAACAACAGCGACTCGCCCTCCAGACTGGCCGGGAAGCCGCCTTGCAGTTTCCCGGCGAGCGCCGGCGATGCCATGAAGGCGACGGCTGATTCTCCCAGTGGGTGGCTGTAGCCCTTGATCTCGGTCCCGGGCGGCATTGGGCGATCGGCCAGAACCATGTCGAGGCGATGGATCGCCATGTCCGCCAGGAGCCGTTCGAGCCGGTCTTCCTGGCAGACCAGCCGCACCGCCTCCGGCAGTTCCAGAACCGGCGCCAGCAATCGGTGGGCGACGAACTTCGGCACCACGTCGGCGATGCCGACGCGAAAGGTCACGAAGCGCTCCTCGCCCCCGTGGCGCAGGATGTCCTCCAGCTCCGCACCCGTCTGGAAGATCTCTTCCGCGTAGGACAAGGCCAGCTTGCCGGCCGGGGTGAGTTCCATGCGGCGCCCGGTACGCTTGAAAAGCGCCACGCCAATCCGCTCCTCGAATGTTGATATCTGGCCGGACAGGGTCTGCGGGGCCAGATGCAGGCGCTCCGATGCCCGGATGATGCCGCCCTCGCGGGCAACGCTGACGAAGTAATGCAGATGTTTGAAGTTCAGCATGGCGCGGCTCCTTTATCCGAAAAATTCGAACAGACCGCTAATTATTATCTGTTTGTAACGAATAGTGTCGATCCCCATAATCCGAGCATCACTGTTCCGAATGGGGAATCGAATGCGCATCCAGATCTACGCCGAGGATTTCGACCTGACCGAGGGCCTGCGTGGCCACGTCGCCAAGCGTCTGGCCTATGCCCTGAATCATGGCCGTGACACCGTTTCGCGCATCGTGGTTCGGCTTTCCGATGTGAACGGGCCGAGGGGTGGGGTCGACAAGCGTTGTGGCATCGAAGTCCGCCTGAAGGGAGCGTCCGCGATTGCCATCGTCGATACCGAAGCCGACCTGTACGTCGCCATCGACCGGGCCGCCGAACGTACGGGACGGACCCTCGACCGGCGTATCGCCCGGCGCCACCGCTTTTCGGCAAGGCACTCCAGACCGGACCACGCGGATGCTGACGTGGAGGAATCGCGGTGAGCAGGGGTGGCCTGTTGATTCTGGCTTCCCGCTTCGTCCCGCGCCTGTACCAGATTCGCCGCGGAACCTGGTTGGCCATCGCGGTCAGCCTGATGGTGATCCTTGTCTTGGGGGCCTGGGCCGCAGTTGCGCTGTTCGGCCGTTTGCTGGACCACGGCAAGTCGCTCGCCGAGGGTGTGCCGGAGGCCGCGCGCAACGTCGTCGTCCAGGTGGAACAGGCCCTTCCCGGCGCACGCGAGGCGCTGGGCGGGTTGTTGCCGGCCCTCAGGACCGAGCCGCCGCCGCGCGACGTATCGGGCACGGACATCGGTCCCGTGACGCGCTATCCCGGGCTCCCCCGTTCCTACTGGCACCGGGACGGGCGCGAAATCACGGTGCGGTACGAAGGACGCGCCGAATACGTTGCCGTACTCGACCACTACGTCACCGGGTTCGCCGCGCAGGGATACGCCCGGAACGTGGTGTCCGCCACGCTGGAAGGAGAGGTTCACGAGTACCGCAAGAACGACGAGAGGGTACGCTTCGAGATCGTGCAGTCGCCGCGAGGGAAGGTCAAGGCGACGATCGTCGCCGTTCTGCCATGAGCGAACAGCGAGACAGGCATCCGCATGACAATCCGGGAGCCGAGGACCGCGACCTCCGCAGCCGGCCGGGCCACGGCACCGACGCCGGCCTGAGGGCGATTCCATGAATGATGCAATGGCCATCAGCTTCGCCACCGGCCCGATGTGGGCCGGTTTCGTCGCCTTCGTGCTCGCCATGCTGGCCCTCGACCTCTTCGTCTTCGGCGGGCGCAAGGCGCACCGGGTGCATGTCAGGGAGGCGGCCGGCTGGGTGGCCGTCTGGGTGAGTCTCGCGCTGGCCTTCGCCGGATTGCTCTGGTGGCACCTGAACGTTACCCAGGGGGCCGAGGTGGCACGCACGAAGACGCTCGAGTTCCTCGCCGGCTACCTGATCGAACAATCCCTGTCCGTCGACAACATGTTCGTCTTCGTCATGATCTTCGGCTACTTTGCCGTGCCGCCGGAGTTGCAGCGGCGCGTGCTGCTGTATGGTGTGCTCGGTGCGATCGTGATGCGGGCCGGCATGATCTTCGCCGGCGTCTGGCTGGTACAGCAGTTCGCCTGGATCCTCTACGTCTTCGGCGCCTTCCTCGTCGTCACCGGCATCAAGATGCTGATCTTCGCGGACGCGGCGCCCGACCTGGAGAAGAACCCGCTGCTGCGCTGGCTGCGCGGGCATCTGCGCATCAGCCCGGAGTTCCATGGCGAGAAGTTCTTCGTCCGGCGGAACGGCCTCCTGTGGGCGACGCCGATGTTCCTCGTGCTGGTGCTGATCGAGGCCAGCGACCTGGTGTTCGCGGTGGACAGCATCCCGGCGATCTTCGCGGTGACCACCGATCCCTTCATCGTCTTCACGTCGAACATCTTCGCCATCATGGGCCTGCGCGCCCTCTACTTCCTGCTCGCCGACATGGCCGAACGCTTCCACCTGCTCAAGTACGGACTGGCGATCGTGCTGGTGTTCATCGGCGGCAAGATGCTGGCCATGCCCTGGTTCCACGTGCCCATCCAGTGGTCCTTGTCCGTCGTCGCCGGCATCATCCTCGTCTCCGTGCTCGCCAGCCTGGCGCTTTCGCGGCCCGGGCCCGTCGCCGCGGGAGAAGAAGCATGAATCCTGCGCAGGTGATGCCGGCGCTCGCCGGCCGCGAGCATGACGACACGGGTCGCCTCGTCGGACTCGTGTACGACAGCGCTGCGCCTTTGCCCGTGGCCGGCGCCGGTCCCTGGCTGGTGGCCGTGGATGGTTCCGACAACGCCCTCCGGGCGGTGGTCCATGCGGCGCGCCAGGCTGGCGCGATGACCGCTTGCCCTCTGCATCTGGTTCACGTGCAGCGATGGCTGTCGAAGGAGGCTGCCGAACTCGAACTCGCGCACCGCGGGCTGGGTGCGACCGCTCGGGCGCGCGCCACCCTCGAGGCCGCGGGCCTTCCGTGGCGCCTGCATGTGCTGCTGGGTGACCCGGCGAAATGCATCATCGAGAAGGCCGCCCGGTTGCGCGCCGCCGGCATTGTCGTCGGCAGCCGCGGCCTCGATGCCGTCGAAGGGCTGCTTTTCGGCTCGGTCGCCTACAAGCTTGTCCATCTCTCCCCCGTGCCCGTGACGGTGGTCCCCTGAGCCGCCGCCGCGCCGTCCCCCCATCATCGACTCTTCGAACCTGTTCCACGCGCAACCGAAGGAGAACGCAATGCACCTGAACCAGGCCCGCACCCGGACCATCGTCCTGCCGCAAGGCGGCGCCGAGTCCGTCCTCGCCACCCACAAGGTGATCCGCAACACCTACCTGCTGCTGTCGATGACGCTGGCCTTCTCCGCCGTCACCGCCGCCGCGTCGGTGGCGCTGAAACTGCCGCATCCGGGCATCATCCTCACCCTGATCGGCTTCTTTGGCCTGCTGTTCGCCGTGCATAGGCTCAAGGACAGCGGCTGGGGGATACTGGCCGTATTCGCCATGACGGGATTCATGGGCTACACGCTGGGGCCCGTCATCAGCCGCTACCTGGGCCTGCCCAACGGCAGCGAAATCGTGATGCAGGCCATGGGTGGCACCGCCGCGATCTTCATCGGCCTGTCGGCCTACGCGGTGACGACGAAGAAAGACTTCAGTTTCATGGGCGGCTTCCTCATGGTCGGCATCCTGCTCGCCTTCCTCGCCGGCCTGGCCACGATCTTCCTCGAGATTCCCGCCCTGTCGCTGACCGTCTCCGCCGCCTTCGTGCTGCTGATGTCCGGGCTCATCCTCTACGAGACCGGCAACATCATCCACGGCGGCGAGAACAACTACGTGCTGGCCACGGTGACGCTGTTCGTCTCGATCTTCAACCTCTTCACCAGCCTGCTGCAACTGCTGGGCTTCATGAACGGGGACGACTGACCGCAATGCACTCCTTCATGCAACGCTTGAGGGCACGGGTGCCCAGCCGCGAAGAACTAGAAGCCAATCGCTGGCTCAAGGTCCTGGCACCCTACCTCGCCGACACCAAGCTGTGGCACTGGTCACGTCGGGGTGTAGCCACCGGCGTGGCAGCCGGGCTGTTCATCGGCTTGCTGATTCCCGTTGCCCAGATCCTGCTGGCCGCGGTGGCGGCGGTCGCCTTGCGCGCCAACATACCGGTCGCCGCCGCGGCCACCTTCATTACCAATCCGCTGACGGTGCCTCCGATCTACTATGCGGCCTATCACCTGGGCGCCTGGGCGACCGGCGCACCCGTGCCTGCGGCGCTCTCGCTTGCCGACCCGTCGAGCATCTGGGAAAACCTCGGGACCATCGGCCTGCCCTTGTTGGCGGGTCTGGGCATCGCTGCAACCCTGCTTGCCCTCACCAGCTATCTGGTGATCTCGCAAGCCTGGGCCTGGCAGGTCGCGGCGAGACGGAGGGCTGCGCGTCCATGATGGACGACCCGACGACCGGCATCCAATCCCACCCGGGATTCCGGGAGCGCGTCCAAGGTTGGACGGAGAGTGGCCACGTCCAGAACTTCATCATCGCCCTGATCCTGGTCAATGCCGTCCTGCTGGGACTGGAAACCTGGCCGGCGGCGATGGCGGGCGCCGGCGCCTGGATCGTCGGCCTGGATCGGGCCATCCTGGGCGTCTTCGCGCTCGAACTGCTGGCCCGGATCCATGTCCATCGTGCCGCATTCTGGCGCGATC
>JBPOHD010000030.1:0-3904 GCA_052035955.1 Pseudomonadota bacterium
TCAGATCGAACATACCCATGGCCGTAACTTACCCGATCCGGCCATCGCCTTCCAGTGGCGCAGGCAATGCGCGGCAGTTCATGCCGCCGCGGCTGGACGATGCCCCTGGCGTAGATCCGCGAAGCGCTGCCGCTCATCTCCCCGAAATGCGGCGGCGGCGATTCGCCGGCGCGGCCCGGACTTCGATTGCGATCAGCCCTTCGCGTGGAACGGGGCACGGCAACGGTCGGCTGCCGAAGCGGCCCCGCGGCGGAGTCCAGCCCTGAGTCCTGCGAAGCGCCTGGGCGTCGGCCCTATAGCAGCCGCTCGATCTTCCTGTTCGCTCCCTGCAGCTTCTTGAAAAGCGCCCGCAGCAGCGCCTTGTCGAGGCAGGCCATCAGTTGCGGGTCCGCCCGGAAGGCGGCGATGGTCTCCCTGGGGAATTCGGCGGCGATGATCTTGAAGTCCGCAATGACGGTGGCGGAACTGGGCGTGTCGCCATCGGAGAAGAAAATCGCCTCGCCGATGCACTCGCCGGCCTCGATCGTGCCCACACGCTTGCCGTTGCGGAAGGCGTCGGCAGTCCCGCGCAGGATCACGTAGAAGGTGTCGGTTTCCTCGTCCTGGGACGTCAGGCAGACGTCCGAATGGAAGGTCTTGATCCGTGCCGCCGCCGAGATCTGCGGCAGCCACTCGTCGGGTACGGGTTCGAAGAACGAGCAGCGACGAAGGGCATCGGTGCGAGCTTCGGTGTCCTCCGCAAGCTGTTTCGCAAGCTTCGCGAAATCGTCCTCGATGGCCTGGAATTCGTCCATGTCCGTTTCCGCCGCAGGTTCGTTCAGGGTTTGGGCTCGGCCGGCGGTGCGACGGCTTCGAGCGACAGCGGTGCGGCATTGCCGGCGTCCTGCGCGGCCTTGTTTTCGCCGGCCCGCTTGAGCGTGGCTTCTTTGAGGGCTTCGTCCTCGGCTTTCTTTTCGGCCGCCTCCTTCTCCTTGTCCACCTGGCCATCGAAGGTGAGCCCGCCGGAATCGCCGCCGCCGAGGCCGGACTCGTTGCCGAAGCGCTTGCTCTGCAGCTTCAGCCGCAGCATCAGGTCGCTCTTGGCGTCGGCGTTGATCTGCAGTTCCTGGACCGAAATGTCGCCGGCCTCGTAGAGCTCGAACAGGCACTGGTCGAAGGTCTTCATGCCCTGTTCGACCGACTTGCGCATGATCTCCTTGAGGGCGCCGACCTCCCCCTTGGCGATGGCGTCCCGCGCCAGGGCGGTGCTGAGCAGGATCTCGATGGCCGCCGCCCGGCCGCCCGCCTGCTTGCGCACCAGACGTTGCGAGACGATGGCGCGCATGTTGATGGAGAGGTCGTTGAGGACCTGGTCGCGCTTTTCGATCGGAAAGAAATTGACGATGCGGTCGATGGCCTGGTTGGCACTGTTGGCGTGCAGCGTCGCCATGCACAGGTGCCCGGTTTCGGCGAAGTTGAGCGCGTATTCCATGGTCTCGTGATCGCGGATCTCGCCGATGAGGATGACGTCCGGCGCCTGCCGCAGGGAATCCTTGAGGGCGTCGAACCAGCCGACGGTGTCGACGCCCACCTCGCGGTGGGTGACGATGCAATTGATGGGCGTATGGACGTATTCGACCGGGTCCTCGATGGTCACGATGTGTCCGTAGGTCTCGCGGTTGCGCACGCCCAGCATGGCCGCCAGGGTGGTCGACTTGCCCGAGCCGGTGCCGCCGACCAGCAGGATCAGTCCACGCTTTTCGAGCACGATCGACCTCAGGATGGGGGGCAGGGCCATCTTGTCGAAATCGGGGATCTCGGTGGTGATGACGCGGATCACCATGCCGGTGCGTTGCTGCTGGGTGAAGATGTTGATGCGGAAGCGTCCCACGCCTTCATGGGAGATCGCGAAATTGGCGCCCTTGCACTCGATGTAGCCCTGCCACTGCTTCTCGGTGGCGATGGCGTGGGCCATCTTCTGGGTCTGTTCCGGCGTCAGCGGCGTATCGTTGAGCTTGGTCAGCTTGCCGTTCAGCTTGACCGCGGGCGGATACCCGGCCGTCACGAACAGGTCGGAGGCCTTCATGTTGACCATGGTCGTCAGCATGCGTTGCACGACGGATCGGTACTGCGCCTTTTCGGTGGGTTCCATGACAGGCTCCGCAATGACAGGGGATGGCAGGCAGCCCTGCCGGCTTGCGGAAATTGCATTCTGCATTACCCGATCCGCTGCGGGCATTGTAGCGTTTCCGGCCATCGGGCTGAGGGTTTCGTCGAGGAATGGGTGCCCGGGCCGGAAGGCCGCCGCCGCATCCACCTCGACCCGCAGATCCCCGACCGCCAGCGCATCGACACCCGTGTCCATCTCTCCTACGCCGAACTGGCGGCGGCCCCTATGGGCACGCCGCCGACGTCGGCCAAGTACCAGGTGCAGGTGAAAGGCACCCATGCCGGCACATCCGCCGGCGTCGGGCGCCCCCGCCCACACGGCGGGGGCGCTTCCCATTGGCCGTGCGCTTCTTCGGAAACCGGCGATTGACGGAAGCCATTGGGCTCGGGGATACTCCGCGCGGGGCCTGGGACGCACTATCCTCGCAGAGTCGTATCATCCGGAAATACCGGCACGAACCCGCAGGGCCGGACAGAAAGGGCGGGCAGCACGCCCTCCGGGGAACCGGCCGCCGGGCACCCATTCGCTCAGGAGACATACCGTGATCTTGGACAAGATTCCCGAATCGACGCTCGCCGCCGGCCTCGGCATCCTGATGAAGGGCGCCGGCAAGGTGACGCGCTTCATCCCCATCCCCCAGCCCACGCTGCTGGTCGGCCCCGGCGCCAGCGTCCGCCTGGGCCAGGCCATCGCCGGTTTCGGGCACCAGAAGATCCTCATCGTCACCGACTCCATCATCTCGAAGCTGGGCCTGCTGAAGGGCCTGACGGACGCGCTGACCGCCGGCGGGGCCGAGTTCGTGGTCTTCGACGAGATCACTCCGGACGCCCCCATTCCGCTGATCGAGCGGGGCATCGCCTTCTACCGGGAGCATGGCTGCGATTCCATCGTGGCCTTCGGCGGCGGCTCGGCCATGGATGCCTCCAAGGCCATCGCCGTGTCCATCGCCAACCCCAAGCCCCTGCGCAATCTCGCCGGTTACCTCAAGGGCCGGCACGCGCCGATCCGCATCTACGCCGTGCCCACCACGGCCGGCACCGGCTCCGAGGTGACGGTGGCCGCCGTGATCGCCGACCCCGAGCGGGAAGCCAAGCTGGTAATCATCGACCCCCGCATCGTGCCCCAGATGGCCGCCCTGGACCCGTCCCTGATGACGGGCCTGCCGCCCTCCATCACCGCGGCTACGGGCATCGACGCCCTGACCCACGCCATCGAATCCTTCGTCGGCAACTGGACCACGCATTACTCGGACGGGATGGCTCTGGCCGCCCTGGGCCTGATCTTCGAAAACCTGCGCACGGCCTGCCGCGACGGCGGCAACCTCCAGGCCCGGGAGGGCATGTCGCTCGCCGCCACCTACGCCGGCTTCGCCTTCACCCGGGCCAACGTGGGCTACGTGCATGCCATCGCCCACCAGTTCGGCGGCAAGTACCATACGCCCCACGGGCTGGCCAACGCCATCATGCTGCCCCACGTGCTGCGCTTCTCCGCCCCGGCCATCACCGACCGGCTGGCCAGGCTGGCGGTGCGGGCCAAGGTCGGCAAGGAAGGCGAACCCGCCCGCGCCCTGGCCGACAAATTCATGGACGCGGTGGAGCGGCTGAACCGGGACCTGGGCATCCCCACCCACCTGGAGGCGCTGAAGGAGGCGGACATCCCGGCCCTCGCCCGCGCCGCCTGCAGCGAGGCCCAGGGCTACCCGGTGCCCCGCTACATGACCCAGAAGCAGTGCGAGGACATCATCCGCAAGGTGCT
>JBPOHD010000032.1:0-78807 GCA_052035955.1 Pseudomonadota bacterium
GCCGGCGGCGCCGGCAACGACAGCTACGTGATCCGGGATGGTACCGCGGTGGTCGAAAACGCCGGTGGCGGGACGGACGTGGCGGTCTTCGCGGGGTCCTCGGGCTACGTCATGGCGTCGAACCTCGAGAATCTCACCCTGGACTCGGCGGCCGGGAATGTCTTCGCCGTCGGCAACGGCGAGAACAACGTGATCAACGGCAATGGCGGCGCCAACTGGCTGGATGGCGGCATCGGCAACGACAGCCTCTATGGCTTTGCGGGAGCCGACGTCCTCATCGGCGGGGCGGGCAACGACTTCCTCGACGGCGGCCGGCGCGGCGATCGCATGGAAGGCGGTTCCGGGGACGACACCTACGTGGTCGACAGTTATCTGGATCTCGTCCTCGAATCCGCCGGAGCCGGTGTCGACACCGTCCAGGTGGACCTGCCCCGATACGCGCTTCCCGACAATGTCGAGAACGCCGTCGGCGATGGCGGCGACAACACCCTCGTCGCCAACGGTCTGGCCAACGTGCTCACCGGCGGCGGGGGACGCGACAGCTTCGTGTTCGACAGGGCCCCGGTGGCCGGTGCGGCTGACCTGGTCACGGACTTCACGGCGGGAACCGATCGCATCGTTTTCGACGATGCCTGGACCGGGGCATTGCCGGCCGGATTCCTCCAGTCGGGCGCGAGTTCGGCCGCCGCCGGATCGGAGGTCCGATTCATCTACAACCAGAGCACCGGCGAGCTGTTCTACGATTCCGACGGGTCGGGCGCCGGGGTCGCCACGAAGATGCTGACCCTCGGCGCAACCGTCCACCCCGGGTCCCTCTCCGCGGCGGACCTGGCGCTAATCTGAGCCGGGTGCCCCATGCCGGGCGGCTCGGGGCCTTCCGATATAATCGCCGCCTTGCGCCGCGCCGCGGCGCTCTCTGAGGCCTCTCCGGTCTAGGCCCCCGTCCCGCATGCGCGAACTCCTCTCCCGTTTCCGCTCCTTTTTCGTTTATGCGGGAGTGTTCAGCTTTTTCATCAACCTGTTGCTGTTGGTGCCCACCCTGTACATGCTCCAGGTCTTCGACCGGGTCCTGACCAGTCGCAGCAACGAGACCCTGGTGATGCTGACGATTGCCTCGGCGGTGGCCCTGATCGTCATGGCCTTGCTGGACCAATTGCGGGCGCGCCTCCTGGCCGCGGCCGGCATCGCCCTCGACTCCCTGCTCGGGCCCCGGGTGCTCGGCGGGCTGCTCGCCAATGCGGCCCAGTTGGGGGGTACGGAATACGTCCACGGCCTGCGGGACGTGGCCAGCCTGAGGGCCTTCCTGACCGGCAATGGGATCTTCGCCTTGTTCGATGCGCCCTGGCTGCCCTTCTACCTGATCCTCATCTTCGTCTTTCACCCTTTGCTGGGGATCGTCGCAACCTTGGGCGCTACGCTCCTGATCCTGCTCGCGGTCGCCAACGAAAAGCTGACGCGCGAACCCCTGGAGCGCCTGCAGGCCGAATCGCGCAAGGCCTCGCGCTACATCGATGCCAGCCTGCGCAATGCGGAGGTGGTGGGCGGCATGGGCATGATCGGCGCCGTCACCCGGCAATGGCAGGCCTTGAACACCCTCGTGCAGCATCGGCAACTGGAGGCCAACCGGCTTGCCGGGATGGCGGGCGGCATGACGAAGTTCCTCCGCCAGTTCCTGCAGACGGCGATGTTGTGCGCCGGCGCCTACCTGGTGATCGACCAGCACGTGACGGCCGGGGTCATGATGGCGGCCACGATCATCCTTTCCCGGGCCCTGGCGCCGGTGGAGATGCTGATCTCCGGCTGGAAATCCCTGGTGGAGGCGCGGGCTGCCCACGGGCGACTGGACGAGCTGCTGCGGGCCCGTCCGGCCGAGCTTGCCGCAACGGAACTGCCTGCGCCGCGGGGCCACCTGATCCTGGAACGCGTCGTCTTCGCGGCCAAGGGAATGGAGCGACCCATCGTCAAGGGCGTCGGCCTGGAACTGGCCCCCGGCGAGGCCCTCGGCCTGATCGGTCCGAGCGCGTCTGGAAAATCTACGCTGGCCCGCTTGATGATCGGCTTGTGGCGACCGGTGTCGGGCACGGTCCGCCTCGATGGGGCGGACATCGGCGGCTGGCCGCGGGAGCGCCTGGGTCCCCACATCGGTTACCTGCCCCAGGACGTGGAGCTGTTCGCAGGCACGGTGGCCGAGAACATCGCCCGGCTCGGGGAACCGGATTCCCCGGGGGTGATCGAGGCGGCCCAGCGGGCCGCCGCCCATGACATGATCCTGAGACTCGCCAAGGGCTACGACACGCCGGTCGGCGATGGCGGTGCATCCCTGTCCGGCGGACAACGCCAACGGATCGCCCTTGCCCGTGCCCTCTACGGCAATCCGCGCCTGGTGGTGCTCGACGAGCCGAATGCCAACCTCGATGCAGACGGCGAGGCTGCCCTCATGGCGGCGATGGCGGGACTGAAGCGGGCCGGCGTCACCCTCGTGGTCATTTCCCACCGGCCGTCCCTGCTCGCCGGCGTGGACAAGCTGATGGTGCTCCGGGAAGGGGCGGTGGACCTCTTCGGGCCGCGGCAGGACGTGTTGGCGCGCTTGAGTCGTGGCGCGCCGCCGCCGCCGGGACTGAAGGCCGTGGACGGGAGCGGCTCGTGAGCGCCGGCGCACGGCTGCGGGATTGGCTGCTGCCACCGGTGGACGCCGGCCAGGCGGTCGATATCCGTCCGATCGTCCGGTCCGGCCTCGGCATCATCTTCGTCGCCTTCGTGCTGGGAGGGTTCTGGCTGGTGCTGGCACCGCTGTCCGGCGCCGTGGTGGCCGGCGGTTTCGTCAAGGTCGACATGAACCGCAAGACGGTGCAGCACCAGGAAGGCGGCATCGTCAAGGCGATCCTGGTTCGCGAAGGGGATGTGGTGAAGGAAGGGCAGCCCCTTCTGTTGCTCGACGACGTGCGCTCCGACGCCGGCCTGGACCTGCTGCGCAGCCAGCGCGATTCCGAACGGACCCGCCATGCCCGACTGACCGCCGAAAGGGCCCTGGCGGCCCGCGTCGTGTTTCCCCCCGACCTGGCGGCCCGTGCCGGGGAGGCCCGGGTGAAGGAATTCCTGCAACGGGAGAACGGCGTGTTCGAGGCCCGGCGGCAGACGCTGGAGAGCCAGGTCGCACTGCTTCGCACGCAAATCCGCCAGGCCCGGGAGGAAGCCGCCGCCTGGGCGGAGCAGGTCGCCGCCGAGGAGGTGGCGGTCCGCCTGCAACGGGAGGAACTGGTGGCCAACGAGGGACTGGTGGCCCAGGGATACATCCAGCGGACGCGCATCCTCGGCCTGCAGCGGGCGGTCGCCGAGTACGAGGCAAGGCTGGGGGAGCATCGGGCAAACCTCGCCGCGGCCCGCCAGAAGGCAACCGATTTCGACCTCCGGATCCTTCAGCTGCGCAACCAGTTCTCCCAGCAGGCGGCGGACGACCTCAAGGAGAGCAGCAATCGGCTCGCCGAGGTGGAGGAGCGACTTCGTCCCTCCGAGGATGCGGTGCAGAGGCAGAGTGTCCTGGCCCCCGTCGGCGGCGAAGTGGTGGACCTGCGCGTCACCTCCGTCGGCGGCGTCGTCGGGCCCCGGGATTCCATACTGGATATCCTGCCCCGGGAGGGGAAGCTGATCATCGAGGCACGCATCCGGCCGGAGGACATCAACTTCGTGCGCGCCGGGGGCGAGGCCGATGTCCGCCTGACCGCCTTCAAGTACCGCACCACTCCCCTCGTCGATGCGCGGGTGACCTACGTCTCCGCCGACCGCCTGGTGGACAAGAGCCTGGGGCCGGCCGGTGCGGCCCCCTATTACGTCGTCTACCTGGACGTCTCCGCAGAGTCCCTGCGGGCGGCCGGGGATCTCCGGCTTCAGGCGGGAATGCCGGCCGAGGTCTTCATCCGGACCAGCGAACGCTCGGCCCTGCAGTATCTGCTCGAGCCGGTGACCGCTTATCTCAGGCGCGCATTCCGCGAGCCCTGAGCGGCCATGGCGACCTTTACCAAGACCGCCGGGACTGCGCTCACCGCCGGTGCCGGCAACGACCTGATCCAGCTCCCCGCCCTGGCTGCCTATCCCGGTGGCATTGATGGGGGGTTCGGAGTCGACGAACTGCGATGGAACGGTGCCGGCGGCGAGGTGCTGGTCCTCTACGGCGGGCTGGTGGCCGTTGAAATGGTTGCCATCGGGACCGGGGACGCTGCCGTGGCCGATGCCTCCGGCACTGCCGACGCTTCGGTGGATGCCGGCGGCCTGGCCTACGGCCTGCGGATCGTCGGCAACGCGGGTGACAATTCGCTCCGCGGCGGCGGCGCGGCGGACGTGCTGGAAGGTGGCGCAGGGGACGACAGCCTGCGTGGTGGGGCCGGCGACGACAGCCTGAGCGGTGGGGCCGGGAACGACCTGCTGGACGGCGGCGAAGGGGTGGATCGCCTCGATGGCGGCCTCGGGGACGATACCTATTACCTGTACGAGGGTGATGTGGTGGCAGGGGAGGGCAGCCTGCCCGGCGGCGGCTACGACACGCTGGTCTATTTCGGCGGCGGTGCCGTGGCCCTGGTCCCGGCCCTGGAATCGCTTGTGCTGGCCCAAGGCAGCGGCTGCGTCGCTTTGGCCGGGGCAGGCGAGGACGGATTCTTCCAGGGCAACGGGGCCGCGAATTTCATCGATGCGGGCGGCGGGGCGGACGAACTCTACGGCCTGGGGGGCAACGACGTGCTGGTCGGCGGTGCAGGGGACGACCTGCTCGACGGCGGCCGGGGCGCCGACCTCATGGTGGGCGGGGCTGGGGACGATCTGTACGTGGTCGACACCTTCCACGACCGCGTGGTCGAGGCGCCGGGGCAGGGCATCGACGTCGTCCGTTCCTGGCTGTTCCGCTACACGCTGCCGGAAAACCTGGACGACCTCGTGCTCGAGGACGGCGCGCGGCAGGGCACCGGCAATGGGCTGGCCAATGTCCTGGAGGGCAACGGCGGTGACAATCTGCTTTCCGGTCTCGGCGGCGCCGATACCCTGCGGGGCGGCGAAGGGGACGATACCCTGAACGGCGGAATGGGGAACGACCTCCTGGAGGGCGGCGGCGGATCCGACGTGGCGGTTTTTTCGGGACGCTATGGCGAGTACCAGGTCACCATCGGCGCTTCGGGGGTCACGGTCATCGGCCCGGAGGGCACCGATTCCCTGCGCGATATCGAAACCCTGCGCTTCGACGACAGGCAACAGATCGTCGCCGTGTCCTCGCTGCCGGGCGCGGGCTTGCCGACGAGCCTGCCCGCCTATGTCACGGAAACCCTGGCCGACGGTTATTGGGCGCACACCTCCGGCGTGCCACTCGTCCTGCATTTCAGTTTCATGGCTTCGGTGCCCGACTACGCGACCAAGCCCCTCGAACTCTCCACCTTTTCGCCCATGTCCGAGGGCCAGAAGGCGGCGGTGCGCGAGGTGCTGGGAATCTATCAAGGCTTCCTGGACATCCTGTTCGAGGAGGTCGCCGATGCGGCGTCCGTGGAACTGCGCTTCGGCCGCAACAACCAGTCCGCCGACGGTTCGTCCGGGTATGCCTACCTGCCCAACGCCAATCAGGCGACCGGTACCGGCAACGGCGCCGCCGGCGACGTCTGGCTGGCCGCCGACCAGCCGACCACCGGCGTCATCCCGGGTGAGTTCGTCTTCGAAACCCTGCTGCATGAGATCGGCCACGCCCTGGGGCTCAAGCATCCTTTCGAGTCACCCAGCCTCACCGAGGCGGGGCATCCCGACGAGGACACCACCCGGTTTACGATGATGTCCTATACGCCGAGGGATCATGCGATGGTGGTGGATCTGGATGCCTCGATCTCTTATGATTGGTCGGCCGAGACGCCGATGCTCTATGACATTGCCGTGCTGCAGGGTCTCTACGGCGCCAATGACGCCGCGACGGACGACACGATCCTGCCACCGGCCGACCGTCCTTTCCTGAGGACCGTCTGGGACGGCGGTGGCGTGGACACGCTCGATACCTCGGCCTTCGGCAACGGCAGCCTGGTCGACCTGCGTCCCGGCCATTTCTCGACCGTGGACAACGGTCTCGGCGTGTTCGATGGCGGCCACTGGAGCGCCGACATTCCGCCGGGGCTGTCGCCGCAGCCCACCTACGGCCCCGACAACCTCGCCATCGCCTATGGCACCATCATCGAGAAGGCGGTGGGCGGTGCCGGCGCCGATACCCTGATCGGCAATTCGGCGGCCAATACCCTGACGGGTGGGGCCGGTGCCGACCGCTTCGTGTTCAACGATCCGGGCGCGGTCGATGCAATCGCCGATTTCGTGCCGGGGACGGATCGCCTGGTCTTCGACCGAGGGGCCTTCACGGCCCTGGGGGGGGCGGGATCCCTGGTCGACGGGGCGTTCCGGGCGGGAAGTTCCGCGGTTGAGGCAGACGACCGCCTGCTCTACGACGGGACCACTGGCCAGCTCTACTACGATGCCGACGGCAGCGGCCCGACCGCCGCCATCCAGGTGGCAACGCTGGCGGGAATCCCAGCCCTGGCCGCGGCAGACATCCTCGTTGCCTGAGGACATCCCCGCCTTCGGTCACCCGGCGCGCCGGCTCTGGTCGTTCGAGCCCGGCATCCACTACCTGAACCACGGTGCCTTCGGCGCGACGCCGATCCCCGTACTCCAGGCCCAGGCGGAGTGGCGGCGGCGGATGGAGGCGCAGCCGACGCGATTCCTGACCGGTGAACTTCCCGGCGCCCTGCGCGCCGCGGCGGAGGCGCTGGCCGCCTACCTCGGCGCCCGGCCGGGCAGCCTGGCCTTCGTGGACAACGCGACGGCCGGGGTGAACGCCGTCCTCCGCTCCTTCCCGTGGTGCCGCGGCGACGGGATCCTGATCGCCGATCGCGCCTACCCGGCGGTGCGCAACCTCGTCGATTGGGTGGCCCGCCGCCATGATCTCGAGGTCTCCGTCGCCCGCATCCCGTTTCCCCTTTCCGGCGAGGAGGAGATCGTCGAGGCCTACCTGGGGGCGGTGACGCCATGCTCCCGTTTGGCCATCGTGGACCAGGTCTTCTCGGCGCTGGCCCTCGTGGCACCGGCGGCCCGGCTGGTGGCCGCCTTGCGGGAACGCGGCCTGCAGGTGCTGGTGGACGCGGCGCATGGCCCCGGGATGCTCGACCTGGACCTGTCGGCGCTGGACGCTGACTGGACGACCGGCAATGCCCACAAGTGGCTTTTCGCGCCGCGCGGCTGCGCTTTCCTCCATTGCCCGGGGCCTGCGGCGGCGAGCCTGCAGCCCCCGGTGATCTCGGGCCTTGGAGGCGGCGAATTTCCGCAATCCTTCGACTGGGTCGGCACCCGGGATTATTCATCCTGGCTGGCCGTGACGGCGGCCCTGGCCTTCGTCCAGCGCCTCGGGGCGGCGCGCTACCGGTGCTGGCTGGCGGAGCAGGTGGGGGCGGCGACGCAACTGCTGACGGCAAGGTGGGGCGTGGCGCCGCCGGCGCCGGCGGCCCTGTTCGCCGGAATGGCGACCTTGCCGCTGCCGTGGCGGGGCAAGGCCGATTCCGCCGCCGCGGCGCTCCTGCAGGAACGCCTATGGAGGGAGCAGCGGATCGAGGTTCCGGTCCGCGCCCACGACGGCGGGCTCTGGGTGCGCCTGTCGGCGCAGGTCTACAACGATCTCTCGGACTACGAAGCCTTGGCCGCGGCGGTGTCCGAGCCATAGAGGGCCAGGGCCTCCAGGCAGGCGCGGGCGTGACCGTCGCCGGCATCCGGCGCGATCTCCCGGCCGGGCAGTCGCAGGCCCCAGCGCATTCCGCCGTCGCGGGCGTCGCAGACCCAGCGGGTGAGGATGGACAGGCGGACCTCGTCGTCGATGGCCGGCAACTGTTCCCAGTCCAGCCACACGGTCTGGGATTCCTCGCCGGAGAACAGCTTGGTCAGCAGGGGGCCGTCCGCCCGCCGTGCGACGGTCTTCCATGCCACCTGGCGGGGCGAGTCGGCCGCCTGGTGCTTGCGCAGGCCGGCGAAGTCCTCGCTGCCCCTGCCGCCCTGGCGCGCACTTCCGGCGTCGCCGCCTCCGGTGGGCAGGGGCGGGGCCTGCCGGGCCGGCGCCGGGTAGACCAGGCAGCGGAAGTCCGGTGCGGCATAGGCCCAGGCGCGCAGGAATCCGATCGGATAGGTGGTCTCGAGGGTGACCCTGGGCAGCGGCAACCAGCCCCGTTGCCGCGCCGGCAGGGCCAGGACCGCGGCGGCCGACGAGCGCGGTCCGAGGTCCAGTTGGGTATCGCCTCCTCCCGCCACGGACAGGCGTATGGCCGCCCGCGGGTCGCTGCGGTCATTGGCGACGAGCAGCGAGAAGCGGGCATTTTCGCCAGCGAAGACAGGGTCTGCGCGACCCGGCGAGATCCGCAACCGGGAGAGATTGCGGAAGGTCTGCAGGATGGCGGATATTCCCAGGCCGGCCAGCAGGAACACGAGGACGTATCCGAGGCTGAGGCCATAGTTGATGGCGCCGATCAACATCACGGCCAGCGATAGACCGTAGGCGAATCCGATTCGCGTCGGCAGGACGAATATGCGCCGCTGGTCGAGGACGATGGGAACCGCTTCCGGGATCCGGCCGCGGACGCCCCAGCGGGCGAATGCCTCGGCCAGGCGGCGTCGCAGTTCGGCCATCAGGGCAACGGCACGGCCTCGATCAGGCTGGCGGCGACCGTGTCGGCCGACCCGGAACCGCGGGCACTCGCCGGATGAAGGCGATGGGCGGCGACGCCGGGAAGGATGGCCTGGATGTCCTCGGGCAGCACGTGCTGGCGGCCATGCAGGAGCGCCCACGCGCGCCCGGCGGCCAGCAAGGCCAGGGCCGCCCGCGGGGATAGCCCGACGGCGAAATCCGGCGACCGGCGCGTGTGTTCGACGAGGGCCTGGATATAGTCGATCAGGGCGTCGGATGCGTGAACCGTCGAACACTGGCGCTGCAGGGAGAATAGATCCTCCTGCGCCAGGCAGGGTGCGAGCCGCGCCGCCAGGTGACGCCGGTCGGCTCCTGTCAGCAATTCGCGCTCGGCCGCCTGGTCCGGATAACCGAGCTCGATGCGCATCAGGAAGCGATCCAGTTGGGACTCGGGAAGGGGAAAGGTGCCCACCTGATGGGAAGGATTCTGGGTGGCTATGACGAAGAAGGGTTCCGGCAGGGGCCGGGTCGCTCCCTCGATCGTCACCTGTCGCTCTTCCATGGCCTCGAGCAGGGCGCTCTGGGTCTTGGGCGTGGCCCGATTCACCTCGTCGGCGAGGATGACCTGGGAGAACACGGGCCCCGGGTGGAACCGGAAGGATCCATTTTCCCGGTCGAATACGGACACGCCGAGGATGTCCGCCGGAAGCATGTCGCTGGTGAACTGGATGCGCTGGAAGGCCAGCCCGAGGAGCCTCGCCAGAACCTGGGCCAGGGTCGTCTTGCCGACCCCGGGCAAGTCTTCGATCAGCAGGTGACCATGGGCGAGGAGGCAGGCCAGGGCGAGCCGGATCTGTCGTTCCTTGCCGAGAATGATGCCGCCGGCTTCATGGACGACGCGCTTCAGGGTTGGGTGGAGATCGTCCATGGACGTCGGGGAGCGCATGGTGGGTGCGGTTTGCGAGATAATGCGGTTTTCCGCGATTGTATGCGATCGACTCTCCACCCATGACCACCACTGCCTTCATTTCCCACCGTGATTGCTGGCTCCACGACATGGGAACCCACCACCCGGAATGCCCCGACCGCCTTGGCGCCATCAACGACCGCTTGATCGCCGCCGGCCTCGATCTCTACCTCAGCTTCCACGATGCGCCGCTGGCTACCGTCGACCAGCTGGCGCGGGTCCATCCGCCGCTCTACATCAAGACGCTGGAGATGAATGCCCCGGAACACGGCATCCACCACGTCGACCCGGATACGGCGATGAGCCCCGGCACCTGGAAGGCCGCGTTGCGGGCGGCGGGGGCGGGAATCCTCGCCACGGATCTGGTGATGAAAGGGGAGGTCGGGAATGCCTTCTGCGCGGTCCGGCCACCCGGTCATCACGCGGAGCGGGCGAAGGCGATGGGGTTCTGCTTTTTCAACAACATCGCGGTCGCTGCGATGCATGCCGTCGAGGCCTGGGGGATCAAGCGGGCGGCGATCATCGATTTCGATGTCCACCACGGCAATGGCACGGAGCAGATCTTCGCGGGCGAGGACCGGATCCTCATGGTCAGCACCTTCCAGCATCCCTTCTATCCCTACTGCGGTACCGAGAATCCGGCGGCGAACATGTGCAATGTACCGGTGCCGGCGGGAACAAGGGGCGAGGGGTTCCGGGAGGTGGTCAGCGAGGTGTGGATGCCCCGCCTGCGCGAGTTCGCGCCGGAAATCGTGTTCATCTCCGCCGGATTCGATGCCCATTACGAGGACGACATGGCGTCGCTTGGCCTGGTGGAATCCGATTATGCGTGGGTGACCGAGCAACTCAAGAAACTGGCAGCCGAGTTCGCGGGCGGTCGTATCGTCTCCATGCTGGAGGGGGGCTATGCCCTGTCCGCCCTGGCGCGCAGCGTCACCACCCATATCAAGGTGTTGGCCGACCTGTAATTCGTTAAAATCCTGGACTTTTCCTAGAGGAGCTTTCGTCGCTCCGGACGTCGCCCATGAAGATACAAGGTTCCATCCCCGCCATCGTTACCCCCATGCACGCCGACGGCAGCCTCGACCTGCCGTGTTTCAAGCGCCTGATCGACTGGCACCTCGGCGAGGGCACGGACGGTTTCGTCGTCGTCGGAACGACGGGCGAGTCGCCGACCGTCGATTTCGAAGAGCACTGTGAAATGATCCGGGTCGCCGTCGAGCATGTGGCGGGGCGGGTGCCGGTGATCGCCGGCACTGGGGCCAATTCCACCTCCGAGGCCATCGAACTCGCGCGCTATGCAAAAGAGATTGGCGCCGACGCGCACCTGTCGGTGGTGCCTTACTATAACAAGCCGACTCAGGAAGGGCTGTACCGGCATTTCCGTTCCATCGCCGAGTCCGTGGAACTGCCGATGATCGTTTATAACGTCCCGGGGCGGACCGTGGCGGATCTGTCCAACGACACCACGCTCCGCCTGGCGGAAGTCCCGGGGATCGTGGGGATCAAGGATGCGACCGGCAACATCGAACGCGGCGCGGATCTCTTGAAGCGGATCCCCGCCGGATTCTCGGTTTACAGCGGCGACGATGCAACGGCGATAGCCCTCATGCTGTTGGGCGGTCACGGAACCATTTCCGTGACGGCGAACGTGGCGCCGCGCCTGATGCACGAGATGTGCGTGGCTGCTACATCGGGGGACCTCGCGACCGCGCGGGCCATCCATTTCCGGTTGCTCGGCCTGCATCGCAACCTGTTCCTGGAGGCCAACCCGATTCCCACAAAGTGGGCCTGCGCCCGCATGGGGTTGATTGGCGATGGGATCAGGTTGCCGATGACGCCCCTTTCGCAGGAGTTCCATGATCGGGTCAGGGGTGCCATGGCCGATGCGGGAATCGCGGGATGAGGCTCAACTGCGTGCGCTTGCTCGTCGTCCCGGCCTTGGCCGGGATGATTTTTCTGGGCGGCTGCAGCGGCCCCCTCATCGAATCCAAAAAGATCGACTACAAGTCCTCGGGAAAGCTGCCGCCACTGGAGATACCGCCGGACCTGACCGCGCCTGGCCGTGACGACCGATATGTTGTTCCGGAGACCGGCGGCAAGGGATCGGCCACCTATTCCGCCTATACGGGCGAGCGCGCCGCGGCGAGGGATGCGGGCAACCGGGAGGTGCTTCCCCAGATCGACAAGATGCGCATCGAACGATCGGGGACCCAGCGTTGGCTGGTCGTCGCTGTCGCGCCCGACAAGCTCTGGCCGGCGGTCAAGGAGTTCTGGCAGGAAACGGGTTTCATCGTCAATATCGAGAATCCTGCCGCGGGCGTCATGGAGACGGACTGGGCCGAGAATCGAGCGAAGATTCCGCAGGATGTGATTCGAAGTGCCATTGGCAAGGTGTTCGACCAACTCTACTCCACTGCCGAGCGAGACAAGTTCAGGACGCGCCTGGAGCCTGGCGCCGAGCCCGGGACGACCGAGGTGTATGTCAGCCATCGAGGCATGTACGAAGTGTACGTGACGGAAACGAGGGACAAGACGCGCTGGCAACCGCGTCCCCCGGAACCGGAACTCGAGGCCGAGATGTTGCGCCGCCTGATGGTGCGGCTGGGCGCCGAGGAGAACCGGGCCCAGGCCTTGGTGGCCGCGGAACCCAAGACAGAACGGGCAAAGCTCGCCCGGGCCGGCGACGGCAGCGGCACGCTGGAACTGCAGGAGCCCTTCGATCGCGCCTGGCGACGCGTCGGATTGGCGCTGGACCGGGTCGGATTCACCGTCGAGGACCGGGACCGTTCCCAGGGACTCTATTTCGTGCGCTACGTGGATCCTGAAACGGATTCGGCCAAGAAGGGGGAGGAAAAAGGCTTCCTTTCGCGACTGGCTTTCTGGCGCAGCGGCGACAAGGCGGAAGCCGTCCAGCAGGCCAATTACCGCATTCATATATCGGCGGGCGGCGACGGCAGCCGCGTCCGCGTCCTGACGCGCGAGGGTGGCGTGGATTCCTCCGACACCTCGAGGAAGATCCTGGCCCTCCTGTTCGACCAGCTCAAGTAGTCCGGCCGGCCGTGCGCTTCGCCTCCCTCGGCAGTGGAAGCCGGGGCAATGCCTGGGTGGTCGAAGCCGGGGATACCCGCATTCTGGTGGACTGTGGTTTCGGCCCCCGGGAATTGGAACGGCGTCTTGCGCGCCTAGGTCTGCGCGGACCGGATATCTCCGCGGTATGGGTTACGCATGAACACACGGATCATGTGGGGGGTGTCTGGTCCTGCGCGAGGCGGTTCGGATTTCGCGTCTTTCTAACCCACGGAACCCTGTCCGCTTGCGGCGCGAGCCCGTCGGGTATCGACGTGGTCGCGATAGACAGCCACGCCCCGGTCGAGTTTCGCAACATGGAGGTGCAACCGTTCCCGGTGCCCCATGACGCCCGGGAGCCGGTCCAGTTCGTGCTCTCCGACGGTTCCGCGAGCTTGGGGATGCTGACCGACATCGGGGAGACGACGCGCCACGTGGAACGGCTGCTTGCCGGATGTGACGCTCTGGTGCTCGAATGCAATCACGACGAACACATTCTGGCCAACGGCCCTTATCCGGAACCGCTGAAACGGCGCATCGCGGGGCGCCACGGACACCTCTCCAACGCTTCCGCCTCGACATTCCTGTCGAGGATACGCGGGCCCCGTTTGGCGCAAGTGGTGGCGGCCCACCTGAGTGAACAAAACAACAGGCCGGATCTGGCCCGGGCGGCAATCGCCGCGGCGATGGACTGCGATCCGGAGGAGGTTTGCGTAGCCAGCCAGGACGAGGGCTGCGGCTGGCGACGCGTGGCCTGATTCCAGGCCGTGGGCGAAAAAAAGCCGGCCCCGCGGGACCGGCTTTCCGTGAGCGCGAAGAAATTACTTCTTCGGCTCTTCCTTCTTGGCTTCCATGCCAGCCATGCCGGACATTCCCGACATCCCGGACATACCAGCCATGCCGGCCTGGCCTTCCATGCCCTTCTGACCTTCCATGCCGGACATGCCGGACATTCCAGCCGGGGCAGCCGGGGCGGGAGCAGGAGCAGCAGCGGGGGCGGGGGCCGGAGCGGGAGCCGGGGCCGGAGCGGGTTCTTGCTTGCCGCAGGCGCTGACGGCCAGGGCAACGAGAGCAGCAACGAGGAGAGATTGTTTCATGTGGTTCCCTTTATCGATAAAGAGTGGTGCGACAGACCCGAAAATAATTTTTTGCCGGCCGGGTAGCTACCCCGACCAGCCCAAAAGTATAGCACAAGGCTGATTTCCCTCCAGATCCGCTGCCGATTATGGCTCGATCCGCGGGACACAGGTTCCCCGCGGGAGAACGTCACTCGTCTTCGTCGTCCTCGATCCTGGGGCGGTGCTCGCCATCCAGGCATCGCTCCGCTATGGGCATCTTGCAGGCGGCGATCTGTTGGGCCAAGCTTGGCAAAGGAGGCGGCCGCTCCCCCGGCCTGAGATCCCGGTGAAGGTGATGGAAGTCGCGTGATGACGGATGATTGTCCGTGTATTTCATCTCAGGCTTCCTTTCGCGAGTGTGGTGGGTGGCAAGTTCATTCTGCGGCATCTGACGGACGGAGGTACGGTTCGCCGGGGGCCGAGGTGTCGGCGGCGTGTCTCAATTCACGAGGCCGCCGTGACGCGTGGCACAGGATCCCCAATTGACCTTCCTCAGCCCCGCAAGCGGCTTGCGCGGGTGATAATGCGGGCCAAGATGGAAGCGAAATTCCGGGGTATCCATAGCGGCGATTTCTGGGGTGGCTTGGCGGCGATGCTGGTGGCGCTGCCCTCCGCGATTGCCTTCGGGGTCACGATATATTCGCCTCTCGGCGGATCTTATGCGGCCCATGGCGCCTTGGCCGGAATTCTCGGTGCGACGGCCCTGGGCCTCATCGCCCCCGTCCTCGGTGGTACCAACAGACTGATTACCGCCCCCTGCGCGCCGGCAGCGGCCGTCCTTTCGGCTTTCATCATCGAGTACCTGGGCAACGGCAATCCCCTCGAGGCCGCGCTCATCTTGCTCACCGTTCTGGGCCTCATGGCCGGCCTGCTCCAGGTCGCCTACGGGGCCGTAGGCCTCGGCCGCCTCATCAAGTACATGCCCTATCCGGTGGTCAGCGGTTATCTGACCGGCGTAGGCCTCTACATCATCGCCAGCCAGGTACCGAAGTTTCTTGGCGCCCCGAAGGGCAGCCACTTCTGGCATTCCCTTGCAGAACCGGGCGCGTGGCGTTGGGAGGGAATACTCGTCGGAATAGTCACCATGGCCGTGATGGTGGTGGCGCCACGGGTTACCCGGATGGTGCCGGCCGCGATTCTTGCGCTCCTTGCAGGGGTTTTGGCCTACTTCGGATTGGCAGCGGTGGATCCGGCATTGCTCGTACTGGCCGACAACAGGCTCGTCGTGGGGTCCTTGGGGGGTGCCGGAGGGGGGTTCACTGAGGCCATGGTGGGGCGCTGGCAGGCAGCGGGGGCCCTCGACACCGGCACTCTCCTGCAAATCATGGTTCCCGCCCTGACCCTGTCGGTCCTCCTGTCGATCGATACCCTGAAGACTTGCGTCGTCCTGGACGCCATGACACGCAGCCGCCACGACTCCAATCGCGAATTGATCGGCCAGGGCCTGGGAAACGTGGCCTCGGCGGTCGTCGGCGGCATTCCCGGCGCCGGCACCATGGGCGCGACCCTGGTCAATATTTCGAGCGGCGCCGCATCGCGGGTGTCGGGCCTGATCGAAGGCATCCTCGCCCTGGTGGCCTTCCTCGTCCTCGGCTCCCTGATTGCATGGGTGCCGGTGGCAGCCTTGGCCGGCATTCTGATCGTCATCGGCGTCAGGATGATCGACCGCCACAGCCTGAGTTTCCTGCGCTCCCGCTCGACGATGCTGGATTTCGTGGTCATCGCGGCGGTGGTGGCCACGGCCCTGACCGTGAGCCTGATCGCAGCCTCGGGGGTGGGAATTGTCCTGGCCGTGCTCCTATTCGTGCGGGAGGAGATCGGCGGCACGGTTGTGCGCCGGAAACGCTACGGAAACGAGAGTTTTTCCCGGCAGATCCGGTTACACGATGAAATGGAAATCCTGGTGCAACGTGGTCACGAGGCGGTGATCTTCGAGCTTCAGGGCAGCCTGTTTTTCGGTACCGCCGACCAGCTTTACACGGCCATGGAAAAGGACCTGGCGACACGCAAATTCGTGATCCTGGACCTCCGACGTGTCCAATCCATGGACATCACGGCCGCCCACGTCCTCAACCAGTTGAAAGACATCCTGGGCGAACACGGTGGCTACCTGCTGCTCAGCCAGATCCCGAAAAAACTGCCCAGCGGAAAGGACGTGCGCCGGTATCTCGACGAGGTCGGTCTTCTGGGCGCGGAAAGCCCCGTGCGGGTTTTCGGGGAACTCGATGAAGCCATCGAATGGGTCGAGGATCGGATCCTCGAGCAGGCGTCGATCGAACGAGGGGTGGAGCAGGCGCTCGTCCTGCACGAGTTCGAGGTATTCAAAGGGCGCAAGGAGGCCACCCTGGCGGCGCTGGAGACCCGCATGGAGAAGCGGCTCGTACCCGCCGGGCAGAAGATATTCTCCCGGGGAGACGCCGGCGACGAACTGCTGCTCATCCGGCGCGGTTCCGTAAGAATCATGCTGCCCCTGGGCGACGGGGCGGTCCGTCACGTCAGTACTTTTGGCAGAGGCAGCTTTTTCGGCGAGATGGCGTTCCTGGATGGTGAGCCACGCTCGGCCGATGCGGTTGCCTATGCGGACACCGAGTTGTTCGTACTCTCGCGAAAAACCTTCGATGCGTTCGCTGAAGAGCACAAGAAGGTGGCCATGAGCCTGCTTGCAGGGCTTGCCAGCATCCTGGCCGGTCGGCTGCGGTACGCCAATGCCGAGATGCAGGCGCTGGAATCTTGACGGGCAACGGCAACCCGAGAGGTCGGAAGCGGGTGCCGAGGGGCGCACAGGGCTGCTCGGAATATTTCCGCGGGGCGGGCATATGTCTCGATTGCGGTCACATTTCCCCGGTGCGCCGCGATCACCGGCGGTAAGATCGGCGGGTTGATTCTTTTGGCAAAACCGTTCGAAAGACGGTGACGCAAAGCCACGGGACTAACGCATCGCGAGATGCCATGTTCGCCGGGTTGCCAGGACGGTTCCTGTCCTGCCAGTGCTTTGGGTCGCCGGCTTTCCTTGCACCGAGGAAACCGCAATGCCCGCGAAGCCGATCTACGCCGATGCGCAAGTCGTGACCACCCTGACCAACACGGGAGGGGCCGTCTGGCACACCAGCGTCATCACCTACAATTTCCCCAACAGCGTCGCCCCCTACGCCTACGAGCGCGCCGGCTTTTCCCACGCCACGGCCGCCCAGCAGTCCATGACCGACCACTGGATGCACGCCTGGGACGACGTGGTCGGGGCCTCCATCGTGCGCGTCGCCGACACGGTCAGCGCCAACGTCACGGTCGCCAACAGCTACGCCCCCGGCTACGCCTATTCGTACTACCCGAACAGTTATCCCGGCGCCGGCGTGTATCTGAATCCGTCCTTCGGAAGCGCCTCGGGCACCAACAACCTGGTCACCCCCACCCTGGGGAACTGGGGGGCCATGGCCATCGGACATGAACTGGGCCATGCCCTGGGCCTTTCCCATCCGGGCGCCTACAACGGCGGTTCGCCGACCTACGAAGCCAATGCCGCGTACATGCAGGACAGCCTGCAGTACACGATCATGTCCTACTTCACGGCCGACAAGACGGGCTGCGACTGGGTCGCCAGCGACGGCAAGGTCCATTACGCCCAGACGCCGATGATGAACGACATCATGGCGCTGCAGTCCCTGTACGGCGTCGACGGCTCGACCCGCGCCACCGCCACGACCTATGGCTTCCATTCCGGCCTGGCCGGATCGGTCTACGACTTCTCGACCAATCCGCATCCGGTGCTGTGCATCTACGATGCAGGCGGCAAGGACACCCTCGACCTTTCCGGCTATGCCTCGGCATCGCGGATATCGCTCGTCGCCGGCAGCTTCTCCGATTGCGACGCGATGACCGGCAATATCTCCATCGCCCGCAACGTCACCATCGAGAATGCCGTCGGTGGCAGCGGAAACGACGTGCTGGTCGGCAACGCCGTCGACAACGTCCTGAGCGGCGGTGCCGGTGCCGATGCCATGAGCGGCGGCCTGGGCAACGACACCTATGTGGTCGACAACGCCCTGGACAAGGTGACCGAACAGGCGAACCAGGGCATCGATGGGGTCGTGTCGTCCCTGTCCTGGGTCCTCGGTGCGAACGTGGAGAACCTGACCCTTACCGGCACGGCGGCCATCAACGGCACGGGCAACGCACTGAACAACGTGTTGACGGGCAACGGCGCCAACAACGTGCTCGACGGCGCCGGCGGGGCCGATAGCATGAGCGGCGGCCCGGGCAACGACAGCTACGTGGTCGATGCCGCGGCCGACACGGTGACCGAACTGGCCGGCCAGGGCAGCGACAGCGTGTCTGCATCGGTCACCTACACTCTGGGCGCCAACCTGGAGAACCTGACCCTGACCGGCACGGCGGCCATCAACGGCACGGGCAATACCCTCGACAACGCGCTGGCCGGCAATGCCGGCAACAACCTCATCGGCGGCCTCGCCGGCAACGATACGCTGGGCGGCGGGGCAGGGGCGGATACCCTGGTCGGGGGCGCCGGGAGCGATGTCCTGACCGGGGGCGCCGGTGCCGACATCTTCCGATTCGAGTCGGCCCTCGGGGCGTCGGCCAACCTCGATAGGGTCACGGACTTCAGCGCCGCGGACGACACGATCCAGCTCGACCACGGCACCTTCGCCAAGCTCGGCATTGTCGGAGCCCTCAACGCCGGATTCTTCCACGCCGGCACCACCGTTGCGGCGACCGACGGAAACGACTACATCCTGTACAACAGCAGCACCGGCGGGCTCTACTACGATGCCGACGGCACGGGCGCGATCGCTCCCGTGCAGTTCGCCACCCTGGCCGGTGCGCCCGCCATCACGGCGGCGGACTTCATGGTCATCTGAGGCGGATGGGGTGACTCAGGCGGTACGCCGGTAGCGTTCGCCGTCGAATGCCACGTCGCCCCGGGCGATCAGCCGTTCGAGGTGCTTGCCCATGATTGCCCGCTCGCCGAACTCGAAGAACTCCTTCGGTTCCCGGGGCTTCCGATAGACGATGCAGCGGGCGACGATTTCCGCCATGCTGCGCGGTTCGGCGAGGAAGTCGAGCAGCTTGCCTTCCCGCTCGTCAATGACGCCCAGGTAGGCGTCGAAAAGATCGCCCGCCTCGCCTTCGAACACGCCTTCCTCGTGGCTCGCCAGCCGGACGCGGGCGGAAATGGCCCGCAGCCGTTCCGTCGAGGCGATGAGCGCGTCGATGTCCGAATCCCGATCGCCATACCAGGGACCGAAGCGGGTGAGGTCGTAGTCGCCCATGAAGAGCACCGAGGGTTCCCGGAACCAGAAGCCCAGGTGCCCCGGCGTATGGCCCGGGGTAGGGATCACTTCGACGCTGCACACGCCCAGGTCGATGGTCTCGCCGGGCGTGAAATAACATTCGGCGCGCCGGGGCCGATAGCCGAAGGCGATCGCCAGTTCGCGGCGCCAGTAGTCCCGGTAGGCGGGCGAGAAGCCGTACCAGTCCATGAAGGTCTCGATGTCGCCCAGGGGGCCGGCCTCGCACGCCATCTGCCGGATCGGCACGCCTTCCAGCAGGTCCAGGCCCTTCAGGTGGTCCTCGTGCCAGTGGCTCAGCCAGACTTCCCGGATGCCAGGCCCCTCCCGCAGGCTGCGGATGCGCTCCGGGTCGGCACCGGCGTCGATGAGGATGCCGGGCCCCTCCACGTACACCGAATTCGAATAGGGATAACGGCCGCGATTGCCGCCGGGGATGAACCAGACCGGTCCGAAGTGGCGCTCGACGGGACCTTCAGCCACGGCCGAAAGCCCTCGGGAAGTCCATCCGGACGGGCGGCGGCGCAGGTGGGAGGCGCGTCTTGGCTTTCGTCATACATACCAGCGGGAAAGCATTTCGGCGATGCAAGCCGGCTTTTCCTGCCCTTCGATCTCCACGATGGCACTCCAGGTGAACTGGACGCCGCCTTCTATGTCCTCGTAGTCCTTGACCGTGAATCGGGCGCGCACGCGACTGCCGACGCGCACCGGCGAGGTGAAGCGGACCTTGTTGAGGCCGTAGTTCACCCCCATGCGGACGCCGCCCATGCCGATGCATTCCTGCGAGAACTTGGCGAGCAATGAAACCGTCAGGTAGCCATGGGCGATGGGGGCCTTGAAGGGCGATTCGCGCTTGGCCCGCTCCACGTCCACGTGGATCCACTGGTGGTCGCCGGTGGCCTCGGCAAACAGGTTGATCCGTTCCTGCTCGATCGTCAGCCAGTCGCTGACGGCGATCTCTTCGCCGCGGCGGGCCTTGATCTCGTCCAGGTTGGCGAATTGGGTCTTGGGCATGGCGGGCGCTCCGGCGGTCAGTGGCGGCGGCGGAACATGCTGTGGCCTTCGAGGGTCATCACGCATTCGTTCGCCTGGTTGAGGATCTCCCAGCGGGTTCGCAGGAGGCCGATGTGGGGTTTGCTTTCCGAGGGCCTGGCTTCCAGCACGGTCAGGCGGGTCCGCAAGGTATCCCCGGGACGCACCGGCTTGATCCAGTTGAGTTGCTCTATACCCGGCGACCCGAGACTGGCGGAATCGAGCAGGAAGGCATCGCAGGCCATGCGCATGGCCGTGCTGGCGGTGTGCCAGCCGCTGGCGATCAGACCGCCGAAAGGGGAATGTTTCGCTGCTTCCTCGTCCACGTGGAAGGGCTGCGGGTCGAAACGCCGGGCGAACTCGACGATCTCCTCCTTGCCGAGGGTGATGCCGCCGAATTCGCGCACGCTGCCGACCGGAAAGTCTTCCCAGTAGTACTTGAATTTCTTGCTCATTTCTTCTTTGCCGCGGCCATGTAGGCCTCGAGCCCCACCTTGTAGTCGGCCCGCACCCGCTGGGCATGGGGCCGCTCATTCATCATCTTCAGGTAGGGCTTGGCGGCCGGGAGCAACTCGGCCACGTAGTCCTCGCCGTAGATGGTCTTCGTGCATTGGCTGATCAGGGGCAGGTGCGCCCAGGCGGCGCAATCGGCGTGGGTCAGTCCGGCACCGGCGACGAAAGGAGCGAAACGCGCGATGCGGGCGAAACTCTTCAGGCCCTTCCGCAGGAGCTTGCCGACCTCGGCTTTCGTTTCTTCCGACACGCTTCCGCCGAAGAAAGCCTCTGCGTAGAGGCGCCGCGCGACCAGCTCCAGGTCCAGCTCCAGATGCTCGATGATCTCCCGGTTCTTGGCCCGCTCGAAGAGGTCCCGGGGATAGAGCGGATGCCCGGGAAACGCCTCTTCGATGTATTCGGTGATCACCTGGGACTCGGAGACGACCCCCTGGGGCGTTCGCAGGAAAGGTACCTTTCCCATAGGCGAGGCGGCCAGCAGGCCCTCGTCCTGGGAGGGAAAGGCGGCCTCCTCCTCGAAAGGGACGCCCTTCTCGAGGAGGGAAAGCTTGACCTTGTTGTAGTAGTTGCTGACGGCGAAGCCGCAAAGCTTGAGCATGGCATCGAATCCCTGACAATGCGATCGAATGGGCGGGCATCCGGCATACGGACGCCCGCCGCTGCTGCGGGGGGAGCCTCAGCCCGGCAGCTTGTAGTTGGCGAAATCCTCGCGCAGCTTCATCTTCTGAAGCTTCCCCGTGGCGGTGTGCGGCAGGGACTCGACGAACGCAACATCGTCCGGCGTCCACCACTTGGCGATCTTGCCCTCGTAGAACTTGAGCAATTCCTCCTTCGTCACTTCGGCGCCGGGTTTCTTGACCACCACCAGCAACGGGCGCTCATCCCATTTGGCATGCTTTGCCCCGATGACGGCGGCCTCGGCCACCGCCGGATGGCCCATGGCGATGTTCTCCAGGTCGATGGAGGAGATCCACTCGCCGCCGGACTTGATGACGTCCTTGGAGCGGTCGGTGATCTGCATGAATCCGTCGGGATCGATGGTGGCCACGTCACCGGTGGGGAACCAGCCGTCGCGCAGGGGATTGCCGCCCTCTCCCTTGAAGTAACTCTTGAGGATCCAGGGGCCGCGCACCAGCAGGTCGCCGAAGGCCTTGCCGTCCCATGGCAGTTCAAGGCCCTCGCCGTCGACGATCTTCATCTCGACGCCGTAGATGACCCGGCCCTGCTTCGCCTGCACCGCCAGGCGCTCGTCGGCGCTCATGCCAAGGTGCTTGGCCTTGAAGGTGCCGCCGGTGCCCAGGGGACTCATTTCCGTCATGCCCCAGGCATGGATCACCTGGACGCCGAATTCCTCCTGGAAGGTGCGGATCATCGCCGCGGGCGCCGCCGAGCCACCAATCACGGTGCGCTGGACGGTCGAGAAGCGCAGCTTGTTGGCCTTCACGTAGTTGAGCAGCGCCAGCCAGACCGTGGGCACGCCGGCCGTCAGGGTCACCTTCTCCGCCTCGAACAGTTCGTGCAGGCTCTTGCCGTCGAGGTGCGGGCCGGGGAAGACCATCTTGGCGCCGACGGCGGCGCAGCTATAGGGCAGGCCCCAGGCGTTGACATGGAACATGGGGACGACGGGCAGGACGGTGTCGCGGGCGGACAGGTTCAGGGCGTCCGGCAGGGCCGCGGCATAGGCGTGCAGGACGGTGGATCGATGGGTGTAGAGGACTCCCTTCGGATTGCCGGTGGTGCCGGAGGTGTAGCAGAGGCCGGCCGCCGTGTTCTCGTCCAGTTCCGGCCATTCGAAGGCATCCGAGTGGCTGTTCACCAGGTCCTCGTAACACAGGAGGTTGGGAATGGCCGAGCCCTGCGGCATGCGCGCCTTCTCGGTCAGGAGCACCCAGCCCTTGACGCCGGGGCAGAGTGCGGCGATGCGCTCGATCAGGGGCGTGAAGGTGGCATCGAAGCAGACGTAGGCATCCTCCGCGTGGTTGATGATGTAGACGATCTGCTCCGGAAACAGCCGCGGATTGATGGTGTGGCAGACGGAGCCCATGCCGGCGACGGCGTAGTAGATCTCCATGTGGCGATAGTTGTTCCAGGCCAGCGTGCCGATCCTTTCCCCGGGCTTGACGCCGAGGGCATGCAGGCCGGAAGCCAACTGGCGCGAGCGCTTGTGCAGGTCCCGGTAGGTGTAGCGGTGGATGTCGCCCTCGACGGTCCGCGACACGATCTCGGTATCGCCATGGGCGCGGTCTGCGTGGCGGATCAGGGACGAGATCAGCAGGGGGGTGTTCATCATGAGGCCTTGCATGGTGCTATCTCCTTTTCTTGTAATGGAATTCAGAAATGGCCGCCGGTGGCGGCGAGAACCTTGTCGCGCAGGGTGCACAGGCGGGGACCGATGTCGCCGACCAGTTTGTCGCGCGTCATGCCATAGATCGGACCACCGCAGTTGAAGGCCAGGATGCGGCCGCTTTCCGGCGAGATCATGGGCGTGCCGACGGCGTAGACCTCGGGATTCCAGTCCCCCAGGGAGAGGCAGAATCCCAGGGTCTCGTAATCGCGGAAGGACTGCTCGATCCCCTCCTTGATCCGCGGCCAATCCTTCTTCGGAGTGATCTCCCGGTAGCGCTCCAGGGCCTCGCGCCGTTCCTTGTCAGGGAGCGCCGCGAAGTAGGCCCGGCCCATGGCCGTCGTGCCGTGGGGAATCCGGGAACCGACGTCCATGCGCATCTGGAACATCGGGCCGCCCTGGCAGATCTCCACGTAGATCATGTGCAGGCCGTCGCGGGCACCGAGGGAAACCGCTCCCTGGGCATGGTCGGCGAGTTCCTGCATGAGCGGCCGGGCCACCTCGCGGACGTTCAGTCCGGACATGTACGGATAGGAGAGGGAAAGGACGCCCGCCCCGAGGGAATACTTGCCCAGGGAGGGCGAATACTCCAGGTAGCTCAGGCGCGTCAGCGTATAAGTCAGCCGTGACACCGTAGGTTTCGGCAAGCCGCTGCGCTGGGCGAAATCCTGGTTGCCCAGCCAGCGCTCGCCCCGCTTGAAGCAGCGCAGCAATTGGAGACCGCGGGCCAGCGCGGTGACGAAGTGCCGGTCTTTCTCCTCCTCGCCGCCGGCATCGGCGTTTTTCGGGTTTCTTATCCCCATTGTCTCGGTCCCGGAACAGGAAGCGAGAGTCTGAACCATGCCCCTCCGGGGTGTCAATATTTCGGAACACGATTTCGAGGCGCGAAATCCGACCTTCCCGGGCGAAGGGGTGAGCGATCAGCGGCGGAAGGCGTCGGCCCAGCAGTTTGGGGTCTCGAAGAGCCGCACCCTCTCCAGGCGCAGGCCATTGCCGAAGCGGTCCCGATAGAGGGGGGCGAGGATGTCGAAAGCCAGCTTCGCCAGGTTTTCGGCGGTCGGCACCACCCCCAGGACCACGGTCTTGTGGTCCGGCAGCGTCGCCAGGAAATCGACCAGGGCACTGTCCTCGCTCCACACCAGGAAGGCATGGTCCCAGGGATCGACCACATGGGCCTTGGCGATGGCCTTGACTTCGGAAAAGTCCATGACCATCCCGTGGTCGGGGCGGCCTGCTTTGTCGATGACCTCGCCGGACAGCGTGACCTCGACCGCGTATCGATGGCCGTGCAGGTGGCGACACTGGCTGCGGTGGTCCGGGATGCGGTGCCCCGCGTCGAACTCGAGGCGGCGGGTGATCTGCATGGGGAGGATGCTATTCTGGGGACGCTGGATTATAGGCTCCCGCCGGATGACCCGACTCCCCGTTTCCTTGACCGTCGAGGACCACCGCCGCGACGCGGTGGGAATGACCTATGTCTATCCTGTGCTCTCTCGCCGGGCCGGCGGCATCTCGATCGGCATCAACCTGAACCCCAACAACGCCTGCAACTGGCGTTGCGTGTATTGCCAGGTCCCGGACCTTCGGCGCGGCGGTCCGCCTCCCATCGACCTCCGGCGCCTGGAATCCGAAATGGCGGCGATCCTCGATGCCGTCGCCGACGGGAGCCTGCAGACGGCGGTCGGGGATCCGGCGGCGCGTCGTGTCGCGGACGTGGCCTTCTCGGGAAATGGCGAGCCCCTGTCGGCGAAGGAATTCCCACAGGCGCTGGCGGTCGTCGATCGAGTCCTCACTCGTTGCGGGCTGCACGGCATGATGCGCCGCGTGATCACCAACGGCAGCCTCGTGGACAGGCCCTGGGCCGTGGAGGGCCTGGCCCGCCTCGGCGACCACGGCGAGGCCTGGTTCAAGGTCGATGCGGCCACCGCCGGCGGCCTTGCCAGAATCAACGGAACGCGCACGACCCCCGGGACCGTGTTGCGGCGCCTGAAGGCCTGCGCCCGACTGTGTCGCACCTGGGTCCAGACCTGCATCTTCGCCTGCGACGGTCACCCACCCGATGCGGCCGAGCTTGCCGCCTACCTCGCCCTGCTCGGACAGGCGGCGCCCCATCTCGCCGGCGTGCATCTCTATGGCATCGCCCGCCCCTCCATGCAGCCCGAGGCGCCGCGACTGGGCAGGCTCCCGGCCGCCTGGCTGGCCGAACTGGCCGGCCGCATCGGGGCCCTGGGTCTTGCCGTCACGGAGAATCCCTGACTTTCCCATTGGCGCCCGGCGGGTGCGCAGGCAGGCGCGGGTTGGCAGGTTTCCGCGCATCCGCCTCGGCGGACGCAAAGGCCCGGGAGCAAGGATCCGGGTGGCCGGCGGGCCTGTCGGGCACGCCCCTTGCCGCCCTTCCCGACGGCCGGCCGGCCCGGGGAAATCGGCTACAATTCGCCCCTTTCTTCAGACACCTTCCAGCATGGCTCTGATCGTCCAGAAGTACGGCGGAACCTCCATGGGCTCCCCGGAACGCATCCGCAACGTGGCCCGCCGGGTTGCCCGGTGGCGGGCCCAAGGCCACAGCCTCGTCGTCGTCGTTTCGGCCATGAGCGGCGAGACGAATCGCCTCATCGCCCTGGCCAAGGAAGTGTCCCCGCAACCGGACGGGCGGGAACTGGATGCCATGGTGTCCACGGGCGAGCAGGTCACCATCGCCCTGCTGGCCATGGCCCTCAAGGACATGGGCGTACCGGCCAAGAGCTACACGGGAGGCCAGGTGCCCGTATTGACGGACAGTACCTTCACCAAGGCCCGCATCCTGCACATCGAGGACAGCAGGATCCGGCGCGATCTCGATGCCGGTACCGTGATCATCGTGGCCGGATTCCAGGGCGTCGACGACGAAGGCAACATCACGACCCTGGGCCGAGGCGGCTCGGACACCTCGGGGGTCGCGCTGGCGGCCGCGCTGAAGGCCGACGAGTGCCAGATCTATACCGACGTGGACGGCGTCTACACGACCGATCCGCGCATCGTGCCCGAGGCGCGCAAGCTGGACAGCATCACCTTCGAGGAAATGCTGGAACTGGCCAGCCTGGGGTCCAAGGTGCTGCAAATCCGCTCGGTGGAATTCGCCGGCAAGTACAAGGTCAGGCTGAGGGTGCTCTCGAGTTTCGAGGAGGAGGGCAAGGAAACCCTCGGCACCCTGATCACTTTCGAGGACGACATCAAGATGGAACAACCGATCATTTCCGGAATCGCCTTCAACCGCGACGAGGCAAAACTCACCGTGCTCGGCGTTCCCGACCGTCCCGGCATCGCCTACCAGATCCTGGGCCCGATCGCCGATGCCAATATCGACGTGGATATGATCATCCAGAACGTCGGCCATGACGGGACGACGGATTTTTCCTTCACGGTCAATCGCAGCGAATACGCCCGCGCCAAGAAGATGCTGGAGGAAGAGATCAGGCCGCACATCGGCGCCCGCGCCATCGAAGGCGACAATCACATATGCAAGGTCTCCGCGGTCGGTGTCGGCATGCGTTCGCATCCCGGGGTGGCGAGCACCATGTTCCGCACCCTGGCCGAGGAGGGCATCAACCTCCAGATGATCTCCACGTCGGAAATCAAGATTTCGGTGGTCGTGGATGAGAAGTACCTGGAACTGGCCGTGCGTGTCCTGCACAAGGCTTTCGGCCTGGAACAGGCGCCCGCCTGAGTTTGACCCCCGGGTGCGTTGCGGTTATCATCGCGCACCCTTGGAGACGTGGCCGAGAGGTCGAAGGCACTCCCCTGATAAGGGAGCATCCGGTCAAAAACTGGATCGTGGGTTCGAATCCCACCGTCTCCGCCAGGATTCCCTCTTTCGATGCGACGGAAGGCGCCCGGCGGCGTAATGTCGCCCGTGCCGGGCGATTCATGGCTCGGACGTCCGATTTATGCGAATGTCAAATCCCGGCGGCCGACCATGAATGGCGCCCAGGTGGCCCAGTCCGGGATTTCAGGCCGGTGTTTGCGTCTACCGGCAATGGAGCTCCGAAATCCCGCCCACGGCATGCGCAGGCGCCAATTTCGGTTATAATTCGCCCCCTCGCAAGCGCCCGTAGCTCAGTTGGATAGAGTACCTGGCTACGAACCAGGGGGTCGTGGGTTCGAATCCTGCCGGGCGCGCCACGAATCTCCGTCGGTCCACAAGACCGGCGGATCCGCTCCGGGGAACATCCCCGGGCGGAACCCCAGCGGTGGACGTAGCTCAGTTGGTAGAGTCCCGGATTGTGATTCCGGTCGTCGTGGGTTCGAGTCCCATCGTCCACCCCAGTCTTCCGAACGGAGCCGCAGGGCTCCGTTTTCGTTTCATGGGCGGGCAGGGCGCCGGGACTTTGGCAACTGCCGGCAATGCAAAAGAAATATCTTGCCCTCGCCTCCCGGGGTGTCGATCCAGGTGAAATCCAGACGCGGAAATGCCGCTTCCACGATCTCCCGATTGTGGCCCACTTCGACTGCCAGCAGGCCATTCGGCTTGAGCCACCGTGCCCCATCGGCCAGCAGCCGGCGCACGACGTCCAGTCCGTCCTCGCCGGCACCCAGTGCCATGGCGGGTTCGTGCCGGTATTCGGCGGGCAGGGCGGCCATCGCACTCGCAGTGACATAGGGTGGATTTGAAAGAATGATGTCGTAGCGCCGCGGCTGGAGGGCGGCGAAGAGATCGGAGCGTACCGGGCTCACCCGGTCGAGCAGGTCGTAATCGCGGACATTCGATATCGCCACTTCCAGGGCGTCGGCAGAGAGGTCGACGGCGTCGATCCGGGCGTTCGGGAAGGCGTGGGCCATCAGGATCGCCAGGCATCCCGACCCGGTACACATGTCGAGAGCGTCGGTGACCGCGGTGGCGTCCTCGATCCACGGCGCGAATCCTTCGGCCAGCAGTTCGGCGAAGTAGGATCGGGGAACGATCACCCGCGGGTCCACGCGGAAGCGAAAACCCTGGAGCCAGGCCTCCCCGGTCAGGTAGGCCGCAGGCAACCGGCGGACGACTCGTTGCTGCAACAGGTTGAGGACGGCGAGGCGCTCGTTGCGGGTCAGCCGTGCGTCGAGAAAGGGTTCGAGGCGATCGAGCGGCAGTCTAAGGACATGCAGGATCAGGTAGGCGGCTTCGTCGTAGGCGTTGTCGTTGCCGTGACCGAAGAACAGGCCGGCCTCGTTGAATCGGCTGACGGCCCAGCGCAGCCAGTCGCGCAGGGTCACCAGTTCGTCGAGCAGGGCCTGCATGGGGTGGCCTAGGCCAGCAGGCGTTCCAGGACGCCCTCGTATACCCGCGACAGGGGCTCCAGATCGTCGGCGCGGACGTACTCGTTCACCTTGTGGATGCTCTCGTTCACCGGGCCGAATTCGACCAATTCGCCGCAGATGTCGGCGATGAAGCGGCCGTCCGACGTGCCGCCGGTGGTGGAGAGTTCCGGCGGCATGCCGCACCGGGCGGCGATGGCCTCCGAGACGACTTCCACGAGCCGCCCCCGGGGAGTCAGGAAAGGCCGGGCCCCCAGGGTCCAGGCGATCTCGTACTCCAGCCCATGGTCCTCTAGGATGCGGTGCACCCGGGCCTGGAGCTGCTCCGGAGTACTCGCCGTGGAGAAGCGGAAGTTGAACAGGATTTCCACGTCGCCCGGCACCACGTTGCCGGCGCCGGTGCCGCCGTGGATGTTGGAGACCTGGAAGGTGGTCGGCGGGAAGTAGTCGTTGCCGTCGTCCCATCGGGTCGCCGCGAGGAGGGCGATGGCGGGTGCGGCCTGGTGGATGGGGTTTCGCACCTTCTCTGGGTAGGCCACATGACCCTGGATGCCGACCACCCTCAGCCGGGCCGACAGGGAGCCGCGCCGGCCGTTCTTCACCGTATCGCCGAGCCGCGTCACGCAGGTGGGTTCGCCGACGATGCAATAGTCGATGCCTTCGCCGCGGGCCTTAAGTGTCTCCACGACGCGGACGGTGCCATCGGTGGCATCCCCTTCCTCGTCGGAAGTGAGCAGGAAGGCGATGGAGCCCGCCGCGGCCGGCCGGCCGGCCAGGAAGCGCTCGGTGGCCGTCACGAAGGCGGCGAGCGAAGACTTCATGTCGGCCGCGCCGCGGCCGAACAGGAGGCCGTCCCGGATCTGCGGCTCGAAGGGATCGGAGGCCCAGGCCTCCCGAGGGCCGGGCGGCACCACGTCCGTGTGACCGGCGAAGCAGACCAGGGGGGCGGCCGTTCCCCGGCGGGCCCAGAGGTTGGAAACGCCGGCGCAGTCCATGCGCTCGCAGGCAAAACCCAGGGGCTCGAGGCGCCGGGCAATGATCTCGAGGCAGCCGGCATCGTCGATCGTGACGGAGGGCCGGGCGATCAACTCGCCGGCGAGGGCCAGCGTCCCGCCCAATCAGTCCTCCATGGTCAGGGTGAATTCGGAGAAGGTGGCGCCGCCCTGGGCGGGTTTCTCGGTCTCGAAGGCCACGACGGAAGGAGACTGGATCAGGGGTTCGTTCTTGTCCTTCACGTTGAGCTGCGAGTTGTTGATCAGCCACGACAGGTTGGTCGGCGAATCGGCGTTGGCCAGGGCCTCCTCCAGGGTGATCGTCCCTTCCTTGTAGAGGCGGAAGAGATCCTGTTCGAAGGTTTGGGAACCGGGGGCCAGGCTTTGTTCCATGGCCTCCTTGATGGCGTTCACCTCGCCCTTTTCGATCAGTTCGGAGATGTGGCGGGTATTGAGCAGGATCTCGACGGCCGGCAGGCGCTTGCCGTCGGGCTTCTTGGTCAGCCGCTGGGAGATGATCGCCTTCAAGGCCACCGACAGGTCCAGGTACAGGGAGGGCCGGTTCTCCAGGGGAAAGAAATTGAAAATCCGGTTCAGGGCATGGTAGGCGTTGTTGGCATGCAGTGTGGCCAGGCAGAGGTGGCCGGTCTGCGCGTAGGCGATAGCAGCGCTCATGGTTTCCTTGTCGCGGATTTCGCCGATGAGGATGCAGTCCGGCGCCTGGCGCATCGCGTTCTTCAGGGCCTCGGCCCAGGACAGCGTGTCCAGTCCGATTTCCCGCTGATTGACGATGGAACGCTTGTGCTTGAACAAATACTCGATCGGGTCCTCGACGGTGAGGATGTGGCCGGCGCGGTTGGCGTTCCGGTGGTCCAGCATGGCGGCGATGGTCGTCGACTTGCCGGAGCCGGTGGAACCGACCACGAGCACGAGACCGCGTTTCTCCATGATCACTTCGGAGAGGACCTGGGGGAGCTGCAATTCGTCCATTTTCGGGATGACGCTGGTGATGTAGCGCACCACGATGCTGATAGACCCGCGCTGCCAGAACATGTTGACCCGGAAGTTTCCGACATCGCGGACGCCGAAGGAGAGGTTGATCTCCTTCGTATCCTCGAAGCGCTTGGTCTGCTCCGGGGTCAGCATCTCGTAGGCCATGGTCTTGATCGTCGCCGGGTCCATGATCTGCTGGTTGATGGGGATGGCGGCGCCCTGTATCTTGATGTTGATCGGCGCACCGGCGGACACGAAGATATCGGAAGCGCCCTTGTCCGCCATCAGATGGAAGAGCTTGTCGAAGATCATTGCCGTCCTCCCCGAGAGAACCTGAACAGGCCTGCCTAATCCCGCAGCAGTTCGTTGATTCCGACCTTGGCACGGGTCTGCGCGTCGACCTTCTTGACGATGACGGCGCAGTAGAGGCTGTACTTCCCGTCGGCCGACGGAAGGTTGCCGCTCACCACCACGGAGCCGGCCGGAATCCTGCCGTAGCTGATTTCCCCGGTGGCCCGGTCGTAGATCTTGGTGCTCTGGCCGATATACACGCCCATGGAGATCACGGAGTTCTCCTCGACGACCACGCCTTCCACGACCTCGGAGCGGGCACCCACGAAGCAGTTGTCCTCGATGATGGTGGGGTTCGCCTGCAGGGGCTCGAGGACGCCGCCGATGCCCACGCCGCCGGACAGGTGAACGTTTTTGCCGATCTGGGCGCAGGAGCCGACCGTCGCCCATGTGTCGACCATGGTTCCCTCATCCACGTAGGCGCCGATATTCACGTAACTCGGCATCAGCACGACATTGCGGGCGATGTAGCTGCCGCGGCGCGCCGTTGCCGGCGGCACCACGCGGAATCCGCCCTTGGCGAAGGTATGGGCGTCGTAGTTCGCAAACTTGGTCGGCACCTTGTCGAAGAAGCGCATGGGGCCGCCGTCCATCAGCCGGTTGTCCTCGAGGCGGAAGGACAGCAGGACGGCCTTCTTGATCCATTGATGGGTGACCCATTGCCCATCCAGTTTCTCCGCGACACGCAGGCTTCCGGCGTCGAGTTCGGCCAGGATTTCGTTGACGGCCTCGCCTATGCGGGCCGGGGCAGTGCCGGGCTTGAGCTCATTGCGATTCTCCCAGGCCTCTTCGATCAGCGTCTGAAGTTCGTGCATATCTTTCCCATCACAGTGATTTGCAGAAATCGGAAATCCGCCGCGCGGCTTCGAGGCATTCCTCGAGGGACGCGACCAGCGCGATACGGACGAACCCCTCGCCCGGATTGACGCCTCCCGATTCGCGGGCCAGGAAACTCCCCGGGAGGACGACAACATTATATTGACGCAGCAATTCCCGGGCGAAGTCGGTGTCGGCCACCGGAGTCCGTGCCCACAGGTAGAAACCCGCGTCGGGCAGGGCGGTGTCGAGGTGCCGGGCGAGAATGGGGGTTACCAGCCCAAACTTCTCGGCATAGAGTCGTCGATTGTCCCGGACGTGGGCCTCGTCCTGCCAGGCAGCGACCGATGCCGCCTGGACCGGCGGGCTCATCGCCCCGCCATGGTAAGTGCGGTATAGGAGGAATTTCTTGAGGATCGCTGCGTCACCGGCCACGAATCCGGAACGCAGGCCGGGGACGTTGGAGCGCTTGGAAAGGCTGGAGAAGATCACCAGGCGACGATAGTCGTCCCGCCCGAGGTATCTCGCCGCCTCCAGGCCCCCCAGGGGAGGTACGCCGCCCTCTGGATAGATCTCCGAATAGCATTCGTCGGAGGCGATCGTGAAGCCGAACCGGTCGGACAATTCGAAGAGGGTGCGCCACGCCTCCAACCCCATGACCTTGCCGGTCGGATTGCCGGGTGAGCAGACGTAGGCCAACTGGAGGCTCCGCCAGATTTCCGTATCGATGGCGGAAAAATCCAGCTCGTATCCATTGGCGGCCAGGGTGTTCGCGAAAACCGGTCGGGCTCCGGCGAGGTAGGCCGCTCCCTCGTAGATCTGATAGAAGGGATTCGGACACAGCACACGGGCGTCTGGCCGGCTGCCGTCTATCACCGCCTGGGCGAAGGCGAACAGGGCTTCGCGGGATCCCAGGACGGGAAGCACCTGGGTGGCCGGATCGGGCGCCGGAATCTTGTAGCGGTCCGCCAGCCAGCCGGCAATGGCCCCGCGCAGGGCTTCCGAACCCTGGGTGGCCGGATAGGCGGCCAAACCGTCGAGGCTGTCGGATAGGACCTGCCTGATGAATCCGGGCGTTGCGTGCTGGGGTTCGCCGATGGACAGGCGAATCTGCGGCAGGTGAGGGCGCGGCTCGATGCCCGCGAACAAGGCGCGGAGCTTTTCGAAAGGGTAGGGTTGGAGCAACTCGAGGCGGGGATTCACGTTGGGCGCGGCTTGAGGCGATGCGGCCCATTATAGGGCAGGGTACCGGCGACCCCGGGGCCCTTCGGGGTCGCCATGGAACCCCCGGCGGCCCGGTGTCAGCCTTCGGGTGTCAACAGGGAAAGCCCGAGTATCGCGCGCCGCTTGAGCCAGGGGCTCGGCCGGTATCGCGGATCGCCGTAGAAGTGCTGCATGGCTTCCAGGATGCCCAGTATCGTCCTGGGACCGAGGGCATCGCCGAAGCCGAGGGGCCCTTTCGGGTAGCCGAGGCCAAGCGTGACCGCCCGGTCGATGTCCTCCGGCGACGCGATTCCCTGCTGGGCGATCTCGCATCCGATATTCACGATCGTTGCAACGATGCGCTGGGCCACCATGCCCGCGCTGTCGCGGATCAAGGTCGCCGGCGTGCCGTCGGCGGCGAACAGCCCGAGCGCGGCCGTCCGCCATTGGGCGCCAGTGACCGGGGTGGCCGCGATGGTGCGTCTGCGCCCGAGTCCGAACAGGCAGTCGACGGCCACCGTTCGCACCGGGTCCAGGCCCTCGGCCGCGCAGTGGGAACTGGCATCGCGGCCCAAGGGTGTGACCACGCACAGGGCGTCGGCCTGCGGACGCTGGTCCGTGTCGATCTCGATGCCGGCGGAAGCCACCACGGCGCCTACCTGCGCGGCGAACTCGGGGATGGCCTGGCTGATCCAGACACGCGCTGGCCGTTCGGGCGGTCCCTGGGTCTCCGGCGGATGGGATTGCTTGCCTTCCGGATAGTCGTAAAACCCGCGGCCGGTCTTGCGTCCGAGCACGCCGGCGGTCAAGCGCTGGGCCGCCAGGGGCGATGGCCGGTAACGGGGCTCGTCGTAGTATTGCCGGTAGATGGATTCCATCACGGGATGCGAAACGTCGAGGCCGGTCAGGTCCAGCAATTCGAAGGGGCCCATCCTGAATCCTGCGGTGTCGCGCATCACCCGGTCGATGTCGGCGAACCCCGCGACGTTCTCGCCCAGCAGGCGCAAGGCCTCGGTGACGAAACCGCGGCCCGCATGGTTGACGATGAACCCCGGGGTATCCTTGGCAAGGACCGCGGTATGGCCCATGCGGCGACCCAGTGCGAGCAGGGTTTCCGATACCCAGGGCGCCGTCAGCAATCCGTCGATCACCTCGACGATCCGCATCAGCGGGACGGGATTGAAAAAATGGAAGCCCCCCACCCGCTCGGGATGCCGGCATCCGGCTGCGATGGCGGTCACCGACAGCGACGAGGTGTTGGTTGCCAGCAGACAACCGGGACCGACGATGTCCTCCAGTTGGCGGAACAGTTGCCGCTTCACCTCGAGATTCTCCACGATGGCCTCGACGACCACCCGACAGGGGGCCAACTGGTCCAGATGGTTGACGACCTCCAGCCGGCCGGCCGACGCCGCTGCTTCCGGCGCGCCAATCTTTCCTTTTTCGGCGAGTTTGGCCAGGGTGGCGGCCACGTTTTCCCGGGCGCTGGCTGCCGCGCCAGGCTGGGCGTCGTAGAGGAGCGTGCGGATTCCGGCCTGGACGGCAATCTGGGCGATGCCGCGACCCATGGCGCCGGTACCGACCAGTCCCAGCGTCAGGTCAGGGGAGTGGGCGTCGACGGACATTGGCGACTCCTGTGGAAAGGTGTTCTTCAAACGCCGCGAGCGAAAGGCTGTCGGACGCTGCTACCAGAGCTTCCACCAGGGCTCGGTCCGGTTCAGTCCGCGCACGTAGTAATCGCTCTTGGGGAAATTCTTCCGCATCACGCGTTCCGCGTCGTCGCGCAGATCGTTCATCCCCAGGGCGTCGTAGGCCTTCACCAATACGAAGAGCGCTTCCTCGTTGGCTGGCGCATCCGGGTAGGTCTTGACGGCCTTCTGGGCGCGGTTGGCGGCGGCGACGTAAGCGCCGCGGCGCAGGTAGTAGCGGGCCACATGCACATCGTGGGAGGCCAGGGCGTTGACCAGGTACTTCATGCGCGCCGTCGCATCGGGCGCGTACTTGCTGTCCGGGTAGCGAGTGACCATCTCCCGGAAGGCATCGAAGGATTCCCGGGCCGCCTTGGGATCCCGCTCCGTCAGATCCTGCATGCTCAGGTGCCCCAGCAACCCCAGGTCCTCGTTGAAGTTGACCAGGCCCTTCAGGTAGTAGGCATAGTCCACGTTCGGATGGTTGGGATGCAGGCGGATGAAGCGGTCGCAGGCGGCGATCGCCGAGGCGGCCTCGGATTGCTTGAAGTAGGCGTAGGCGACTTCGAGTTGTGCCTGCTGGGCGTAGCGTCCATAGGGATAACGCGCCTCGAGCTTCTCGAAATACTTGACGGCTTTGTCATAGGATCCGTCGCCCATGGCTTCCTTGGCCTCGGCGTAGAGCTTGTCGGCCGACCAACCGGCCGTCTCGTCGGCCTGGTCCGGAAGGAGTCCGCAGGCGCCGAGGAACAGTGCGAGTATTACCGCTAGACTACGGAACATGGAGACTCCCCGGGGGTGTGACGAGAATGGCGGCCGATTATAGCCCAGGGTCGCCGGGTCCCATCGTGGCCACGGTGCCCTCCGAGTGCGCGGGATCCCGACTCGACGCAGCCCTGGCGCGCATGTTTCCCCAGCATTCGCGAAGCCGGCTCCAGTCGTGGTTGAGGGAAGGACGGATCACGCTCGACGGCGGTCGTGTCGACCCGCGGCACAAGGTATGGGGCGGCGAAAACATCGTCCTGGACGCGATCACGGAGGCGGGGAACATGCCGGATGCTCCCGAAGATCTCGCATTGCGCGTCTGCCACGAAGACGCCAGCATCCTGGTGCTGGACAAACCCCCGGGGCTGGTGGTCCACCCGGGTAGCGGGAACCGGACCGGGACCGTCTTGAACGGACTGCTCCACCGGATTCCCGGCCTGGCCGCGGTGCCGCGGGCGGGAATCGTCCATCGACTGGACAAGGATACGAGTGGCCTGATGGTCGTCGCGAAGACCCTGGAGGCGCAGACCGACCTGGTCAGGCAGCTCCAGGCCCGCACGGTGCGGCGCAACTACCTGGCACTGGTGCACGGCAAGGTTTCGCCCGACGGCACCGTCGATGCCCCGATCGGGCGGCATCCCGTTCATAGAACCCGGATGGCAGTGGTGGCCGAGGGGCGGGAAGCCCGAACGCATTACTCTGTCATCGAGAGGTTTCCGGGGGCGACTCTGCTGGAATGCCGCCTCGAGACTGGCCGCACTCATCAGATTCGCGTCCATATGGCTTCGATAGGGCATCCGCTGGTGGGTGACCCCGTCTATGGGCGGAGCCGCTGCGGCAACCCGTTCCTCGACGGGTTTCCGCGCCAGGCCCTGCATGCCTGGCGCCTGGCGCTGCGCCACCCGGACACAGGCGACGAGGTGGCCTGGGAGTCGTCCACACCCGACGACATGGCAGAACTGCTCGCCGCCCTGCGGGGTTCCTGATGGATCTGATCCTTCCCGATTGGCCTGCGCCTCGCCTCGTGCGTGCCTTTTCGACGACCCGCCGCGGCGGTGTGGGGAAAGGCCCGTACGACAGCCTGAATCTCGCCACCCACGTGGGGGACTCGTCGGCTGCCGTCGAGCAAAACCGCAGGCTGCTGGACGGGGTGTTGCCGTCCTCGCCGCGCTGGCTCGAGCAGGTGCACGGCGACCGTTGCGTTGTCGCGGAATCGGTGAATGGTCCCGTGGCGGCCGATGCCAGTGTTGCAACCACGGCGGGAATCGTCTGCGCCGTATTGACGGCCGACTGCCTGCCGATCCTGTTCTGCGATGAGGACGGAACGACGGTGGCCGCTGCCCATGCCGGCTGGCGCGGACTCGCCGGCGGCGTGATCGAACGAGCCGTGGAGGCCATGCCGGTGTCCCCCAGTCGTGTGCTGGCTTGGTTCGGGCCGGCGATCGGCCCGGCACGCTACCAGGTGGGGCCCGAGGTTCGATCCGCCTTCATCGCCGCCGACGCCGGTGCGGATGAGGCCTTTCGCAGCGACGGCGGCGATCGGTGGCTATGCGACCTCTATGCCCTGGCGCGCCGGCGCCTGGCCGCGATGGGCATCACCCGTGTCTATGGTGGCAGCCATTGCACCTCAAGCGATGCGGCCAGCTTCTTCTCTTACCGGCGCGATGGGCCAACCGGCCGGATGGCGACCCTCGTGTGGCTGGAATCCCGATGATCCGATGCGCGACGGCGTCGCGTCACGCGAAGCTGTCGCTCATCAGGTTCGAGAACCACTTGTACATTTCCTCGAAGTTGTCCGTCGAGGGCGCGTCGGCCTCGCCGGAGGCGCCCGGCACCACCTTCATCGTGCGGCTGGTCGTGTCCAAGGCGAAGAGCGCGGTCAGCCACGACGCGGTCGTGGCGGTGATGGGCGAGTAGCAGGCCGAATTGGTGACCAGATTGGTGTCCGGCAGGCCGCCTGCGAGGGCGCGCAATACGGCGTCGGCACAGGTCTTGGCCTCCTGGTTGGCGATGTGGCCGGCTTTGGGCTGACCCGAGGAGCATGCGTCTCCGATCACATGGATGCGCGGAATCACCGTCGATTCGTAGCTCGCGACATCGACCCCCGCCCAGCGCCCGCCCCCGGCGTTGGCAAGGCCCGCCTTGGCGGCGATGGCGCCGGCTCGTTGGGCCGGAATGAGGTTCAGGACGTCGCCCTTCACCGGACCGTTGTTCGTCGAGACGGACTTGGTCTGCGCGTCGACCGAGAGGATTCGGGTGTTCGGCCGGTAATCGACGATCCCCGAGTAGGTGGTCTTGAACGCATTGCCGAAACTGACGGGCTCGGCAATGATGTACGGATTCTCGTCCAGCACGATCACTTTCGCCCCGCGGTTGTTGCGCTTCAGGTAGTCGGCCACCAGACAGGCCCTTTCGTAGGGGCCCGGCGGGCAGCGGTAGGGGGCGAGGGGAATGGACATGACGAAAACCCCGCCGCGCCGCATGGCCCGAATCTGGTCGCGCAAGGCCTGGGTTTGCGGACCGGCCTTCCAGGCATGCGGCACGATCGCCTGGGCGTTCGGGGATTCCAGGCCGGGGATGGTGTCGAATTCGATGCCCGGGGCCACGACGAGGCGGTCGTAGTCCAATTGCGTCCCGGAGGAGAGAATCACCTTGCGGCCCGCCGGGTCGACCGCGGTGACCTCGGCTTGCAGGAACTTGACGCCGTAGTGCTTCGCCAGGAGGTCGTAGCCGAAGTAAAGGCTGCTCATGGAAAGCGTTCCGTTCAACACCAGGTTGCTCATGATGTTGGAGGTATAGAACGGCGCCCGGTCGATCAGGGTGACCTGGACCCCGGTTCCGCCCCAAAGACGCAGGTACTTCGCCAGCGTCGCCCCCGCCATGCCTCCGCCGACGATCACCACGCGTCCGGAAAGGCCCGCGATGGCGGGTACCGGAAAGGGCCGGAGGCTGGTCGGAATCCAGGTGCTGCGAGGGACGGTGGTCTGTGCAAGGAGTTCACGCATCGGCGTGAGGGCCAGGGCCCCAAGGCCCAGGGTCTTCAGGAGGGCGCGGCGTTGCGAGTGCATGGTCGATTCTCCGGTCTGCGTCAGCGGGGTTGGGTGCCGAGGTAATTCGCGATGGCTCGCAATTGGGCGTCGGTGTAGCCAAGGGCGTGGACCGTCATGATTCCCTTGTCCTCTCCTGGGCGTCTCATTTCCGTCAGTTCGCTGTAGATCTCCTTGGCGGATTTTCCGGCAAGGGCTTCGAATCCCGCGACCGCACGGCCGTTGGTACCGTGGCATTGGAAGCAGTTCGATGCCAGCAGGCGACCTGCCGGCGGAGCATAGGCGGACTGGGCTTGGGCCTGGCTGGCAAGGAGCAACGCAACGATGAACGGAACGGCGTGGTGCGGGCGCATGGGATTTCTCCGGGTTGAAGGAAATCGTCGGGGACGACGTTGATCAATGGGGCACCACTGAACGGGGCGAATAATAGGGGGGAAAAAATCCCACGTCAATGCCTAATGTGGGAAAATTGCCCCGGCTCAGGCCCGGTTCCCTAAAATGGCCACCTATTTCCACGGATCGCCCCATGTCGGAGAAAGACGAGTTCGGACTTCCACCCGCACTGATATCGGCCCTGCGCAGGGTACTGAATCCGATCGCGCGTCTCATGCTCGCGAGAGGGGTCACCCTGCCCATGGCCGTGGAATTGCTCAAGCGGGTCTTCGTCGAGGTTGCCGACAGGGATTTCCGCCTCGGCGACCGGGCCGCCACCGACAGCAGAATCAGTCTGTTGACCGGCGTCCATCGCAAGGACGTCCGCAGATTGCGCGGGCTTCCTCACGTGGAGTCGGCACTGCCGCCCAAAGTCTCCCTGGGGGCACAACTGATAGGAGCCTGGCTGGCCAACCCGCGGTTCAGAACCTCCGATGGGGGGATCAAACCCCTCCCTCGGGCCGCCAAGAAAGGCGGTGAGGAGTCCTTCGAAGCATTGGTGGCCGGCGTCAGCAAGGACATTAGGGCCCGTCCGGTTCTCGACGAATGGCTGCGACTCGGCGTCGCCAGCCTTAATGCGGAGGACGAAGTCGTCCTCAATACCGCGGCCTTCGTACCCCAGGAGGGCTACGAGGAAAAGTTGGCCTATTTTGGCCTCAACGTGGGCGACCACGCGGCAGCAGCGGCGGACAACGTGCTGGGACGTACCCCTCCCTGGTTCGAGCGTTCGGTCCATTACCTTGGCTTGACGGAAGCACAGGTGGATACCCTCCGCAAGCGCCTCGCCGCGGAAGGGATGCGACTCCTGCAGGATCTCAACGACCAGGCGCGCCAACCCGCCCCCACGACGACCGAGGCCACAACGCGGTTCACGGCCGGGATCTATTTCTTCAGCGAACGCCGTCCGGACGATGGTCCGCGGACAGAGGGGGAATGAACCGCGCCATGGTCACCGCGCGCGCCGCCCTCCTGTTGCTGGGAATCGCAATGGCCGGCAGCGGCATTGCCGGACCGGTGTGTGTCGATCCAGACGGTGGCATCGGGGGCACCGGGGCGGCCGCGCGTTCGGGTGGCATAGGGGGAACGGGATCCCGCGATGAAGGCCAGGGCGGGATCGGCGGGACCGGAGCCCCGGCATCCGGCCGGAGCGGTATCGGCGGTACTGGCGCGCCTCAGCCTGGATCGGCGCCTGGGTCGGCCGATGGGGGAGGGATCGGTGGAACCGGCGTCGTCGCCGACGGCATGGGAGGCACCGGATTGCCGGCGGACGCCGGTCGGGTCGGGATAGTCGGGACGATCACCGGTTTTGCCTCCGTATGCGTCAATGGCATGGAAGTGCATTTCCAGCCCCAGACGCCGGTCAGCGAGAATGGTGCCACGGCGAGTACAGGTGCCCTTGCCGTCGGGCAGGTCGTCGCCATCGAGGCGACCAAGGGTCCCGGCGGTTGGCATGCCCACGGCATGGCCATCCTGAACGCCCTCGAAGGCCCGCTTACGGCCTTACCCGGGGCTGACGGCACTTTCAAGGTCATGGGATATCCCGTCAAGTTGGCGCACGGCGGGAAGCACGCGGTCGACGCGGGAGGGATGCGCGTCGGGGCCCACGTCAAGGTAAGCGGTTTTCCGGGAGCCTCGGGAATTCTGCTGGCGACGCGGGTCCAGGGGGTTCCGAAGGGGGCCGATGCCAGTGCGGTCGGACTGGTCACCAAAGGCCCCGCCGGTGCCAAAGTCGGCGCCCTGGCGCTTGCCGGTCCGGTGGTGCCGGGTCAGGCCGTCGTCCGGGGGCACTGGAACGGTACCCAACTGGTGGTTGCAAAGACCTTGCCCGATCCTGTGGCGCGGGCTGCCGGCGTTTCCGGTCTGGTGCTGGTCGAGGCGGTGGTGACCGGAAAGTCCGGACAGGGGAAGATACTGGCGGCCGGTCGAGTCATCGATGTGGGTCGGGCGACCGGTCTGCCGGACGGTTCCGGGAACCCCTTGACCGTAGACCAGCGGGTGCTCATCACCGGTCATTTGGGCGCCGACGGCTCCATCCAGGCCAAGCGCGTGGAACTCCTGCAGCGCCTCCCTGGGACGGCGGGGTCGGAACACCGTGGCGTTTCCAATCCGGCGTCGGTCCAGATGCCCGGCGCGATCGCCGACGGGAACGCAAAGGTCCAGTCGACGACGACTCCGGCCAGGGGTGCGGGCATTGGGAGTTTGCAGAAACTCGATTCCGGCAAAGGTCTTGAGATGCCGACAACCCCTGAGGTGGCGGTTCGTGGCGAAAAAAAGGAGACCGTGAACTCAGATCAATCCGCGAAGGCCGAAAGGGTCGAAAAGCTTGATAAGGCCGAGAAGGCCGAGAAGGCCGAGAAGGTCGAGAAGGCCGAGAAGGCCGAGAAGGCCGAGAAGGTCGAGAAGGCCGAGAAGGCCGAGAAGGCGGAGAAGGTCGAGAAGGCCGAGAAGGTCGAGAAGGTCGAGAAGGGCGAGAAGGCCGAGAAGGTCGAGAAGGTCGAGAAGGTCGAGAAGGTCGAGAAGGTCGAGAAGGTCGAGAAGGTCGAAAAGGTCGAGAAGGTCGAGAAGGTCGAAAAGGTCGAGAAGGTCGAGAAGGTCGAGAAACCTGAGAAGGTCGAGAAGGTCGAGAAGCCTGAAAAGGTGGAGAAGGTCGAGAAGCCTGAAAAGGTGGAGAAGGTCGAGAAGGTCGAAAAGGTGGAGAAGGTCGAAAAGGTGGAGAAGGTCGAGAAGCCCGAAAAGGTCGAGAAGGTCGAGAAGCCTGAAAAGGTCGAGAAACTGGAGAAACGCTGAACATGGGAATGCGAGCCGCGATTGGCAGGTATGGCGTAGTCCTTCGAACCGTGTTCGGGGTCCTTCTGGCCGGCAGCCTGCAGACGGAGGTTGTCGCCCAAGGCGAATGGACCTTCGCCAGCGGCGCCGATTTCTCGTCGGGCAAGTATGGCGACGTGACACGCACGGATACCTGGTACTTCCCGTTCTCGGCCAAGTACGAGACCGAGGCCTGGAACCTCAAACTCACGGTTCCCCACGTCATCACGCGGGGCGCCGGAAACGTTTCGGGGTCTGGTGCCGATCGGGTTGCCCTCGGGGTGGCAGGAGGGGCCCGCAGGACGGTGTCGGGCCTTGGGGACGTGGTGTTGTCGGGGGGCCATGGAATCTACGAGAGCGGGGCGCTCTCCCTCGATCTCATGGGAAAGGTGAAGTTCGGTACGGGTGATGCTGCGAAGGGTCTCGGAACCGGCAAGAACGACTATACGATCTCCGTGGAGGCGACGAAACCGGTCGGGAGGCATGCCCTGTTCGCATCCGTGGGATGGCGGAAGATGGGGGATCCGGACGGTTCTGACTTCCGCAATCCGTGGCTGGCTTCCCTTGGCTTTTCCTCCCGAATTTCTGCCGATACCAGTGCCGGACTCATGGCCGACTATCGCCAGAAATTGATGCCAGGCAGCATCTCCGCGCGCGAGGTGACCGGATTCGTGACGACAAAACTCGGAAGCGGCTGGAAACTCCAGACCTATGCGGTCGCCGGCCTGGCCAAGAACAGTCCCGATTTCGGATTGGGGTTCCTAGTCTTCTATACCCGTTGAGCGGGCGGCACCTATAATCAGCGGTTTCCCGCTGCTGCCATCCCCTATGTCTGTCCCGGCCTGGATCGTGCTGATGTCCCTCGCGGGGGGAGTGGCGTCGGTTCTGGCCGCCGCCGCCTTTGCCTATACGGCGAAAGCTGCCTGGGTCCCCATGCTGATCAGTTATGCAATCGGTGCCCTATTGGGAGCGGCATTCCTGGAAGTACTTCCCCACGCCATTATCGCCAGCGGCGACGCGACGAGCAGTGCCGCGACGGTGCTGGTGGGCATCCTGGTCTTCTTCCTGCTGGAAAAGTTGGTCCTCTGGAGACATTGCCATTTCGAGTCCTGCGAGGGACACGAGGGTCATACGCATTCCCACGATGACCACGGTCGCAGTGGCCTGCTGATTCTGGTGGGCGACACTTTCCACAATTTCGTCGATGGCGTACTGATCGCGGCGGCCTTCATGGAAGACGTCAGGCTGGGACTCATTACCGCCCTCGCCATGATTGCCCACGAGATTCCCCAGGAAGTCGGTGACTTTCTCATCCTGCTGCATTCGGGATACTCCAAGGCTCGGGCCCTTGCCTTCAACCTTTTTTCGAGCCTCGCGACGCTGGTCGGCGGCCTCCTGGCCTATGGGGCATTGTCCATGGTGCAGGGCGCCGTGCCCGTCCTGCTTTCTCTCGCGGCCGCCAGCATGATCTACGTGGCCGTCGCCGACCTGATTCCAGGTCTGCACAAGCGCACCGAACTACGGGCGACGGTCCAGCAGGTCTCGCTGATCATCCTCGGCGTTTTGACCATACTCCTCGCCCATCGCCTGGCCGACAGCCTCGGCGCGTGAGGCGCGACGTCGCCGTTCCGGCGTGCCGAGGAGCCAAAGGAGCAACGCCAGCGGTGCCAGGCCATAGAACAACAAGGTGAGCAGGCCGGCGACCAGGGAGTCTTCGGCCAGGGCCATCAGGCCGACGACGTAGAGCCAGGCAATGGCGACGATGTACATGGCCGGAACCTAGGCGGCGGCCTCAATGACGACGGTATCGTTCTGCGGTTTGACCGTGACCGTCCGCACCGGTAGAATGCGCGGTCCTCGGGGTGTAGCGCAGCCCGGTAGCGCGCTTGCTTTGGGAGCAAGATGTCGGGGGTTCGAATCCCTCCACCCCGACCAAAGCACATTTCCTTCGCGGACCGCCCGTAGCTCAACCGGATAGAGCACCGGCCTTCTAAGCCGGGGGTTAGGGGTTCGAGTCCCTTCGGGCGGGCCAAACGCCAATCCATCATGGTCGGCCCCGACCGGGCCGGCGGAGGCGTGCGACACAGTTCCTCCTCCTTCCCGTTGGCTCGATTTCATCATTTTTGAGGCAGGCCGCGTGTCTTGGCGTTTCGGATTTTCGCGGCCAGATCCGAGTGGCCGTTTTTCGCGGCCAGATCGGATGCATTTCGTCCGTCGCGGTCCACGATTCCCGTATTGGCGCCGTTCGCCAGCAGCAATGCGACCATCGGACCCTGGCCAGTGGCAGCCGCCAAGTGGAGCGGGGTGCGTCCACCCGGGGTCTTCGAATCGAGCTTGGCCCCTTTTTCGGCGAGAACCTTGGCCGCCGACTGCCCGCCCATCACGACCGCGGCATGGAGGGGCGACAACCCGAGCGCATCCCTGGCGTTCGCATTGGCCCCCTTGTCGAGCAGGAAGGCCAGAGACTCGGGCTGGTTGCAGAATGCGGCTGCGAAAACCGGGGTACGTTGAAGTCCGTCCGAGGCATCGAGTTTCCCTCCGTCATTGGCGGTCCGTTCGAGCCGGCTTGCATCGCCCGAAGCGGCGGCTGAGAAGAGTTTCTTTTCCTCCGGGTCCAGATCCCCGATCGGCATGAAACAGGCGACGGTGGACGCTCCGGGGCCCACCATCGAAACGGTCGTGCCCGTCGGTGCCTTGGACGAGCCGCTTTCGCCGCATCCGCCCAGGGCGGCGACGGCCATCGTCCAGACAGCAAGCCCCATGGGGCACCATGGCTTGGAGGTTGGTTTCCTGATCATGCGATTCTCCGTGAAGGCTCGGCGGAACGGGGTGGCGATGGCGGCAGATGGAGCCGTAATGCCGACGAGTGCCGAAGTTGCCCATCCATTGCGCCTGTCGCGAGGGAATTCCGGGCCAGCACCGGGGGCGCCCCGTTCAATTTGGTTGCAGGGGAGTTTCCTCCATCAGCGCGGTTTGTTCGCGCAATTCCAGAATGCGATCCTGCCAGTAGCGCGGCGAATCGAACCAGGGAAATGCCGCAGGGAATGCCGGATCGTCCCAACGCCGCGCGATCCAGGCCGAGTAATGGATCAGGCGCAAGGTGCGAAGAGCTTCTATCAAACCGAGTTCCCGCCGATTGAAATCGCGGAACTCCTCGTACCCTGCGAGGATCTGCCCGAGTTGCCTTTCCATCGACTCCCGCTCCCCGGAAAGCAGCATCCACAGGTCCTGGATTGCCGGCCCCATGCGGCTGTCGTCGAAATCGACGAAGTGCGGGCCATCGGGGGTCCATAGCACGTTGCCGACATGGCAATCGCCGTGCAGCCGCAGGGCGCCCACCGAACCCGCCCGGTCGAAACAACGCCTGACGCCGTCCAGCGCCAAGTCGACGGTGGTTCGCCAGGGGGTGTGCAGGTCCGGAGGAACGAAAGGATGGGCCAGCAACCAGTCCCGGGGTTCCTCGCCGAAACTGGCAATATCGAGGCGCGGCCGGTGCCGGTACGGGGCGACTGCACCGACGGCGTGGATGCGGCCGAGGAAACGGCCCAGCCAGCGCAGCACCTGCTCGTCTTCCAGTTCCGGCGGCCGGCCGCCGCGTTTCGCAAGTACGGCGAACCGGAAACCGCGCCAGTGGTTCAAGCTTGCCCCCGCCAGCGTCATCGGAGGCACAGCGGGAATCTCTCGCGCCACGAGGGCGGTCGTGAACGCGTGCTCCTCGAGGATGGCGGCGTCCGACCAGCGTTCCGGACGGTAGAACTTGGCGACCAGGGGCGGACCTTCCTCCATCCACAACTGGTAAACGCGGTTCTCGTAGCTGTTGAGCGCCAATAGCCGGCCGTCAGGCCTCAGACCGACCGCCTCGAGCGCATCGAGGACCGTGTCCGGGGTCAGGCTGGCAAAGGCGGGCCCTGCCATCAGAACGAATGTCCCGATGACAACCTGAGGAACTCCGCGCGCAGGGATTCAGAGGCTTCGAATTCTCCCGCGAAGGCCTGGGTCACGACGCGCTCGTCGCCGCGCCTGTCTTCCCCCAGCAGGAGGCAGAGTTGTTCGGCTTCCACCACGCAGGCGGCGCCCCTAGCCCTGCCATGGCGGACAAGGGCATCGGCGATGTCCCGGGTCATCCATTCCTGGTAGGTGAAACGGTGTCCTATCGCATCGACCATCCGGGCGATGCGGCCGAAGCCGTGCAGGCGGCCTCCCGGCAGGTAGGCAACGTGGGCCACCCCGCGGAATGGAACGAGGTGATGCGGGCATACGCCGTGCACGGCGATTCCGCGTACGACCACCATGTCGCGGCGGGGGTCGTCGAACCCTTCCCCCAAGGCTGCGGACGGGTCCATTTCATAGCCGCCAAGCAGGCGTCGCTGCCAGAGTTCCCGCACCCGCTGGGCGGTCCGGCCCGTATGGGGGGTATCCGGGCTGACGCCGCAGGCCCTCAGCAGGTCGGCGACGGCCTGCTCGAAGGCGGCGGCATCGAAGCTTCCGTTGCGGGGGATTCCCAGGGACTCGTGGGGAGATGGCGTGTGGTCGTCCATGGGATTCCTCATGCGGCGTCGAGGGCCTGGCGGAGGTCGTCGAGCAGGTCGTCGGCGTCCTCGAGTCCGGCCGAGATACGGACGAGGCCTTCGCTGATCAGGTGGGCCTGCCTTTCCTCCGGGGTATAGAAGGAGTGGGTCATGCTGGCTGGATGCTGGGCAAGGCTTTCGGCATCACCCAGGCTGACGGCGCGGGTGATCAGGCGGAGGGAATTCATGAAGCGGCGGCCGGCCTCGATGCCGCCCTTGAGTTCGCAAGCCACCATGCCTCCGGGTCGCGCCATCTGGCGGCGGGCCAGGTCCTGCTGCGGAAAGGATGGCAGGCCCGGGAAATGGACGATTTCCACCTTCGGATGCCCGGCCAGGAAGTCGGCAATGGCCTGGGCGTTGTCGCAATGGCGTTCCATGCGCAGGGCAAGGGTCTTCAGGCCCCGCAGGACCAGGTAGGCATCCTGGGAGGAAAGCACGGCGCCCGTCATGTCCTTGAGGCCGTAGAACCTGACCTGGTCCAGGATCTCCCCGGGGCCGACTATTGCGCCCGCCAACAGGTCGCCGTGGCCGCCCAGGTACTTGGTTGCCGAATGGACGACGAAATCCGCCCCCAGTTCAATCGGCCGCTGCAGGTAAGGCGTGCAGTAGGTGTTGTCCACGATGACTTTCGCGCCGTGGGCGTGGGCGACCGAAACGATTGCCGGAATGTCGGCAAGACGCATGTTCGGATTGGCCGGCGACTCGAAGAACACCAGCTTCGTAGCCGGGCCGATGGCCGCGGCCAGGTTGGCCGGATCGGTCATGTCCACGTGCGTGATGCGGATGCCGAATTTCGCCAGCCCGTGGTTGAAGAAGCCGAAAGTGCAGCCGTAGAGTGTCTTGTCGGCGATGACTTGGTCCCCCGGTTGGAGCAGGGACCACATCAGCGAAGTCGTGGCACCCTGGCCCGAGGCCGTTACCAGGCAGGCCTCGCCCCCTTCCAATTCGGCAAGCCGTCGTTCCAGAAGCGCAGTCGTCGGATTGCCGACTCGCGAATAGACGAAGCCGCGTTGTTCGCCGGCAAAGCGGGCCGTGCCGTCCTCCACCGTCGGGAAGGTATAGGTGGAACTCAGGTATATCGGGGGCGTCAGGGCTCCCGGCCCCCCATAGGGATCGTAACCATGGTGGATGGCTCGGGTGGCGAATCCGCGCCGGCGCGGGCTGTCGTCTGGCATGTCGTCCCTCGGGATCCGAAACGATCATGATACCGGCCGGCAGACTTCGTCGGGCTTTCCTTGGCGTCCGATTGCGGCGATGATGCTGGTCCGATCACCACCTTTGAAGCCGGGAACCCGCCCATGAAAGACTCCATCTACGACTTCGCCGCAGCCGGTCTGCGCGGCGGTGAAATCCGCCTGGACCAGTTTCGCGGGCAGGTCCTGCTGATCGTCAATACGGCCAGCAAGTGCGGCTTCACCTATCAGTACGAGGGACTTGAGGCGCTCTATCAGACTTTCCGGAAGCGCGGGTTCGCCGTGCTGGGTTTTCCCTGCAACCAGTTCGGGCAGCAGGAGCCGGGGGAGGCGGAGGGCATCGCGGAGTTCTGCGAGGTCAATTACGGGGTCAGTTTCCCGATGTTCGCCAAGGTCGAGGTGAATGGCGACGGCGCCCATCCGCTGTTTTCCTACCTGAAGAAGGCGGCCCCCGGCCTGCTGGGCACCGAAGGCATCAAGTGGAATTTCACGAAGTTCCTGGTAGACCGGGATGGCCGGGTGGTGAAGCGTTTCGCGCCCACCGACAAACCGGAGGCGCTGGAAGCCGACATCGAAGCCCTCCTGTGACCTAAGTCATTCCCGGTCCGGAAGCATCGTTGGTATGGTTTGTGCAATGCACAAAACGGGCGGGTTGCCGCCAATGCCAACGGAGATCGTCATGCACGACTGGGTCGAATTCATCGCCACGGGGCTGGTCGTCCTGCCCGCCACGCTGGGTTTGGGCACGGACAGCGCGGATAACTTCTTCCTCGCCCTGTGGGTGATGCTCATAGCCTTCCTCGCCACCTTGCTCTGGACGGCAAAGCCTCCGGGCTTGCCCCCGGATGGTGAGGAGTAAGGCAACCCGGCACCTTTGTGGTGCGAGGCGGGATCCTCGAGGAGCCTTCGCGCCGCCGGTCAAATGACGGCCTGGAAGAACTCCAGCTGGGGTGGCCCGAGGTAGAAGTCCCGCGGCGTCTGGCCGGCTTGGGCATGGGCTTTGCGGAAGGCCTCGGAACGGGTCCAGTCCTCGAAGGCCTGCCCGGACTCCCAGACGGTGTGGCTGACGAAAAGGGTGTGGTCCTCGGCAGTCGGGCCTTCCAGCAGATGGAATTCGCGGAAGCCTGGAACTTCGTCCAGGTAGCTCTCGCGCCGTTGCCAGTGCTCGACGAACTCTGTCTCGCGGCCCCTGGCGATGCGGAATCGATTCATGGCGATGAACATGGCAACCTCCTTCGCCCGGGATTGTAAGTCGGGGAACTGCGCAGCAGCGGGACGGGAATGCCCCGACGGCCTCCGGTAAAGTGCCGCCATCGGAACCCGAACCTCGCGCCATGCCCCCCATCCTCCTGTTCATCGTCGTCTTCGTCGAGGGGTATTGTTCCCTAGGCGCCGAGGTCATTGCGCTGCGCCGTCTGGTGCCGCACATGGGTAGCGGCATCGTGGTGACGGCGCCGACCATCGGGTTGTTCCTGCTTGCGCTGGCCTGGGGCTACCATTCCGGCGGGCGTGTTGCGGCGGACTTCCGGCGGGTGGTGGCGAGAAACTTCCTTGCCGCTGCCGCCCTGACCGGAATCGGCTTGGCTGGCCACACGGTGGATCTGCTGTTTGGCCGCCTGGCGGCTCCCTTGGCCTACGGGTTGCTGACCGGCGGCATCCTTTGTCCCGTGGCCTGGCTCCTGGGCCAGACGGTCCCCATCCTGACGAACCTGATGAAGGCGGAGCGGGCCGGAGAGGCGAGCGGGCGCGCCCTTTACTGGTCCACGCTCGGATCCTTCCTTGGATCGGTGACCCTCTCCCTGCTGGTGATGCAATGGATCGGCGTCTGGGCCTCGGTGGCAATCTGCGGCCTGTTGCTGGTGGCCGGTGCCCTGGCCTGCCGTCCGTCCGGATCCGGCGCCTGGGGGCTGGCGTTGGGTCTGCCGGTCGCGGTCGCAGTGCTGGGGGTGAACCTGGCCGACCGGGGCGCCGCCGAGACGGCCTATGCCGACTACTCGGTGGAAGGGGTTTCCCTGGAAGGCCGGGTCGAACCGCGGGTGTTCCGCATCAACGGCTCCACTGCCTCTCTGGTCGACGGGAGCCGGCCGCCTCGCTATGCCAGATACGTGGAACGCCTGCGGACCATCCTGCTCGACGAATTGGGTTTCCGCGACCGGGACATCCTGGTCCTGGGGGCCGGGGGCTTTACGCTGTCCGACGGCGAACCGGCCAACCGCTACCTCTTCGTGGACATCGACCCCGCCATCCGCAAGCTGGCCGAATCCCGTTTCCTGCGACGTCCGGCCCACGGCGGGTTCGTCGTCGCCGACGCCCGGCGCTACGCAGTGGAGGCTTCCGGCCGCTTCGACGCGGTCGTCGTTGACGTTTTCAGCGATCGGGCCTCGATCCCGGGCCACCTGGTGACACGGGAGTTCTGGCAATCCGTGCGCGACCGGCTGAAGCCGGGAGGTGTGCTGCTCGCCAACCTGATTCTCGATCAGCACCTTGCGAGCCCCTATGCCCGCAATACCCTGGCGACGATCGAAGCTGTCCTGGGCCGCTGCGCGGTGGAAGTACTGCAGCGGGACCGGCCTGCGGCAAACGTCATCGTCACCTGCTTCGAGGACGCGGGGGGCGATGGGGTGCCGCCGCCGAGGATTTACGTGGATGAACGCAATTTCTCCGATTGGGACCGGGCGCGGCGGCAGTGACCGGTCGGGCCAAGGGGCGTGGCGACGGGCGGTCTTGCCATGCCGGGGGCCTGTCCCCTAGGCTGGAAATTCCCGACCTCCCGGAGATTTCCATGAGAAAGATCCTTCCCCTGCTGGCGCTCCTGGCCTGCGTCGGCACCGCTCGTGCCGACGATACGCCCACCAACCCGATGCCGGCCGATGCGGTGAAAACGGCCCGCGAGATGATCGCGAAAAAGGATTTCCGTGCGGCCATCCCGCGGCTGCTGGAGGCCGCGAGGCAGCAGCCCCAGGATGCCGATATCCAGAACCTGCTGGGTTTCTGCTACCGCAAGACCGGCGACCTGGACCGGGCCTTCCGCCACTACGGCGAGGCCCTGCGCCTGAACCCCTCGCATCTTGGCGCCCACGAGTATGTCGGCGAGGCCTACGTCATGAAGCGGGACTTGCCGAAGGCCGAGGAGCATCTGCGCCAACTGGAGAAACTCTGCGGTACGGCCTGCGAGGAATACCGGGATCTGGCCAGGAGCATCGCCGCCGCCCGGGCGGGCAAGGGCTGAATTCCGTCGTTCGCGACTAAGGCGCCCGGTGGCGCCGGAGCAGCATCCGGTCGAGCTGGCGGGCGAAGGCCTGCCGGTCCGCCTGGCCGAAGGCGGCGGGTCCGCCCGTCTCGACGCCGCTGGCGCGCAGGGTATCCATGAAGTTGCGCATGTCCAGCAACTGGCGGATGTTTTCCCGCGTATAGGCCTCGCCCCGCGGATTGAGGGCCAGGGCGCCCTTCTCGATCACCGCCGCCGCCAGGGGAATGTCGGCGGTCACCACCAGGTCGCCCTCGGCCACGGCGTCCGCGATGTGCCTGTCGGCCACGTCGAAGCCCCGCGGCACCTGGATGGCCCGGATGTAGGGGGAGGGCGGCGTGCGCAGCCACTGGTTGGCCACCAGGACGAGAGGAATCTTCTCCCGGTCGGCGGCCCGGAAGAGGATTTCCTTGACGGCGCCGGGGCAGGCATCGGCATCGACCCAGATCTGCATGGATGTTCATCCCGTCTGCGAGGGACAGGCGCCCGCCGTTGCGGCCGATCGTCCCGATAGGCCGGATCATACGCAGGCCGGGAGGCGACCGCCGGCGCCGGTAGAATCCGCGGCTTTCCCGGCCCTTCGCATCCGTCCCCCATGACCCGAACGCAATCCGAGATTCCCGTCGACCGCCTTGCCGGGCTTGCCCCCGCGGCGGACCAGCGCAAGGCCGCCCACAGCGCCCAGGATGCTTTTGGCCGGGTCTTCCGGCTCAGCTTCGAGGGTGGCGATTCGCAGCGCGGTGCGGGACTCCGGGCGGTCGAAGATGCCCTCGCCGGCTGGGCGGGGGAGGGGGGCGACGAGTCGGTGCGGGCCCTGCGCCTGGCGATGCTGATGGCGGGTCTCGACCAATGGGGGCTGGCCTACAGCCAGGCTTTCGGCTTTGCCGCCATCCCTGGCCTGACGGAACTGATGGGCCAACTGCGCACGGGACTCGACCCGCGGCGCGAGGCCCTGGTCCAGCGGCAGTTCGCCGCGATCGACGCCTGCGAGACGGACGCCCTGGAATTCAAGACGACCCTGCGCCGCGGCATCCACCTTGCGCTGTGGCATGCGATGGTGGCCGGCGCCGAAAAGGAAGAGGCTGAGCGCATCGGCGCGGCACTGGCCGCGATGCTGGTGGCGGTGGCGCGCAATTACCCGGAGGTGGGTTGGCGCTTCGTCGCGGACACGCTGGCCCATGTGCAGGTCCGCTGCCTGGCCGATGGGCTGGCGGCTCACGGCCTGGCCCGGGAATGCAACCAGGGCCTGTTCGAGGCCTTGGACCGGTCGCTTCCAAAGGAGATGCGGGACCGCATCGGCGCCCATGCCACCGAGGCAGTCATGGCCTGGCAACGACAGGCGCGCAACCCGGGATGAGCCGCAAGGTCACGGTGTCGGCGGCCCGCACCGTCCTTTCAAGAGCGGCGACGGTTGCCGGTGGCCGACTTCGGCCAAGGTCCGGCAAGGGTGGAGCGCCGGGGATGGACCGCGTTCCGGGAACCCGGATTGCCGGCCACGGCGCGGACTTCGCTTGATCGGGGAATGGTCGCGGGTTAGTATCCCTAAAGATATAGGTACAAAGGAACGCTGTCCGCCGGCCGCCGGAAGATGGCCAGCAGCCGTCGGAGTTGCCGCGGAACACTCTCGCATGACCCAAAGCGTGCATGCGGCCGGATGGGCCGCCGACTCCGGATGCGCAGGCTTCCTTCTGCGCGCGGGGGCGGACGCATGAAACCACGCGTCCTGCCGGTCCTGCAGAAGCTCAAGGGTTGGCGCCTGGCGGCCATCGTCTCGGTCTGTACCGTCATCGTGGCCGAGATCATCGTCTCCCTCATGGACGTGCTCCTGAAGGGCGAGGTTACCGCCGACTACCTCCTGACGGGGTTCGTCGCGGCGGGAATCGTCGCCCCGACGGCCATCGCCGTCTTGACCTATCTCCTGCGGGAATTGGCCCGGCAGCAGGAAGAGGCGCTCACGAACGCGGTCGATCGCGTCGAGGCGCGTCTCAAGGTGGCGCTCGAATCCACCGACGAGGGCATCCTGATGGTCGCCCGCGACGGCAAGGTATTGTCGGCGAACCAGCGTTTTCTGGACCTCTGGCGGGTCCCGACGGAACTCGCGGCAACGGGCCGCGACGAGCAGTTGCTGGCCCATGTCCTGGGCCAGTTGGCCGACCCGGAGCAGTTCATGGCCAAGGTGAGGCAGCTCTACGGTTCGCGGGAGGAGGCGAGCGACACCCTGGACTTCCGCGATGGCCGGGTGTTCGCGCGTTATACGCGGGCCTTGTCCCTGGGTGACGAGGACGGCCGGATCTGGTGTTTCAAGGACATCACCGAGCAGGCGCGGACGCAGGCGGCACTGGCCGAGCGGGAGGAAATCTTCCGGACCATCGTCACCCAGGCGAACGATGCGATCACCATGATCGACACGGAGACCCTCCGTTTCGTCGAGTTCAATGCCACCGCGTGCGAGGGACTCGGATACACGCACGAGGAGTTCGCGCGGCTTGCGGTGACCGATATCCAGGCCGAGATGGATGCCGATACCCTGCGTCGGCGACTGCCGCCGGTGGTCGGCAGCGGCGTGAGGAATTTCGAGACCCTCCATCGGCACAAGGACGGGTCCCTGCGCAATGTCCTTGTCAGCCTGAAGGCTATCGAACTGCGCGGAAAGACCCTGTTGGTCGGCACCTGGTCCGACATCACGGAAAACAAGCGGTCGGAGTCGGCCGTGGCCGAATCCCGCAATCTGCTCCAGACGGTCATCGACACCGCGCCGGTGCGGGTCTTCTGGAAAGACCGCGATCTGCGCTATCTCGGTTGCAACCCGGCATTCGCGACCGATGCCGGCAAGGCGTCTCCGCACGAGGTCATCGGCCGGGACGACCACGAAATGGCCTGGTCCGAGCAGGCCGAGCTTTACCGCGCGGATGATCGTGCCGTCATGGAATCCGGCGCTGCGAAGCTGTTTTACGAAGAACCCCAGACCACGCCAGAGGGCCAGCACATCTGGTTGCGCACCTCGAAAGTGCCGCTGCGCGGCGAAGGCGGAGCGGTCATTGGCGTATTGGGAATCTACGAGGACATCACGGAGCGCAAGCGCGCCGAGCGCAACCTGACCATGGCCGTCGAGGTTACGGCCGTCGTGTTCTGGGAACTGGATTTCGCGAACCACCGGCTGATGTTCGACCGGACCCGGTTGCCGGTACTCGGTCTGGAACCGAAGCCGGCGCTCGAGACCCTGCAGGGTTGGCTGGAAAAGGTGCATCCGGACGACAGGGAGAACTTCCAGCGGCGGTTCGAGTTTGCGATGCGACCGGGCGATCCGCCTTTCGACTTCGAGTACCGGATGGTGGGCGTCGCCGGCCGGCAGCAGTGGATCCATACGCGCGGGCGGGTCGTCCAGCGGAGCGCGGCGGGCCAGCCGGAACTCGCCGTCGGAACCTCGACCAATATCACGCCGCGCAAACAAATCGAGGAAGCCATCAGGGCCAGCGAGGAGCATTCGCGGAACCTGGCCGCGATGTTGCGGCTGATGTGCGACAACGTGCCGGACATGATCTGGGCCAAGGACCTGGACAAGCGCTATCTGTTCGCCAACAAGGCGTTCTGCGCACAACTGCTGAATGCGGTCGACACCGATGAGCCCCTGGGCAAGACGGACATGTTCTTCGCGCGTCGCGAACGGGACAGCCACCGGGACGATCCCGATTGGCACACTTTCGGGGAACTGTGCCAGGACAGCGATGCCGTGACCCTCGAAAGGGGCGTGCCCTCCGTGTTCGAGGAGTTCGGCAACGTCAAGGGGCGCCTGGTCTATCTGGACGTACACAAGGCTCCCTTCCTCAACGAGAAGGGGGAAGTCATCGGTACCGTGGGGTCCGCTCGCGACATCACCGAGCGCAAGCTGATCGAGGCCGAGCTGGCCCGTCACCGCCAACACCTGGAAGGGCTGGTGCAGGAGCGGACGGAGGCGTTGTTGGCCACCGAGGCGCGGGCCAGCCACATCCTCCAATCGGCGGCCGACGGCCTCTACGGGGTCGATGTCGATGGCCGCATCACGTTCGTCAATCCGGCGGCGTGCCAGATGCTCGGATACACCGCCGAGCAGATGGTCGGCCGCTCTGCCCATGAGTTGTTCCATTCCAGAAGGGGGGACGGCACGCCGTATCCGAAGGAGGAATGTCCCACCCACGACGCGGTGCGGGACGGCCGCGAAGTGCGAGTCGACCACGAGGTCTTCTGGCGGGCCGACGGGCGAGTCATCCCGGTGATGTATGCGGTGCATCCCATGCTCCGGGACGGCAGAAACGTCGGTGCCGTGATCAGTTTCGTGGACATGACGGCCCAGAGGGCAGCGGCCGAGGCCCGGGAGCAGGCCCTGCTGGCCGCCGAGAACCTGGCCCGCGTCAGGAGCGAATTCCTCGCCAACATGAGTCACGAGATCCGGACCCCACTGAACGGGGTGCTGGGATTCGCCGCGATCGGACTGCGCAATTCCGGGGAGAATGCGAAGGCCCGCAACGCCTTCGAGAAGATACTGACCTCCGGAGGGCTGCTTCTCGGGGTCGTGAACGAAATCCTCGATTTCTCGAAGATCGAAGTCGGCGAATTGCGCATCGATCCCATCCCGATGTCACTTTTCGACGTGGTGGACCACGCGATGGAACTGGTTCGCGACCGCGCCAGAGCCAAGGGGCTCGACCTGCATGCGAATTTGGCGCCGGACCTTCCCCGGATATGCATCGGCGATCCCTTGCGCGTCGGGCAGGTCTTGCTGAACCTGCTCTCCAACGCGGTGAAGTTTACCGAGGCGGGCGACGTCCGGCTGACGGGCTTTCGCGAAGGCGGGGAGATGGTTTTCCGGGTGTCCGATACGGGCATCGGCATCAGGGAGGAGGAGATCGCCCGCATCTTCAATCCTTTTGCGCAGGCGGACGCGTCGACCACCCGCAAGTACGGTGGCACGGGACTGGGCCTGGCAATCAGCAGGCGGATTCTGGAACTGATGGGCGGCAGCATCGGTGTGGAGAGCCGGCCGGGGGTGGGCAGCACCTTCGAGTTCCGGCTGCCTTGCATCGAGCCGACGCCTGGTGCCTCATCGCCCGCGAATGGTCGGACGGCTGTCCCCCCCCGGTCCAAACCGTTGGCGGGGTTGTCGATCCTGGTGGCGGAGGACGACGAGATCAACCGGTTGGTCCTCGAGGAGAACCTGAACGAGGACGGGGCCCGGGTCACGATGGTCGACAATGGCCGAGCTGCCGTGGAACGCGTGCGGCAGGACGGACCGGAAGCCTTCGACGTGGTCCTGATGGACATCCAGATGCCCGAGATGGATGGTTACGAGGCGACCCGTCGAATCCTTCAGGTGGATCCGGACCTGCCCGTGATTGGCCAGACCGCCCATGCATTCCGGGAGGAACGGGAAAAATGCCTGCAGGTGGGGATGGCCGGGCACATTTCGAAGCCCCTCGATCCCGAGGCTCTGGTAGCGCTTATCCTGCAGAAGGCACGGGCTCGGAACGGCCGCTAGATTCGCGTAACGGGAATCTGCGCGATACGGCAGTTGGATAGGTCGCGGCCGGCTGCTCGTGACATGGGGCCGAATTCCGGCCCCGGACTGGCGGCGACCGCATCCCCGGCGGTCCTCAGCTCTTGAACTTCTTCGCCTTCGCGGCGGTCCCGGGACCGGTGGTCCGGGTCTTCCCACCCTTGTAGGGCTCCTTTGACGCCCGCGCCTGGCTGTCGCCCTGCTTCGCCGTCCTGGCCGGTGCCGCCTTGTTCCCCGCGAAGGGAGGTTTGTCTCCGAACTTGGACGGCTTGGCGGCCTTGTCGCCGTAGCGGGCGGGTTTGGCCGCCCGATCGTCGAACCGGCCCGGCCTGGCCGGCTTTTCGCCAAATTTTGCGGGGCGCGTGTCATCGCTGCGACGCGGCGGGGCATCGCCCGCGGACCTCCTGGGCGCGAACTTGCGTTCGCCCGTTCCCCCGCCGGAGGAGGGGCGGTCGCGTTCCCAGCGTGGCCGCGCTTGCGCCTCGGCCTCGGCGGCGGTCAGCAGCCGGATGCGCAGGGGCACCTGGCGTATGCGCGTGCGCTTGAGGGTTTCGAGGATTTCGTCGGGCATGCCCGTGGGAAGTTCCACGGTGCTGTAGTCGTCGAAGAGGTGGATCTGACCGATGTAGCGGCCTTCGATGCCGCCTTCGTTGGCGATGGCGCCGACGATCTCCTTGGGCATGGCGCCCTGGTTTCGGCCGACCTCGATGCGATAGCGCTCCATGGCCACCGGCCCATGGTCGTGCCCGGCGGGCAGGACCCGTTCGGGCCGATCGACACGCTCGGAACTTTCCGCACGCTCGGTACGCTCGGGGCGTCCGGCGCGCGCCGGGGACTCGAACCGCTCGCTGCGCGCCGGCGGTTCCTGTCGTTCAGTGCGTTCGGGCAGGCCCAAAGGTTCGGCTTTGTCGGCCCGGGCACGGGGAACCGGCGCCGCGGAAGCCGACACCGGCGTCGCGTCGGCCACGGGGCGGCTGGTGGGCGCGGGAACCGGCGCTTCTGCGCCGTCCGGCTGCAGGGGGCGGTCGCGGGTGGCGAGCCAGGCCAGGGCCGCGGCCACGTCGCGGGCGCCGACCTCGTTTTCCGCCTGCAGTTGCCGGATGACGTCATGGAAGAAATCCAGGGGCTCGCTGTCGAGGATTTCGACCACTTGCTGCTTGAACAGGGCGACCCGTCGGCCGGCCACCTGGGCCCGGGTGGGCAGGGCGATGGGCTCGATGGGCTGGCGCGTGGCCCGTTCGATGGCGCGCAGCATGCGCATTTCCCTGGGCGCCACGAAGAGGATGGCGTTGCCCGTGCGGCCGGCGCGCCCCGTGCGGCCGATCCGGTGCACGTAGGCCTCGGTGTCGTAGGGCACGTCGTAGTTGATCACGTGGCTGACGCGTGGCACGTCGATGCCGCGGGCAGCCACGTCGGTGGCCACCACCAGGTCCAGCCCGCCGCCCTTCAGGCGCTCGATGACCTGTTCACGCAAGCCTTGCGTCATGTCGCCGTTCAAGGCGGCGGCCTCGTAGCCGCGCGCTTCCAGCCTTTCGGCCAGTTCCACCGTCGCCGTCTTGGTGCGGACGAAGACGATGCCGGCGTCGAATTCCTCCTCCACCTCGAGGATGCGGGTCAGGGCTTCCAGCTTGTCGGCGCCGCGGACCTGCCAGTAGCGCTGGCGGATGGCGGCGACGGTGGCCGTGGCGGCGCGGATTTTCACTTCCTGCGGTTCGCGCAGGTGGCGGCGGGCGACGCGACGGATCGGCTCGGGCATGGTGGCCGAGAAGAGGGCGGTCTGCCGGGTGGCCGGCGTGTGCTCGAGAATCCACTCGACGTCGTCGATGAACCCCATGCGGAGCATCTCGTCGCCCTCGTCCAGGACCAGCATGGACAGGCCGTCGAGAAGCAGGCTCTTGCGTTCCAGGTGGTCCATGACGCGGCCGGGCGTACCGACGATCACGTGGGGACCGCGCGACAGGGCGCGAAGCTGAACGACCATGCTCTGGCCGCCGTAGATGGGCAGCACGTGGAAACCGGGCAGATGGTGGGCGTATTTCTGGAAGGCCTCGGCGACCTGGATGGCCAGTTCCCGGGTCGGCGTCAGGACCAGGGCTTGGGGGGCGTGGAGCGCGAGGTTCAGACGGGCCAGGATGGGCAGGGCAAAGGCGGCCGTCTTGCCGGTGCCGGTCTGGGCTTCGCCGAGCAGGTCGCGCCCCGCGATGAGGTGCGGGATGCAGGCGGCCTGGATGGGGGAGGGGGTTTCGTAACCCACCTCGGTCAGGGCCGAAAGGAGGGTGGGCGGCAGCCCGAGGGCGGCGAAGGTATCGGGGAGGTCGGTCATCTGTAGCCTGCTGGAGGCAGGGGAAAGGCGGGCCGCGAGGGCAGGGAGACCGTCATTATCGCAGAGCGGCCCGAAAGGCGCCGGTCCCGAGGCCAATCCTGCACGGCCTTGGTGCGAGAATAGCCGCCTTTCGCCCTCGCCCGTCCGCCATGTCCACCCGCCTTCGCCTCTCCGTCCTCGACCAGACCCCCGTCGTCGAGGGCGCCACCATCGCCGATGCCGTGTCCGCCACCGTGGATCTGGCCCAGGCGGCGGAGCAGTTGGGCTACCACCGCTACTGGTGCGCCGAGCACCACGGGTCGCGGGCCCTGGCCAATCCGTGCCCGGAGGTGATGATCGCCCGGCTGGCGGGTGCGACGAGTCGAATCCGCGTCGGTTCCGGCGGCGTCATGCTTCCGTACTACAGCCCGTTCAAGGTGGCCGAGCAGTTCCTCCTGTTGGAGGCCCTGTTTCCAGGCCGCATCGACCTGGGGCTGGGACGGGCCCCGGGGGGCGACCGGCAGACGGCGCGGGCGGTGGCGGCGGGACCCGTGGATGGGGAACGATTTCCGCAGCAGGTCCAGGCCTTGATCGCGCTGATGAAGGGCGACATCCCCGAGGAGCACCCCTACCGGGACATCGTGCTTCAGCCGGCGGCGGCCACACGGCCGGAGATCTGGATGCTGGGGTCCAGCGATTTCGGCGGCGCCCTGGCGGCCCGGTTGGGCATACGTTTCGCGTTCGCCCATTTCATCAATCCCGACTTTGGCGACCAGGTGGCCCGTGCCTACCGGCGTCAGTTCCAGCCCGGCTGCGAGGCGGCTCCCCACAGTGCCGCCGCTCTGTTCGTGATCTGCGCCGACACCCGGGCCGAAGCCGACGACCTGGCGGCGGCCGTAGACCTGCGGCGCCTGACCATGGCCTACGGCATCAATGTGCCGATTCCGTCGGTGGCCCAGGCGAAGGCCCGGCAATATTCCGCCCGGGAGATGGAGATCATCGAGGGCGAGCGGCCGCGCAGCATCATCGGAACGCCGGAATCGGTACGCGACCGGATGCTTGCCCTTCGGGACAGTTTCGAGGCGGACGAGATCGTGGTCCTTACGGTGGCGGCCAGCTACCGGGCGCGGCTGCGTTCCTACGAACTCCTGGCCGAGGCATTCGGCCTCGGTGCCGGGGATGCCGCGGCATCCCCGGCCGCGGACAGGTAGGCGGGGCCGATGGGCATCCAATGGTTCCCGGGCCACATGACGTCGGCCCGCAAGAAGGCAGCGGAAACCATGGCGTCGACGGACGTGGTGATCGAGGTCGTGGACGCGCGCATGCCGGAGGCGAGCACCAATCCGATGATCCGGGAGTTGCGCCTGCACCGGCAACGCCCCTGCCTGAAACTGCTCAACAAGGCCGACCTGGCGGACCCGGCGGTCACCCAGGCCTGGCTGGCCTTCTACGACCGCCAGCCGGGGGTGAAGGCCGTTGCCCTCTCCTGCAAGAAGCCGAGCGATCCGGCCAGGATTCCCGGCCTCTGCCAGACCCTCGCACCACACCGCAACGATGGCACCAAGCCCCTGCGGCTGATGATCATGGGCATTCCCAACGTGGGCAAGTCCACCCTGATGAATGCCCTGGTCAAGCGGCGGGTGGCGGCGGTGGGCGACGAACCGGCGGTGACCAAGACCCAGCAGCGTTACGACCTTGGTCCCCGTACGACGCTCGTGGATACCCCGGGCCTCATGTGGCCGAAAATCGCCCACGACAGCGACGGCTTCATGCTGGCCGCCGGGCACGCCATCGGCACCAACGCGGTGATCGAGGAGGAGGTGGCGGTCTTCCTGGCCGGACTGCTGCTGGCCCGCTATCCCCAGTCGCTGACGGCCCGTTACGGGTTTGCGACGGAAGGCCTGGACGGCGTGGGGGTGGTGGAGGCAGTCGCGCGCAGGCGCGGTTGCCTCATCCGGGGCCGGGGCGGAGAACTGGACCTGGAAAAGGCGTCGATCATCCTGCTGACGGATTTTCGCGGCGGGGCCCTCGGTCGAATCAGCCTCGAGTCCCCTGAGAGTCGGCAGGAAATGCTGGCGTCGGCACGGCAGGCAATGGCGCCGGAGAACGATCCCTCGGCAGACGAGTGAGGGTTTGTCGGCGGGCGGACTGTCGGTCCGCCCGGGTCCGGCAGTCGTCGTGGTTGCCAGCCGGGGCGGTTTCGGGTAGGCTTCGGCCCGCGATTTTTCCCGATTTATCAGTAACTTTTCCTCAGATTCCCTCCATGTTCGATATCGTCCGCAGCAACCGCCGCATGATGCAGGTGATCCTGGCCCTGATCATCCTGCCCTTCGCCTTCTGGGGCGTCGAATCCTATGTCCGCAATGTAGGCAGCGACAACGATGCCGCCAGCGTGGGCGGGTCGAAGATCTCGGCCCAGGAATTCCAGGCGGCCCTGCGCGAGCAGCAGGACAAGATCCGGCCCATGCTGGGGGCCGGTGCGAGTCCCGCGATGCTGGACAGCCGGGAGATCCGCGAGGCGGTCCTGGAATCCCTGGTCAACCAGCGGTTGCTGGCGCTGCATGCGGTAAAGGCCCACATGACGGTGGGAGACGCTTACCTGGCGGAGTACATCCGTTCCGTGCCGGGCCTGCAGGAGAACGGCAAGTTCTCGAAGGAGCGCTACGAGGCCCTGGTAGCCAATCAGGGCATGAGCAAGGAGATGTTCGAGGCGCGCGTGCGACAGGATCTGTCGGTGCAGCAGATGGTCGCGCCCATCGCCGGTGCCGGCCTGGGCCGCGTTTCGCCAGGGGTCTGGATTGCCGCCCAGTTGCAGGAACGGACGATCGCCGAGGCCCAGATCAAGCCGGACCAGTTCCTGGCAGAGGTGAAGTTGGCCGCAGACGCCGCCAGGGCCTATTACGACACGCACCAGAAGGAATTCGAAACCCGGGAGCAGGTCAAGGCGGAGTTCGCGGTCCTGTCGCTGGCGGCCATGACCGAACAGACGGCGGTATCCGACGACGAGGTGAAGTCTTGGTACCAGGCCCACCCGGAGCGTTTCGCGCGGACCGAGGAAAGGCGGGCGAGCCATATCCTGATCCTCGCGGCAAAGTCCGCCTCCGAGGGCGAAAAAGCGGCTGCCAAGGCGAAGTCAGAGGACATCCTGGCCCAGGTGCGCAAGTCTCCCGGCGACTTCGCCAAACTGGCCCAGCAACATTCCCAGGATCCGGGCTCGGCCAAGAAGGGGGGCGACCTGGAATGGTTCCCCCGGGACGGCCGCATGGTGAAGCCCTTCGAAGATGCCGTGTTCGGGCTGAAGGAAAACCAGATCAGCGATCTGGTAATGACCGACTACGGCTACCACATCATTCGCGTGACGGGCATCCGGCCCGGTGGAAACCGCCCGCTGGATCAGGTGAAGGCGGAGATCGCCGCAGAACTGAAGGCGCAGTCGGCTGCGAAGAAATACGCGGAGGCGGCCGAAGTCTTCACGAACACGGTCTACGAGCAGGCGGACAGCCTGAAGCCGGCGGCGGAAAAGCTCAAGCTGAACATCAGGCAGACCGACTGGCTGGCCCGCGACGGTGGCCTCCAGCCCCCCTTCAACCATCCGAAGCTGCAGTCGGCGCTGTTCTCAGAAGACGCCGTCAAGAACCGCCGCAATACCGAGGCGGTCGAGGTGTCGCCGAACACCCTCGTATCGGCTCGCGTTCTGGAGCACCGGCCGGCGTCGCTGCGGCCCTTCGAGGAAGTACGGGCCGAGGTGGAGAAGAAACTGGTTCGCGAGGAAGCGGGGAAACTGGCGGCCGCCAAGGGCAAGGAATTGTTGGCCAGGCTGGAAAAGGGCGAAGCGACCGAATTGCGTTGGGGGGAAGCGCGCAAGGTCAGCCGCGCCCAGGCGCCCATGCTGGCGCCGGAGGCCGTTCGCGCGATCTTCAGCGCCTCGGCGGACAAGTTGCCGGCCTTCGTTGGGACGGCCCTCCCCGGCGGTGCTTTCGGGCTCTACAGGATCAATGCGGTGGCCGCCGCCGGCGGCGACACCCAGGCGGCGGCCAACGCGCTGCGCCAGCAGTACGCCAGGGTGGCCGCCGAGGAGGAATTCAACGGCTGGCTCGCGGGATTGCGGGAACGGTATGGCGTCGTCACCAACAAGGCGATTCTCGATCCGAAGGAGAAATGATCGTCCGATGAAACAAAAAAGCCCGGCGGTGCCGGGCTTTTTTGTTGGTGGGGTGGTCGTTCAGGAGCCCGCCGCGGCATCGGCATTGCCCAGGGCGGTGGTATTGAAGCCAGCATCCACGTACATGATCTCGCCGGTAATGCCGCTGGCCAGATCGGAGAGCAGGAAGGCTGCCGCATTGCCCACTTCCTCGACGGTCACGTTGCGTCGGAGGGGCGCATGCTTCTCGTTGTAGGAGAGCAACTTGCCGAAGCTTCCGATCCCGGACGCGGCGAGGGTCTTGATAGGTCCGGCGGATATCCCGTTGGCGCGCAGGCCCTCCGGACCGAGGCAGGCCGCCAGGTAGCGGACGGAGGCTTCCAGGCTGGCCTTGGCCATGCCCATGACATTGTAATTTGGCATGGTGCGCACGGCGCCCAGGTAGGAAAGTGTGAGGACGGAAGCCTTGCGTCCCCGCATCAGCGGCCGCGCACCTTTTGCCAGGGCAGGGAAGCTGTAGGCGGAAATCTCGTGGGAAATGCGGAAGGCATCCCGGGTGATCGCATCGAGGAAATCCCCCTCCAGGGCTTCCGTCGGGGCATAGGCGATGGAATGCACGAGGCCGTCGAGGCCATCCCAGGTCTTGCCAAGGTCCGCGAAGAGCTGGTCGATCTGGGCATCTTCTGCGACATCGCAGGGAAAAATCAGGCTGGAGCCGAACTCGTCCGCGAATTTGGCGATCCGCTCCTTGAAACGTTCGTTCTGGTAGGTAAAGGCGAGGTCGGCTCCCTCGCGGTGGCAGGCCTTGGCCACGCCGTAGGCGATCGAGCGGTTCGACAGCAGGCCGGTGATCAGGATGCGCTTGCCGGCTAGGAAACCCATGGATACTTTCTCCCTCAGAGGACGGCGGATTATATCGGAAGGCCGCATGGGCTAAACTGCCGCCATGCCAGCGCCGTCCAATTCCCGCTTCCCCGCGAGCCTCGCGACGGCGGCCGTCGCTGCTTTGTTGTCGCTTCTTTTCGGCGGATGTTCGGAGGCATGGAACAACCCGTATCCCGCCTCCGAATCCGGCAGGCACATCCTGTACACGGCCTTTTCCGAACGTCCCAAGCACCTGGATCCGGTGCAGTCCTACAGCGAGGACGAGATCACCTTCACCGCCCAGATATACGAACCGCCACTCCAGTACCACTACCTGAAGCGACCCTACCAGGTGGTCCCGGCGACGGCGTCGGAAATGCCGGCACCGCTCTACCTCGATTCCGCCGGGCGCCCTCTGCGGTCCGATGCCCCTCCGTCGCAGATCGCCTATACGGACTATGTCATCCGACTGAAACCGGGCATCCGCTACCAGCCGCATCCGGCCTTCGCACGAAAAGGCGAGGGCGGCCATGCCTACTTTTCCTTGGCGAGAGGGGATCTCGATACGGTCAGGGAACTGCGGGATTTTCCCCTCTCGGACAGCCGGGAGTTGACGGCGGAGGATTATGTCTACGGGCTCAAGCGCCTCGCCCATCCAAGGCTTCACTCGCCTATCCTGGGCCTCATGAGCGAGTACGTGGTCGGTCTCGAGGGCCTTTCCAAGGCCCTGCAGGCGTATCAGAAGGGATTGCCGGAAGACAGGCGAACCGAATGGCTGGACCTGCGCCAGTTTCCGCTCGAGGGGGCGGTCGTGGTGGATGCGCGCACGTATCGCATCAGAATCAAGGGCAAGTATCCCCAATTCCTCTATTGGCTGACCATGCCCTTTTTCGCGCCGATGCCCTGGGAGGCGGATCGCTTTCACAGTCAGCCGGGCATGGCGGAGAAGAACCTGACCCTGGACTGGTATCCGATCGGCACCGGACCCTACATGCTGACGGAGAACAATCCGAACGCCCGCATGGTGCTCGAAAGGAACCCGAACTTCCGCGGGGAATCCTATCCCTGCGAAGGGGAGGAGGGAGACCGGGAGGAGGGCTTGCTGGCGGACTGCGGCAAGGCCTTGCCCTTCATCGATCGCATCGTCTTCACCCGGGAGAAGGAACAGATTCCCTACTGGAACAAGTTCCTGCAGGGGTACTACGACGCGTCAGGCATCGCCTCCGACTCCTTCGACCAGGCGGTGCAGGTCGGCGGCAGTGGCGAGACGACCCTCACCGATGCGATGCGGGCCCAGGGCATCCGGCTGTCGACCTCCGTGGCCACGTCGACCTTCTACATGGGTTTCAACATGCTCGACCCGCTGGTCGGCGGCCGGCCGGGCGACGCTGCCGACCAGGAACGGGCGCGGAGGCTTCGACAGGCCATCGCGGTGGCGATCGATCAGGAAGAGTTCATCTCGATCTTCCAGAACGGCCGGGGCATTCCTGCTCAGAGCCCGATCCCGCCGGGTATCTTCGGCTTCAGGGAAGGGAAGGAGGGGATCAATCCGGTCATGTACGAGTGGGTGGACGGCAGGATGCAGCGCAGGGGCATAGAGGAGGCGAAGCACCTGCTGGCGGAGGCCGGCTATCCGAACGGGCGGGACGCGAAGACCGGAGAGCCCTTGGTGATCAACCTGGATACGACGGCAGGCGGGGTGGGCGGGAAGTCACGCATCGACTGGCTGAACAAGCAGTTCCGCAAGCTCGACGTGCAACTCGTCGTGCGTAGTACCGATTACAACCGGTTTCAGGAGAAGGTGCTCAAGGGGGCCGGGCAACTCTTCTATTTCGGCTGGAATGCGGACTATCCGGATCCGGAGAACCTGCTGTTCCTGCTCTACGGCCCCCAGGGCAAGGTGAAGCACCAGGGGGAGAACGCGGCCAATTACGCCAATCCGGAATACGACCGCCTTTTCGAGCGCATGAAGGCGATGGACAACGGGCCGGAGCGGCAGGCCATCATCGATCGCATGCTGTCCATCCTGCACCAGGATGCCCCCTGGGTCTGGGGCTTCCATCCCAAGGAATATACGCTTCGGCATGCCTGGCTCAAGAATCGCAAGCCGACCAAGGTGGGCAACAATACCCTCAAGTATCAGCGCGTCGAGGTGGCGGAGCGAGAGAGGATGCGTGCGGAGTGGAATCGCCCCGTCATCTGGCCGCTGGCGGCCGGTGCCCTCGTGCTCCTCGGCATCGTGTTGCCGGCCGTCATTGCCCACCGAAGGCGGGAGAAAGCCACGGCGGCTTGAGCGTTGCAGGGATCACGCGGGGGGCGGCAGCCTCGTCCTTCGGAGGCTTGGTGAGGCTGCCCGGCCGTGAGATAATCAAACCCTGCGCCGGTCAGTCCGGGGCCCCGATCACCGGACGACGACACGACCATGCCCTTCCGAACTCGAACTTGCCAGATCGCCTGATTCCAAGATTGCCGCAGTTCGTGTTTCATTGCGTTACATCGAGAAAAGTGCGGCCATGCCGCACTTTTTTTTGATCTCGAGGATTTTCGATCATGCCCGTAATTCGCTTGCCAGACGGCTCCCAGCGGAGCTTCGACGAACCGGTCACGGTGGCCGAACTGGCCGCCTCCATTGGTCCGGGCTTGGCCAAGGCAGCCCTCGCCGGACGGGTGGATGGCCGGCTGGTCGATACGTCCCATCGCATTGCGGACGATGCCGAGGTGGCCATCGTCACGGAGAAGGAGGTCGATGGCGTGGAGATCGTCCGTCACTCGACGGCTCACCTTCTCGCTTATGCCGTCAAGGAGCTGTTTCCCGAGGCGCAGGTCACGATCGGGCCCGTGATCGAGAACGGCTTCTACTACGACTTCGCCTACAAGCGCCCCTTTACCCCGGAAGATCTCGAGGCCATGGAGAAGCGAATGGCCGAATTGGCCAGGAAGGATTTTTCCATCACCCGCGAGGAATGGGACCGCGATCAGGCCGTGGCCTTCTTCAAGTCCCTCGGTGAGCACTACAAGGCGGAATTGATCGCCGCCATTCCTGCCGGTGAACCAATAGGCCTGTACCGGGAAGGCGATTTCATCGACCTGTGCCGAGGCCCCCACGTGCCATCCACTGGGCGACTGAAGGCCTTCAAGCTGATGAAGGTGGCTGGCGCCTACTGGCGGGGTGACTCCAGGAACGAACAGCTCCAGCGGATTTACGGAACGGCCTGGTCCTCCCAGAAGGAACTCGATGCCTACCTGCACATGCTGGAGGAGGCGGAGAAGCGCGACCACCGCAAGCTGGGCCGGCAGCTGGACCTGTTCCACCTGCAGGAGGAGGCGCCGGGCCTGGTCTTCTGGCACCCCCACGGATGGACCGTCTGGCAGGAGATCGAGCAGTACATGCGCCAGGTCTACCGCGACAATGGCTACCAGGAGGTCCGCTGCCCGCAGATTCTAGACCGCAGCCTGTGGGAGAAGTCGGGCCACTGGGAGCACTACAAGGACAACATGTTCACGACGGAGTCGGAGACCCGGGACTACGCCATCAAGCCCATGAACTGCCCTGGCCACGTACAGATATTCAACACCGACGTGCGCTCCTACCGGGACCTTCCCCTGCGCTACGGCGAGTTCGGCTCCTGCCACCGCAACGAGCCTTCCGGCGCCCTCCACGGCGTCATGCGGGTCCGGGGTTTCACCCAGGACGACGGCCACATTTTCTGCACCGAAGACCAGATCCAGCCCGAGGTGACGGCCTTCAATGCCTTGGTGCGCAAGGTTTACGCGGATTTCGGCTTCCACGACGTGGCCGTCAAGCTGGCCCTGCGCCCGGCCAGCCGGGTCGGCGCGGACGAGCTTTGGGATAAAGCCGAGGAGGCCCTGCGGGCCGGGCTCAAGGCCAGCGGCCTGGAATGGGAGGAGTTGCCCGGCGAGGGCGCCTTCTACGGTCCGAAGATCGAGTTCCACATCAAGGACGCCATCGGCCGATCTTGGCAGTGCGGCACGATGCAGGTGGATTTCTCGATGCCTGGTCGCCTGGATGCGGAGTACGTCGGGGAGGACAATGCCCGCCACACGCCGGTGATGCTGCACCGGGCCATCCTGGGCTCGCTCGAACGGTTCATCGGAATCCTGATCGAGAACCACGCCGGAGCACTGCCCCTTTGGCTGGCGCCGGTGCAGGCTGTCGTGTTGAATATTTCCGAAAGCCAGGCAGACTACGCGGAGAATGTGGCGAAAAAGCTGCGCGAAGCTGGCCTGAGGGTCGAAACGGATTTGCGCGGCGAGAAAATAAACTATAAAATCCGAGAACATAGCTTGTTGAAGCGGCCCTACTGCGTCGTCGTCGGCGACAAGGAGAAAGCCGCAGGGTTGGTCGCCGTACGTGCCCGGGGCAACAAGGATCTCGGGCAGATGTCCCCGGAAGCCTTGATCGAACGCCTGCTGTCTGAAAAGCGGAGCAGGGGCGCGGCGACCTGATTTTTTGTCTTTTTGGAGTAGAGAACCATCGCCCAGGACAAGACGCAACGCGTCAATGACGAAATAACCGCCCCCGAAATCCGCCTGGTCGGGGAAGCGGGCGAGCAACTAGGGATCGTTTCTGTTCGTCAGGCCATCAGCATGGCCGAGGAAGCCGGTGTGGATCTGGTGGAAATCGCGCCCATGGCGCAGCCGCCGGTCTGCAAGCTGATGGACTTCGGGAAATTCAAGTACCAGGAGTCGAAGCGGGCCCACGAAGCGAAGCTGAAGCAGAAGCAGGTACAGGTCAAGGAAGTGAAGTTTCGGCCCGGTACCGACGAAAACGACTACCAGATCAAGCTGCGCAACGTCACGAAGTTCCTCGGCGAGGGTGACAAGGCAAAGATCGCGCTGCGCTTCCGGGGCCGCGAGATGGCCCACCAGGAAATCGGCATGCGGATGCTGGAAAGGATCAAGGGTGACCTGGAGGCGATTGCCCAGGTCGAGCAGTTCCCGAAGATGGAAGGGCGCCAGTTGATCATGATCCTGGCGCCGACGAAGAAGGGCAAGCACTGAATTCGTCCCGCCCGGAAGGGCGGGGCAGGATCGTCCGGCGCCGCGAGGGGCCGGACATACAAGCGGTTGCGGGTCACGAAGAGTCCTCGCGGTGAGGGCCACCCGGCACCGTCAAATAAGCGGAGTATCGGCCATGCCGAAGATGAAGACCAAAAGCGGGGCAGCCAAGCGCTTCAAAGTGCGCGGCAGCGGCAGCATCAAGCGCGCCCAGGCGTTCAAGCGTCATATCCTGACGAAAAAGACAACGAAGGTGAAGCGCCACCTGCGCGGCGTCCTCACTGTCCATGACTCGGACGTCAAAGCCGTCCGCGCCATGCTCCCCAACGCCTAAGGAGAAGCCACCATGCCACGAGTCAAACGCGGTGTAACGGCGCGCGCGCGCCACAAGAAGGTCCTCGACGCGGCCAAGGGTTACCGGGGCCGTCGCAAGAACGTATATCGCATCGCCAAAGAGGCGGTGATGAAGGCCGGCCAGTACCAGTACCGGGACCGCCGCCAGCGCAAGCGCCAGTTCCGTTCCCTGTGGATCGCCCGCATCAATGCGGCCGCCCGGGAACTGGGCATGAAGTACAGCACCCTCATGGATGGCCTGAAGAAGGCTTCCATCGAGGTGGACCGCAAGGTGCTCGCCGACCTGGCCGTCTTCGACAAGGCCGCCTTCGCCCAACTGGCGAACCAGGCCAAGGCCCAACTCGGCGCTTGATCCACCGCTAGCGCAAAGAGGGGAGGCCCTTGGCCTCCCTTTTTCACGTCCCATGGAACAACTCGATACCCTGGTCGCCACTGCCATCGCCGACTTCGCCGCCGTTTCCGAGCCGGCGAGGCTCGAAGAGGCGAAAGCCCGCTATCTGGGCAAGGAAGGATCCTTGACCGGCCTGCTCAAGGGCCTTGGCAAGCTTGCCCCGGAGGAACGCAAGGCGGCGGGTGCCGCGATCAATGCCGCCAAGGAAAGGGTCGAGACCGCCCTGCAGGCGCGCCGGGAGGCCCTGCGGGAGTCTGCGCTGGAGGCGCAATTGGCGGCCGAGGCGCTGGATGTCACCTTGCCAGGGCGCGGTCGCGGGGTCGGCAGCCTGCATCCGGTCACCCGCAGCCTCGAGCGCATCGAGCAACTCTTCCGCTCCATCGGCTTCGAGGTTGCCGACGGTCCGGAGATCGAGACCGATTGGCATAACTTCACGGCCCTCAATACGCCGGAGAAGCATCCCGCCCGCTCCATGCACGACACCTTCTACCTGTTGACCGACGACGGGCGGATCCGGGAGGACGTGCTGCTTCGCACCCACACCAGCCCGGTGCAAATCCGTGCCATGCTGGCCCACGTGGAGAAGTACAAGCATCTGGACCCGATGCCGGAAATCCGGGTGATCTGCCCGGGACGGGTCTATCGGGTGGATTCCGACGCGACCCATTCCCCCATGTTCCACCAGGTGGAGGGCCTTTGGGTCGGCGCGGGCATCAGCTTTGCCGACCTCAAGGGAGTCGTTGCCGACTTCCTGCGCCGCTTCTTCGAGTCGGACGACATGAAGGTGCGCTTTCGCCCGTCCTTCTTCCCCTTCACCGAACCCTCCGCCGAGATCGACGTGGCATTCCAGAGCGGCCCGCTGGAGGGGCGGTGGCTGGAGATTGCCGGCTGCGGAATGGTCCATCCCAATGTCTTGCGCTTCGGTGGCATCGATCCGGAACGTTATACCGGTTTCGCATTCGGCATGGGGCCCGACCGCCTGACCATGCTCCGCTACGGAATCGGTGACCTGCGGTTGTTCTTCGACGGCGACCTGCGCTTCCTCTCTCAATTCAAATAGCATGCAATTCCCAGAATCCTGGCTGCGCAGCCTTGTCGGTCCGCCCCTCTCGACGGCCGATCTCTGCCACCTGTTGACCATGGCGGGCCTCGAGGTCGAGGAACTGACGCCCGTGGCGCCGCCGTTCAGCCAGGTTGTCGTCGGCCACGTGCTCTCCGCAGAAAGACATCCGGACGCGGACCGACTGAAGCTCTGCCGGGTCGATACCGGCGAGCACGGGATCCTGCAGATCGTTTGCGGTGCCCCGAACGCGGAGGCGGGAATGAAGGTGCCCTGCGCGCTCGTCGGAGCGCGGTTGCCGGATCTGGAGATCCGCCGCGCCAAGGTGCGTGGCATCGAGAGCGCCGGCATGCTCTGCTCGGCCCGGGAACTTGGTCTTTCGCAGGATCACTCGGGCCTCCTCGTCCTGGCGGGCGATGCCCCGGTGGGTGCCGATGTCCGCCGGCTTCTGGCCCTCGACGACCACCTGATTACCCTGAAACTGACGCCGAACCGGGCGGACTGCCTGTCGCTTACGGGCATTGCCAGGGAGGTTGCTGCCCTGACCGGTGCGCCGCTGAATCTGCCGGCCATCACCCCGGTGCCCCCCGAGCATCAGGAAACACGGAACGTCGTCCTGGACGCGCCGGAGCACTGCCCGCGGTACTGCGGGCGCATCGTGCGCGGTGTCGACGCGTCGGTTCCGTCGCCGGCATGGATGAAGCAACGCCTGGAGCGCGCGGGCATCCGTTCCATCTCTGCCCTGGTGGACGTCACCAACTACGTGATGCTGGAACTGGGCCAACCCTTGCATGCCTTCGACGACTCCCGACTGACGGGAGCCATCCATGTCCGCCTGCCCGCAAAGGGTGAAAAGCTCGTGCTCCTCAACGCGCAGACGGTAGAGCCGGGGAGCGATACGGCCCTGATCGCCGACGATGCGCGGGCCCTGGCCATGGCCGGGATCATGGGCGGCGAGGAATCGGGCATCTCACTAGAGACCCGCGACCTGTTCCTCGAGAGCGCCTTCTTCAGTCCCGATGCTATCGCCGGCAAGGCGAGGTCCCTGGGTTTTTCCTCCGACGCGTCCTACCGGTATGAACGCGGCGTGGACTTCACGCTTCAGCGCTCCGCCATCGAGCGCGCCACCCGCCTGATACTCGACATCTGCGGCGGCAGTCCCGGACCCGTGGTCGAGGCAGTGCGGGAGGACTGCCTGCCGAAGCGGACGCCGGTACGCCTGAGGGCGGCCCGGGCGGCCCGAGTCATCGGCATCCCGCTGGGCGACGAGCAGATCGGCCGGCTCATCGGGGGGATGGGATTCCCGTACGTACGGGAAGGCCAGGGCGACGGGATTGTCTTCACGGTCACGCCGCCGTCTTGGCGCTTCGACATCGCGATCGAGGAAGACCTGATCGAGGAATTGGCGCGCCTGCACGGTTACGACAACATTCCCGCGCCGGCCCCCCGGGCGCCCCTGGCAATGCTGCCCCAGGCCGAGTCCCGCCGTGGCCCCATGGCGCTGCGCCGGGCCGTGGCAGCGCGCGACTACCACGAAGTGGTCAATTTCAGTTTCGTCGAGGCGGCCTGGGAAGCGGATTTCTGCGGCAACGGGAGCCCCATCGTGCTGGCCAATCCAATCGCGAGCCAGATGGCGGTCATGCGTACGTCCCTGATCGGCGGCCTAGTCGGAAACCTCGCCTTCAATCGCAAGCGCCAGGCCGAGCGCGTGAGGGTCTTCGAGATTGGACGCGCGTTCCGGAAGGACCCGCTGGCGGGCCCGGTGGCGGGCTTCGCCCAGCCCTTGCTGCTCGCCGGCCTCTGCGCCGGGCCGGCCGCGCCCGAGCAGTGGGGATTGCCCGCCCGGACGGTGGATTTCTTCGACGCCAAAGGTGACGTGGAAGCCCTTTTCCCGGTCGGTACGCTGCAATTTGCGAAGCTCGCCCATCCAGCCCTGCATCCCGGACGGGCCGCCTCGATCCAGTTGGGTAACCGACAGGTCGGAGTCCTCGGTGAATTGCATCCGCGTTGGGTGCAGAAATACGAGTTGGGTTCTGCTCCCGTCGTGTTCGAACTGGAACTGGAGGCGGTGCTTTCGACCCCAATGCCCGAGTTCGAGGAGGTTTCTCGCTTTCCCGTCGTCGTGCGGGACATTGCGCTCGTGGTTCCTCAGGAGGTGCCGGTCCGGGCCCTGCTGGCGACCCTGGAGGTCCAGGCTCCGGCCATCGTGCGCGCCGTCCGATTGTTCGATCTGTACCAGGGGAAGGGCCTGGAGCCGGGGCAAAAAAGTCTTGCCTTCCGGGTAGTTATGCAAGATACTTCGCGAACGCTCGAAGACCGCGAAGTGGAGGCGGCGGTGCAGATTCTGGTGGAGTCTGCCCGTCGGGAATTCGGGGCGGCCCTGCGTGGCTGAGCCCGGCGTAGCGAGAGAAATCCGAGAAGAATCTGGAGCCGTCATGACGTTGACAAAGGCGGAACTTGCCGACCTGTTGTTCGAAAAGGTGGGCCTCAACAAGCGGGAGGCCAAGGACATGGTGGAGGGATTCTTCGAGGAGATCCGCAATTCCCTGGAGAGTGGCGACAGCGTCAAACTCTCCGGATTCGGGAACTTCCAATTGCGGGACAAGCCGCAACGGCCCGGGCGCAATCCCAAGACTGGAGAGGAGATTCCGATTACGGCGCGCCGTGTGGTTACTTTCCACGCCAGCCAGAAACTCAAAACCGCCGTTGACGAATTGCGGCGCACCCGCACTCCGTCGTCGTCCTGACGAATTGGCGTCCTGCCGCCGCTGAATGAAAACGGATTCCCGCGACGACCTGCCGCCTATCCCCGCCAAGCGCTACTTCACCATCGGCGAGGTCAGCGACTTGTGCGGCGTGAAGCCCCATGTGCTGCGCTATTGGGAGCAGGAGTTCACCCAGTTGAAGCCGGTCAAGCGGCGCGGCAACCGGCGTTATTACCAGCATCACGAGGTGTTGCTCGTTCGGCGAATCCGGGAACTCCTGTACCAGGAGGGTTTCACGATCAGCGGGGCCCGCAACCGCCTCGACGAGTATCTGGCCAAGGGCGATGCGCGGGACGCGATTCCCCAACCCCCCCCCGTTCTCAGCCTGCGGGCGGAACTGGCCGGCATCATCGAACTGTTGCGTGCCTGAGAACGTTTTCGGCGACGATTTGCTGTTATAATTTTGGGCTGTCGGGGCGTAGCGCAGCCTGGTAGCGCACTTGCATGGGGTGCAAGGGGTCGCGAGTTCGAATCCCGCCGCCCCGACCAGCAATATCAAGGGCTTGGATCGCGAGATCCAAGCCCTTTTCCAATTCTCGACCCCGGGGCGATTGACCATGTCTGCCTTCCCCGGTTTGCAGCGTGGCCATCGAAGCGGGTCTGGCCCGAACACAGCCGTCGGTGTGGTTTCAATCGCCTTATCGCGGCGGGGATTGCCGGCAGGCGGGTTCGGCCCGCTTATGCGGAAAGTGATATCCTGAATCAATTCGGTATCGAGTGATTTCCGTCCCATGCCTTATAAAATCGAATGGGAGCCCCAAGGCGTTTACAAGAAGGTCTGGGGGTTCGTGACCGCCGAGGAGTACCTTGAATCCATGCGGGAAATTCACGGCGACCCGCGCTTCGACGGAATTTCATATTCCATCAACGATTTCCTTGGAGTCGTAGGCTTCGACGTGGGCCAGGACACGATCGTCGATATGGCGGCTGCAAGCCTGGGTGCCCGTTACACAAATCCGAAGATCAGGGTGGCCCTGGTGACCTGCGACGAACGCATCGACGCCCTGGGCAGGTTGTTCGCGTCGAAAGATCTGACCTCTTTCCCGACCCATGTATTCCCAACTCTGGAGAAGGCACGGGATTGGATCGGAAGCGCGGCAAATCCAGACGCCACAAGGACGAATTCGGAGGCCATGCAGGAAGCATGTCTGCGCTGCAAGCAAGCCGTGCCCGTCGACGACGATGGATTCTGCAGCCCCTGCCTGAAGGCAATGGAGCAGGCCTGCCTCTGACGGGTGCCTCGATCCGTCCGGGTGAACCTACCCGCGGCTCTGAATCTCCTCGACGAAGCCCAGCATTCCCGTGCGTATGCTTGCGGCATTACCTTCGTCGGTGTCGATGTGCATGGCCAGCCGGAAATTCGGATTCACGCGCACGACCACGTCGCCGAAAATCAACTCCCGGTCGCCCTCGACCTTGACCCGCACGACATACTTGTCGCGCAGGCGGAACCGCATGGCGTCGTCTGGTGACATGTGGATGTGGCGTTGGGCGCAGATTACGCCGCGGGGGATCGGCGCGCTGCCAGCCGGTCCTTCCAGGACCGCCCCGGGCGTGTTGGCGAGATCGCCGGATTCGCGGATGGGGGCCTGGATGCCGAGCTTGAACTGCTCTGTCATGGCGATCTCGACCTGGGTCTCCTTGCGCGTCGGGCCAAGCACTCGCACGTTGGCGATCCTGCCCTTCGGACCGACGAGGTCGACTTTTTCCTCGCAGGCAAACTGGCCCGGTTGCGAGAGTTCATGTTCGGGCGTCAACTGGTGGCCGGCCCCGAAGAGCCTTTCCACGTCGGCCTGGGACAGGTGCACGTGGTGCGCCGACACCTCGATGGGGATCGGCATGTCCTGCTTGTCGCGGATGGTCAGCGTGATCTGGTTGCGTTCCATCGCGCGCAGGGCTTCCCAGGCCACCAGGCGCTCGTCGTTGTTCTGGATGACCAGAATCTTGACCGGGGAATCCTCGGCGGAAATGACCGCGTGGGAGGTGGCCTTGCCAAGGCTGCGGTTCTTGTCCTCGTCCAGCTTGATGCCCATGTAGGCGAGCCCCTGGCAGGCGAGACTGCGTACTGTTGGACTCGTTTCGCCTATCTCCCCGGTGAAGGCCAGCACGTCGACGCCGCCCATGGCCGCCACGTAGGCGCCGATGTTCTTGCGGACCTGGTAGCAGAAGGCCCGGTGGGCGAGCAGTGCCCGGTGGTGTCCGTCGTTGGCTGCCTCCTCGACCTCGTGAATGTCGCTGGAGATTCCCGAGATGCCCTTCAGGCCGCTTTCGGAATTGATCAGGCGACTGAGGGCGTCCGGTCCCAGGTGGTAATGCTCGGCCAGATGGATCATGACGGCCGGATCGATGTTGCCGGCCCGGCTGGACATGATGAGACCCTCGGAAGGCGTCATTCCCATGGAAGTGTCGACGGAACGCCCGTGGTCTATGGCGCACAGCGAGGAGCCGATTCCCAGGTGGCAGGAAATGATCTCCAACTCGCCGAGGGGGCGCTTGACGATCTCGGCTGCCTTCAGGGAGACGAATCGATGGGACGTCCCATGGAAGCCGTAGCGCCGGATGCCTTCCTTCTTGTAGTAGTCGTAGGGTAGCCCGTAGAGATAGGCGTAGGTCGGCAGGGTCTGGTGGAAGGCGGTATCGAAGACGGCCACATGGGGTGCGTCCGGAAAGACCTTCAGGGACTCCCGGATTCCCTCCAGGTTGATCGGGTTGTGGAGGGGGGCGAAAACGGACAAGGCCTCGATATCCGCCATCACCTGGGGTGTTATGACGGCAGAACTGGAGAACTTGCTGCCGCCGTGCACGACGCGGTGACCGACGGCAATTACCTCGAAGGGCGTGAAGAGGTGCTTGTCGCCCAGCGTAAGCATGGACTCGAACATCACCTTGATGAAGTCGTTGAGCGGAAAGGGCGGCCGCTCGCGGAAGGTGGTGACGCCGTCCGCGGTCATGGTGACCCGGGCGACGGAGCAGTCGCCGCAATCGATGATGCCGTGGACATCCTTGGCCGTATCCTCCGTGTCGTAGATGCCGAAGCGGATCTGCGAGAGGCCGACATTGAAGGCGAGAATCTTTCCGGGGACGTGGGTCTTGAGGCTCAGGGCGTAGGGGTCTCCCGACTTCGCGAGGGCCTGCTCGTGGAACTGGCGGCTCGTCAGGTCCACCGCCAGGGCCCGCGACCGGTCGGCCAGGAGTTTCGAAAGGAAGGTGATGGCCTTCGGGGAAACCAGGATGTGCGCGTTGAACAAGCCTTGGGGAATCATCAACACGAAGCAACGATTGCCGGCGATTACGTCGGCTACCGTGCGGTCGCCGGTCAGCAGCGACATCTCGCCGAACACGTCGCCGGCCTCCAGCTTGTTGAGGGGAACCCGGCCCCCGAGGCTGTCGGTGACTGAAATCTCGGCATGCCCGCTCACAAGGACGCCGAAGAAACTGCCCTCTTCGCCGCACTCGACGATCGCCTCGCTGCCCTCGAAGGTGCGTAACTCGCTGGCTGCGACGATGCGGGAAATCTGGTCCGGGTCGAAGCCCTCGAAAAGGGGAACCTGGGTCAGTAGGAAATCCTGGAGTTCGGCAGGGGTCATGGCGGGCTCTTCTTATTCGTCACGATGACGGCGGCGGTGCTTACCGCAGCCCTTCCAAGCCTAGCACATTGCTGCGATGCAGCAAACCCGACCTGCCCGGTATTGCAGGAAATGGCTCCCGCCTGTTGCGTCACTCGATGCTGAGCTTCGGCAACCAGTAAGATCCCTCGTCCGCCCGCTGCAGGTGGCTATCCGTCAAAGGCCGCCGCGGGTCACCCTGAGGAACGATGATCGGATCGAGGTCGGCGTCGAACAGGGTCCCGAGGAGGCGATCGCCCTCCGGGCGCAGGCGCCAGAGCAAGCCATTGCGTGGTTCCAGGTGTAGCGTTCCCGGTTTCTTGTGCATGAAGATCAACCGGTATTCGAGGGCGGTCAGGTCGTCGGCCGAAACTTCCCCTTCACGGCCGTAGGGGAAGTGGCACAGGTGCTGTGCGGGGCCCGCCAGGCAACGGAAAGGTCGCATCGCCAGGAAATATTCGCCGAAGCGGGTTTCGTCCAGTTGGAAGCGGAACGCCGTGCGATTCCCGGAAGCCGCCGTGAATCGGACCGTGCCGACGCGCACCCGCTCGCCGACGGTGTTGGAGAGCCAGACACCCTTTTCACCGGTCAGGGGGCCGGTCGCCAGGGCCGCCGCAGGCAGCGTCAGCGAGAATCCGAGCAGAAGTGACCACCATCGCTTCATCGCGCATCCTCCATCATCGTTCTTCCGGCTGAAGTGAACAGGATACCCCGGCGTTCCGACTCAGGCGTAGCGGGCCTGCGCCCGGTCCAGTTCCGCCTTGATCCGCTGACGAAGGTCGGGCGGCGCCAGCACCTCGACGCCTGCGCCGTGGCGCAGGATGTCCATCACCAGTTCCGTGGGATTCGAGTATGGCAGTTCGAGGAGCAGGGTGCCGTCGGCCTCGGTCCGCGTCCGTTGCCGGGGGTGCCACTGCTCGGCGGATACCCAGCGCGCGCTTTCGGCGGAGAACCTCAGCTGCGCCCATTCGACCCGGGAACCCGAGAAGATTCCGTAACCGGCGCCGAGGACTGAATCCAGTCCTTTCCTGCTGACCTCCCTGGCCCGCCGATCCAGCAGCGATGCATTCCGGATCGCATCGACCGCGAAGCTCCGGATTTCGTGGCGCAGATGGCACCAGGCGTCCAGGTACCAATTGTCCCGGTAATAAACCAGCCGTTGCGGGGAAACCTCCCGTTCCGTCTCCTCGTTCCGTCCCCTGTTCCAGTGGCGGATCGACAATCGGCGACGTTTGAGGAGGGTCGCCGCGATCAGTTCGAAATAGCGCAGGTCGGTGCGTCGCTTGGCGGCATGTACGATGCGAATCCTCCTGGCCACGTCGCCGGGGTCATCCTCCCGGCTGCCGAGCAGGCTCTTGAGCCGCGTCTGGAGGGGCCCGATATGGGGGCCGAGAAGGCCGGGCTGCACCTCCTCGAGGAGGTTCTGCATCATGAGCAGGGCGTAAATTTCCGACGAATTGAACCAAAGCCCCGGCAATTCGTACTTCGGCGCGCTGGGTCCGGGCGATTCGAAGCGGTAGCCGCCAGCCTCCCGATCCCAGACGATGGGTGCATTCATTCGGTCCCGCAGGTATTGCAGGTCGCGTTTGACCGTCGCCCTGGACACGCCCAGTGCCTCCTGGATCTGCTCGAAGGTGGCGAAGCGGCGTTCGTGGAGCAATTGATCGATCTTGTAGAAACGTTCCGTGCGGTCCATGGGCCTCCCTGCCTGTCGAGAAAACGAAGGGTCGCCCCGAATCTGGCCCCGCCGCGAAAATTCCGCCTGCCGCCTCGTTTTCCGGGTGCATCGAGGGCAGGATCCGACCTTGGATTCCCGGAGGGGGCTCAGTTCGTGAGCCGGCCAATGATGCCATACGGAAGGCGGTCGTCCCCGATCAACCGACACCGGCGCCGGCGGTGGCTCCGGATGTGGGAAGATTCGGCTTTCTTCCGATTTCCCGGTGCCATGGAAAGCCCGCAAATGCCGATACCGTTGACCGATGCCGAAATGGACGGCCTCGAGAGCTTCCTTGCCTCGGACATCTTCCGCGGCGAGGCGATGCGCCTGGATGAGTTGCAGGGGCTGCTCTGCGCAGTGGTCAGCGGTCCCGAACGGGTGCCGCCGGGCACGTGGATGCCAGTCGCGCTCGGCGAAAGCCCGGAGTTCACGGACGAGGCCGAGGCCCGCGAATTTCTGGACCTCCTGATGCGTTTCCACGATCAGTTGGCGGCCGGACTGGCGGCAGGGGAGGATCCGACACTGGTCGTTTACGAGGCGGAGGAGGGCGAGCATCCGTCGGGCCTGACGGCCTGGTGCGACGGCTACCTGGTGGGCACCGAACTCTCGGAGACGGATTGGGTGGACGCGGCGGGCGAACACGCCGAGGACATGGTGGAATTGCTGGA
>JBPOHD010000047.1:0-11392 GCA_052035955.1 Pseudomonadota bacterium
GACGGCTTCAGGTTGCGGGCGATATCCACCACGTCGGAGTCATAGAAATACAACCCGGTCACCGCATAGCGGGAGCGCGGCTTTGCCGGCTTTTCCTCGATCGACAGGGCCTTCCAGGACTTGTCGAACTCGACCACGCCGTAGCGCTCGGGATCGTTGACCGGGTAGGCAAATACCGTGGCGCCGCTCTCGCGCGCCCCCGCGCGGCCGAGGTGGGAGGCGAGCTGGGTGCCGTAGAAGATGTTGTCGCCCAGGATCAGCGCCGACGGACCGTCGGCCACGAAGTCGGCTCCGATCAGATAGGCCTGGGCGAGGCCGCCGGGCTCGGGCTGGACCGCATAGCTCAGATTGATGCCCCACAGGCTGCCGTCGCCGAGCAACTGCTCGAAGCGCGGGGTGTCCTGGGGTGTCGAAATGATCAGGATGTCCCGAATCCCCGCCAGCATCAGCGTGGTCAGCGGATAGTAGATCATCGGCTTGTCGTAGATGGGAAGCAGCTGCTTCGACACCGCCAGGGTCGCCGGATAAAGGCGCGTGCCGGATCCCCCGGCGAGGATGATCCCTTTTCTGGACTTCAATTCCGCTCTCCGTAGTTCGTCTCGATCCAGTCCCGGTAACTGCCGCTCAGGACATGGGCCACCCAGTCCTGGTGGGACAGGTACCAGGCCACCGTCTTCCGGATGCCTGTCTCGAAGGTTTCCGCCGGGCGCCAACCGAGCTCGCGCTCGATCTTCCTGGCATCGATGGCATAGCGCCTGTCATGGCCCGGCCGATCCGCCACGAAGGTGATGAGGTTCTCGTGGGGCGTCACCGGCGATCCGGGGTGCAACTCGTCCAGCAGGCGGCAGATCGTGCGGACGATGGTGAGGTTGGGCATCTCGTTCCATCCGCCGACGTTGTACGTCTCCCCCAGCCGTCCCCGCTCCAGAACCGCCCGGATCGCCGCGCAATGGTCGCCCACGTAGAGCCAGTCACGGACGTTCATCCCGTCGCCGTAGATCGGCAGCGGCTTCCCTGCCAGGGCGTTGGCGATCACCAGCGGAATCAGTTTCTCGGGAAACTGGAAGGGCCCGTAGTTGTTGGAGCAGTTGGTCGTCACGACCGGCAGGCCGTAGGTGTGGTGCCATGCCCGCACAAGGTGGTCCGAGGCCGCCTTGGACGCGGAATAGGGGCTGTTCGGCTCATAGGCATTCGTTTCCGCGAAGGGCGGATCGTCGGCGCCCAGGGATCCGTAGACCTCGTCCGTGGACACATGGAGGAAGCGGAAACCGTCGCGTTCCCCACCGGCCAGACCTCCCCAGTACTGGCGTGCCTCCTGGAGAAGGGTGAAGGTGCCCTCCACGTTCGTCCGAACGAATGCCGCCGGACCGTGGATCGAACGGTCCACATGGCTCTCTGCGGCAAAGTGCACGATGGCCCTCGGACGATGCTCTGCCAGGATCCGCCGAACGAGTTCGCCGTCACAGATGTCGCCGCGCACGAAGACCTGCCTGGCGTCCCCCTTCAACTCGGCGAGATTCTCGAGATTTCCGGCGTAGGTCAGGCAATCCAGGTTGACGACCGGTTCGTCCGACTGCCGCAGCCAATCCAACACGAAATTGGACCCGATAAAGCCGGCCCCACCCGTCACGAGAATCATGCATCACCCTTTCGTCGTACCCAATTGCCTGATTAATAAGCTCAGACGAGCCCTGAACATCAAGCGGTGGCGAATTCTGCCAGCAAAACGGAGCCATGCCCATCGCGGCGACGGCCGGAACGCGCACTTTTTCTCGCTGCGCCGGTATCCGGGCCTGGGCTCCCGGGCAATGCTCTTCGCAAATATTTCACGGTCGGCGACGGGTCCCGCGGCAATTCACTTGCAATTGAAATCGTTATCATTTCAAATGATGGCGACTCCCGCATGCCTGCGTGCCCGGCGGGTCGCGGGATGGAGTGGCGGACCGCAAGACGAATCGACCGCTCTCCCGAAAAGGTCAATAACGATGCGGCGCAGGCATCCCCCAATGGAGACCCACGTGTCGGAACCGATCGAAAAAGAACTGGAATTCCTGGAACGGGTGGCAGGCACCTACCGCACGGAAGTCTCGACCCAGGACAGGCTGATGCGCAAGTACTCGTTGCGCGTGCTGGCGCCCTATCTCAATCCGGAAGCCAGCATTCTGGAGCTTGGGTGCTCGGATGGCTGGCTGACCGAGCAGCTTTCCGGAAAGGCCCGGCGCGTCGTATCGGTGGAGGGATCCCGGACCTTCGCCGACAAGCTGCGTTCCCACCGCCTGCCCAACGTGGAAGTGGTGGATGGGCTGTTCGAGACCTTCCACACCGAGGAGCGCTTCGACCTCGTGGTGGCCAGCTACATCCTCGAGCACGTCATCGACGCCCGGGCGATCATCCGCCATACCAGCCGATTCCTCAAGGATGGCGGCATTTTCTACGGCCTGGTGCCCAATGCGAACGCCCTCTCGCGGCAGATCGCCGTCGCCATGGGCTATCTGAAGTCCCCCTACGAGCTGACGGAGAACGATCACCACCACGGACATCGCCGGGTCTACGACATCGGCAGCCTTCGCCGCGATTTCGAGGAATGCGGACTCGAGGTCGCCGAGAGTGGCGGCCTGGTGTTGAAGATCCTCGCCGACTTCCAGCTCGACCAGTTGTACGACAGCGGTTTCCTGAAGGAGGAGCACGCCGAAGCCTTCTTCGCGCTCGGCAAGGAGCACCCCGACCTCTGCGGTTCCTTGTATTGCTTCGGAAGAAAGGCCCATTCCCGATGAAGATATCAGTTCTCCACAGCGCCAACCCGAATAGCAACTCGATGCGTGTCGTGGAGCGGATCCGCGACAGGATTGGCATTTCGGATTTCCATGTGACGGCCCCGCAAGTGCCCGACGATGCGGAAATGGCCTGGATCATCGTCGTGCCGAACTACGGGGATGGCGAGATACAGGCGGTGATGGAGACCTATCTCGTGGCGACCAGGCTGCCGTTCCGGCGCTTTGCCGTGGTGGAACTCGGCAACTACTACGGGTTCGACGATTGGGGCTACGGCGCGGCAGACAAGGTAAGGCGTCTGCTCGAATCGCGTGGCGGCAGGTTGTTTTTCTCGAATCTGTCTATGGACAGCTTGCCCAAGATGGACTGGCCGACCCTGGATCGATGGATTTCGGCCTTGCAGTCGGAGATCGCCCATGTCTGACCACGACGTCATCCGCCAGATCGAAGCCCTAGCCGGTCGTGCCCTGGCCCACCGCATGGAAGGGGACGTTTGCGTCGAACTTGCCCTCACCGACGAGGGCCTGCCCGCATACGGAGTCTTCCGGCACGCCCCCGAGGCCACGAAGGCGCAAGCCCTCGAATTGGTCAGCCGCTTGCGGATGCTCAGGAAACTGGACCTCCGCCAGAACTGGCTTCGTCGGCTACCCGACGCCATGGGTTCACTGCACGAACTACGCTGGTTGGACGCGGCCTCCAATTACTTGGGGGAGGTACCCACGTGGATGTATGGCATGGAGCAACTGGAACATCTGAATTTGGGTGTCAATGACCTCCAATCCGTTTCGCCCGAGATCGCCCGCTTGCGTAAATTGAAGGCCCTTTACATCCACAAGAATGCCATCACCGCTTTGCCCCGTGAGATCGGCGAACTGTCCGATCTCGGCGTGTTGAACTTGTACTTGAACCGTTTCCCAGATTTCCCTCCTGAGATGTGGGCGCTGAAGCACGTTCACACCTTCGCCTGGGGCTTGAGCAACGTTGATTACGTTCCCGATGAAATGTCTGGTTGGCCCGAGTTGCGATTCGTCACGTTTGCCGCCTGCAAAATACGGGACATAGCCCGGCTCGCCCGGAACAGGCAACTGGCCGGAATCAGGGTACACAAGAACCTGATCGAGAGCTTCGGAAAGGATCTTTGCACATTGACTAATCTGAGGCAGATCACCCTGTACCAGAATGACCTGGAAAGCCTGCCGGACGAGTTCCAGCAGTTGGCGGCACTCGAGATGCTGAGCATCGCGTGGAATCGGTTTCGAGAGCTGCCGAGTGTCCTTAAGGTCATGCCCAGATTGCGGTGGGTTGCGATACATGACAATCCCATGAAATCGGGTCCCGGCGATTTTGCAGGTTCATTGGAAATCGTCAATGAAAGGCCGTTCTTTTCAGAGAAGGCCCCGATTTGGAATCGGCTCGACTATATGTAACGCATCAGGGTGGAGGATGACACTTCACTTTGATCTTGCAGGCATGGCGTCGGGTGCCGCTGGCACGGAAAATGGCCAACTCCATACGATTGCCGTTTTTTTTGGCGGTCCGAACAGCGCTGGACGGATCTAGGAGCCTGATAAATGGTTTTGGGTATCATGCAGCCCTACTTCCTTCCATATTTGGGTTATTGGCAATTGCTCGCGGCCGTCGACAGGTTTGTGGTCTATGACGATGTCCAGTTCATCAAAGGTGGCTGGATTAACAGGAATCGGATCAAGATCGGCGAGCAACCGGCTTACATCTCGCTGCACCTGGATCATGCGTCGCCGAATCGAAAAATTTGCGACATAGCACTGGTTCAATCCAGCGACTGGAAGAAAAAGCTCCTTCGTACCGTCGAGCAGAACTATGCATCCGCGCCGTACTTTCGGGAAACGACCGCATTGTTCCGGGAGATCATGGAACACCCCACTCCGAATCTCGCAGAGTTCCTCTTGAATCAAATTCGACTCGTGGCAAAACACCTCGGTGTCGGCACAGAGATCATTGAAACCAGCCGAATTTACGACAACGCTTCCCTCAAAGGCCCCGAACGTGTAATAGACATCTGCCGTAGGGAGAAGGCTTCGGCCTACGTGAACTCTGCCGGCGGACGGGATATGTACCTCCCAGGCCCGTTCAAGGAGGCCGGAATCGAACTCCGTTTTTACTCGATGCGCCCATTGGATTACGCGCAGGGACGAGGCCCGTTTCAGCCGTTCTTGTCATTGCTCGACGTCCTCATGTGGGTCGGCAGACATAAGGCCAAGGAATTGCTGCGGGAAGTCAGCATTGTGCCTGCGTGAGTCACGGCGGCGAGGGCGGAAGGACCACGCCGCCTGCGACGGCCGGGCGTTGGTGGGATTCTTCCGCAACCGGCCTTCTCCCACATATTCATCAGATGCCGCCGGGAACGGATGGCCGGTTCCCCCTGCCGGACCGCCGCGCTTGGCACCAGGGGTGCGGGTAACACATAATTCACGGTAGCGATCGGGTTTCCGTTTCCGATCGGAAATGAACGACTACGATCAAACGGGAAAGAGTGCAGTCAGACCGTTCCGCCAGCCCGGCGGGGAAGAAACGGGTCGATCGCGCCTCCTCGCGGAGGCACTCACTGAAGCTGGAGGAAGACCTCATGACAAGTCCGATTTCTGTCGTCACGCGGGCAGCGCATCCGCTGCCTCTGCGCAACAGGGCGTCGCAAAAGCTCGCCCTCCATGCGGCGGCCCTGCTCATTGGCGCCTCCGCCCTTTGGGTGACCGATGCGCGGGCCCAGACCGACACGCCGACATTCACCCAGCGCTTGCAGAACCTGCTGAAGAAGAAGGAGGCCGGCAGTGCGGCCAAGGCCAAGGCCGCTCCCGCTGCCAAGGCCGCCGCCCCCGCCCCGGCACCCGCGGCGAGCGTTCCGGCAACCGCCGCCCCGGCGACCGGGACCGCGGCGAAGGCTCCCGCCGCCGCAGCGGCGGCCGGCGCAGCCCTCTCCAAGGTGGACAACGCCGCGCTCGCGGCCCGCGTCTGCTCGGCTTCCCCGTCGGTTCCGCACCCGAAGACCCTGCCCCAGGGCGCCGACCTCGGCGCCTGGAAGGCAAGCCTGCTGACCGGCGAGAAGGCCGCGGCCTTCGAGGCCCTGAAGGCGGAGGTCCTGCGCGACGATCCCCGCCTGATCGACCGCTTCGACGACGAACCGGCCATGCCCCTGCGCACCACTCCCTCGGAGATCTACGGGCCGAAGGCGGTCGAGATCATGGGCAAGGTGCAGAACGTGGCCAAACCGGCGGCCGGTGCGCTGCTGGTCTATTCGGTCACCAAGGATCCGGCGTTCCTGGAGATCGCCAAGCGGCGGATCAACAACCTGGCGGCCCTGGACCCCCGTGCCATCACCGGCGAGCGCTCCATCGACATGGCCAGCTCCCTGATCCTCAATCTGCTCTCCAATGCGCTCGACCAGATGGGAGACGTGCTGAGCGGCACCGAGAAATCCCGCTATCGCTTCGTCATCGACGAGCGGCTGAAAGATTTCGAGGCCTGGCTGATCGCCGACACGAAGATCGCCCGCAATCCGCGCAATCCTCACGGTTACCCGATCCTCGGCGCCGTTGCTGCCATCGCTGCGGTCCACAACGACTCAATTCCGACCCTGGCCCGGGTGTGTCCAGAGTTCGTGGAAACTTTCCTCCAGATCACCTCGCCCTGGGGTGGCAATGATGGGGGGTCCTCCCAGGGGACGGCCTACGCGATCTACGACCACACCGAGGTCATCATGGCCATGGACACCATCCGCCGCGCCAGCGGCGTGGACGTCCTCAGCCTGAATCCTTTCCTGAAGAACTTCGGGCGCTACCTGGTCTATTTCCAACCGCCGGGTTCGCCCAGCTTCCTCTTCGGCGATTCCGCGGACAAGAATTATCCTGACATTCGGGCCAATGCGGCCAAGATGTACGCGCGGCGCATGCCGGCCGACCCTCTCTACGACTGGTACGACGCCGTCACCCTCGGCGAGGACAACCGCAACATGCAAATGATGCTGGCGCCGGCGAAACGGGCGGCGGCCGGCACCTTCCCGGCCGGAACCCCCAACGGCGCGGTCTTCAATTCCATCGGCTGGGCCGCCATGCACAGCGACCTGAAGTTCCGCGATCGCGTATCGGTCTATTTCAAGAGCAGTCCCTACGGCACCTCCCACCATGCCCACTCGGACCAGAACGGACTGGTGATCGTGGCCAAGGGCGTCCATCTGCTGGCCGACAGCGGCTACTACGATTACTACGCATCCCCCCACCATACGGGATGGACGCGGACCACCAAGGCCCACAACGCCATCACCTACGATGGTGGAAAGGGACAGCCCATTGCCGATCCCGGGGCCGAAGGCGCCATCACCCAGTTCCAGACGACGGCGGACTACGACGTCGTGACCGGCGATGCACGGGCCGCCTACGGGGCCGACATCACGGGTGCCCGTCGCTCCGTGGCCTACCTGCGGCCGAACCTCGTCGTCGTCTTCGACCAGATGACCTCGGGCGCGCCGCACAAGTGGGAGTGGAACTTCCACTCGGTCGGCCCCGGCACCATCGACACCCTGTCCGGCAAGGGCCGGGTGGCCAACGGCGGGGTCCAGGCCTGCCTGCAGATCGCCAGCCCGCAGCCGCTGACCGGCAGTTCCACCACCTCCTTCGGCGTCGCCCCGGTGCGTACCGAAGCGGATCCGCGACCCGACCAGTGGCACGGGAAGTTCGAGACCGTGACGGCCTCCAACAATTTCCTGTCGGCCGTCGTGATCGACGTGGAATGCGCCAGCGCCGGCACGCCCGTCTTCGAGTTCGCATCCGGCCGGGCGGTGGTCCGGGTGGCCGGAAAGGTCGTCACCTTCAACGGCATTTCCGTGAAGGTCGAATGACGATCGTCCCCGGGGTCCCCGGGAAGTGACGAAGGGCGGGGAAACCCGCCCTTTTCTCTTAAAGAAGCGCCCCTGGGTCAGCCCAACACTTTTCGGCCGACTTTCCGGCCAAGGTCGATGCCCGGCGTTTCCACGAACCTGAAAATCAGATACCCAGCCGCGTAACTCCCAACTGCGACCACAACGATCATTACACCAACTCGCGCAACCGGTGAAAGAAGAAGAAAAGGATCAAAACGAAACAGGGTGAGCCCTGCGATCGCAATCATGAAACCATGGAACAAATAGACAGAATATGAGGTCTCGGATGCGAAATGAATCAATGGATTCCCTGTTAGGCGGCGAACGATTCGATACGGCATACTCAGGCTTTTCGTTGCGCGCTCAACAAAAGCAAAATAAACCATGCCCGAAAAAAGGAGTGGCATCGTAATTGCCTCCATACCATATGCCAACGAAAATCCCCGAAGCCGAGAGAACTTCAATTCCGCGAAGACCAAAACCAGCGCTAGGCAGATTGAGGGATTGAGGAAAATCTTTTTTGGCCCTTCGTCATCCTTCTCTGCCATTGCATTGTGAAGAAGCACGCCCGCCAAGAAATACTGAAGTTTGAACAGGATGAGCGATGGCTCAAAGAATCGAATCCCGAGACCGTTGCGAATCACAAACGTGGAAAGTATGGCAAGTGCTGACAATGCCAACGCTGCACGCGCCGCCCCGAACCTCATTGCAGCCAAATAGATGAACGGAAACACGAGGTAGAACTGCATTTCAAGGCTCAAACTCCAATCCGGCAGCATGGTGGAAAATGACCATGTAGGATGAACTCCGAAGAGAAATGTTATGTGCCACAGGAGATTTTCTGCTGTGAATTGGATTCGTGATGGGTCATATATATCGCTGCCTCCCCATCGATCCGGATACGTTTCTTTCAATACCTGGTACCCGCCCAGGAATTCCCCGGCAAATACGACTGCCAACAATAGTGAAAGGTAGTAGGCAGGGGCAATCCTAAAGAAGCGACGAATCCAGAACCGCTACCAACTTGTTTTCTTTTCCATCGGCTCGCGAGCCGCCCTACTGGCCGCATTCGCAGTCATGAGGAATCCGGAAATGACCATGAACAGGTCGACAGCGATTTTTGGCGATGGACACCACATATCCTTCCCGCCGCCCCAAATAACGCAATGGGCGCAAAGCACCCAGAATGCCGCCAAAGCCCGATAAAAGTTGATGAATTTGAATTCAACCATTTTGTCCTCTGCACTACGCCACAAGTCCTTCTTCGGCATCGTTTGGATCAACGCCGGCGATACGCACCTGTCTTGAATTGTTCACGCGGGCCGATTGTATAGGCGTTCTTGGATGAAATTTGCGAGACGTCAGGAGCTCGATGCCGAACACTGCATTTCGGGCTCCAAGAATGAAAAACGGCTTCCGTTCGCCACTAGCGGCGCCCGGTCATCATGCAAATTCGGAATCCAGCCACCTTAGCGCTCGTGACTTCGCATACATCCGAACGCAACACCAGAACTATCGACTGGTATTGACGAGCGCAATATCCGAGTGCTCGTGGTTAGGACCCGTTTCCGGAGGCGGATCGCCAGGCGGCATGACGGACGAGGACCCGCACCGGCACGGCGCCGATGCCCAGGGCCCGGGCCGTGGCCAGGCGGTGGCGGCCGTCCTGGAATAGGAACTCGCCGTTGCGGCCGATGTTGACGGTGATCTCGTTGCCGCGATCGCGAAACGACTTGACGACCCGGTCCTCCCCGGACAGTACGACCTCATGGTTGAGCCGGTATCCATGGCGCCGCATGCTCTCGATGAGGTCGTCGAGATACGCGCAACGGCGTTGCACGTCTTCCTCTGTTCGGCAATTCCAGACGAAACGGCCCGTGCGAATTTGTCCAATAATCGTTCGGTAGTATTCTGTACCTTCCCAAGGGTTTCCGTATCTGATTCGCGCTTCGATGGCGCGGCAGATACGCATTTCTTCCACCTTGTGTCCGCCCCGGTCCCAATCACCGTCCTGTACGCCATCAACGGGACCGTTCTGGTCGAACACCCAATCCTCCCAGTCGTCGGTTCCCGGACGAACGAAGCGGGTATGACGTTCGATCAGGAAGGGATCGATCCAGAAGACGGGCGCCACCGTCAGGTGGTTGGCATGGAGCATCCGCCAAGGGAGAAAGCGCTGAGCGACGGCCCTCACGCCGTAGTAGGCGCGCTTAATCAGGACGCCGCCAGGAAAACGGTCGAAGGGCTCTCGAAATCGGGCCATAGCTGGACAAATTACAGGCGCCAGACCTTGATGCCCGCCCCCTGCAGGGCCGCCGCATCGTAGGCCGCCTTGACGTCGATGAAGCAGCCGCCGCGGATCAGCTTCTTCGAGATCTCGTCCACACCGAGGGACAGGAAGCGCTTGTGGGAAACGGCGGCGACGATCGCATCGGCACGCGGCAACTCATCCCAGGAGAAGAGGCGCACGCCGTATTCGTGCTGGGCCTCCTCGGAATCCGCCTCGGGATCGTGTACGAAGACCTCCACCCCGTAGGACCGAAGCTCGTTGATCACGTCGGCCACCTTGGAGTTGCGCAGGTCGGCGCAATCCTCCTTGAAGGTCAGGCCGAGCACATTGACCCGGGCGCCCTTGACATAGCTGCCCGCGGCGATCATCTGCTTCACCGTCTGCTCGGCGATGAACTTGCCCATGCCGTCGTTGATGCGCCGGCCGGCCAGGATCACCTGGGGGTGGTAGCCCATCATGTCGGCCTTGTAGGTCAGGTAGTAAGGGTCGACACCGATGCAATGGCCGCCGACGAGACCCGGCTTGAACTTCAGGAAGTTCCATTTCGTGCCGGCAGCCGTCAGCACCTCCGTGGTGTCGATGCCGCAACTCTCGAAGATGATCGCCAGTTCGTTCATCAGCGCGATGTTGAGGTCCCGCTGGGTGTTCTCGATCACCTTCGCGGCTTCGGCCACCTTGATGCCGGAGGCGCGGTGGACGCCGGCCTCGACCACCATCTCGTAGAGCTTGGCCACCTTCTCCAGGGTATCCGCGGTATCGCCGGCCACCACCTTGATCACGCGCGTCAGGGTGTGTTCCCGATCGCCCGGATTGATCCGTTCCGGCGAATAGCCGACCCAGAAATCCTTCTTCCATTTCTTGCCGGATTCCCGTTCGAGCACGGGGATGCAGACCTCCTCCGTGGCGCCCGGGTAAACCGTCGACTCATAGACGACGATGGCGCCTTCCTTCAGGTGCCGCCCGACGCTGGCGCTGGCGCCGACCAGGGGCGAGAAATCCGGCTGGTGGGCGGAATCGACGGGGGTCGGCACGGCGATGATCACGAAGTCCGCCTCGGCCAGCGCTGCCGGCTCCGTGGTGGGTTCCAGCAGTGTTGCGGCCGCCAGTTCCGAATCGGGCAACTCGCCGGCCGGATCCCGGCCGCCGCGGATGCGGTCTACCTTGGGCGTGGAAAGATCGAAACCGATGGTCCGCACTCGCTTGCCGAATTCCACCGCCAGCGGCAGGCCTACATAGCCCAGCCCCACAACCGCGACTACTGTCATATGCTGATTCTCCAGATCACGAACGATGACCGCTCAACGCGAGCGACCGACAAACATTTCCTTGGCGAGGAGACGGAAGAAGGCCATGTCCTCGATGAAATACCGGCGGAACATCCGCGTCGGCTCCTGAAGGAAACGGTAGAACCACTCCAGGCCGGTCTTCTGCATCCACAC
>JBPOHD010000063.1:0-101772 GCA_052035955.1 Pseudomonadota bacterium
GTCCGGTTGGATGGCCACACAGGTTCCGAAGTCGAAGGGCAGAATTGACACGACGGCCTTGCCGTCCGTGTCGAAACCGGGGTCCGGCGTGCCGTCCGCATCGAATCTCAGAACCGCAATGTCCCCGGAAGCACTGCCGACCAGGACGATCTTTCCATCGGCCTGGACGGCGACGCCAAATCCGCCGTCTGCGGCGGCGATGTCGGCGGTGAGCTTGCCTCCGGTGCCGAAGGCGGTGTCCAGGGAACCGTCGGCGTTGTAACGCGCCAGGGAGAAGTCGCTGGATACGAAGCCAGCATCGACGCCACTCAAACCGGCGACGAGGATTCTTCCGTCCGCCTGAACGGCGACAGCGCGCGCCTGGTCGCCGGCCATGCCGAAATCCGTCATCACCTTGCCGTCGGCGCCGAAGGTCGAAACCGGGGCACCGACGGCATCGAGCAGTGCGAGCCCGTATTTGCTGGAGCCCGCCGCCGTCGTGGTGCCGGCCAGCAGGATCTTTCCGTCGGCGAGGATGGTCACGGCCGCGCAGTCGTCCCCGCTCGACCCGAAGGAGACGGTGGCGATTCCGTCGGTGCCGAAACCGGCATCCAGGGTCCCGTCGGCCAGGTAGCGGGCCACGGCGAAGTAGGGCGTGCCGGCATTCCAGAGCGTGCCGGCGAAGAGGATCTTTCCATCCCCCTGCAACGCGGCGACCTGCCCGAATCCGTTCGACGAGGAAAACGGTGTGCCTGCCTTGCCGGTCGCGCCGAACGACGTATCCAGGGTCCCGTCGGCGTTGTAGCGGACCAGGAAATTCCTTCCCGAGACCACGAGCTTGCCGTCCGGCTGCAGGAGCACACCCCGGGCGTGCTCGTCCGTGAATCCGAAATCGGTCTGGATCTTCCCATCGCCGTAGGCGAAGAAAGGCGCGGTATTGGTCAAGGTCGGCATGGTGGAACTCGGAAACTGTGAGTGGTCTCGCCAAGGCGATCCGGCATGGGCCGGATCGACGCCCTTTCGATGCCTGCGCAGCTCACTGCAGCCTTTCCCGGGCGGGGGAAGATTCAATCCACGCATTCCGTAAGAATCCGTTGGATTACAGGGCTTGGCGATATGACGCAGCCAGCGGAAAAACAAGGCGTGCATGATAACAATGCCATGACAATGGCGGGGGTATGGCGGCGCGGAAATCCGGTCGCAGTTGGCGACGGGGCGGCGCTTCCGGCCCCCGCGTCGGCACCGGCGGGACCCGGCCCTCGCCGGACCTTCCCGGCCGGCGCGACCGACCGGTTTCCCGTTCGCCTCCCGTGCCCGTGATATCAGCGTTCGAACAGGGCGATGGATTCCACGTGGGAGGTGTTCGGAAACATGCTGGCGATGCCGGCGCCGCGCAGCGCATAGCCCTTCTCATGCACCAGCACGGCGGCATCCCGGGCCAGGGTGGCGGGGCTGCAGGAGACATAGACGATGCGCCGCGGCGCCCCTTCCCCGAGGGCCTTGGCCAGGGCGATGGCGCCTTCCCGCGGCGGATCCACCAGCATCCGGTCCAGGGGGCCCAGGGCGGCAAGGCTCTCCTCCGTGGCCTCGAACAGGTTCGCCACCCGGAACTCGCAGCGCCCGCCCAGGCCGTTCAGGTCGGCGTTGGCGCGGGCCCGGGCCACCAGGGCCTCGCTCCCTTCGACGCCGACCACCGTCGCCCCGGAACGGGCGATGGGCAGGGTGAAGTTGCCCAGGCCGCAGAACATGTCGGCGACGCGCTCGCCCGGCCGGGGCTGCAGCAGGGCCAGGGCCCGGCGCACCAGCATGCGGTTGACACCATGGTTCACCTGGGTGAAGTCGGTCGGCCGGAAGCGCAGGGTCACGTCGAAGTCGGGCAGGCGGTAGGCCAGGGGCGGCGCGTCCGCGGGATGGAACAGCGCCGCCGTGTCCGGGCCGCCGGGCTGCAGGTACCAGACGATGCCGTGGGCGTCGGCGAAGGCGCGCAGCCGGTCCTGGTCGCCGGACGTCAGCGGCTCCAGGTGGCGCAGAACCAGCACGGCCTGGTCGTCGCCGATGGCCACTTCCACCTGGGGCAGGCGGTCGGGGGTGGACATGCCCTCCACCAGGGCCTTGAGGCGCGGGATGAGGTCGGAAACCCGGGGCGGCAGGACGCGGCAGGAATCCATGACAGCCACATAGCTGGAACGCTTCTCGTGGAAGCCGACCAGCACGCCGCCCTTCTTGGCCACCAGGCGCACGGACAGCCGGGCCCGGTGCCGGTAGCCCCAGGGGGCGCCGGAGATGGGCGGGAACAGGGTCTCCGGCTTCAGCCGCGCGAGGTGCCACAGGGCGTCCTCGAGGACGCGCTGCTTGGCCGCCGTCTGGGCCATGGGCTCCAGGTGCTGCATGCTGCAGCCGCCACAGATGCCGAAATGGGGACAGGGCGGCGCGACGCGCTGGCTGGAGGGACGCAGGATGGCGGTCGCCAGGGCCTGCTCGTAGGTCGGCTTGCGGCGGAAACTCGAGTAGGCAACCCGCTCGCCGGGCAGCGCCCCCTCGACGAAGATCGCCTTGCCCTCGACATGGGCGACGCCGCGGCCCTCGTGGTCCAGCGATTCGATCAGGGCTTCGGGCATGGGGCGCTCGCGGAAAAACGGCGGATTATAATCGCCCCCCATGATCGAAAAGCTCCTGGGCGGCCTCGGGATAAGCCGCTTCCTGGAAGAGTACTGGCAGAAGAGGCCCTTGCTCGTCCGCGGTGCCGTCCCCGGGTTCCAGGGCCTCCTGGACCGCGACGGCCTCCTCCAACTCGCCTGCCGGGACGACGTGGAATCGCGCTTCGTCTCCCGGGTTGGCGGCCGCTGGGGCCTGGAGCACGGTCCCTTCGGGATGGCCCGCTTCCGCAAGGCGCGCAAGCCCTGGACGGCCCTGGTCCAGGGCGTGAACCTGGTGCTGCCCGAAGGCGACCGCCTGATGCGGGCCTTCGACTTCATCCCCTACGCGCGGCTGGACGACCTGATGGTCAGCTACGCCACGGACGGCGGCGGCGTCGGGCCCCACATCGACAACTACGACGTCTTCCTGATCCAGGGCATGGGCACCCGCCGCTGGCGCGTCGGCCACCAGCGCAACCAAGACCTCGTCGAGGACCTGCCCCTGCGCATCCTCAAGGACTTCCGGCCCAGCCACGACTGGCTGGTCGAACCGGGCGACCTGCTCTACCTGCCGCCCGGCTGGGCCCACGACGGCGTCGCGGTCGGCGAATGCATGAGCTATTCGGTGGGCTTCCGCACCGCCCCGGCCCAGGAACTGGCCGAGGGCTTCCTCACCTTCCTGCAGGACCGGCTCTGCCTCTCCGGGCGCTATGCCGACCCGGACCTGAAGGCGGCGAAAAAGCCCGCCGAGATCGGCGCCGAAATGGTGGACCAGGTGGCCGGCATGCTCGACGCCATCCGCTGGAACCGGGAGACGGTGAAGGACTTCCTCGGCAGCGCCCTGACCGAACCCAAGCCCCACGTCTTCTTCGACCACCCGGCCCGGCCCCTGTCGGCCGAACGCTTCGCCGCCAGCATCGCCGCCCGGGGCCTGCGCCTGGACCTCAGGACCCGGTTCCTCTATGCCGGCACCCGCTTCTACATCAACGGCGAATCCGCCCTGATCCCCGCGGCTGACCGTGGGCGGCTGCGCACCCTGGCCGACATGCGGCACCTGCCGGCCGGAGAATCCTGGAGCGAGGCCGGCCGCGCCCTCCTCCACGATTGGTACCTCTGCGGCTTCCTGCATCCCGGATCATGAACGAGCGACGCATTACCGCCATCGACAGCGAGGCCGGCTTCCGCCAGGCCATCGACGACATCATTCCCCTCGCCGAGAGGGAGATCCGCATCTTCTCCGGCGATCTGACCCGCATTGCACCCGAGGAGCCGGCACGGGTCGCCGCCCTGGAAGCCTTCCTGGCCGGCGACAGCCAGCGCCGCCTGCGCATCGTGGTCCACGACCCGGAACCGATTGCCAGTCAGATGCCTCGCTTCGTCGCCCTGGTGACCCGCCGCGGACACATGATCGAGGTGCGGCAAAGCCCGGACAACCTGCGCAATCTTGCCGACCGGTTTCTGCTCGTGGATGGCAGCCACGGGGTCGTACGCTTCCACGCCGATCACCCGCGCGGCAAGCAGGTGCTGTTCGATGCCAAGGAACTGGGGCCCTGGCAACAGCGCTTCGAAGATCTCTGGACCGCCTCGACGCCCTGCCCGGTCACGACGCCCCTGGGGCTTTGATTACCGCCGGCGAGGCGGACGCCGCGAACACTGGCGCCGGTACGCCTTCTGCGGCCATGCGCACGGCGTCAGGGATGAATTCGGCGAAATCGTCTTCGAAGCCGGCGTAGTCCCGCGCCAGCTCCGCGATGCCGCCGCGCAATCCGGCGGGCCGCGACAGGCGTGATGCCATCCGGTCCAGGGCCTCGCCGATGGAGGCGATTTCCCGATAGCTCGCCAGCCAATCCATGGCCCGCATGCGCGGAAGCAGGCGGACGAAGCGCTCCGGCAGTTCGGCCTCGCGCTCGGCGGCAAGGGCATAGGTCTCGGCCGTGAACTCGGCGAGCGGAGTGCCGTGGCAGCGGCCCCACCGGGCGGCCAGGAAGTGGTCGTAGTACATGTCGACCAGGATGCCGGCAACGCGCCGGCGCTCGGCGGCGACGCGGAGACGGCTGCGCCGGAATGCCGGATGGGTCTCCGCCCAGACATCGATTCGCCGATGCAGACGCACCCCCTCGGCCAGATCCGGCGGCAACCCCGCCGGCAGCGGACCCTTGACGAAGTCGCCGATCAGCCCGCCCACCCGCAGGCCGGGATCGGCGCCGGCAAGGAAGGCGTGGGCGAGGAAATTCATGCCTCCGAGGGCGCCTTCAGCCGCATCGGCTCCAGATGCAGCGTCTGATCGCCGGCGGACACCCAGGCTGCCCCGTCCTGTACCGTCACCTCGACCTTCATGTTCCGGTCCGCCATGGCGGCGAGGGCCTTGCCGTCCTCCGCCGACAAACGCATGACTTCCAGATTGCGCAGTCGCTCCAGGCTGCCGCGGTTCTGTTCCCACCAGAGATCGGCAACCCGCCCGCCATAGGTCCACAACTTCACGCGGCGGGCCCGCCCGGCGGCCTTGCGCAGTTCCCGCTCGTCCGGTTGGCCCACGTCGATCCAGAGTTCGATGGCGCCGGTCGGATCCACGAGGGACAGGTCGGCTTCATCCTCGGCGGACAGGCCCCGCCCGAAGGCCAGCATCTCGTCGGCATCGAAGGCGAAGGCGAGCAGGCGCACCATCAGGCGTTCGTCCGTTTCGGAAGGATGCCGGGCCAGGGTCAGGGCATGGCGGGCGTAGTAGCCCCGGTCCAGGTCGGACACCTGGAGGTCGGCCTTGAAGATGGTGGCTTTCAGCGCCATCAGCCGTGACTGACGGTACGCCGGGAGGTGCTCAGCACCTTTCCAGTCGCCGGATCGAAATGGACGTGGAAGTGGTATTCGTTGATCTGGGGGGTGCCCTCGTAGCGCCAGTCCCAGACCTCCTCGTTCTTCATCGGGAAGGTGGTGACTTCCCCCGGCCGGCCGAGGAGCCGGCGGATCTCCTCGCGGCCCATGCCTTCCTTCACCTTGGCGAAATTGGCTTCCGTGAGTACCTGGTCGATGCGGACCAGGATCTTGTCGGCGCCGACCGTCACCATGTGGCAATGGACGCCGTTCGGGCCGCGGGGATACTCGTAGGTGGTGGTACCGTCTGCGTTCGGGTATTCGGCCGCCGGCAGGCCCATGCGTTCGAAGACCTCGGTGACCGTGGAAACACCTGGTTTCAGGTTGTAGAACTCGGCCGTGTCGCAGCCAGGCAGGAAGGTGGCGGCCAGCGCCGCCAGCAGGGAAAGGAAGCGTTTCATCTCGGCCCCAGGGACAAAGGGCCGCCATGGTAACCCATGGCGGCCCGTCCTCACCTCCCCGAAGCGGGTGCCCCACCCTCCCTGGCGGGTCACCCCGGGATCAGCAAAGGCGGCGGCGGCGAAGCGCGCCGAGGATGCCCAGGCCGGCGGCCAGCATCGCCCAGGCTTCGGGTTCGGGGACTTCCGGAACGACATCCTCGTAGGTCGTGCCGATGCGCACCTCGTCGATAAGGCCTCCGGCGCCGCGGTCCGATCCGCCGCGCGCCAGGGACAGGCTGACGTTCGGCACGACGTAGGTGCCCACCTTGTTGCTCTCGCCCCCGATGAGCGGCGCGGACGCCCAGTCGGGCTCTACGCCGGGCAGGGGATTCGCCACCGCGCGGACCTCGAACCGGTACTGGTCGCCGGGCAGCGCCATCTTCGCGAAACTGAAACGCGCCACCACCTGGACGGTCGTCCCCGGGGTGTAATCGGCCAAGTACCAGTCGCCGTAAGCACTGCCCTGGGCCTCCGCGAAGACCTGGGCCTGCAGGGCGCCCAGGCGCTCCTCCTGCTTGATGCCGATGGCGAAGTAGCGGTCGGCGCCGGATGCGAAGTCGAGCGGAATGCCGACCTTCAGCCATGCGCCGGCATCCTTGGGAAGTGCGGTCGACCGGAAAAGGGCCGAGGCGAAAAAGGTGGTCACCCCGGTCCCGGCGTCGGCGCCGAAGTCGGCGATGTCCTTGGTCGCGGTGTACCAGACTTTCGCGCCGCTATGGGTCCAGTAGTAAAGACCTGCGGCATTGCCCTCGGAGGGCTGGCCGGGAACCGCCAGTCCCGGTGCCGCGATCTCGGCGGTCTTCGTGTCGGCGGGACCGGTCACCGGCGCCGAGGTAATCGCGTAGCCGTTGTAACCGGCCAGCGGGGTTCCCGCGGGGGCGTCGTAGCCGTCGTAGAACTTCACATCGGCCATGGCGGGAGCGGCGAGGGCATAGGCAAGGGCGGCAGCCAGTGCATTGCGTTTCATGGATTTTTCCTTGTAATGGTCGGAAAGGTTCAAGCCGATGCCGGCGCCGCACGCCGCCGGCGCAGGGCACCCAGGAGGCCCAGACCTGCGGCCAGCATGGCCCAGGTATCGGGCTCGGGCACGGGCGCGGTGGTGATGGTGCCCTTCAGGAAGGTCTCGTCCCACTGGTCGTTGCCGCGCGCCGAGACGCCGAAATAGAGCATATCCCCTGCCTTGACGGGAACGGAGGCCAGATCGAAAGTGGCGGCGCTGCCGGCACGGGTCGTGAGGTCGGTCTCCCAGAGGACGGCGCCGTTCCGGCGGACATGCACGTGCACGCCGTTGCACACCGTCGCTCCGCAGGCAAGGTAGGAAGGCTTCCTGAACTCGCCGGCCAGGCTGACGAAACCATCGGCCCCCGCCCTCCAGGCCAGGATCGCGCTCTCCGCCGGAGGAAGGTGGTCGGGGTCGTGGCCCACGACCCAGGTCCATGCGGAGGGATGCATGGCGACGTAGTCGGGCGTATTCACGTTGTCGCCGATGTAGTCCTTGCTGACGTAGGGCACGTACCACAGGCCGGCGTCGCGGCCGACGAAGGCGTAGGTCGCGGTCGGATGCTCGTCCAGCAACCGATAGGTGGTGCCGTCGTCGCCATAGGCGTAGAAGCCGCTGCCGCCCTGGTGGTCCGGGAAATCGGCCACGAGATCGTAGATGCCCGCGCGGGCGGCACCGGCCGCCAGCGACGCCATCGTGGCAATGGCAAGGGCAAGGGTTCCGCGTTTCATTGGGGCCTCCGTTCTTTGGGTGTGAAGCCCAATCTACCGCGCTGCACCATGACAAGGCCATGACAATTCGCAGTTCCCCGTTAGTCCGAACGGACTATTGACAGCGAAGGGCGGGATTAAGCGCGCAACGCGACGGCCAGGGAATGCATTCCCGAGGCTGAGCCACGGCACGCGCGCCGCAAGCGATCGCGATTACCGATTGCCCAACCCCTGACATTTCGCCTGCCCCCACGCAACCGCGCGGCGGCGGCAGGCGGCCCAGAGCTCAGGAGCCCTGCCGGCGGTGGAGCGCGCCGAGGATGCCCAGGCCGACGGCCAGCGTGGCCCAGGTTTCGGGTTCGGGAACCACGTGCACCGCGATGGGGCCGGCAGACGCGGAATCGCCGTTGAAACCCGAACGTTCGCCGGCAAACTCGGTCGAGTAAGACCAGGGGCCGCAGATGAACAGGAAACAGCTGCGCGCCGCGCGATCCACATGGGTTTCCTCGATCCAGCGAGCCGAGAACCCGCTATGGGCAGACACGGCGAAAACCCCGGGGGAAGGGAAACCCATCGAGAAAACCCCGCCGAGGGAACTGGTTGCCGATGCGCTGGCGGAAAAGCTGCCGCCGGCGGTCGAGGTCGCGGTCGCGACCACACCCGCGGACCATTCGGAATGGTCGATCCGGGAACCCCGATACCAGGTCTGGTCGCCGAACGGAATCGGCCCGGGTTCCGGATCTCCCGCCAGATGCGCGGTCCATGGCGGGGAGACCGAAAAACTCGCCGCGAACGTGAAATCCACGTGGCCTCCCGGCAGGATCGTCGTCGGACCGACGGCCGACAGGGCCATCGTGCCCGCTTGCGAAGGCCCGGAAAACCACGCCACGAGCGCCACGATTGCGGCAAGGATGTTGCGAATTCGCATGGCGGCCCCCTTGGGATTACTGTGGCCGGGAATCTACCCTGCCGGGTCGTCGAGGGCCATGACAATTGTCATCGGACGCGGCTGTCCGGATCGCTGCCATCGGCATCCACTGTTCGGGAACCGCCCGGATCGCCTATGCTTCGCCTCCACAACCGACCGCCGCCCTCGAAATGGACCGTCCGAACCTGCCCTCCGATCTCCCCTCCGTTCCCCTGCCCGGCCTCGCCCCGGCGCCCGTCTGGGCGCATTTCGCGACCCTCTGTGCCATCCCCCGGCCCTCGAAGCACGAAACGGCACTGCGCGATCACCTTGCCGCGTGGGCCGACGCCCGCGGCATCGCCTGCCGCGCCGACACCGCCGGCAACCTGATCCTCACGAAACCGGCGACGCCGGGAATGGCGGACCGCCCGGGCGTGATCCTGCAGGGTCACCTGGACATGGTCTGCCAGCAGAATGCCGGCACCGGCCACGACTTCCATCGGGACCCGATCCGCCCGACCCTCGTCGATGGCTGGCTGCTCGCCGAGGCCACCACCCTGGGAGCGGACAATGGCATCGGCGTCGCCCTGGCCCTGGCGGTGCTGGAGGCGCAAGACCTCGCCCACGGGCCCCTGGAAGTGCTGCTGACCGTGGACGAGGAGGCCGGCATGGGCGGCGCCCAGGGGCTGGCGGCGGGGGAGTTGCAGGGGCGGCTGATGGTCAACCTGGACACGGAGGACTGGGGCGAGTTCTACCTGGGCTGCGCCGGCGGCCTGGACGCGCTGCTGGACCATTCCATCGTGCAGGTGCCCTGGCCGGACGGCCACCTGCCCTTGCGCATCGCCCTCGGCGGCCTGCGCGGCGGCCACTCGGGCGTGGACATCCACCTGGAGCGCGGCAACGCCATCAAGCTGCTGGTCCGCGCCCTGCGCGAACTGGAGGACGCCCACGGCGTATCGGTGGCTGCCATGTCGGGCGGCACGGCGCGCAACGCCATCCCCCGCGAGGCGGAAGCGCTGGTGGCCGTGACCACCGAGTCGGCGGCGGCCGTGGCGGCGTCGCTGGCCGGCATCGAAGCCCGTTTCCGCCTGGAGTTGTCCGGCGCCGACGACGGCCTTCGCCTCGCCTGGGCGCCGGCGCGGCCCGCCCATGCCGTCTGCCTCCCAGCGGAGCAACGCCGCCTGCTGGCCGCGCTGCATGCCGCTCCGAACGGCGTGAAGCGCATGAGCACCCAAGTGCCCGGCGTCGTCGAAACCTCGGACAACCTGGGCGTGCTGAAGCTCGCCGAAGGCCGCTGCCAGGCCACCTTCATGGTCCGCTCCCTGGTCGATTCGGGCAGCGAGGCGCTGGGCCGGGAGATCGCCGACCTGTTTTCGCTGATCGGCGCCCGGGTCGAGCTGACCGGCGCCTATCCGGGCTGGACACCGAACCCCGCGTCGAAGCTGCTGGCCCTGGCCCAGGCCGTCCATGGCCGGGAATTCGGCGGCACGGCGGCGGTGAAGGTGATCCACGCAGGCCTGGAATGCGGCATCATCGGCGCCAAGCACCCGGGGCTGGACATCCTCTCCTTCGGGCCGGACATTCGCGGCGCGCATGCGCCGGGCGAACGGGTCCGGGTGGAATCCGTGGCCCAGGCCTGGCGCCTGCTGACTGCGCTGCTGGCGGCGGTGCCACCGGCAGCGGAATGGAACCTCGACTCGTAGAAACCCGCAAAGCCCACCGCCGAGGCGCAAAGGCGCAGAGGGCACGCAAAGGAGACCCGATTCCGGTAGTCCTGCCCCGCCCCACCGCTCCGCGGTGGATTTCCCGATCCTCCCCATCCGACACTCCCATGCCCCTCTACAGCCTCGACGACAAGACCCCGAACATCGACCCCAGCGCCTGGGTGGCGGAGAACGCCACGGTCATCGGCGACGTGACCCTCGGCCCCGAGGCCAGCGTCTGGTGGAACGCCGTGATCCGGGGCGACAACGACCGCAGCGGCATCCGCATCGGCGCCCGCAGCAACATCCAGGATGCGTGCGTCCTGCACTCGGACGAGGACGTGCCGCTGACCGTAGGCGCCGATGTGACCGTCGGCCACATGGTGATGCTGCACGGCTGCACCGTCGGCGACGGCTGCCTGATCGGCATCGGCTCCACCATCCTCAACAAGGCGGTGATCGGCGCCGGTTCGATTGTCGGCGCCAATACCCTCATCCCGGAGGGAAAGGTCTTCCCGGAGCGGGTGCTGATCGTCGGCTCGCCGGGCCGGGTGGTGCGGGAACTCTCGCCGGAGGAATCGGCGCGGCTGCTGAAAGCCGCCGCCGGCTACGTGGAAAACGCGCGACGCTTCGCCGGCGGCCTGCGGAAAATCTGAAAGGCATCTCACCGCAGAGGACGCAGAGGACACGGAGAACGGCGGAAACAGGAGCAGCCAGATGCAATTCCGGGCCGCCCTTGCGTGTCATCCTCTGGGCCCACTGCATCCTCCGTGGTGAATGCTTTTCAGCCTGCCAGGCTCCCGATCACCCCGGCCGCTTCCAGGGCTGCCAGTTCCCCCTCCCCCATCCCCAGTAGGCCGCCCAGGACCTCCCGCGTGTGCTGGCCCAGCAACGGCGGCGCGTCGTCGTAGCGCACGGGGGTGGCCGAGAAGCGCACCGGGTTCGCCACCACCGGCGCCGTGACGCCGGCCGGATGCGGAATCTCCACCCGGTCGCCTCGGGCCTGGACCTGCGGATGGCCGAATACCCGGTCCACGGTGTTGATGGGCCCGCAGGGGACACCGGCCGCTTCCAAGGCAGCGATCCAGTCATCCAGGTCCCTGGCCTTCAGAACAGGCTCCAGCAGCGCCACCAGTGCGGCCCGGTTCCGCACCCGGGCCGGATTCGTCGCATAGCGCGAGTCCTCGGCCAGGGCCGGGCAGCCCGCCACCTCGCAGAACTTGCGGAATTGGCCGTCGTTGCCGACGGCCAGGATCAGGTGGCCGTCACGGCACGGGAAGACCTGATAGGGCACGATATTGGCATGGGCATTGCCGAAACGACCCGAGGCGCATCCCGAGACGAGGTAGTTTGAGGCGACGTTGGCCAGCATGGCCACCTGGCTGTCCAGCAGCGAGACATCGATCGACTGCCCCTCCCCTGTCCGATCCCGGTGGACCAGGGCCGCCTGGATCGCGTTCGCCGCGTACATGCCCGTGAACAGGTCCGCCACCGCCACGCCGACCTTCTGGGGCTCGCCGTCCGGGTCCCCCGTGATGCCCATCAGGCCGCCCATGCCTTGTATGATGAAATCATATCCCGCCCGGTCGGCGAACGGCCCGTCCTGGCCAAAACCCGTGATCGAGCAATAGACGAGGCGCGGGTTGTCTCTCCGCAGCGTGTCCGCGTCCAGACCGTAGCGCGCCAGGGCCCCGACCTTGAAGTTCTCGATCACCACGTCGCAGCGGGCCGCCAGGGCCCGGGCGATGCGCTGGCCTTCGGGCCTTGCGATGTCCAGGGCCACGGACTTCTTGGCCCGGTTGGCACAGAGGTAGTAGGCGGACTCGCCAGTATCCCGCGCATCGGAATCCTTGAGCCAGGGCGGGCCCCAGGCGCGGGTATCGTCCCCCGCGCCTGGCCGCTCGACCTTGATCACGTCGGCACCGAAATCGGCCAGCAGTTGCGTGCACCAGGGACCGGCGAGGACCCGCGAAAGGTCAAGGATGCGGATATGGGACAAAGCGCCGGCCATTGCGGGATCCTCGTCGAAAAGCCGCGATTGTAGCCGGCCGGGGCGCCCCGACCGGAGGGACGCCGACCGTCGAATCGGGGATGCATTCGGGCGCGGGCCCGGAACGGAATTGCGATGAAAAAAGCCGCTGTCCTTGCGGGTCAGCGGCTTCGTTCGTTCTTGGCGTCCCCACGGGGATTCGAACCCCGGTTCATACCGTGAAAGGGTATTGTCCTAGGCCTCTAGACGATAGGGACTTCGTCGTGGTGGAGGTAAGCGGGATCGAACCGCTGACCTCTTGCATGCCATGCAAGCGCTCTCCCAGCTGAGCTATACCCCCACAAGAGAGCGCGCATTATAGGGAGGCCGCGGATGCAAGTAAACACCCACGCGAAAAAAATCAGAGCAGCTTGCCGGGGTTCATGAGTCCCCGCGGATCGAGGGCCGATTTGATCGTGCGCATCATCTCGATCTCCAACGGACTCTTGTACCGGAGGATCTCGGCCCGCTTCAACTGGCCCAGGCCGTGCTCCGCCGAAATCGTGCCGCCCATCTCGTGGACCAGGTCGTGCACCACACGATTCACTTCCTCGGTGCGGGAAACGAGCATCCCGTCGTCCCGATCGCTCGGGCGGGACTGGTTGTAATGCAGGTTTCCGTCGCCGATATGCCCGAAGCAGACGATGCGCACGCCGGGAATCAGCTCCGCCAACCGCGCATCGGCCTTCTCGATGAACTCCGGAATACGCGAAACAGGTACTGCAATATCATGTTTTATCGAGAGCCCTTCCCGCTTCTGGGCCTCCGAGACGCTTTCGCGCAGCCTCCACAGGGCCGCCGCCTGGGCCTCGCTGCGGGCAATCACTGCATCGAGTACCTCGCCGGCCGACGCGGACTGCTCGAGAACGGCCGCCAGGGTATCGGGCAGAGGCGTCGCCAGAGTGTCGGTGAGTTCGACCAGGACCTGCCAGGACTGGGTTCCGGGCAACGGGTCGCGGCAGCCGGGAATGTGGTCCAGGACGATATCGAGCGCAGCGCGCCCGACGAGTTCGAAGGCCGACACCCGGTCGCCTGCCTCCCCTCTGATGCGGCCGAGCAGCGACACGGCCGCCCGCGGACTGGGTACGGTCACCCACGCGGTGGCCGTCACCCGAGGCCGCGGAAAGAGCTTCAACACGGCGGCGGTGACGATTCCCAGGGTGCCTTCGGCGCCGATGAACAGGTGCTTCAGGTCGTAGCCTGTATTGTCCTTGCGCAATCCCCGCAAGCCGTTCCAAAGACGACCGTCTGGCAGCACGACCTCGACGCCGAGGATGAGATCACGCATGTTTCCGTAGCGGAGGACCTGGACGCCGCCGGCGTTGGTGGACAGGTTCCCGCCGATGGTGGCGGTACCTTGCGCGGCGAGCGCCAGCGGAAACAGTCGATCGGCCGCGGCAGCCGCTTCCTGGACCGACTGCAGGGGACACCCGGCCTCCACGGTCAGGGTGTTGTTGTCCCTGTCGATCTCCCGAATCCGATTCATGCGGCGCAAGTCGATAACGATCTCCCCGCCCATGGGCGTCGCGCCACCGCAGAGCCCGGTATTGCCGCCCTGGGGGACTATCGGGACTTCGGCAGCGGCGCAATGGGCGACGACCTCGGCGACTTGTGCCGCATCGGCCGGCCGAACGACCGCCAGAGGCTCGCCACGATACCTTCCCCGCCAATCCTCGGCATGGGGCGCCACGTCCGACGGCTCCGTCAGGACATGGGATGACCCCAGGCAGGCAACGAGTCTTCCCAGCAGTCCCGTATGCACGATCAGTTACCTTCCAGCACATGCCTGATCGCCGGCCACAGGCGATCGACCGCCGCCCGGCCTTCGGCGATCGCCTCCACCCCGCGATGGTAGTCCATGAGTCCCAGGTGGGCGAGACGGGGTGCCACCGCGACGTCCGGCGGTTCCCCCGCCATGCGGCTGCGCGCGATGCGTACCTGCATGATGTGCACGCTGGCCGAAAGCGTATCCACCAGCGACGGCAGGCGGGCATCGGCGGCGCGGGGACCCATGCGGCGCCACCATGACGACGGCGCCGGTTCATCCGAGGGCCCGGCGTGCAGACGGCCTATCCGGTCGGAACCCAGGTCCACCGCAATCACGATGTCCGCCCCCAGGGCTCGACAAAGGGAGACGGGCACCGGGTTGACCAGGCCGCCGTCGACGAGCAACCGACCGTCGGCGAGTACCGGCTTGAAGAGACCGGGAAGGGCGATGGAGGCCCGGACTGCCGCGGCAACGCTGCCGGAACGCAACCAGACCTCGCGTCCGTTCTCGAGATCGGTCGCCACGCAGGCGAATGGCCTGGAAAGGGCCGAGAACTCCTTGTCGACGAAATGCCGTTCGAAGAAGGCGACCAGCTTGTCGCCTTTGATGAGACCGCCGACCAGGCTGACGTCGAGGAGCCCCAGGACATCCTGCCATGTGAGGGTGGTCACCCAGCGCTCGAGTTTCTCGAGGTCCCCATCGGCATAGGCCGCTCCGACGAGGGCGCCGACGGAACAACCGCAGACGACGTCAGGCTCCACGCCACGTTCGGCAAGGGCCCGCAGGACCCCGATATGGGCCCAACCGCGGGCCGACCCGGAGCCCAACGCCAGGCCGATCAGGGGTTTCACGCCGCAGCCTGTTCGAGAACCGCGTAAAGGTCGTGGACGTCGCAATCCGTGATCGAGACCTCGACGAGATCGCCCACGGACAGATCCTGGCCGTCGGTGACGTACACCAGGCCGTCGATCTCGGGAGCATCACCCTGGGTGCGGGCGATGGCACCTTCGTCATCCACCTCGTCGACGAGGACCGGCAGGCGGCGACCGATCTTCGCTTCGAGCCGGCGGGTGCTGATGTCCTCCTGGTGGGTCATGAGGCGGGCGCGTCTTTCCTCGCGCACTTCTTCCGGCAGTTGCCCGGGGAGTGCGTTGGCCGCCGCACCCTCCACCGGCGAATAGGCGAAACAGCCCACCCTATCCAGGTCGGCGGCATCCAGAAAGGCGAGAAGCTCCTCGAACTCGGCCTCGGTCTCTCCCGGAAATCCGGCGATGAAGGTCGAACGGATGGTCAGGTCAGGTACCGCTTCCCGCCAGGCGCGTATTCGATCGAGGACCTTCTCTGCCGCGGCCGGACGCTTCATGGCCCTCAGGATGCGGGGCGACGCATGCTGAAAGGGAACATCGAGATAGGGAAGCACGACTCCGTCGGCCATCAGGGGGATCAACTCGTCCACGCTCGGATAAGGGTAGACGTAGTGCAGGCGTACCCAGGCCCCAAGGCCGCCCATGGCGCGGCAAAGTTCGGTCAGACGGGTCTTCACGGGCCGGCCACCCCAGAACCCGGTCCGGTAACGCACGTCGACACCGTAGGCACTGGTGTCCTGAGAAATGACCAGCAACTCCCGGACACCCGCCTCGACCAGCGCCTCGGCCTCGCGCAACACATCGCCCACCGGCCGACTGACCAGATCGCCGCGCAGGGAGGGAATGATGCAGAAGGTGCACCGGTGGTTGCAACCCTCCGATATCTTCAACCAGGCATAGTGGCCCGGCGTAAGGCGGATGCCCTGGGGCGGAATCAGGTCGATATGGGGATCGTGGAGCGGCGGCAGATGATCGTGAACCGCCGCCATCACTTCCGCCGCGGCGTGCGGACCGGTCACCGCAAGCACCTTCGGATGGGCTTGCCGGACGACGTCGCCCTTGGCCCCCAGGCAGCCGGTGACGATGACGCGCCCGTTTTCGGCCAAGGCCTCGCCGATGGCGTCGAGGGATTCCGCCACTGCTGCATCTATGAAGCCACAGGTATTGACGACCACCAGGTCCGAGCCCCGGTAATCGGACCCGATCGCATAGCCCTCGGCGCGCAGGCGGGTCAGTATCTGTTCGGAGTCTGAGGTGGCCTTGGGGCAGCCGAGGGAAACGAACCCGACGGTCGGTGGCTTCTTCTTCCGCCCCATGCCTTCCTTACTTCTTCTCGCCGGGCTGGTCCGCTCCCGGAGGTTGGAAATGCGGGAATTGGAAGCCGGAGAACATCTTTCGAGTCTGTTCGTGCAGATTCTCCTGCATCTGCTGGAACATCTTCTGGCTCTGTTCCACGTACGCCCCCATCATGCTCTGCATCGCCGGTCCCTGGAAACTCAGGAACTGCGCCCAGAGGTCCTTGCTCATCGAGGCGTTGTCGCCGTAGAGGGAACGGGCCTGCTCCTGGAGCTTGTGCTGCATGTCGGTGAAGGCCTTGATATTGTTTTCCAGGTACTTTCCCATCATGCCCTGCATCGCGTTGCCGTAGAACCTGATCATCTGAGCCAACAGGTCGGAAGTGAACATCGGCACGCCGCCGCTTTCCTCTTCGAGGATGATCTGCAACAGGATGCTGCGCGTCAGGTCGTCGCCGCTCTTGGCATCGACCACCTGGAAATCCTCGTGCTTCAGCACCAGTTCCTTGACGTCGGCGAGCGTGATGTAGGTGCTCGTTCTCGTGTCGTAAAGACGGCGGTTCGGGTATTTCTTGATCAGACGGTTTTGTTGTTCGCCCACTTATCGCTCCTCCCTCCAAACGCATAACCGCGGCCTGTCGCGCAGACCGCGGTCTGCGTCAGGCGATCATTGAAAATACAAACCACCGTTGATGCTGAGCGTTGCGCCGGTCATGTAGCCGGCAAGATCCGATGCGATGTACGAACAGGCGGCTCCGATCTCCTCCGGCTTGCACAGGCGCTTCATGGGGATGGTGTCGACGATGCCCTTGAGGATGTCCTCTCGGATCGCCATGACCATTTTCGTCGCCACGTAGCCAGGTGCGATGGCATTCACGGTGACGCCTTTGGCCGCCAACTCCTGGGAGAGTGCCTTGGTGAATCCGATGACGCCGGCCTTGGCGGCGGAATAGTTCGTCTGCCCGGCCTGACCCTTGATGCCATTAACAGAGGAGATATTGATGATGCGCCCCCATCCGCGCTCGGCCATCTTCGCGGACACCTGCTTGGTCATGTTGAAGAGGCTGGTCAGGTTGGTGCCGATCACCGCATCCCACTGGTCTTTTTCCATCTTGGAAAAGAACTTGTCGCGGGTAATGCCGGCATTGTTGACCAGGATGTCAATCGGACCGCCGGCCTGGGTCTCGGCCTCGGCAACCATGGCCTGGCAATCCTCAAGCCTGGAGATGTCACCGGCGACGCAGACGAAGTCCTTGTAGCCGGCGGCATCCATCTCCTGGAGCCACTGGTCCTTGTTGTCGAACTGTGGATGGTAGGCGGCCACCACCTTGTAGCCATCATTCGCAAAGGCCTGGCAAATTGCGGTACCAAGACCACCCATTGCGCCGGTCACGAAAGCGATACGTTTTGTCATATTGTATGAACCTCCCTATGCGAATGAACGAACTACAAGGAACGGCGGATCAGAACATATGCTGACCGCCGTTGATGGAAATGTTGGCGCCAGTCAGGAAGGCTGCTTCCTCGGAGGCCAGGTAGGCCACCAGTCCGGCCACTTCCTCGGGCTTGCCAAGCCGGCTCTGCGGGATCAGGGGCAGGATCTTCGTTTCCAGGACATCCTGGGGGATCGCCATCACCATCTTGGTGCCGATGTAGCCCGGCGAAATCGTGTTGATGGTGACGCCCTTCTTCGCCACTTCCAGGGCCAGGGCCTTGGTGAAGCCGTGCATGCCGGCCTTCGCGGCCGAATAGTTGGTCTGGCCGAAGGCGCCCTTGGTGCCGTTCACCGAGGAAATGTTCACCACCCGGCCCCACGCCCGCTCGACCATGCCGTCCATGACCTGCTTGGTCATGTTGAACACCGAATCCAGGTTGGTGCGGATGACGGCATCCCAGTCGGCCTTGGTCATCTTCTTGAACGTCATGTCGCGGGTGATTCCCGCATTGTTCACCAGCACGTCCACCGGTCCGAGGTCGGCGACGACCTGGTCCACGCAGGACTTGCACGAGTCGAAATCGGCGACGTCGCAAGGATAGGCCTTGAAGCCGTAACCCATGTCGTTCATCGTGCGCAACCACTCCTTCGCCTTCGTGTTGCCGGGGCTGTAGGTGGTCACCACCTTGTCGCCGAGGGCCGCCAGCTTCACGCAGATCGCCTCGCCGAGACCGCCCATGCCACCCGTCACCAATGCAACTCTCTGCATCTTCTTCTCCTCTGTTGTTTTCTCGCCGGAAATTTACGATGACGCGCCGCGGTCCGGCCTCGGAGGCGCAACCTGTGATTATGCCCGTTCTTTCACGTAGCGGCCCGGGGCCGGCTCTCCCGGCGGAAAGGCTTCGGACCCCAGTCGTCCGCGAGCCGGCACCTCTCCGCCGGCATGGCTCCCCAGCCATTTGGCCCAGACCGGCCACCAGCTGCCCTTGATCTCGGTGGCCGTCTCGAACCACTGGTCGGGGTTGGTCGTCGCGTTGTCGTTGATCCAGTGGCTACGTTTGTTCTTCGCGGCCGGGTTGATCACGCCGGCGATGTGACCGGAGGCGCCGAGGACGAAGCTCGTCTGGCCGCCGAGGATACCGCGCGAAAGGAAACCCGATTTCCAGGGCACGATATGGTCTTCCCGGGAGCAGTAGATGAAGGCAGGCATGTCCACGCTCGAGAGATCCGCCCGCGTGCCGCACATCTCGAGCTTGCCGGGGACCCTCAGTTCGTTTTCCAGGTACAGGTGTCGCAGATACCAGGCCGCGAACGGACCCGGCAGATTCGTCGAGTCGGCGTTCCAGAACAGCAGGTCGAAGGCTGCAGGCGTGCCACCCTTCAGGTAGTTGCCCACCACGTATTGCCAGATCAGGTCGTTGGCCCGCAGTGCGGAAAAGGTGGTGGCCAGTTCCTGGGCCCGCAGCAGCCCCCCCTTGCCGATGGTCGCCTCGCGGGCAGCGACGGATGCCTCGTCCACGAACAGCCCGATCTCTCCCGTGTCGGAAAAATCCAGCAAGGTGGTGAGGAGGGTCAGGCTCGCTACGTGGTCCTCGCCGCGCGCCTTGGCGACCGCGAGCGCGGCACTCAGCATGGTGCCGCCGACGCAAAAACCCAGGGCGTTGATCTTGTCCTCGCCGGTAACCTCGCGGGTGACCCGCATCGCGGTCAATGGGCCCCTCTCGATATAGTCATCCCAGGTCAGGTGCGCGAGGTCCGCTTTCGGATTGCGCCAGGACACGAGGAAAACCGTGTTGCCCTGCGATACCGCATAGCGGACCAAAGAGTTCTCCGGCTGGAGGTCCATGATGTAGAACTTGTTGATGCAGGGCGGCACCATGAGCAGGGGACGCTTCGACACAGTGTCGGTCAGGGGGGAGTACTGGATCAACTGGATCAGATCGTTCTCGAAAACGACGGCTCCCGGCGTGATCGCCAGGTTGCGCCCTACCTCGAACGCAGACTCGTCGGTCATCGAGATGCGCCCTTTTTCCATGTCGGCGATCATGTTCTGGAGACCGCGGCGGATGCTTTCGCCGTTCGTCGCCAAGGCAGTCTGGATGAATTCGGGGTTCGTGGCCGCGAAATTCGAGGGCGCCATCGCGTCCGCCACCTGGCGGGCAAGGAAACGGAGTCGTTCCTTGGACTTTCCGTCCGGAATGGGCGCCGACTCGGCGACACGCCTGAGGTAATCCGCGTTGATGGTGTAGGCCTGCCGCATGTAGTCGAAGATCGGGCTCTCACCCCAGGCCCCGTGCTCGAACCGCTTGTCCCCGGCGAACGGCTGGGCCTCTCCGGGTTTTCGCCCGATCATGCTGCGCCACAATTCAGCATGGCGCTCCATCCATTCGCGCTGCAGCTCGGTATTGGCGGCAGCCTCCGGGATCCATGACGTCGGCAACACGCCTATGGGCGGCACCGCATTCTCGGTGCCTTGCGTAAACTGGGATTGCTGGGAGGACACGGCCTGGAGGAAGCTCTGGACCATGGTCTGGCCCGCCTGGACCCAGGTGTGCATTGCCTGCATCGGATCGTTAGAAGACATGGGCATTTCCTCTCTTGTCGGGGCAAAGATGGATATTATGGATGTTCAGGCTAAGCGTTTGATTTTTGCACCGCACAAACCAGCATGTCAAGATTCCGTTCGGTCGCGGGGCGAACCGGACAGTGGCGGCGCCCCGCGGCTGCGGCGCTTGCGGCCCTGCCCGGTTTCGTTTATAAAGCCCCTTTTCGTTTTGGACGCTCGCATGGCTGAGGATTTCCTGCACAAGCATTTCCCGCCCTATACGCCGAAGAAGGGCGAGGAATACATGAACGCCAAGCAACTCGGTCACTTCCGCCAGATTCTGGAAGTATTGAAGTCGGAGTTGCTGGAGGATATCGAGCGCACGGTCCACACGATGCAGGATGAGGCGACCGTCTTTGCCGACCCGAACGACCGCGCGAGCCAGGAATCGGACATCGCCCTGGAGCTGCGAAATCGTGACCGGGAGCGAAAGTTGATCAAAAAGATCGACGAATCCCTCGGGCGCATAGAGAACGGCGAGTACGGATACTGCGACAGTTGTGGCGTGGAGATCGGTCTCAAGCGATTGGAGGCACGCCCCACGGCTACCCTTTGCATCGACTGCAAGGAACTCGAGGAACGCCGCGAAAAGCAGATGGCCAAGTAAGGCCACCGAGGGCTGTAGGGGCAGACGACCCCCGCATTTGCAGACAAAGAAAAAGGACGCCGTGGCGTCCTTTTTTCATGTCGCCCGCCGGCAGCTTACTGGGCGGTGGGCGCCGCCGGGGTCGGCTCGTTCAGAAGCGCCTTCATGGAAAGGCGCACACGCCCCTTGTCGTCGGTCTCGATGACTTTGACCTTCACCACCTGGCCTTCCTTCAGGTAATCGCCGACCGCATTGACGCGTTCGTTGGCAATCTGGGAGATGTGCAGCAGGCCATCCTTCCCCGGCAGCACCTGGACGATGGCACCGAAGTCAAGCAGGCGCAGCACCGTGCCCTCGTAAACCCGTCCGACTTCCACTTCCGCCGTGATGTCTTCGATGCGCTTCTTGGCCAGTTGTGCCGCATCGGAGTTCACCGAGGAAATGGTCACCGTGCCGTCGTCTTCGATGTCGATGACGCAGCCGGTTTCTTCAGTCAATGCGCGGATGACTGCCCCACCCTTGCCGATCACGTCGCGGATCTTTTCGGGATTGATCTTCAGCGTGATCATGCGTGGAGCGTAGGCCGAAACGTCCGAGCGGGCGCCGGACATCGACTCGGTCATCAGGTTGAGGATGTGCAGACGTGCATCCTTGGCCTGGGCCAGGGCCACCTGCATGATCTCCTTGGTGATGCCCTGGATCTTGATGTCCATCTGCAGGGCGGTGACGCCGTTCGTCGTTCCGGCGACCTTGAAGTCCATGTCGCCCAGATGATCCTCGTCGCCGAGGATGTCCGTCAAAACGGCAAAGCGGTTGCCTTCCTTGATAAGGCCCATGGCGATGCCCGCCACATGGGCCTTGAGCGGCACGCCGGCGTCCATCAGGGCCAGCGATCCACCGCAAACGGAGGCCATCGACGACGAGCCGTTGGATTCGGTGATCTCGGAAACGACGCGAATGGAATAGCCGAACTCCTCGGGCGACGGCAGCACCGCCGCGATCGCCCGCTTGGCCAACCGCCCGTGGCCGATCTCGCGGCGCTTCGGCGAGCCGACGCGACCCGTCTCGCCGGTGGCGAAGGGCGGCATGTTGTAGTGGAGCATGAAGCGGTCGCGGTATTCGCCCTGGAGGGCGTCGATGATCTGCTCGTCACGGCCGGTGCCGAGGGTCGCGATCACCATGGCCTGCGTCTCGCCGCGGGTGAAGAGGGCCGAACCGTGGGTGCGCGGAAGCACGCCGTGGCGGATGTAGATCGGGCGCACGGTGCGCGTGTCGCGCCCGTCGATGCGCGGCTCGCCATTGAGGATCTGGGTGCGGACGATGCGCGCTTCCAGCTCGAACAGCAGGTTGCCGATGGTGTTGGCATCGGGCGCGCCTTCGCCGGCGCTCAGCGCATCGATGGTCTTCTTGGCGATCTCGCGGGTCTTCTGGGTGCGCGCCTGCTTGCTGGTGATGCGGTAGGCTTCCCGCATCTCGGCCTCGGCCAGTTCGGACACGCGGGCGATCAGGGCCTCGTCCCGGGCGGGGGCCTGCCAATCCCATTCCGGCTTTCCCGCCACTTCGACGAGCTCATTGATGGCCTTGATGGCGGCCTGCATCTGGTCGTGGCCGAAGACGACGGCGCCCAGCATCACCTCCTCGGACAGCTGCTGCGCCTCGGATTCCACCATCAGGACGGCAGCCTGGGTGCCGGAGACCACGAGGTCGAGCTGGGTGCTCAGCAATTGCGACTTGGTCGGGCACAGCACGTACTGGCCGTCGATATAGCCGACCCGGGCGGCGCCGATGGGCCCATTGAAAGGCACGCCGGAGATGGCCAGCGCCGCCGACGCGCCGATCATCGCCGGAATATCCGGGTCGATCTCGGGATTGCTCGACAAGACGTGGATGATGACCTGGACCTCGTTGTAGAAGCCGTCCGGAAACAGCGGGCGAATCGGCCGGTCGATCAGGCGGGAAGTCAGGATCTCCTTCTCCGACGGGCGACCCTCGCGCTTGAAGAATCCACCGGGAATGCGTCCAGCGGCATAGGTCTTCTCGACGTAGTCCACCGTCAGCGGGAAGAAGTCCTGGCCCGCCTTGGCCTCGGTGCGGGCGACAACGGTCGCCAGGATGACCGTGTCATCCATGTTGACCATGACGGCGCCACCGGCCTGGCGGGCGACCTCGCCGGTTTCCAGGGTGACGGTATGGGCGCCGTAGGCGAATGTCTTACGATTGGGAGTCAGCAAGGGATTTTCCTTTCATCATCGTGGACGGATCCCAATGGACCCGCCCCATCAAAAACGACAAAGCCGGCGCGGGCCACGAGGCCGGCGCCGGCATCTTCAGCCATGCATCCGGAAAACCGGCTGCGGGCTCGCCATCGGATTACTTGCGCAGTCCGAGGCGCTCGATCAATGCCCGGTAGCTGTCGGCATTGGTGCGCTTCAGGTAATCGAGCAGCTTGCGGCGCTGGCTGACCATGCGGAGCAGCCCGCGGCGCGAATGGTGATCCTTGGTGTGTTCCTTGAAGTGACCTGTCAGGTCGTTGATGCGGGCAGTCAGCAAAGCGACCTGGACTTCCGGGGAACCGGTGTCGCCCTGGGCACGCTGGTAATCGGCCACGATCTTGGCCTTGGCAGAGGTATTGATTGCCATGAATTTTTTCTCTCAAACGCGGGTTGAAAAACAGACGCCGCCCCGGTTTGATAGAGCCCTGCGCCCGATGTACATGGATTCTCGTTCGAACCTCGAACGAAGCCGCAAATTATACGTCGCCGTATGCCCTTGGGCAAGGTTCTGCGCGCATTTTCGGCATCTCACCGCAGGCTGGAAATCAACCTGCGGGGCCGCACGAGCCCATCGGAATCGGCCAGGCCGAGGCCGAGGAAACGGTTACCGCAGTAAATCCGGACCCTTCCTTCCGTACCGTCGGAAAACTCCACCGCTTGTCCATGGAGAATGCGTCCGGCCTCCTGCTCGTCGAGGCGGATGGCCGGCAACCCCTGAAGCAGTGCGTCAGGAGGGGCAAGACCGGCATCCCGCTGGTCGTACGTCCGGGATTCCATATCCGCGAGCGTGAGAGCGTCGTCGATGAGGAGATCGCCGATCCCCGTTCTGCGCAGGCCAGCCAAATGGGCGCCGCAGCCCAAAAACCGGCCGATATCTTCGGCCAGCGTCCGGATGTAGGTGCCCTTGCTGCAACGCACGCGCAGAGTCAAATCCTCCCGGAACGCCGACAGCTTCTCGATGCCATGGATCGTCACCCGGCGTGGCGCCCTGTCGACTTCCAGGCCCTGCCGCGCGTACTCGTACAACGGGCGGCCATCCCGCTTCAAGGCGGAGTGCATAGGAGGAATCTGCGTGATTTGGCCGACGAATCGCGCCAGGGCAGCATCCGCTTCCTGTTCCGAAAAGGCGACGGGCCTTGTCTCGATGACCCTTCCTTCCGCATCCCCGGTGTCGGTGCGGATCCCCAGGCGAACGACAGCATCATAGGTCTTGTCCGCATCGAGCAACTCGCCGGCGAATTTGGTCGCTTCGCCGAAGCACAGGGGCAGCAACCCGGTAGCCAGTGGATCGAGGGTCCCGGTATGCCCCGCCTTCTCCGCATTCAGCAGCCGCCGGACGGCCTGCAGCGCGGCATTGGAGGTCATGCCCAATGGCTTGTCGAGGAGCAGGACGCCATCGACGCGCCGCCGGGGCGGCCGCCTGGGCGCGTTCACTCGTCGTGCCGACGGTCGGACTCGACCGCCTCGTCGATCAATTGGGACAGGTGGGTTCCACGCTCGACCGAAGCGTCGAAGACGAAGTGCAGTTCCGGAAGGTGATGGATGCGGATTCGACGCCCGAGTTCACGGCGGAGGAACCCCGCAGCATGCCTCAAGCCGCGGTCAATGTCCCGGCGGCGATCCACTTCGGCGAGGGAGGTGTAGAAAACCTTGGCATGGGCGTAGTCGGGACTGACCTCGACGCCTGTCAGGGTGACCAAGGGCAGGAGTTGCGCGATCCGCGGGTCCTTGACCTGACGCAGCAGTTCGGAGAGTTCCCGGTGGATCTGCTCGTTTACGCGGTCGGAGCGGGAGAAGTTATTCATTGGAAGACAGGGGAAGAGCGGCGCGATGCCGCCATCCCCCCGGGTTCAGAGCGACCGTGCGATTTCCTGGATCTCGAAGACTTCCAGTTGATCGCGTTCCTCGATATCGTTGAAGTTCTTCAAGTTGAGACCGCACTCGAAGCCTTCCTTGACCTCCCGCACGTCGTCCTTGAAGCGCTTCAGGGAATCCAGTTCGCCGGTGTGGATGACCACGTTGTCGCGCAGCACCCGGACCTGGGCGTTGCGCCGCACCAGGCCGGACAAGACCATGCAACCCGCAACTGCGCCCACCTTGGAGATACGGAACACCTTGCGGATCTCCACGAGCCCGATGACGTTCTCCTTCTTCTCGGGGGCCAGCATCCCGGACATGGCCGCTTTCACCTCATCGACCGCGTCATAGATGATGTTGTAGTAGCGGATATCCACTCCGAAGCTCTCGGCCGCCTTGCGGGCCCCGCCGTCCGCCCGTGTGTTGAAGCCGATGATGACCGCCTTGGAGGCTTGGGCCAGATTGACATCCGATTCGGTGATGCCACCCACGGCGGCATGGATCACCTGGACCTTCACCTCGTCGGTGGAAAGCTTGGTCAGGGCATGGGCCAATGCCTCCTGGGAGCCCTGGACGTCCGCCTTGATGATGAGCGCCAAGGTCTTGACCTCACCCTCGGCCATCTGCTCGAACATGTTCTCAAGCTTGGCTGCCTGTTGCTTCGCGAGCTTGACGTCACGGAACTTGCCCTGTCGGAACAGGGCGATCTCCCGCGCCTTGCGTTCGTCGGCCAGGACCATTGCCTCGTCACCTGCCGCAGGCACGTCGGAGAGGCCCTGGATTTCGACGGGAATGGAGGGCCCCGCCTTGTCGATGGGTTTCCCGTTCTCGTCGAGCATGGCGCGCACACGGCCGAAGACGGCGCCGACAAGCAAGGCATCGCCCCGATGGAGGGTGCCGGACTGGACAAGGATGGTCGCCACCGGCCCCTTGCCCTTGTCCAGACGCGCTTCGATCACGAGACCCTTGGCGGGAGCCTCCTCCGGGGACGTCAGTTCCATGACTTCGGCCTGCAGCAACACGTTTTCCAGAAGGCCGTCTATTCCTTCCCCGGTCTTGGCGGACACGGGCACGAAGGGCGTCTCGCCTCCGTACTCCTCAGGCACCACACCCTCGGCGACCAGTTCCTGGCGAACCCGATCCTGGTTCGCACCCGGCTTGTCGATCTTGTTGATCGCCACCACGAGCGGCACGTTGCCGGCCTTGGCGTGATGTATCGCCTCCTTGGTCTGGGGCATGACTCCGTCGTCCGCCGCGACGACAAGGATCACGATGTCCGTCGCCCGGGCACCGCGCGCGCGCATGGCCGTGAAGGCTTCATGGCCCGGCGTATCGAGGAAGGTGATGACGCCGCGCGGTGTATCCACGTGGTAGGCCCCGATATGCTGCGTGATGCCACCGGCCTCGCCGGCGGCGACCTTGGCACGACGAATGTAATCCAGCAGGGAGGTCTTGCCGTGGTCGACGTGGCCCATGACAGTCACCACGGGGGCCCGGGGCAGAAGCACCACATCCTTCTGGTCCGCCGCGTCGTCGAGGAAGGCGTCGGGATCGTCGAGCTTGGCAGCCACCGCTTTGTGGCCCATTTCCTCGACGACGATCATCGCCGTTTCCTGGTCGAGGACCTGATTGATGGTGACCATGGTCCCCATCTTCATCATGACCTTGATCACCTCGGCGGCCTTGACGGCCATCTTGTGCGCCAGGTCCGCGACGGTGATGGTTTCCGGAACGTGGACCTCGCGAATGATCTGTTCGGCGGGTTGGGCCGGCATCTGGGAATCGTCGGCATGCCCATGCCGCCCATGGCGACCGCCGCGCGGTCCGCCGCGCCAACCCGACGCACCGCCGCCCACGTCGCCATGGGTCTTGATGCCCCGCCTTTTCGCAGCCTCGTCCTTCCACGCTGTCGAGGTGGCCTTCTTCGCCCCCTTTTTGTCGGCTTCGCCCGGCTTCCCGGCGGGCTTGTGCAAGGTGCCCGAGACGGCCGGCGTCTCACCTTTGCCAGCTTCGGCGGCTTTGGCTTCGGCAGCCTTGGCCGCCTCCGCCTGCAATGCAAGGCGCGCTTCAGCTTCGGCTCTGGCCTTGGCTTCCCGTTCCTGCTTTTCCTTCAGCTCGGCTTCCTGGATCGCCGCGAGTTCCGCCTGGCGTTTCGCCTCGGCCTCCCGCATCGCCATCTGCTCGGCGTCGACCACCGGGGAAGCTGTGGTGACGGGGACCTCCGCGGCCTCGGCCGGCGTTTCCTCGGGACTGACCTCCGAAGCGTCGCGTTTCACGAAAACCCGCTTCTTGCGCACTTCCACCTGGATGGTTCGGGCCTTGCCGCTGGAATCGGCGGCCTTGATTTCCGTCGTCTGCTTGCGCGTCAGCGTGATCTTGGCCTTGGGGGCGGTCTCGCCATGGGCCCGGCGCAGATAATCGAGCAGGCGGCTCTTGTCCTGCTCGGTCAGCATGTCGTTGGACGCCTGCTTCGAAACCCCGGCCTTGGCCAGTTGTTCGAGCAGCGCCGTCGCCGGCATTTTCAGCTCGGCCGCGAATTGGGAAACACTCATCTGGGCCATAGGGTCGATCCTTTACTCTTCCTCGGCGAACCAGTGGGCCCGGGCCACGGTGATCAGGGCCTTGGCGCGCTCTTCGTCGATGCCGGACATTTCCATCAGCTCATCGACTGCCAGGTCGGCAAGGGAATCCCGGTCGGTGATGCCGCTCTTCGCGAGATTGGCGGCGAGGGCCTTGTCCATGCCATCCAGGTTCAGCATGTCGTCGGCGACCTTCTCCAACTGCTCCTCGTCCACGATCGCCTCGGTGAGCAGGACATTGCGCGCGCGGTCGCGCAATTCGTTTACCGTCGCCTCGTCGAAGGCGTCGATTTCCAGCATCTCGGCCAAGGGTACGTAGGCGACTTCCTCCAGCGTAGAGAACCCCTCCTGGATGAGGATGTCCGCCACCTCCTCGTCAACATCCAGCTTCTCCATGAACAGGGCACGGATGCCGACGGTCTCCCGCTCCTGCTTCTCGGCCGATTCCTCGACCGTCATCAGATTGATGGTCCAGCCCGTCAGCTCGGTGGCCAGGCGTACATTCTGGCCACCGCGACCGATCGCGATGGCAAGATTGTCTTCGCTCACCACCACGTCCATGGCGTGCTTTTCCTCGTCGACGACGATGGAATTAACCTCCGCGGGCGCCAAGGCACCGATCACGAACTGGGCAGGATCGGAAGACCAAAGAACGATATCCACCCGTTCGCCGGCCAATTCGTTGGTGACCGCCGTGACCCGGGAACCGCGCATGCCGACGCAGGTGCCGATGGGATCGACGCGCTGGTCGTTGGACTTGACCGCGATCTTGGCGCGGACACCGGGATCCCGGGCTGCCGACTTGATTTCCAGCAGCCCATCCTCGATCTCCGGCACTTCCAGCCGGAACAACTCGATGATGAACTGAGGCGCAGTACGGGAAAGGATCAGTTGAGGACCACGGGCCTGGCGGTCGATCTTCATCAGCCATGCACGTACCCGGTCACCCGGCCGAAGGTTTTCCTTCGGGATCATCTGATCGCGTGGCAGGATTGCCTCGATACGGCCGGCCTCGATGATGGCGTTGCCGCGCTCCATCCGTTTTACGGTACCCGTAACCAGGTGCTCCTTACGCTCCAGGAAGTCGTTGAGCACCTGCTCGCGCTCGGCGTCGCGAATTTTTTGCAGAATCACCTGCTTCGCAGCCTGCGCACCGATGCGTCCGAAGTCGATGGGCTCCAGGCCTTCCTCGATGTAGTCGTCTATGGCGACGTCGGCCACCTGCTCCTGGGCGTCGGTCAGGCCGATCTGCTGTTCCGGATTCTCGACCGCCTCGTCGGCAACGACGAGCCAACGGCGGAAGGACTCGAATTCCCCCGACTCCCGATCGATCTCCACCCGCACGTCGGCCTCGTCGTTGATCTTCTTCTTGGTGGCCGAGGCCAGAGCCAACTCGAGGGCACCGAAAACGATGTCCTTGGGAACGTTCTTCTCACGCGCCAGGGCATCCACCAGCAGCAACAGTTCCTTGCTCATTTCTTCCGACTCCTGCGATCCGTTTCCGGGAATTTCGGCACCAGGCGCGCCTTCTCCACTCCGTCGACAGGGAAAGACCTCTCCTCCTCCCCGATCCGCACTACCGCCGCTCCATCCCGCATTGCCACGATGGTGCCCGCAAAGTTGCGCTGATTTCCTTCGGGCACGCGCAACTTGAACTGCACCTCGTGGCCGGCAAAACGCTGCCAGTCCTGCGCCCGCTTCAGGGGCCGATCCATGCCGGGAGAGGACACTTCCAGGCGGTCATAATCCACGTTCTCGACCGTGAAGAGGCGACTCAGGTGGTTGCTGACCAGCGCGCAATCGTCGACCGTGATCCCCGTGTCGACGGGCTTGTCAATGAACACGCGCAACAGGCGACCTCGGGGACTCGTCTCGAAATCGACGAGTTCGTACCCCAACCCAGTCACGGCCTGTTCGATCAAATCCTGCAACTGCATGCCTTCCTTCCACCCCCGCATCCGGCGATACAAATAAAAAATGGGCCTGAAAGCCCATTCCTTCTCTCGATTCGAGAAACGGTGCCGAATAAACAGCCGGATTATAACAAGAGCCGCCGCCCCTCCGCAATCATGTCGCGGATTTTTCGGATTTTTTCTCCCCCGGGCCGACCGTAGGGGGCATCCCTTTGGACAGCCCTGCAAGCGCCTTCTCGAGGGCCTGTACCTCTTGGGGAGTCATTTCCTTCCACATGCCCCGCTTCAGCGTCGGAGGCATCGTCACCGGACCGTAGCGGACCCGCATGAGCCGGCTGACCGTCACCCCGACGGACTCCAGCATGCGCCGAATCTCCCGGTTTCGTCCCTCGCTCAACGTTACCTTGTACCAACGGTTGGTACCCTCGCCGCCGGCATCGTGCAAGGAGGTGAATCGGGCCGGACCGTCCTCCAACTGGACGCCATCGAGCAGCCTGCTGCGAATTTCCTCCGAAAGCTCGCCGATCACCCTCACCGCGTATTCCCGTTCCAGTTCGTAGCGGGGATGCATCAATCGATTCGCCAGATCGCCGTTGCTCGTCAGCAACAGCAGGCCGCAGGAGTTGAAGTCCAGGCGGCCAACGGCGATCCAGCGCCCGCCTTTGATCCGCGGCAGTCGGTCGAAGACGCTGGCCCGCAGCCCGGGATCCTCCCGCGAGACGATCTCCCCCTCGGGCTTGTGGTACAGCAGGACACGGGGCGCCTTCGACGCAAACCGCAACTGGATCAGCTTGCCGTTAACCCGGACCCTGTCGTCGGGTCCGATCCGCTGGCCCACATGGGCCGGCAGCCCATTCACGCTGACCCGACCCGCGATTATCCATTCCTCCAATTCTCGGCGGGAGCCGAAGCCGGCGTCCGCCAATGCCTTGTGGAGTTTCGGCTCGGCGTCGACAAGGGGGGCAGCGCCGGCCGACCGAATCCCTCCCTTGGTGCCGGCCGCCTTGACGCGGCTGCCGGCCTCAGTCTTGGATCCGCTCTTCGTCGGCGGACGGAACGGACTCGGTTTCCTGCGCGGCGGCGTCTGCAAGGTCCATCACCCTTTCGATTTCGGTCAGCGGGGGCAACTCAGCCAGGCTGCGCAACCCCAGGTCATCCAGGAACCGCCTGGTCGTGGCATAGAGGGCGGGACGCCCCGGGGCGTCCCGGTGGCCGACGGCATCCACCCAACCGCGGCCTTCGAGGGTCTTCAACACGTTGGGAGATACCGCGACCCCTCTGATGTCCTCGATATCGCCCCGAGTCACCGGTTGCCGATAGGCAATGATGGCAAGGGTCTCCATGACCGCCCGGGAGTACTTGGGCGGCTTTTCGTTCCTCATCCGGTCGAGGAAGGATTGATACTCCGGCTTGGTCTGGAAGCGCCACCCGGAAGCCAACTGGACCAACTCCACCCCACGCCCGCTCCAGTCCCTCCGGAGGTCCTCCAGGAGCGTGCGCCAAGTATCGTCGTCGAACTCTTCATCGAACAGGCGACGCAACTCACTCATCGGCATCGGCTCGCTGGCCGCCAACAGGGCGGCCTCCAGCACGATCTTGAAATCCTCAGGCTTGTATAGCTGCACCATCGCTCGTCTTCACGTAAATCGGCGCCAGGGCCTCGTTCTGGGAAATCTCCACCAGGCGCTCGCGCGCCAGTTCCAGCACCGCCAGGAAACTGACGACGAGTCCCTGGGCACCCAGGGCCAGATCGAACAATTCCTCGAACACCACATAACCGCGACCTTGGAGCTTGCGCAGGATCAGGATCATGTGTTCCCGCACCGACAGTTCCTCCCGTTTGACCTTGTGGTGCTGCCTGACCCTGGCCTGCTTCATGAGTCCCAGCCAGGCCACCTGCAGGTCATGGAGCGTGACCTCCGGCTGCAGCTGGACCACCTTGTCGGCCACCCAGACTGTGACCCATTCATAGTTGCGGCCTGCCTGGGGCAATTCGTCGAGTTTGGCGGCGGCGAGCTTCATGCGCTCGTATTCGATCAGGCGGCGGACCAGTTCCGCCCTCGGATCCTCGGCCTCCCCCTCCTCGGCCTTCCGGGGACGGGGAAGCAGCATGCGCGACTTGATTTCCAGGAGCATGGCCGCCATCAGGAGGTACTCCGCCGCCAGTTCCAGATTGCGCTTGCGCATGGCTTCCACATAGACCAGATATTGGGCGGTCAACGGTGCCATGGGAATGTCGAGAATGCTGATGTTGGCCTTGCGGATCAGGTACAGCAGCAGATCCAGGGGGCCCTCGAAGGCCTCCAGGAAGATTTCCAGGGCATCCGGCGGAATGTAAAGATCCCGCGGCAACTCGGGAAAGGGCTCGCCGTAGACCTTTGCCACGTGGGCCTCGGCGGCTTGTACCTCGACGGGGGAAGCGTCCACCTCGGTTTCGCTCATGACAACGTTCTCAGGAAACCGTGTAGGCCGCGGTACCGACGGAAATCAGGTCGCCGGTATCGTTGAACAGTTCCATTCGAGCGACCGCCACCTTGTTGCCGGTTCGAAGGGGAACCCCCCGGCAAAGAAAGAACTTGCCGACGCCCGGCCGCAGATAATCGACCCGCAGATCGATGGTGCCGATGCGCGCGAATCGCTCGATCCGCTCCGCCATGGGCCTGTCCTTGAGCTTCTGTTGCAAGCTGAGGAAGGCCACCATGCCACCCGTCGTATCGAGCACGGCCGAGATCACCCCGCCGTGCAGGATGCCGCGTGCGAAGTTCCCGACGAGATCCGGACGCATCTCGAACCTGAACTCCGGACGATCATGGTCCAGGGATACCACCTCCAGGCCCAGCACCTTGTTGAAAGGAATCCTGTCCTGGAAGATATCGTGCACCGCCCTGAGGAGGCGGGATTCGGCATCGGAGGCGGCGGATTGGGGCATGGTCTTCAGTCGTAGGCGACGCCGATGGCCGCCCGGACGTCCCGCATCGTTTCCTGGGCCAGTTTGCGCGCCTTCTCGCAGCCCTCGGCGATGATGTCGCCCACCAGTCGCGGATCCTCCTCGTAGCGGCGGGCACGCTCCCGCATGGGTTCCTGTTCCTTGAGGATCCCTTCGATCACCGGCTGCTTGCACTCGATGCAGCCGATGCCTGCCGAGCGGCATCCCGCCTGAACCCACTGCTTTGTCGCGTCCTCCGAATAGATCTGATGGAATTGCCAGACGGGGCACTTGTCCGGATCACCCGGATCGGTCCGCCGCACTCGCTGCGGATCCGTCTGCATGGTCCGGATCTTCTTGGTTATCGATTCGGCGTCTTCCCGCAGCGTGATGGTATTGCCGTACGACTTGGACATCTTCTGCCCGTCCAGCCCCGGCATCCGCGATGCCTCGGTCAGCAAGGCATCGGGCTCCACGAGGATCATCTTGCCGCCGCCTTCCAGGTAGCCAAACAGCCGCTCCCTGTCCTCGTGGGAGAGCCCCTGGGCCTCCTGCAGCAGCGCCCGGGCCTGATCGAGGGCCCCCTCGTCGCCCTTCTCCTGGAAACGGGTGCGCAAGTCGGCGTAGAGTCGCGCCCGTTTGGAGCCGAGCTTTTTCGCGGCGTCCTTGGCCTTCTCCTCGAAACCGGGTTCCCGTCCGTAAAGGTGGTTGAAACGTCGGGCGATCTCGCGGGTGAATTCGATATGCGGCACCTGGTCCTCGCCGACCGGCACCAGATTGGCGCGGTAGATCAGGATGTCGGCGGCTTGCAGGAGCGGATAGCCCAGGAAGCCGTAGGTGGACAGGTCCTTGTGCTCGAGTTTCTCCTGCTGGTCCTTGTAGGTCGGCACACGTTCGAGCCATCCCAGCGGGGTCATCATGGACATCAACAGGTGCAACTCCGCGTGTTCCGGCACCTTGGACTGGATGAAGATGGTCGCCACCGAGGGATCGACCCCGGCTGCCAGCCAGTCGATCACCATGTCGCGGGCATTGTCGGTAATGGTGCCCGGCTCGTCGTAGGCGGTGGTCAACGCGTGCCAGTCGGCCACGAAGAACAGGCAGGGATATTCCCGTTGGAGCCTGACCCAGTTGGCCAGGACCCCGTGGTAGTGCCCCAGGTGGAGCCGCCCGGTCGGGCGCATGCCGGAGAGAACCTTTTCTGCGTACATCGTCGTCAATAGTGGAAACTGAAAATCGCTGCAATCAAAAGCCGCACCAATCCGATGAAGGGGCCGAGAACGGCCCCCAGGATCCCGGACACCATCAGCAGGACCAGGATGGGAAATCCCCACCGCTCCAACTGCGCAAAGCGCCACGCCGATCTCGGCGGCAACAGGCTCACCGCAATCCGCCCTCCGTCCAGCGGGGGCAAAGGAAACAGGTTCAGCACCATCAGGACGATGTTCACGTCCATTCCTGCATCGGCCATCCGCGCCATCGGCAGGCTGTAGGCGTTTTCCGGTGTCACTTCCACCGTTTTCAGGAGAGCCGCCCATGCGAAGGCCATGAGGAGATTCGCCGCCGGGCCGGCGGCGGCCACCCACAGCATGTCCTTCTTCGGCTGCCGCAACTTGCCGAAGTCGACGGGCACCGGCTTCGCCCAACCGAACAGGAATGCGCCGTGCGTCGTCCAGTAAAGCAGCGCGGGAACAAGAACGGTTCCCACCGGATCGATGTGCCGAAGCGGATTCAGGCTGATCCGGCCGAGGACCCAGGCCGTCGGATCGCCGAAATGCCTTGCCGCATAGCCATGGGCGGCCTCGTGCAGCGTAATGGCAAACACGACCGGGAGGGCGTAGATCGCCAGAGTCTGGATGACGCTTTCCATGGAGTCGGCGGATTCTAACAGACCGAAGTCATTCGCCGGCCAGGCCGAAGGGCTCCAACGGCCCCCGGCCCGCCCTCAGCACCTCCGCGCCGCCGTCGGCCAGGTTGATCACCGTCGTCATGCCGAGACCGCAGGGACCGGCATCGATCACCAATTCCACGAGTTTTTCCAGGCGATCGCGAATCTCCTGGGGATCCGTCAATGGCTCATCGTCGCCGGGCAGGATCAGGGTCGAACTCAACAGGGGTTCATCCAGTTCGGCGAGCAGCGCCAGGACGAGGCGATGGTCGGGCACGCGCAGGCCGATGGTTTTCCGTTTCGGGTGAAGGACGCGTCGAGGCAGTTCTTTCGTGCCTTCCAGGATGAAGGTATAGCTGCCCGGCGTGGCCGCCTTCAGGAGGCGGTATTGCGCGTTGTCCACCTTCGCATAGGTGGCGATCTCGGACAGGTCCCGGCAAAGCAGCGTGAAATGATGCCGATCGTCCACCTGACGAATCCGGCGTATCCGGTCGAGAAGGGCCGAATCGCCCAAGTGCCCCCCGAGGGCATAGGCGGAGTCCGTGGGAAAGGCGATCAGTCCGCCGCCACGGACGATCTCGGCCGCCTGCTTGATCAGCCTCGGCTGGGGTTGCTCGGGATGAACCGTGAAGAACTGTGCCATCAGATCAGCCTCGTCCAGACCGGCGTCAGGTCGGGAGGGAGTTCGGGCATCCGGCCCAGATCCACCCAACTCTCGCCGGGGCCATGGAAATCGGACGCCCGGGAGGCGAGGAATCCGAATTCCCTGGCAATCCGCGCCAGTTCCCGGGTCTGGTCGTCGCTGTGGGACCCGGACAACACCTCGATGCCCTCCCCGCCCAGGTCCTTGAAGGCGGAAAAAAGCTCACGCAATCCCGCCGACGACAGCCGGTAGCGGCCCGGATGGGCGACGACGGCGATACCCCCGGATCCGAGTATCCAGGCCATGGCCTCTCCCAGGCTCGCCCAAGGATGGGGGACATATCCCGGCTTGCCCTTCGCCAGCCAGTGGTCGAACACCGACTTCACATCGCGTGCAAGTCCGAGTTCCACGATGTAACGGGCGAAGTGGGCCCGGCTGATCAATGCTGGATTGCCGACATAACGCAGGGCGCCTTCATAGGCGCCGTGGATGCCCACCTTGTCGAGTTCCTCGGCCATCCGCACGGCCCGGGCATCGCGCCCGCCACGGACCTGGGCCAGTCCCTGCTGCAGGGGCAGGTGCGTCGGATCGATCCCCAGGCCCACGACATGCACCGTCTGGTCGTCGCCCCAGGAGACGGAGACCTCCGTACCGTTTGCGAAGCCGAGATCCAGTTCCGTCGCCATCGCAGCGGCCTCGTCCAGTCCGCCGATCTCGTCGTGGTCGGTAAGGGCGAGGAGCGTGACTCCATTGGCATGGGCCCTGCGAACCACGTCGGCAGGCGACAACAGGCCGTCGGAAACCGTCGAATGGCAATGTAGATCGGCATTCACACAAAGAACTCCTCGATGATCCTGGCAACGACATCCGGGCGATCGTGGTGCAGGTTGTGCCCGCAATCGGGAACCACGATCTCTTTGGCATCCTTGAAGCACGCCAGGCGCTGCCGATAGTCCTCCTCTCGGCCGGCGAAATCCCGCGTCACGAAGGAGTCATCCCCGCGTACCCACAACACCTTGGCGCTCACTGCCCGCCAACAGGCCATCGCCTCCTCGAGCCGATAAAGCACCGGGTTCACCCAGCGATGACAGGGATCGGCCGCCGGAACGAGGCCGTCCTGTCCCTCTTCGAGCATGTGCTCGGCTAGGAAGGCGGCCCGCTCGGCCGACAGTCGACGGTTCTCCTGCCGCAACCGGGCGGCAAAGGCGTCACGATCCGCATAGTGTCGGAAGCGGCTGCCGGAACGTAGCTGGTCCAGCCACTTTCGGTAGCGCTCCGGTGCATCCGACGGCTGCGTCGGCCGCAAGCCAAAGCCTTCGAGGTTGATCAGCGCCGAGACCCTATCCGGTCGGATTCCGGCATAGAGACTTGCTACGTTTCCGCCCATGCTGTGCGCGACTATCCGCGCCGGTTCCTCCCCGCTCTCTGCATCCAGGATTGCCTCCAGGTCGGCCAGGTAATCCGGGAACCAATAGGCGTCCCTGTTTCCCTCGGACAGGCCGAATCCACGCGCATCCGGAGCGACCACCCGCCACGGGTGGCGCAGGTGGTCCACGACGAACTGGTAGGAGGCCGATACATCCCCCCATCCATGGAGAAAAAACAGGGTGGGGTCATCGTCGCCCCCCCATACTCGCAGATGGAGGCGCCGCCCACGCGACGTGAGGAATCGCGACCGGCTCTGCTCGGACGACCCTGTTGCCCCAATGCGTTTGGCTCTCATCGGTGGATTTTATCAAAGGCCTTGCCCTGGCCCGGGTCGCCCCGGCATAATCCGCCCCGGTCGTCGGGAGAGTGCGATCTCCATCACGGATCGCCGCCGAAGGCGCAACCGCCCGGGAACCGCTCAGGCACCAAGGGCCGGCGACGCAGGAAGAATCTGGAGAGCGGGAATCCGTGGGATTCCCCACCGAAGGGGCCCCGGCACGGCCGGCAATCTCTCAGGTACCAAGGACAGACGGGGCGAGACCGGAAGCGGCCTTGCCCGTTTGTTGCGAAATCGCACGAACTATCGCGCGTAAGCACTTGAACCGTGGGATTGTATTGGGGGCTTAAATCATGGGGAACCGCACTCCGCTCTTTGCCAGCCATATCGCAGCCGGCGCCAAGATCGTCGATTTCGCGGGCTGGGACATGCCTATCCACTATGGGTCTCAGTTGAGCGAACACCATGCGGTGCGCCGGGGCGCCGGCATGTTCGATGTCTCCCACATGTTCGCCATCGATCTCGACGGTCACGAGGCGGCCGCATGGCTGCGCCGCCTGCTCGCCAACGACATCGCCAAGTTGCGCATTCCGGGAAAGGCCCTTTACTCCTGCCTCCTTCGTGAAGATGGCGGGGTGATCGACGACTTGATCGTCTATTTCCTCTCGCCGACCCGCTTCCGCATCGTGGTGAATGCCGGAACCGCCGCCAAGGACCTGGCCTGGATGCAGGCCCGCGCCGAAGGTGCGGACGTCCGCCTGACGCCGCGCCGGGATCTGGCGATGATCGCCGTGCAGGGGCCGGCGGCCCGGGAACGATTCTGGACCGCCTTCGCTGCCCGCAAGACCGACACCCTCGAACTGGGCGTCTTCCAGGCAGCCCAGTTGGGCGCCTGGTTCGTCGCCCGCACGGGATATACCGGCGAGGACGGATTCGAGATCAGCCTTCCAGAGGGAGAAGCGCCGGCCGCCTGGGAAGAACTCGTCAAAGCGGGTGTCCAGCCCTGCGGCCTCGGCGCCCGGGACACCCTTCGCCTGGAGGCCGGCATGAACCTGTACGGCCAGGACATGGACGAGAACGTGAATCCCCTCGAGTCCGGCCTCGCCTGGACCGTGGACCTCAAGGATCCGAACCGGGACTTCGTGGGTCGCGGGGCAATCGAGGCGGCGGTGCGCACCCGTCAACTCGTCGGCCTCGTCCTCGAAGACAAAGGGATTCTGCGGGCACACCAGAGGGTAATGACCCCGCTGGGGGACGGCGAGACCACCAGCGGCAGCTATGCGCCGACCCTGGACCGTTCGATCGCCTTCGCCCGAGTGCCCGCCGGTGTGGTAACGGGCGACGAGGTGCGGGTGGAAATCCGCGACAAGGGACTCAAGGCGAGGGTGGTACGCCCTCCCTTCGCCCGCAACGGCAAGCCATTCGTCTGATTTTTCCCAGGAGCCATTCCATGAACATCCCCGCTGAACTGAAGTACGCCAAGACCCACGAATGGGCTCGGACGGAAGCCGACGGCACCGTCACGGTCGGCATCACCGACCACGCCCAGGAAGCCCTCGGCGACATAGTCTTCCTCGAGTTGCCGGAAACCGGACGCCGCGTGCGGGCTGGCGAGGAGTGCGCTGTGGTCGAGTCGGTGAAGGCGGCGTCGGACATCTATGCGCCGCTCGCCGGCGAGGTGGTCGCCGCCAACCTGAGCGCCGTGGATGCCCCGGAAACCATCAATCAGGATGCCTACGGCACCTGGCTGTTCCGCATCAAGCCGGATGACCTGACCGACCTTGGTACCCTGCTCGACGCCGAGGCCTACGGAAAGGTCGCCGAAAGCGACTGATCAGAGGGCGGCCCCGGCCGCCCCGGCCATGACTGCCCGACGAACCGCCCCGGACATGGCTCCGGGGCCACTGAAGCCAACATCCATGTCCGAATTGAAGCCTCTTTCTGCACCCCTCGCCGACCTGGAGCGGCGGGATGAATTCGCCAGCCGTCATATCGGTCCCTCGGCCGACGACCTGCCCCCCATGCTGGCGGCAGTTGGCGCCCCGAGCCTCGAGGCCTTGATCGACGAGACGGTTCCTGCCTCCATCAGGTTTGGCGACTCGGCCCCCTACGCCTCGCTGCCCGATCCGGCCACGGAGCACCAGGCCCTGGCCCGCCTGAAGAACATCGCGGGTCGAAACCGGGTGCTCAAGTCGCTCATCGGCATGGGCTATCACGATACCCTGACGCCCAAGGTGATCCTGCGCAACGTACTGGAGAACCCTGGCTGGTACACCGCCTACACGCCCTACCAGGCGGAAATCGCCCAGGGCCGCCTGGAAGCCTTGCTCAACTATCAGCAGATGGTGATGGATCTGACAGGCATGGAGTTGGCCAACGCCTCCCTGCTCGACGAGGCGACGGCCGCCGCCGAGGCCATGACCATGGCCCGGCGGGTTTCCAAGTCCCGTTCCAATGTCTTCTTCGTCGACCGGAACTGCTTTCCGCAAACCATCGACGTGATCCGTACGCGGGCCGCATTCTTCGGTTTCGAGTTGCAATTCGGGCGCCCGGAGGATGCGTCTTCGGTAGAGGCGTTCGGCGCCCTGCTTCAGTACCCGGACGACCGGGGCGAAGTGGCCGACCTGACCGGAATCATATCGGCGCTCCGCGCGCAGGGTACCGTCACGGCCGTTGCCACCGACCTGATGGCCCTGGTCTTGTTGAAGTCCCCAGGCACCATGGGCGCCGACATCGCCCTCGGCTCGTCCCAGCGCTTCGGAATACCCATGGGGTACGGCGGGCCGCATGCGGCCTTTTTCGCCTGTCGCGACGAACACAAGCGTTCAGTGCCGGGACGCATCATCGGCGTCGCGGTGGATAGCCGGGGCAGGCATGCCCTGCGCATGGCGCTGCAGACCCGCGAGCAGCACATCCGGCGCGAAAAGGCCAACTCCAACATCTGCACCTCCCAGGTCCTGTTGGCGAACATGGCCGGCATGTATGCCATCTGGCATGGTCCACGAGGTCTCGCCGCGATCGCCGAGCGCATCCACCGCCTGGCCGGTATCCTGGCGTGCGGCCTCGCGGCGGCCGGTTGCCAGGTCCTAACGAAGACCTACTTCGACACCCTCCGGGTGGATCTGGGTGAGGCAGCCGAGAAGGCGATGTCGGCCGCCCGAACCGCTGGCTACAACCTGCGGCAGGTCTCGGAGACGGTCGTCGCCATTGCGGTCAATGAAACGACGGCCCGCGAAGACGTGGCCGCATTGCTCGCCTTGCTGACAGGTCGGGATCAGGACACCGACCTCCTGGACCGCCAGGCCATGGCATCCGACGTCCTCGCCGGGTTGCGGAGGACCGACGCCGTCCTTGCGCATCCCGTCTTCAACAGCCACCAGACAGAGCACGGCATGCTGCGCTACCTCAAGCGGCTTCAGAACCGGGACCTGGCAATGGATCACTCGATGATCTCCCTGGGCTCCTGCACGATGAAGCTCAACGCGGCGGCGGAAATGATCCCGATCACATGGTCGGAATTCGCCGGTCTCCATCCCTTCGTGCCGGAGGATCAGGCCGTGGGATACCGGGAAATGATCGGTCAACTGGGTTCGTGGCTGGCCGCCATCACGGGATTCGACGCCATCTGCATGCAACCCAACTCCGGGGCCCAGGGCGAATATGCGGGCCTGGTCGCAATCCGCCGCTACCAGGCGGCGCAGGGCCAGGGCCATAGGGATGTCTGCCTGATCCCCCGGTCGGCCCACGGGACGAATCCGGCCACGGCGCAGATGTGCGGGCTCAAGGTCGTCGTGGTCGAATGCGACGAACGCGGCAACGTGGACTTGCCGGACCTGCAGGCCAGGGCTGCCGAGCACTCGGAACGCCTGAGTTGCCTGATGGTCACCTATCCGTCCACCCATGGCGTGTTCGAGGAAGGAATCCGGGAAGTCTGCCGCATCGTCCACGACAATGGCGGCCAGGTCTACATGGATGGTGCCAACCTAAACGCCCAGGTCGGAATTACTTCGCCCGGCTTCATCGGCGCCGACGTATCCCACATCAACCTGCACAAGACCTTCGCCATTCCGCATGGTGGCGGCGGTCCCGGAATGGGACCCATCGGCCTCAAGTCGCACCTCGCCCCTTATGCCCCGAACCACGCCGTCGTACCCGTGCAGGGGGCGAGTGTCGGCCAGGGGGCGGTATCCGCGGCTCCCTGGGGATCGGCGGCTATCCTTCCGATCTCGTGGATGTACATCGCCATGCTGGGGCGCGATGGACTGCGGCGCGCCACCGCGACCGCCATCCTCAATGCCAATTACATCGCCACCCGCCTCCGCGACCATTTCCCGGTGCTCTATGCCGGCGCCCGGGGCCGCGTCGCCCACGAGTGCATCCTCGATGTCCGGGCGATCAAGGCCGCCACCGGAATCGCCGAGATAGATATCGCCAAGCGCCTGATGGACTATGGCTTCCACGCCCCGACGGTCAGCTTTCCCGTTGCCGGGACACTGATGGTGGAACCTACCGAATCGGAGTCCCGGGCGGAACTCGACCGGTTCATTTCCGCCATGGTCGCCATCCGCGAGGAAATCCGGCGGATCGAGCGCGGCGAGTGGCCGGCCGACGACAACCCGCTCAAGGGCGCACCGCACACCGAGGCGGACCTCGCCGAAGAAGAATGGCGACGCCCCTACTCCCGCCGCCAGGCCTGCTTTCCCCTGCCGTGGGTGGCGGACAACAAGTTCTGGCCCGCGGTGAATCGGATCGACGACGTCTTCGGCGACCGAAACCTATTCTGCGCCTGCCCGCCCATCGCGGACTACTGAGCGCCCACCTACACATCGCACAGGAGATATCCGATGACCGAACGCTTCCTGGTCATTACCGTGATCGGCGACGACCGCCCGGGATTGGTGGGCGAACTCGCTTCGACGATTGCCGGGCATCAGGGCAACTGGCTCGAGTCGGCGATGTCCCATCTGGCCGGCAAATTCGCAGGCATCGTCAAGGTCGCCGTAGCCGACGAGAGGGTGGGCGAACTGCAAACTGCCCTCGGGCGACTCGATGGCCTGACGGTCAGATCCGAAGCATCGGCCTCGATGGAGGATGCCGGACGTCGGCGCTTGCGTCTCAACCTGGTCGGTCACGACAGGATAGGCATCGTCAAGGAGGTCTCGGCAATCCTGGCGAACCTGCGCGTGAACGTGGAGGAACTGGCGACCCGGACCGAAAGTGCCCCGATGTCGGCGGAGGTCCTGTTCCACGCACAGGCCGAATTGACTGCCGATGCCGATCTCGACGTAAGGGTACTGACGGCGGAACTGGAGCGAATTTCCAACGACCTGATGGTTGACATCTCCCTCGACGAAGCTCTGCGGCCATGAGGGTATGGCGCCTCTTTGAACTGCTGGCCGCCATGGTGCTGGCCGCTGGGTGCGCATCCTATTCCGGAAGGGAACTGCAGCCTGGACTGGCCTCCCTCGAAGACGTCCTGGCAACGATGGGGACGCCCACCCTTCGATGGAACATGGCCGGCGGGGGCGTCCAATTGTCCTATCCCCGGGGCCCGGAAGGCATGCACAGCTTCATGGCCTGGATCGGCCGGGACGGACGCCTGGAACGGATCGAGAACGTCCTGGTCCCGGAGTATTTCGATCGCATCCGGGCAGGCATGCTGCCGGACGAGGTTCTTCAGGTGCTGGGCCCGCCCGTGCCCCACTGGACGACTTTCTTCCCTGTCCGGCAGGAACGCGTGTGGGAATGGCGGATCTGTGATCGGTTCAATCCGGCCCGCTTCGTGGTGCTGATGGACGCGGAGAGCCAACGGGTCCGTGGAACCTTCATCTACCACGACATACAGGGTCCCGAGGGCGAACCCCTCTGCACGCTCTGAGGGCCTTTCCCCCGTTAGGAGGAATGCCGGCGTGGCCGTAAGGGATGTACGAATGCCGCGCTACCCGGAATGCTGGGAAACCTGCGGCAATTGTGCGCAGGGAGACGTCTTCGTCATCGAGGTCCATGTGGTCGTGGGCGACAGGGTGCGGGCGGACGACAACCTGCTGACCCTCGAGACCGGGAAAGTGGCCCTCGACATACCGACGCCCTATGCGGGAATGGTCCGCGAAGTCCTCGTCGCCGAGGGCGATGTTCTTGTCGAAGGACAAACGATCTGCCGGATCGAAGAGTCGTAAGGCGGATTCGCCTCCGGCCAGTCCGATCCCTGGCCTTCCCCCGAGGACCGTGAAGGATTTGGCGCCATGGTCCGATCGGACTATTGTGCGGACCCCGCCCGCCCCTTAAGCTGGACCCGAGTTCCCGCAAGACCCGTTTCCCCCCGAAGGCTGCAACACCTCGCAAGGTGTCATGCCTTCCTTGGCGCCCGTCCCCGGACGGGCGTTTTTCTTTGTGCTCGCGGCCGGCCGAATTTCATCTAGCCAAGACCGGTCGGGATGGCCGACAATTGCGATTTTCCCTGGAAACCGACCCCGCATGGCCCAATACGTTTACACGATGATGCGCGTGGGCAAGATCGTCCCGCCCAAGCGCCAGATCCTCAAGGACATCTCCCTTTCCTTCTTCCCCGGCGCCAAGATCGGCGTCCTCGGTCTGAACGGCTCCGGCAAGTCGACGCTGCTCAAGATCATGGCCGGCCACGACAAGGACATCGAGGGGGAAGCCGTCCCGATGCCCAACCTCAAAATCGGATACCTGGCCCAGGAGCCCCAGCTTCACCCTGACAACACGGTGAGAGCGGAGGTGGAGGCGGGAATGGGAGAGGTCATGCAGGCCCAGGCCAAGCTGGAGGCGGTCTACGCGGCCTACGCCGAACCAGACGCCGATTTCGACAAACTGGCCGAGGAACAGGCACGCCTGGAAGCGATCATTTCAACGGCCGGGTCGGACCTGGAGAACCAACTGGAAATCGCGGCGGATGCCTTGCGCCTGCCGCCGTGGGACGCCACCGTGAAAAATCTTTCCGGCGGCGAGAAACGCCGCGTGGCGCTCTGCCAGTTGCTTCTCTCGAAGCCCGACATGTTGCTCCTCGACGAGCCGACGAACCATCTGGACGCAGAATCCGTGGAATGGCTGGAGCAATACCTGCAAAGGTTCCCGGGCACCGTGGTGGCGATCACCCATGACCGTTATTTTCTGGACAACGCGGCCGAGTGGATTCTCGAACTGGACCGCGGCTACGGCATTCCCTGGAAGGGCAACTATTCTTCGTGGCTTGAGCAGAAGGAACAACGCCTCGAAGTGGAGGCCAAGCAGGAGCAGGCGCGCATCAAGACCATGAAGCACGAGCTGGAGTGGGTCCGGCAGAATCCGAAGGCACGCCAGTCGAAGAGCAAGGCGCGTCTGGCGCGCTTCGAGGAGATGTCGAGTTACGAGTATCAAAAGCGCAACGAGACCCAGGAGATCTTCATCCCCCCAGGTGAAAGGCTGGGCAACGAAGTCATCGAGTTCAAGGCCGTTGGCAAGGCCTTCGGCGACCGGATGCTGATCGACAATCTCTCGTTCAAGGTGCCGCCAGGCGCCATCGTCGGCATCATCGGCCCCAACGGCGCGGGCAAGTCCACCTTGTTCCGGATGATCCAGGGAGTGGAGAAACCGGATACGGGCGAGATCGTCGTCGGCCCCACTGCGCAGATTGCCTCCGTGGACCAGTCCCGCGAGGGCCTGGCGAACGACAAGACTGTGTGGGAAGCGGTATCCGGCGGACAGGACATCCTGACGGTCGGACGGTTCGAGATGCCGAGCCGCGCCTATCTCGGACGCTTCAACTTCAAGGGGGGCGACCAGCAAAAACTGGTCGGGAACCTGTCGGGCGGGGAACGGGGCCGCCTGCACCTGTCGAAAACGCTCATACAGGGAGGAAACGTCCTGTTGCTGGACGAACCCTCCAACGACCTGGACGTGGAGACCTTGCGGGCCCTGGAGGACGCGTTGCTGGAGTTTGCCGGTTGCGTCCTCGTCATCAGCCACGATCGATGGTTCCTCGATCGTATCGCGACGCATATCCTCGCCTGCGAGGGGGACTCCCAATGGACGTTCTTCGCCGGCAACTACCACGAGTACGAAGAAGACAAGAAGAGGCGACTCGGGGAAGAAGGCGCCAAGCCGCACCGCCTGCGCTACAAGCCGATCAGCCGTTGATCGCGACGCCGAGGCCCGGAGCGTTCGCGAACCGCGGGCGCTCCCGCTCTTCCCGAATCAGGATTTGCGGCATGGCCGTCTTCGGTGAACTGCGTGGGTGCTGACGGGCTCGAACCGCCGACATTCGCCTTGTAAGGGCGACGCTCTACCAACTGAGCTAAGCACCCCCTGATTCGGAAGCCACCGCCGGGAACCGAAGAGGTTTTTCGGGGCCTGGATACGGATTCTAATCCCTGATCGCGTCTTTCAAGGCCTTGCCTGGCTTGAATCTGGCTACCCGGGCGGCCCGGATCGCCAGCACCTCCCCGGTTTTAGGGTTCCGTCCGGCGCGGGCGGCCCGTTGAGCCACGGAAAACGAACCGAAACCGGCAAGCGTGACCGTCTCTCCTGCAGCCAGGGATGCCTCGACGGCGGAGATCAGCGCATCCAGCGCGCGGGCCGCGCAGGACTTCGAGACGTCGGCCCGCTCGGCAATGCGTTCAATCAGGTCCGCCTTGTTCAATCCGTTTCTCCGTCGATCCTCGAGGCTCGCCCCAATCCGCCCCGCCGCTGAAGAAGAGTACCCGTCGTCAGTGCGTGATGACGCCAGCATTGACGGCTGCATCCCCATTCTGGGCGGCAACCGGCGCATCCGGCGTGGCCTCCGAAGCCGGTTGGGGCAGCCGCTCGAGTGCCAGTTGGAGGACATTGTCGATCCATTTCACCGGAACGATCTCCAACCGGTTCTTGATGGTCTCCGGTATCTCCGCCAGATCCTTGACGTTCTCTTCGGGAATCAAGGCCAGCCGGATACCGCCGCGCACCGCCGCCAGGAGCTTCTCCTTCAGGCCGCCGATCGGCAGGACCTCGCCGCGCAGGGTGATCTCCCCGGTCATCGCGACGTCGGCCCGCACCGGAATCCCCGTCAGCACCGAAACCAGGGCGGTACAGATCGCGATACCGGCCGAAGGTCCGTCCTTTGGCGTGGCACCTTCGGGCAGGTGGATATGGAGGTCGTTCTTCTGGTAGAAGTCCTCAGCAATACCGAGGGGCTTGCTGCGCCTGCGAACGACCGTCAATGCCGCCTGGATGGATTCCTGCATCACTTCGCCGAGCTTCCCGGTGGTCATGGTCTTGCCCTTGCCAGGAACCGTCACGGCCTCTATGGTGAGCAGTTCGCCCCCCACCTCGGTCCACGCCAGCCCGGTAACCTGGCCGACCTGATTTTCCTTCTCGGCAATACCAAAGGAATAACGCCGGACGCCGATGTACTTGTCGAGGTTCTTGGCGTTGACGATGATCTTGTTCTTGCGCTTCTTGAGCACGAGCGCCTTGACCACCTTGCGGCAGATCTTGGAGATCTCCCTTTCCAGAGCCCGGACGCCGGCCTCCCGCGTGTAGTAGCGGACGATGTCTCGGATGGCATCCTCCGTGACAGTCAGTTCCTCGCGCTTGACGCCATTGTTCTTCATCTGCTTTGGCAGCAGGTAGCGCAGGGCGATATTGACCTTCTCGTCCTCGGTGTATCCAGACAAGCGGATCACCTCCATCCGGTCCAGCAGGGCCGGCGGAATGTTCAAGGTATTCGCGGTCGCCACAAACATGACATCGGAAAGATCGAAGTCGACCTCGACGTAGTGGTCCTGGAAGGTGTGGTTCTGCTCCGGATCGAGCACCTCAAGCAAGGCCGAAGACGGGTCGCCACGAAAATCCATGCCGAGCTTATCCACCTCGTCGAGAAGGAAGAGGGGATTCTTCACGCCGACCTTGGTCATGTTCTGCAGGATCTTGCCCGGCATCGACCCGATGTAGGTGCGTCGGTGGCCGCGAATCTCGGCCTCGTCGCGCACGCCGCCGAGGGCCATCCGCACGAACTTGCGATTGGTGGCCTTGGCGATCGACTGCCCCAAAGAGGTCTTGCCGACGCCTGGGGGGCCCACGAGACAGAGGATCGGTGCCTTGATCTTCTCCACACGCTGTTGGACCGCCAGGTATTCGACGATGCGTTCCTTGACCTTCTCCAAGCCGTAATGGTCCTTGTCCAGAATCTTCTCGGCCACCGAGAGATCCTTGGAAATGCGGGATTTCTTCTTCCAAGGCAGGCCGACGAGAGTCTCGATGTAATTCCTCACCACGGTAGCCTCGGCTGACATCGGGGACATCAGCTTGAGTTTCTTGAACTCGGCCTGGGCCTTCTGCATTCCCTCCTTGCTCAGACCGGCAGCCTTGATCTTCTTCTCCAGTTCCTCCAGATCTGCCCCATCCTCACCCTCGCCGAGTTCCTTCTGGATGGCCTTGACCTGTTCATTCAGGTAGTACTCGCGCTGGCTCTTCTCCATCTGGCGCTTGACGCGGCCGCGGATGCGCTTCTCGACCTGAAGAATGTCCAGTTCGGTTTCGAGCTGGCTCAGCAATCGCTCAAGCCGTTCGCCAACCTCGAACAATTCGAGAATTTCCTGCTTCTGTTCCAGTTTGAGCGGCAGATGGGCCGCGATGGTGTCGGCTAGCCGCCCTGGCTCTTCTATCCCCGAAAGAGACGTAAGGATTTCCGGCGGGATCTTCTTGTTCAACTTCACGTATTGGTCGAACTGGGTCAGGATCGTGCGCCGCATCGCTTCGATCTCGTGATTGCCCCGGTCATCTCCCGCAATCGGCGTAACGTGGGCGACAAACAGGGCCTGCCTGTCCTCCACACGATCCACTGAGGCACGCTGCGCGCCTTCCACCAATACCTTGACCGTGCCGTCGGGCAGTTTCAGCATTTGCAGGATGTTGGAAATACAGCCGATCGAATACAGATCGTCGGTTTCCGGCTCGTCCTTCGCCGCCGATTTCTGGGCCACGAGAAGGATGCTTTTGCCCGCCTCCATGGCCGATTCGAGGGCCTTGATGGACTTCGGGCGCCCCACGAACAGGGGAATCACCATGTGGGGGAAAACCACCACGTCACGTAGTGGAAGCAGGGGTAGCTCTATACTCTCCTGGGGGAGATCCAACTGGCTTGACATGGTTTTTCCTCTCTGGGGTTGGGCACCGCTCGAACTTAGTTGGGGTGCATTGCCCTCGGTTCAAGCCGCCCAAGTCGCCCTTTCGGCGCTCAATTCGATCCGGAAGCCACTTTTTGGGTATCGGCGTAGATCATGATCGGCCGGCTGCCGTTCTCTATCGTCCCTTCGTCGATGACGACCTTGCTGACGTTTTCCTGGGTTGGCAACTCGTACATGGTATCGAGAAGCACATTTTCTATGATCGATCGCAGACCCCGTGCGCCGGTCTTGCGCTTCAGAGCCTTGCGTGCGATCGCCTGCAGGGCTGCCGGGCGCACTTCGAGCTCGGCGCCTTCCATGGCGAACAGTTTCTGGTATTGCTTGATGAGGGCGTTCTTGGGTTCGATGAGGATCTCCACCAGGGCCACCTCGTCGAGTTCCTGCAAGGTGGCCACCACGGGCAGACGGCCGACGAACTCCGGAATCAAGCCGTACTTGATCAAATCCTCCGGCTCAACCTGCCGAAGCAATTCGGTGATCTCCTTGGTCTCCTTGCTCTTGACCTCGGCTCCGAAACCGATGCCACCCTTTTCGGAACGACTGCGGATCACCTTGTCCAAGCCATCGAATGCGCCGCCACACACGAACAGGATGTTGGTCGTATCAACCTGGACGAAATCCTGATTGGGATGCTTGCGACCGCCTTGGGGCGGAACGCTGGCGATCGTGCCTTCGACGAGTTTGAGCAGCGCCTGCTGGACTCCCTCGCCGGAAACATCGCGGGTGATCGAAGGGTTGTCGGACTTGCGGGAAATCTTGTCGATCTCGTCGATGTACACGATCCCCTGCTGGGCTTTCTCTACTTCGTATTCGCACTTCTGCAACAGCTTGGCGATGATGTTCTCGACGTCCTCGCCGACATACCCGGCTTCGGTCAGCGTCGTCGCATCTGCCATCACGAAAGGTACGTTGAGCAGGCGGGCCAGGGTCTGGGCGAGCAGCGTCTTCCCGGACCCGGTGGGCCCGATCAACAGGATGTTGCTTTTCGCCAGCTCGACCTCGTCGCTTCCCTTCTGCTGGTGCCGTAACCGCTTGTAGTGGTTGTATACGGCGACCGACAGGATTTTCTTCGCATGCCCCTGGCCGATCACGTATTGGTCGAGGATCTCGCAGATCTCCCTGGGCGTCGGCAGGTCGGAGCGGGTGCCTTTGGAGGATTGTTCGCTGGCAACCTCGTCGCGAATGATGTCATTGCAAAGCTCGATGCATTCGTCGCAAATGAATACAGACGGTCCGGCGATGAGTTTCTTGACCTCATGCTGGCTCTTTCCGCAAAAGGAGCAGTACAGAAGCTTCTCGTTGCCTGATTTCTTTTCCGTCATCGCTCTCTCCGTCGTCGAACCCGCTATCGTACGTCAGCCGTTCCGTCAGACCGGTTCCTGGCGCTTCGCGAGGACCTTGTCCACCAGCCCATACTCCCGTGCGGCCTCGGCGGAAAGGAAGTTGTCGCGATCAGTGTCCCGCTCTATCCGCTCGATCGGCTGGCCGGTATGCAGTGCCAGCATCTCGTTGAGCCGTTGCTTCAGGAAGAGAATCTCTTTCGCATGGATCTCGATGTCCGAAGCCTGACCCTGGAAACCACCCATAGGCTGATGAATCATGACACGAGAATTGGGCAGACAGAAGCGCTTTTCCTTGGCGCCGGCCGCCAACAGGAATGCACCCATCGATGCGGCCTGTCCGATACACAGGGTCGACACGTCGGGCTTGATGAACTGCATCGTGTCGTAGATCGCCAAACCCGCCGTCACGGAACCACCCGGCGAGTTGATATAAAGATAGACATCCTTGTCCGGATTCTCGGATTCCAGGAACAACAACTGAGCCACGACCAGATTCGCCGTAACGTCGTTGACCGGCCCCACCAGGAACACCACCCTTTCGCGCAGCAGCCGCGAATAGATATCGTAGGCGCGCTCACCCCGGCCACTGGTCTCGATGACCATGGGCACGAGCCCCAGGGCGCGTGGATCGTTATCCGAATTGTCTGAGATCGGTCCCATTTGGTCGGTTTCCTTACAAAAAACCCGTTGCATCATGATGCAGCATTGCCCATCAACTCGTCAAAAGTAACGGCGGAATCGCCGACGGTCGCCGCCCCGAGCACCCAATCAACAACGTTGTTTTCCATCGCAAGAGCTTCCGCTTCCGCGAGGCGCTGCGGCTGCGAGTAGTACCAACGCACTACCTCCTTCGGGTCCTCGAACGTTTCCGCGAACTCGTCAATGATCGTCCGCACCTGATCTGGCTTGGCTTGCAAGGCCTTCTCGCGAACCAACTCAGCAAGAATCAAGCCGAGCTTCACCCTACGGGTGGCCTGCTCGGTGAACCAGGATGGTTCGACCGGCACGTTCTTGGACAGCATCCCCCGCGCCTCCAGGTCCCTAAGGGCGGCAGAGGCCATCTGCTGCGATTCCAGTTCCACCAGCGCTCTCGGCACGTCGATCGGATTGACTTCGAGAAGGAGTTCCATCACCTGATTCTTGATTCGCGCCTGGAGGCGCTTGCGAACTTCCCGCTCCAGGTTGCTCTTCACTTCGGAACGCATCTTGGTGAGATCACCGTCCGAAATGCCTAGGGCCTTGGCAAATTCGGCGTCCAATTCCGGCAGCTTCGGCGCCTCGACCTTTTTCACCGTGGCCTTGAATTGAACCATCTGGCCGGCCAGATCCTGCGCGTGGTAATCCTGCGGGAAAGCAACATCGAAATCCTTCGTGGAACCGGAAGCGGCGCCGATCAGCGCCGTCTCGAAATCTGGCAGCATCATCCCGGACCCAAGCACCACCGGATAGTCGGTCGCCTGCCCGCCCTCGAACTCCTCGCCGTTCTTTCTGCCTATGAAATCGACCACGATTCGATCACCGCTTTCGGCCCCACGCTCGACGGCAACGAAGACGGTTCTTTGTTTGCGCAGGACTTCGATGGTCTGGTCCACTTCGGCATCGCCGACCGTCAGCGTGGCCCTCTCGATGGTCTTGCCGCAAACGTCTCCCAAAGCGATGTCAGGGTATACCTCGAATACGGCGCTGAACTCGAAAGTCCCGCCATCTCCACCCTGCTTCGGTTCAATTCGCGGCTGGCCTGCGACGCGTAGGTTCTGCTCGCGAACCTTCTCGCCAAAGGCCTTCTCCACCGCCGCCCCGATCGCTTCGGAATGGGCCTGGGCGCCGTAATGCTGCGCGACCAGTTTCAAGGGCACCTTGCCGGGGCGAAACCCAGCCATTTTCACCGTCTTGGCCAAATGCTTCAGGCGGTGATCCACTTCCTTATCGATGTCGGCAGTGGCAACGGACATGTCGATGCGCCGCTCCAGGGCACTCGGGATCGGGGAGGAAGGGTTGTTCGCGGGTTCAGAGTTCTGCATGAAAAATCCTCGATTGCGGCAGTGAAATGGAATTACGCGGGGACAGTGTGGTGCGAAGGAGGAGACTCGAACTCCTACGCCTTGCGGCGCTGGAACCTAAATCCAGTGCGTCTACCAATTCCGCCACCTTCGCGCGGCGTGAAACGGCTGCGAGGTACGGGCTCCAACCAAGAAAACACCCGCTTTCCCCGACACGCCGGTCAAGTTCTCCGCAAATTATATCCGGCCACGACGCAGCCGTCGCATCGGTGGACAACCGTGGCCTATTTGATGCGGGTCAGTCGAGGCCGTCCCCCGGGTTTTCCCCTGGGACCTCCATCATCGGCCGTTATGGAATCGCCTTCAGACGTCGGAACCAGGCCCTCCTCGGCGGGTTGGTCCCCCACTTCGAACCCCATCCCTTGGCCATTTTCCCGCGCATAGATCGCCGCCACCCTATCCACCGGAATCCGCACCGGGAACGGAGCGCCGTTGAACCGGGCCTGGAAGGAGATCTCCAAGTTGCCCAGTTCCAGCATGTGGGTTGCTTCGGCGCCCAGATTCAGGACGATCTGTCCGTCGCGGACGAACTCCATTGGAACCTGCGTGCGGCCGTCCACTTCCACCGCGACATAAGGCGTGAACCCCTGATCTCCACACCACTCCCAGATGGCACGGATCAGGTATGGCTTGGTGGACGTCATCGCAATAGCGCACCGGTCCCGCCCGCGAGAGCGGAAACCGATCAGCGCCGCATGACCTTTTCGGATGGCGTCAAGGCATCGATGAAGCCCTGCCGACTGAAGATTCTTTCGGCATACTTCATCAGCGGGGCGGCAGCTTTCGGAAGCTCGATGCCGTAGTGCTCGAGCCTCCACAGCAATGGCGCAATCGCCACGTCGATCATCGAAAAGTCCTCGCCCAGCATGTACTTCTGCTTGGCAAACATCGGCGCCAGTTCCGACAACCGATCCCGGATGTGCGACCGGGACTTGTCCGCCGACTTGGCATTCTTTTCGAGCGGATCAATATGGCTGAACAGTTCGTGTTCCATCGTATAGAGCAACTGTCGCGCCCTAGCCCGCATCTGCGGGTCAGGCGGCATCAATTGCGGATGCGGAAACCGTTCGTCGATGTACTCGTTGATGATATTCGCCTCGTACAGCACGAGATCCCGATCGACAAGGACCGGAACCCGGTTGTAAGGATTGATGACGGCGATATCCTCCGGCTTGTTGAAAAGGTCGACGTCGATCACCTGGAAGTCCATCTGCTTCTCGTACAGGACGATGCGGCAGCGATGGCTGAACGGGCAGGTAGTGCCCGAGTACAGATTCATCATGGTACTCGTACCCCAGGAATAATCGGCATCCCGCACCACCCGCCGGATGGACGGCGCACCCACTTCACGATGCCCCATATGTAGCATTGTTTCCGTTCGAGGTTAGTGGACGTCTTTCCAGAATTCGCGCTTCAGCGCGTAGGCAAAGACGAAGATTAGAGCCAGCGCGATGAGCACGACGACACCAAGTTGCTTCCGGAACTCGGCCTTCGGCTCAGCCATGAACTGCAGGTAGGCGACCAGGTCGGCAACCATGTTGTCGTATTCCTCGGCCTTCATGCGACCCGGTTTTGCCAATTGCAGCTTGTGGTCCGGCCCCATCACCTGCTCGCCCTGCAATTCCCAAAGGATGTGGGGCATACCGACGTTCTCGAAAACGACGTTGTTCCATCCGCTTGGACGGGAATCGTCGCGATAGAAGGTCCGCAGGTAGGTGTACAGCCAGTCGGCACCGGACCCGAACTCGGATGCTCTGGCGCGGGCGATCACGGTCAGATCTGGCGGTGCGGCCCCAAACCATACCTTGGCGTCCTCACGTTGCATGGCGATCTTCATGGGCTCGCCGACCTTTTCGGCCGTGAACAGCAAGTTGTCCTTGATCTGCTGGTCCGAAAGACCAATGTCGCCCAATCGGTTGTACCGCATGTACGACGCGCCGTGGCAGTTTAGACAGTAATTGATGAACACCTTGGCGCCGTTCTGGAGGGCTGCGAAATCCCGGGACTTGTCGGGAGCCTTGTCAAGATGCAGTTCCGGCCCGCTGGCGAAAGCGAGCATAGGCGCGAACAGAAGGGTGAGAAGAAGCTTTTTCATTTTTCGGTCACCCTTTCCGGTTCAGGCTTGCACTTGTCGAGCGCGGTGTAGATCGGCATCAACAGGAAGAAGGCGAAATAGACGATGGTGCAGATTTGCGAAACAATCGTCCGGCCAGGGGTCGGGGGAAGAATGCCCAGATAGCCAAGGATGAAGAAGGAAATCACGAATGCCACCAACGCTCCCTTGAAGAGCGGGCCACGGTAGCGGATGGACTTCACTGGACTCCGATCCAGCCAAGGCAAAAGGAAGAACACCATGACTCCAAGCCCCATGAAGATCACGCCCCAGAGCTTCGCGTCGATCCAGAAGAAGTTCACCGTGTTGGCCCGCAGGATCGAGTAGAAGGGCGTGAAATACCAAACGGGGGCGATGTGCGGCGGCGTCTTCAGGGGGTCGGCCGGAATGAAATTGTTGTACTCCAGAAAGTAGCCGCCGAACTCGGGCATGAAGAACACGATGACCGAGAACGCCATCAGGAAGACGACGACGCCGACGATATCCTTCACGGTGTAGTACGGGTGGAAGGGTATGCCGTCAAGCGGGATGCCGCGCTCGTCCTTTTTCTTCTTGATCTCCACGCCGTCCGGGTTGTTCGAACCCACCTCGTGCAGGGCGAGGATGTGGGCCGCTACCAAGCCGAGCAGGACCAAGGGCACCGCGATGACATGAAAGGAGAACATTCTGTTGAGCGTGGCGTCGCCAATGACGTAGTCGCCGCGAATCCAGATCGCCAGATCGTTGCCGACCAGCGGGATGGCCGAGAACAGGCTCAGGATCACCTGCGCGCCCCAATAGGACATTTGCCCCCAAGGTAGCAGATAACCCATGAAAGCTTCCGCCATCAGGGCCAAGTAAATCAATACGCCGAAGATCCAGATCAGTTCCCGCGGCTTGCGGTAGGAGCCATAGAGCATGCCGCGGAACATGTGCAAGTAAACGACGATGAAGAAGGCAGAGGCGCCGGTCGAATGCATGTAGCGGATGAGCCAGCCCCAGGGCACGTCGCGCATGATGTACTCGACGCTTGCAAAGGCCACGGGAACACCGGCGGAATTCAGCGACGCATCAGGCTTGAAATGCATGACCAGGAAAATGCCGGTGACGATCTGCAGCACCAGGACAAGCAGCGCCAGGGAACCGAAGAAATACCAGAAGTTGAAATTCTTCGGCGCGTAATACTCGGACAGATGGGCCTTCCAACTGGCCGTCAGCGGGAAACGGGCGTCTACCCACTCCAGCAGATTGCCGGCCACGGTACCGTCCGACTTGAATTTTTCGAAATTGCTCGCACCCATCCCTTAGGCCCCCTTCTTGTCTTCGCCAATGATCAACTTGGCTTCGGAGAGATACGCGTGCGGCGGGACTTCGAGGTTGTCGGGCGCAGGCTTGCTCTTGTATACACGACCCGCCAGGTCGAACGTGGAGCCATGGCAGGGGCAGAGGAATCCCCCGGTCCATTCAGGATCGATTCCGGACTCGGAACCGGTCTTGAACTTGTCGGTCGGGGAGCAGCCAAGGTGGGTGCAAATCCCGATGGCGACCATGATTTCCGGCTTTATCGAGCGGTTCTCGTTCTTCGCGTAATCGGGCTGCATCGGCCGATCCGACTTCGGATCGGCGACCTTGTCGTCGGTCTTGCGAAGAGCGTCGAGCATTTCCTTGGTCCGGTGGATGATCCATACCGGCTTGCCGCGCCACTCGACGGTCATCATCTGGCCCGGAGCCAGTTTGCTGATGTCCACTTCTACCGGCGCGCCGGCGGACTTGGCCCGTTCGGACGGGGCCAGACTGGCGAGGAAGGGCACCGCCACCGCCACCCCCGCCACGCCGCCTGCGGCAGCCGTGGCGACGATGAGGCGGCGCCGGCCGCAATCCACTTTTTCGTCGCAACTCATGTTTGGTAGTCCCTAAGTAGATGCCGAAGCCTAAAACCGTGCGATTATACCGGAGTCGATGGACGGATTAAAGCCCGGATTAGCCGCGACTTATGGACTTCCTTCGCCCGCCACACCCTCAAATCGCACCGATTCGGTGCATTTCGGCGAGTTCCTCGTCCCTATAACCGAGTCCGCGGAGTACCTCGTCGGTATGCTCCCCTAACGCCGGTCCGGCCCAGCGAACGCCGCCGGGAGTCTCGGAGAGCTTTGGAACAATACCCGGGACCTTGACTTCCGTTCCATCCGGAAGTCGGAGGATTTCGATCATGCTCCTTGCCAGGAAATGGGGATTCTGGACCATGTCGGCGACCGAGAACACCGGACTGACCGGCACTTCGGCGTCGGAAAGAATCCTGATCACCGTTTCAGCAGAATGTCCGCCCACCCATTTGTCCAGGACGGCATATATCTCGGCTGACCGCATGTCTCGTCCTGCGTTTGTCGCAAATTCAAGGTCGTGCGCGAGATCGGGACGCCCGACGGCCAGCATGAGCCGCTTAAAGATGGCGTCGCCGTTGCCTCCAATGAGGATGTGCCGGCCGTCGGCACTGGTGTGGGTATTCGAAGGCGTAATGCCTGGCATCACGTTACCAGTACGTTCGCGAACGTACCCACCGAGATCGAACTCGGGTACGAGGCTCTCCATCATGGCGAACACCGCCTCGTAGAGGGCCACGTCTACCACCTGCCCCTTTCCGCCGCATATTTCCCGGTGGCGCAGCGCCATGAGGGCGCCGATGGCACCCCAAAGCGCCGCGATCGAGTCGCCGATCGAGACTCCCGTCTTAACCGGGGGCCGGTCCGGAAATCCCGTCACGTAGCGCAGGCCACCCATGGATTCCCCTATCGCCCCGAAACCCGGCCGGGATGCCATAGGGCCGGTTTGACCGAACCCAGAAAGGCGAACCATGACCAATCCTGGATTGATCGCGGACAAGGTATCCCAACCGAGCCCGAGTTTCTCGAGGACACCGGGACGAAAATTCTCGACGACGATATCTGCCTTCCCGATGAGCTTGCGAACAACCTCGACACCCTGCGGATGTTTCAGGTTCACGGTCACCGACTTCTTGTTGCGCGCCTGGAGGTACCACCAAAGCGACGTCCCCCGGTAGAGCTTTCGCCAACCGCGAAGAGGATCCCCCTCTCCGGGAGCCTCTATCTTGACCACATCGGCACCGAACTCGGCCAGGATCCGTGTGCAGAAGGGGCCCGCAATCAGCGTGCCCAGTTCGACCACGCGTACTCCCTGCAAGGGGCCCGACGCGGGATGATCAGTAGTCACGCCGTTCGATGAGAGCCTGCGCCACGGTACCCGAGTCGGAAAACTCCAGTTCCCCGCCGACAGGGATTCCCCGGGCGATACGACTCACCTTCAAACCCCGGGCATGGAACAACTCAGACAGGTAGTGGGCCGTCGCCTCACCCTCATTCGTGAAATTGGTCGCGATGATGACTTCCTCGACGACTCCGTCCCCCACCCTGGCCAGCAGGCGGTCGAAATTCAACTCCCTGGGCCCGATTCCATCCAAGGGCGAAAGACGGCCCATGAGAACGTAGTACAGGCCGCCATAGGCATGGGTCTGCTCCATCGCATTCAGATCCACCGGCATCTCGACGATGCAAAGGACGCTCGGGTCACGCTTGGCCGAGGCGCAGCGTTCGCAAACATCGTCTTCGGTAAAGGTGTTGCACCGACTGCAATGGCGCAGGGTCGCCAGTGCCTGACCTATTGCCCGCGCCAGCCGTTCGGCCCCACGGGGATCCCGCTGCAGAAGATGGTAGGCCATGCGTTGCGCGGACTTTGGGCCAACGCCCGGCAAACAACGCAATGCCTCGATCAATTCGTCGAGGCAGGTGGGGTGCGACATCGGAACGGGTCAGAAGGGCAGTTTCATTCCCGGCGGCAATTGCAGTCCAGCCGTAAAGGCGCCCATCTTCTCCTGCACCGTGGCTTCGGCGCGCCGATTCGCATCGTTCAACGCAGCGGCGACAAGATCTTCCAGCATCTCCTTGTCATCCATGACCGAAGGATCGATCGTCACCCGCCGCACATCGTGCTTGCAGGTCATGACGACTTTCACCGCACCGGCACCGGATTGGCCTTCCACTTCGAGATTGGCCAGTTCTTCCTGGGCCTTCATCATGTTTTGCTGCATTTGCTGGGCCTGCTTCATCAGGTTCCCTATGCCACCCTTCATCATCGGAAGCTCCTTATATTCAAATGGGCTTGATTGTCGATTCGTCGATGCTTGCGTCGAAGAGATCGATGGCCTCGCGGACGAAGGCGTCCTGCTCGATGGAGGCCACCGCCTTCTCCTGCCGCTCGCGCTGCATGGTACGAGACCTTTCGGCAGGCGTTTCCACGCCCGGTTCGGCCAACACCAGGCTGATCCGCACCGGCTTGTCGAGGACGATGCGAAGTTCCGCCTGAAGCTTCTCCAGGATGCCCTTGGCGGCCAGGTGCTTGTGGGCCGGCGGCAGGTGGAGGATGGCCTGTTCCTCGTCAAGACCGGCCAGGTCGCAATGGTTCGCCAATTGACGAGCCATGCCGCTCAGGTTCATCCGGGCGACCAGGCCGTGCCAATCCGATCCTGATGTTCCGGCGTCGGCTGCCGCAGGAACCAGGACGGATGTCGCCTCCAGCCGCTTACCGCCCGCGGGTGTGGAGTCCGGCTGTGCAGACTTGGACGCCGCCGTCCTCGATGGCGGGACGGGCAGGGAGCGAACAACTGGCTCCGATGTGCCGGTCCCTAACGCGTGGGGTGTTTCCGGCCGGAAGGCATGAAGGCGCAACAGGGTCATCACGAACCCAGCGTACTCGTCCGGCGCAAGGGGAAGGTCGTCCCGACCATGAATCGCGATCTGATAGCAGAGCTGCACGAATTCCGGATCCAAGGCGCCAGCGTAGCGCTGTAGTCGGCTTCGTTCCCCATCATCCGACAAGGCACCCGGCGCCATCTGCGCTAGGGCGACACGATGAAACAGCGTCGCCAATTCCTGCAAGGCCGATTCGAACGACATGCTGCGCCCGTTCATTTGGTCTGCGACGGAGAGCATCGCCGTGACGTCCGCACCCGCCAAACCGTCGAGCAGCGCAAAGAGGAATTCGTCCCCCACGGTGCCGAGCATGTCGCGAACCCCGTCTTCTTCCACCTTGCCCGCCCCATGGGCAATCGCCTGGTCCAGCAGGGACAGGGCGTCGCGCATGCTGCCGGCCGCCCCTTTGGCAAGCTGACGCAGGGCCCCGGCCTCGAACGGCACACCCTCCTGCGCGAGCACGGCACTCAGGTGCCCCACGATCGCGGCTTGCGGCATTTGTTTGAGATTGAATTGCAGGCAGCGGGACAATACCGTCACCGGAATCTTCTGAGGATCCGTCGTCGCAAGGATGAACTTGACATGCTCGGGCGGCTCCTCCAGGGTCTTCAGCATGGCATTGAAGGCATGGCCCGAAAGTTGATGGACTTCGTCGATCACGTAGACCTTGTAACGTCCCCGGGTGGGCGCGTAGGCGGCCCGCTCCAATAACTGGGTCATGTCGTCAACGCCGCGGTTCGATGCGGCATCGAGTTCGATGTAATCGACGAAGCGTCCGCCGTCGATCTCCAGGCAGGACGAGCAGACGCCGCAAGGTTCCGGAGACACCCCCCGGTCGCAGTTCAGCGCCTTGGCCATGATTCTCGCCAGGGTGGTCTTGCCGACGCCACGGGTGCCAGTGAACAGGTATGCGTGGTGCAGCCGGTTTTCGGCAAGGGCATGGGTCAAGGCCTTGACCACATGGTCCTGCCCCACGAGAGTGGAAAAGGACTTGGGGCGCCACTTGCGGGCGAGGGCCTGATAGCTCATGGGACGATTCTAGCAAAGGGGCCGCCAACGGCTCCCCGACGTGACCGTCAAAAAAGGACAACAGCGGATTCCGCGCGATCACAACAACAGCCGCGCGAACTGACCGACCGAAGAAGCAAAGAAGGGAGAGGGTGGCGAGCCTGACCCCCGGCACTTGCGGTAAGTAGTTGTGGCTGCTTCCTTCCGGACCTGACCAGGTTCACCACGCCGCAATGCGGGGAGACCCGCCACGCGGCAGTGTAGCAGACTATCCCCCGCCCCGTTGGAAGCGGAGGGCAAAGCGGTCCATGAATGCGGCCTCCTCGGAGGGGGTGCATCCATGGAACGCAATGCGGACCCCCAGCCTGGGCAGGCGAACGATCCCGATCACCCTGTCCGGAAGAGCGTTCAGCCCGATACGCCAAGAGCCGCTGCCCCAACGACCCGTGAATCCCTCTTCGTCCTCGGTCACCTCACCTTTGGAAACATCAGGGAGCAGTCGGGCAAAATCGGCGCGGACCAGCGCCCCTTCGAATTGCCGTGGAAATATCACTAGCCGCCGGCAACCGGAGGCCAGATGGCCAGGGTCTCCCCTTCCGCCAGGACCCTTGTTGCGCGCGCTCCAGGCGGCACGAAATGACCATCGACAAGCACTAGGTGGCACATCTTCGGCGGCAGACGGAACCGGTCGATGAGGTGCTGGGGGGTCGCCCCGTCGTCCACGACCAACTCGAGACTGTTGGTCCGTTTGGCCTCCGGAGGAAGGTAATCCGACAAGGTAGCGAAGAGCTTCAATGTCACCTTCATCGGATCGGCATAGCCTCCATGCCCCGGAAGCCGTGTTCATGGCGCATCGTAGCCAGGTAGGCATCCATGAACAGGCTAGGGTCCAGCATCAAACGCGGCTTCCATTCCCCCAGCGCAGTGCGACTCTGGATCAGGCCGTGAAGGGCTCCGAGGTTGTCGGTGAAACCGATGCAACTGGCTCCGATCAGCACGTCGCCGTCAAACTGGAGCGACAAATACCGGAAGGCCGCGTCGTCGGCGAACTCAACACCCTCACCGCCCTCGACTCCCCACCACTGACCGAATGATCCGGAGATCAAACCGTGCGTGTCGAGCACGTTCATGGCCAGAGTACCGGGGAACGGGGTTCGACCGCCTGCCATGTTGGCTGCGGCGATGCGCGCCTGCTCCACCGCATTGGGTTGAATGGCATTGACCAGGGGCTTCCCGGATACCCGGTCGCGCGCCTCCGCAACATCGCCTGCCGCAAACACACCGGCCAGGTTGGTCGCCATGTGCTCATCCACGATGATGCCATTTTCGATGGCGATGCCGCTGCCGGCCAGGAAATCGATACCTGGCCTGACCCCGACCACGCTCAGGTAGATATCCGCGGACAGTACCTCACCCGTGGTCAGCGTCACCTTGAGAGAGTCCCCGTCCTTGTCTATGCGGGCAGCCTGGGTTTTCCCCATGACCCGGACTCCGTGGTTTTCGCACCAGCGCGCCATCATGTCGCTCGCCTTGGGGGGCATCATCCGCGAAACCATACGCCCGCTCCGGATGAGGATGGTCAGATCGGCCCCTCGTGCAACGAGGCCCTTGATGATGATGCAACCCACGAAACCGGCTCCCATCTGCACCACCCGCGTGCCGGGTTTCATGGCGGCGATAAGGCGCCTGGCATCGGCCAGGGTCCAGCAGGTATGCACACCAGCCAGATCGATGCCATCGATCCTTTCGCGGGTCGGCACCGAACCGGTCGCGATCAGAAGGCGATCGTAGGGCAACGATCGACCATCGTCCAGCTTGATGGTCCGTGAGGTCGCATCAAGCCGGACCGCCTTGCCCTTCTCGATGTCGATACGCTGTGCCCGGTAGTGTGCGGGATCGTGACGCATCCGAGTTCCGTCTTCCCCAATCTCCCGGGACAGGAGATAGGGGATGGCCATCCGCGAATACGGCCCTTCACCCTCACCGTCCAGCACGGTAACGGATGCCGTCGGATCCAGTCGTCGCAATTCCTCGGCCGCCGTGATGCCGGCCGCGCCGGCTCCGATGATCAGATGCCTCATATGCCCTCCCCTTACACTGCCCGCCTCTCGATGCCTGTCACGCGACCTTGTGGGTCTGCGACAGGTAAGCCGTCATGAACTGGGTCGGATCCTTGAGCAGCTTGTCCTTCCACGGACCCAGCCGCATGCGGCCCTGGACGAGGCCCCGCAGGGACCCGACGTGGTCTGTCCAGCCGATGCACGTCGCCCCGATCATGACGTCGTCCTTGAATTGCAACGACAGATAGCGGAAGCCCTCGTCGTCCACCTGTTCGACCCCTTCACCACCCTCGGCCCCCCACCACTGGCCGAACGAGGTGGAAATCAACCCCAGCGTATCGAGGACGTTGATCGCCAAGGCACCATGGAAGCGCGCCTCTCCCCCCGTCATGTTGATCGCGGCGACCCGAGCCTGGTCCGCTGCCGCGGGTTGGATGGCATTGAGTTCCCGTTCCCCCGTGTGGAATCCGGATGCCTCGGTGACGTCGCCGGCGGCGAAGATATTCTTCACCCCGGTCCGCATGGATTCATCCACGTGGACGCCATGACCGACGGCGATGCCGCTCCCGGCCAGGAATCCGACGTTGGGACGGACACCCGCGGCGCAGATAATCACGTCTGCCGCCATGGTCTTCCCATTGCTCAGGGTTGCCACCAGGGCATCTCCGTCGGCGGCGATCTGCGTTACCGACGTACCCGTATTCACGGAAACGCCTTTCTCCTCGATCCAACGGCCGATCATCCGCCCTGCCTTGATCGTCATCATCCGCGGCACCATCCGGTCGCCGGTCTCGACGATGGACAGCTTCACGCCCCGGGCTACGAGGGCCTCCATGATGATGCAACCGATGAACCCGGCACCGATCTGCAATACACGGCTGCCGGGCGCTGCTTTGGCGGCAATGGCCCTGGCATCGGCCAAGGTCCAGCAAGTATGGACGCCAGGAAGGTCGATGCCGGAAATTGGCGGGCGCACGGGATAGCAACCGCTCGCCACCAGCAGCCGGTCGTAGCCGAGCTCGCTGTCGTCATCCAGAATCACGGTCTGGCTCTCCGGCTCAACGCGGATCACCCGGCCCTGGCGCAGGTGGATTCCATGACGTTCGTAGTGGTCTCCGGCCTTGCGCAGGTGGGTGCCCTGGTCGGGAATGCTGCCGGTCAGGAAATACGGGATCGCCATGCGCGAATAAGGTGCCTCGGGTTCGTCGCCGATCAGGGTAACGTCCGCCTGGGGATCATTGCGGCGCAAGGCCTCGGCAGCGACGACGCCGGCCGGTCCATTGCCGATGATGACATGCTTCATGAGTTCGTCCTCGAAAAAGAAAACGCCAAGGCAACCGTCAGGCAGCCTTGGCGTCGGCAGCGGAAATCAGAGCCCCAGGCGAGCCAGGGTCTCCTTCTCGGGTTCGCCAGCCGTGTTCCAGCCGCGCACCTTGTAGTACTCGGGCATCATCTTGTCGATGCCGCTGACGAGCCCCTTGGCCGGGCCGGTCTTGGCCGGTTCGGTCTTCAGGCGCACCGGCAGATCGTCGTCCTTGGCGGTGAAGCCCGCGGCGAGGTTGAACTGGCGTTCGAGGTTCCAGATCCGCTCACCGAGTTCTCCCAGGCGCTCCATGCTCCAACCACCCTCGCAGGCCGCATCCACCTGCGGCGCCAGATCGGCCAGGGTCCAGGCGAAAGTCGTGAATACGCAGGTACCGGAGGAATCGAAAGCGGCGGTCGCGTCCTGGAAGGCCTTCACCAGGTCCGGCTTGCCTTCGGTGACGAGGGGATCCGTCTTGACGGGGATACCGAGAACCTCGGAAGCGACCGTGTAGGAACGCAGATGGCAAGCACCGCGGTTGGAGGTGGCGTAGGTGAGGCCCATGCCCTGGATGCCACGCGGATCATAGGCCGGAAATTCCTGGCCCTTCACCGACATGGACAGTTCCGGATGCCCGTACTTGGCCGTCAGACGCGCCGAGCCGATGCCGATCTCCTTGCCGAAACCCTGGCCCTCGGCCGTCATGTGGGCAAAGTCGATCAGCGCCTGCGCGGAACCGAAGGGAGAATCGACTCCGATCTGCTCCTTGGTCAGGACTCCCATCGTATAGAGTTCCATCACCGCCCCGACGGTAGCGCCGAAGGAGATGGGATCCATGCCATCCTCGTTGCAGATCATGTTGGCGACGGTCAGGGCATCGAGGTCATCGACGCCGTTGGCGGCGCCCAGCGACCAGGCCGCTTCGTACTCGAGGCCACCGGAGGCGCCCCAGTACTTCGGATTGTTGACGACGCTCCAGTGGTTCTTGTCCACCTGCGAAATCCGACCGCAGGCGATCGTGCACCCGAAACAGGCGGCGTTGGTGACCAGATTGGCCTTGCCATCGGAAAGACGCTTCTCGTGCATGGCCTCGCCGGAAATCTTGCGGGCGCCCTCGAACTGCACGTCCCGGGCATTGTGGGTCGGCAGGGCACCGATTTCGTTGATGACGTTCATCAGGACCTGGGTACCGAACTTCGGGAGGCCCTGGCCGGTGACAGCGTTATCGGCAAGCACCTTCTTGGCGGCCGCGGTCGCCTGCATGAACGCCTTGAAATCCTTGATGCCGGAAACCCCCACGGTGCCGCGGATGGCGACAGCCTTGAGATTCTTGGAACCCATGACGGCTCCGACGCCGGAACGGCCGGCCGCCCGGTGCAGGTCGTTGACCACGCAGGAATACAGAACCTGATTCTCGCCAGCCCGGCCGATGGAGGCGACACGGATCTGGGGATCGTGGTGGCTCCTCTTGATGATCTCTTCGGTGTCCCAGCAGGTCTTGCCCCACAGACCTGCGGCGTCCCGCAACTCGGCCTTGTCATTCTCGATCCAGAGATACACGGGTTTCGGCGACTTGCCTTCGAAGATCACCATATCCCAACCGGCCATCTTCATCTCGGCACCGAAATGACCGCCGGAGTTGGAGCAGGCAATGGCGCCGGTCAAGGGGCCCTTGGTGATCACCGAGTAACGACCGCCAGTGGAGGCCGCCGTCCCGGTCAGGGGACCCGTCGCCATGATCATCTTGTTGGCCGGCGAAAGGGGATCCACCTTGGCGTCGACCTCGGAAACGAAATACTTGGTCGCTAGGCCGCGCTGGCCGAGGTATTGTTGCGCCCACTCCATGTTGAGGGGCTCGGACTTGCAGGTGCCGTTGCTCAGGTCAACGCGCAGGATTTTTCTTGCCCATCCCATTTTCTATCCTCCTTATCAGGCGCCGGCACCGGCTTGGGTATCCGTCTTGGCGGCCCACTGGCGCATCTTGTCGAGGCCGGTCCAGTCCGCATCCACATAGGTGATTGCGCCCGTCGGGCAGGCCGTGGCGCAGGCCGGATCGCCGCCGCACAGGTCGCACTTTTGCACCTTGCCGGTGTCGTGCACGTAATTTACGGTGCCGAACGGACAGGCGATGGTGCACACCTTGCACCCGACACAGGTGTCGGCGAAAACGACCTTTGCGCCGGTGGCCGCATCGACCTTGATCGCTTCGACCGGACAGGCGTGCAGGCACCAAGCATCGGCGCACTGGGTGCACGTGTAGGGGACCTTCCTGCCCTCGTGCTCGAAACTGAATACCTTGATGCGGGATTTCGAGATGTTGAACACCCCGTAGTTCTCGTACGAGCACGCCATTTCGCACTGAAGACATCCCGTGCACTTGTTGGCGTCAATATGCAACGACTTTTGCATAGCCCCAGCCTCCATTATTGTTTGGAGTGCAACTTCAAATTGCACCCATGTCAATTACCCATGTTCCCACCCGCAGAGCACGCAGCAAACGGGCGCTAACACTAGAACTTTCAAGCAATTCGCGCGCCAAGGAAAATATCTCTTCTTGCTGCGCAACGGACTGTCGGAGTACCGGACAACCCGTGCCATTTTGACACAGGTGCATCGTAATAGCGCGTCAGCGGATTGCAACACCCCAAGGCAGATTGCCGACCTTGATCTCCTTGAGGCTGACCAGTCGGCGGGCATCCACGACGGTAACGCTGTTCGAGCGCCCGTTGGCCACGTAGAGCTTTTCTCCATCGGGCGTCACGGCCATGTTCCACGGACGCTGACCGACCGGGATGATCGCCACGACCTCATCCCTCGACGTATCGACGACCATGACGGAGGCATCTCCGCCGTTGGAGACGAAGAGCCGCCCTCCGTCGGGCGTCATGGCCAATCCGTTGGCTCGCTTTCCGGCCTTGATCACTGACTTCACGGAACGGTTCTGGACATCGACAACGTGCACCTGGTCCGACAGTTCGCACGCCACGTAGGCCTTGCGCCCGTCCGGCGTGAAGGCGATACCCCGCGGCCGCTCGCCGACCTTCACCGAAGCCACCTGGGAACGGGCGGCCACGTCCACCACGTCTAACGTGTCGGCCTCCTCGGCACTCACGTACAACCAACGGCCGTCAGGACTGAAGACGGCATGTTCTGGATTCCTTCCCTTGGTGGGGACGGAAAAGGCCGGCTTGCCGGCGATGGCGTCGACGAATTGAACGGCATTGGAAACCTCCACGGCGGCAACGACCCAACGCCCGTCCGGCCCCATGCCCAAGCCCTCCGGCGACTCCCCCAGATCCACCTGTCCAACCGTCTTTCTGGACGCAATGTCTACGATCACCACGCGGTTTCCCTTCTGTTCGCTCACGAACAGAGCCTTCCCGTCCGGTGTCGCAGCGATTCCTCTCGGCTTGCCGCCGACTTGAATGGTCGCGACGAGCTCGTCGCCAGCGACATCGATCACCGAAATCGTCCCGCTTCCCTCGTTGGGCACGTACGCAAACGGCTCCGCCGCCGCGCCGGCGGTAGCCAGAGAAAAGACGAGGGCAGCCGCCCGCACCTTCCGCTTGGACTCGACACCCATCACAGGGGCCTCAGTCGCTTGACATGATGGGTCTCGAATATCCGGTCCAGGCTGCCATCGGCCTCCAGTTCGTTGAGGGCCTGCTGGAGCGCCCTTGCCAGATCAGTGAATTCCACCTTCACGGCCATGCCCACGACCCACCCGGCCTGCGGCAGTCCGGGCAGAGGTGGATTGCCCATGCGGAAATTCTTCCAATCGCCGGCCATCGCACCTTCGAGTTGGCTGCGCATTGCCACCACAGCGCCCAACCGGCCGGCACGCATCTCCCTCACCGCATCGGCAATGGCATGAAAGTGCCTCACGCTGTTCCTCAGCCGACCATTGTCCGCGCCCATCAGGGCAATGGAGGCGATCGAGGCATCTTCGGCACCCACCTTGTGTTCGGCCAGCGGCGCCAGGGTTTCGCAGGAGTCGATCTTTGCGTGGTCCCAGGCGACCTGCAGGGTCTCGCGGAAATAGGGACCGAAAATGGCCACCTGCTTGTTTCGCTCCATGAACACCTTTTCCACCGGCACATGCAACATCACGTCAGCCGGCCCGTAACCCAGGTAATGGCCCTTCCAGACCATGTTGCGCAGGTCGTCGTTCATGTCTTCGCCGGCGTCGAACGGAAGCAAGGACAGCCTGACCCCGATCTTTTCCGCCAGACGCGCCGCCAACTCGACCTCGATTCCGCGCCCGTTCTCGTTGAATGGAGCGAAATCCTTGTACACAGCCACCTTCAGGATCCCGCTGGTCCGAACGTCGGCAAGATCCCGCGCCGGCGCAACCGTGGCAAACAGGGCCAACCAAAGCAATAACAGGTTCTTCACTGCGCAACTCCTCCTCGTTTTCTTCGCTGCCTTCGATGTTCCCAGTCGAAAGCGCCCTGCATGCGCCGACGGGTTACGTCGGGCCCAAGACCGGCATGGGGCTATTGCGCCCCGGCAAGGCCAGGGCCGACGGACCAAGGAAGCAATCCATGTGCCCATATTTTAGATCTCGAGAATCCATGTTCACCCACCTTCCTGTCACGATATCGGACGCCTGACGTTTTCAATTGCGTCAATTCGCCACAATCACTAGACTAGAGCTTCCGCATTGAACTCCAGGCGGCGGCACCGAACCGCCGTTGGCCATTCGAGCCAGGAGTCCCCGCAGGAGGAGAAGACCATGAGAAATCTCGATCGCGAGACGATCACGAGTACCTTATCGGCCCATCGCGCCATGCGCGAAGACGGCACCGCCCCCGCCGGAATCGTTGACACCCTGGTGGTTTCGTCCTGGGAGCGATGCCGTGCCTTTGGCCTCGGCGAGGACGCACGGCCAAACTACGACCCCCTCCCCTACGACATCCTCGACAACGAACGGGATGCCAACCGTCGCCTGATCCAGCACGCGCGTCCGGTCATGGAAGCCCTGCGTGAAAAGATCGTCAATACCGAAAGCATGGTCGCGTTGACGGACACGAAAGGCCTGATCCTGCATTCCCTCGGCGACGATGATTTTCTCCAGCGAGCCGAGAAGGTCGCCTTGAGGCCCGGGGTCGTCTGGTCAGAAGCCAGCAAGGGCACCAATGCCGTTGGCACGGCACTTGCCGAGGAAGCCCCGGTCACCATTCACGGTCCAGAGCACTTCCTCACCGCCAACCACATTCTCACTTGTTCCGCCGTCCCGATTGCAGACCACCTCGGCAAGCTGGTCGGATGTCTCGACGTCTCCGGCGACTGGAGAAGTTACCAGCGGCACACCATGGCCCTGGTCCACATGTCCGGCCAGCTGATCGAGAATCACCTCTTCGAAACTGGCTTTCCCGACGCCATCGTCCTGAGCCTCCATGGCAGTCCCGAGGCGGTTGGGACGCTTTGCCAGGGGATGGTCGCCGTGGCCCCGGAAGGGGGCATGCTGTCGGCCAACAAGAGCGCCCTCTACATGCTCGGCATGGGATTGCCCGGCCTGCGCTGTCATACCTTCCTTTCCCTTTTCGGCCAGCCGGTATCCGCCCTCTTCGAGCAGGCACGTCGGGAGCCCGACGCGCTCCTGCCTTTGGTGGCCTTCAATGGCACCCACGTATTCGCTCGGGTTTCCCTGGGCACCCGTTTGCGCAAGACCTGCCGACCCATGTTCCACATGGCCATCGACGAAGGTGCCGGCACAGCGGTCGCTCGCGGTTCGGGAATCGATAGCGGCGCCTCCGCGGGCAAGATGCGGGCGCTTGCGGCAGGAGCCGACGGGCGCCGGCCGGCCGGCACCCAACCGGAATTGCGCGGTGCCCTCGAGTCCCTCAAGACGGGTGACCCGCAGGTCGAGGCGGCGATCACCAAGCTCCAGAGAGTGGTCGGCCGGGATATCGCCATCCTGATCCAGGGCGAGACCGGCACCGGCAAGGAACTGGTGGCCCAGGCCATCCACGCCGATTCGCCGCGCCGCAGCGGGCCTTTCGTCGCGGTCAATTGCGCATCCATCCCGGACGGCCTCATCGAGTCCGAACTTTTCGGTTACGAGGACGGCGCTTTCACCGGCGCCCGCAAGAAGGGCGCGATCGGCAAGATCATGTTGGCCAATGGCGGCACCCTGTTCCTCGACGAGATCGGCGACATGCCGCTCAACCTCCAGGCCCGGCTATTGAGGGTCCTGCAGGAACGCGTCGTCGTTCCGCTCGGCAGCACCAAGGCCTACCCACTCGATGCGTCGATCATCTGCGCCACCAACCGGCGCCTGAAGGATCGCATCGCCGAAGGGCAGTTCCGTGAGGACCTCTATTACCGATTGAACGGCTTGCTCGTGAAACTGCCCCCCTTGCGCGAACGCACCGACCTGCCGGCCGTGGTCAACAGCATAATCCGGGAGGAACTGCGCCTGCCGCAGTTGCGCGTCTCGGACGAAGTCGTGGGCATGTTCCGCAGCCATCCCTGGCCCGGCAACCTGCGCCAACTGTCCAATTTGCTCAGAACCGCGTCCGTCATGACGGGTCCCGACCAAGTAATACGCCAGGAACACCTGCCGGACGACTTTCTCGACGACATGATTGCCGATCCAGTACCTGCGGCAGCCACCGCAATGCCGGGATTCGCGGCTTCGGCGGGTTTCGCCGCCCGCCGCCTCGAGGAACTCGAGTTGACGGCCATACAGCAGGCGCTGGCCGAAACCGGCGGCAACGTCTCGGAAGCCTCGCGAAGGTTGGGTATCAGCCGCAACACGATCTATCGGAAGCTGCGTCTCTCTTGAGTCATTGCGCGGGGCACCCGACAGAACCCTCGGCAGGGCTAAGACAGGACTGAGAAATAGAGGGCGACGTTCGCCTCCCACTTTGTCTCACCCCGCGCCCAGCCGATAACGGACGCCGATCCATAGGGTACGCGGCGTACCCGGCGCGAAGAAGGTTTCCCGACTCCAGTTGCCGGAATTCGTCTGGAAGTTCCCGGCCGAATCGAAGGGGTTCTCCGCCAACGCACCCCCGGTCGCGAAACGGCGATCGAACAGGTTTGTGACGCGGCCCATGATTTCCCAGCCGGCCCCCAGGTCGCCTCGAGCGCTGAGATTGACAATCGCATGGCCGGCGACCGTTCCCGGCCCGGCGAAAGTCCTGGCGACACCGTTTACATCGCTGTGGGTGCCGGTCCGGTGGGCGTTGTTCTCGTTGCCGCGCACGTACTGGTTGGACAGAGCGATGACCTCGGCCCCCAAGGACCAGCCGGACGCCGGACGGAACGACAAACCCAACTTGAGATTGTGGACCGGCGCGCCCGGCATCCGGTTCCCCGGTGCAACGGCGATCAGGTCATCGCCCGTACCGGAACCGTCGGCCGGCGTGCACAAGGTCGAACCGCCTCGCGAGCTGTTGTTCTGCGCCAGCAGGCAGGCAGCGGACCGGAAGGTGGCCAGGAGATAGGTGTAGCCAAGCTTCCATTCCCAACGCCCCGCATCGGCAGACAACGCGAGCTCCATTCCGCGCCGTCGGGTCTTCCCATAGTTCATGAAGTATCCGGCGCTTGTCGTCGTGCCGACGAACAGGATGTCATCCCGGTTGTCGGTTTGGAAGAACCCCGCGTTCCATCTGCCCTGGGCGCCCATTGGACCCCTGGCGCCGAATTCCAGTGTTCGCGCCACCACCTGCTTGAGAGGCGGATCGGCCGCCATGGCATTGGGCAGGGTGCAGGGGTTCGCCGGATCGGCACACCCCAGCTCGACGGGCGTCGGCGCCCGGCTGCCCTGGGACAGCCCGGCGTACAAGGTCGCGGAGCCGGCCCCTTGCGTGACCCCGAGAGCGGGATTGAAACCGCGGAACAAATGGTCCCCGTTCATGGCTGGCGCGGTCGGGCCGACATCCCTCAGGGTCACCCGCGCCCAGTTCATGCGGCCCGAAATGCTCAGACGCGTATCCGAAGCGAGGCGCACGGTGTCGGACACGAAAAGACCCAGCATCCGCGTGCGTCCCGTCAGCCGATTCTCGATAACCTCCGGGCCGCTCTCGAGCACTCCGCGGGTGGCGTCGAAGATCCCGGTCTGCGTACTCTGACCGAAACTACTGTTGCTCGCGTCGTAGGCAGCCCCGACGAGCCACTGGTGATTGCCCGCAGAGGTGCTCCATTGCAGCCCGCCGCCCCACCCTGTCTGGTCGGTGGTCGTCCGGTTCTTCGCCGCGGTATCCACGTTGAATCCGAGTCCGCCGTTCGCACCCGTGTCGCCATCATTCGCGCTGCCCTCGAAATCGTCGTTGGCATCCCCGTTGAGGGTGCGCGTGCGGTTGCGCCGGTGATAGAGCAAGGCCGACAACTGGGACTGATCGATCAGGAACAGACTCCCGTTAAATGCCAGCATCTCCATCCTGTTCCGAGTGTTGTCCGGCCGGGTGAAGATGGCCTGCCGACGGGCGACAAGCATGGATGCAGGGACCAGCCCGTTGCCGATCAGGTCGCTATCGGCGGCCGTCAGGGCCACCTCGAACTCCCCCGTGGGCGTCCGGCGGCCGAATTTGGCAAAGACCTGGCTGGCGTCGGATGGCGAGAAGTCGCGCCAGCCTCCATCCACGGATCGACTCCCCGAAAGGAAGATGTGGGAGCCCCCGGCCAAGGGCCGGCCATACTCGAATTCGATGGCCCCCCGCCCGAAATTGCCCGCCGCCGCCTCCACGTCCGCTCCCGGGTGGCTGTCTCCGCTCTTCGTGCGCATGACCAACGCACCACCCAGGGTATTGGCGCCGAACAAGGGATTGGAGCCGGGTACCAGCGTAATGCCGGCCAGCGAATGCATCGGCACCAGATCCCAGTGCACCACATCCCCGAACGGTTCATTGATGCGGACGCCATCCTGGTATACGGACAGGCCCTGCGGCGTGCCCAGCAACGGCGACGCCGTGAATCCCCTATAGCTGACGTCGGCCTGGAGAGGGTTGCCCTGGTAGTCGTTCGCATGCACGCTGGGAAAATGGCCGGACAACAACTCCGGCAGGCCCGCACCAGGGGAGGCCCGGCGAACCTGGTCTCCATCTACGTCGGAAAGATTCCCGGCAATCCAGTCCCTCGGGACACCGAATCCCTGAAGGGGCGTCGGTGCCGTCACCAATACCGCCGGCAGCGGCTGGACAACCTGGCTGGCGACCGGCATCACCCATCCGGCCAACAAGAGAGCCACGCCGGCGACCGATGCTTTGCGGATTTCCGTGAGATTCATGCGCCCTGCCCCGTCCCGATAAAGCGGGAACGAACGACGCTCCCCGAAATCGCAAGGTATCAAGCGGTTTCGATCCTGTCCCGGGAAACTTTCCCGAGATGCGTCGGTCAGGGCACCTCGGGCACGATGATGCCGTGGCGCATGGCCACATGCACCAGGCCCGCGGTGGTCGCCACCCCGAGTTTTTCCTTCAACGAAGTTTGGTAGTTGGCGATGGTCTTCAGGCTCAGATTGAGGATGCTCGCGCACTCGGCCGGCGCCCGGCCGCGTGCGAGCTGCTGGAAGACCTCGAATTCCCGCGCCGTCAGGGCATCGAAGGGATGGCACTCGGCGTCGGTCGTCCTCGTTGAACTCCTCACCCCGCCGCGGAACACCTCGCGGACGGCGTCGACGAGCTTGTTGGGCGACTCACCCTTGGTGAGGAAGCCCCGCGCGCCGTTCTCGATGGCCCGCCGGACGAGGAGCGCATTCTCGTGCATTGTGAATACCAGGATGCGCAGTTCCGGATCCCGGGCGGCGAGGCGCCGGACCAGTTCGAGGCCGCCCAGTCTGGGCAGGGAAAGATCCGTGACGACGACATCAGGCCGCACCGCGGGCACCATCGCATAGGCTGCCTCGGCATCGTCCGCCTCGCCGACAACCACAATGTCCCCCGCCTGTTCCAAGAGGCGGGCGTACCCCATCCTGACCACGGGATGATCATCCACCAACATCACGCCGATCCTCATGCGTGCCTCGCGGAAAGGGGCAGCCGGATCCGGATGCGGACCCCCTCGCCGGACCGGGAATCGACGCTGATCGATGCGCCGACGGCGACAATGCGCTCGTCCATGCCCAACAGCCCGAGGCGATCCCCCGGCCTGGAATCCGCGAGCCCGCGTCCGTCGTCGGCGATCTCGAGGCCCAGCACCTCGCCACTGTCGGCCTCGACTGCCAGTTGGACACGGGCGACATGGGCGCCAGAATGCTTCATCACGTTCAGCAGGGCTTCCTGGGTCGCCCGGTAAAGCGCGATGGCAGCCGCCCCCGACAATCGGTCATCGAGGTCACAGGGCAACCCCCTTGCCTCGAAGAGGCATGGAATTCCGGACTTCTCGGCCCACCCCTCGCACAGATCCTCCAGGGCAGGGGCGAGGCCCATCGTGTCCAGGAGGACGGGCCGCAGGCCTTTCAGCATTTCCCGCAGCAGGCGGTTCAGGTCCTCGCCCGCCTCCCTGATCCGTTTCACCGCCGCATCCGCTTCCGGGTCGCGCAATCCCCCCAGATTACCCAGGTAGGCCGCCTCAACCCGCACCAGATGAACTTCCTGGCCGAAATCATCGTGCAGGTCACGGGCCAATGCCCGCCGTTCGTCCTCCCGTAACGCAAGCTGACGGCGAACCAGTTGCCGGTTCTGCTCCAGAAGGCCCCGGACCTTGGTCTCTGCCCGAAGGCGCGCCGCGAGTTGCCGCACCCCCTCTCGCCAGCGGCGCCACGCAAACCAGGCAAGGCCAACCGCCAGGACCAGAAGGGTAGCCGGCAACTCATCCACTTGCCAGCGCTCCAGATCCGCCACGGACCGGGAGAACAGCTCGTGAAGTTCGACAGAAGACGCGACCAGGAAGGCCACGCAGGCCAATCCCCCCACGATCAGCAGATCGGTCGTCGCCGCCCGGTCGCGCCCCGTCGTTTCCGTCTTCACCGGAGCCTCAGTCGTTCGTTGCAAAGAAGAACTCTCCTTCCATTTCCTGCCATGCCCGCTGCACGTTCAGAAGGTGGCGACGAGGATACCCGCTCCAGCCCGCGAAGGTCGGCATCGCCGCCCGTTCCAGGGCCGCCGCCAGATCGCCCCCGGCATCCATTTCCCTCTTCACGAAGGCAGCCAAGGCATCGAGGTAGGCAAGTGTCGTACCAAGGACATCGTCGCACGAGATCCTTCCTATTCCGGGTACGGCGCATCGGGGACGCAGATCCGCCAACTCCGTCAAGGCCTGCCGCCACCCTGCGAGACTGCCCTCGCCGAGATCCGGGATAACCTCCGCCACGGCCAATCCGCCGGCGAAGAGGACACGGGTTTCCTCGTCGAGCACGGCGAGATCACCGCGGGTGTGGGCATGCTCGAACCGCAGCAGGCGCATGGAACGTCCGCCGATGACACGGGTGTCACTTTGCGCGACAGTATGGTTTGGCAGGATGATCCGGGTTCCCTTCATCCCGGATGCGCCGACGGACCGTTGCAACCTGGCCAGACAACGGGGACACCGTTCGTACATCAGCCCGGCCGCCAGGTCCGACGCAATAACGGGTACGCCGGGCCCCGACAATGCGCCGGTTGCCAATGTGTTCTCCGGATGGGCGTGGGTCAATACGATCGCCACCACAGGAAGCCCTGACATTCCCCCGAGGACCGCTTGCAAGGCCTTTCCCGCCTTCCGGCTGGGGCCGGGATCCACGAGAATCATCCCGTCCCGACCGGTGATGACGAGCCCGTTCGCGCTCCTCCCGCAGTTGTGCCGGTCAGGCTCCGCGCCGCGCCCCGGAATGGCGTGGATCCCTGGCGCAAGATTCAGAAGGACAGGCCGGGAACAAGCCCCCCAGGCGGGAGGGGATAGGGCGAGGAATGCGACCGCAAATGCCCGCAATGCAGAATTGCGCATGGTTTCCCGAGTGGATGAAAAGGCCTGAGGATGAGCGGAATATATTTTGCTTCAAATAAGAAAAATTCGGACCGGCGATTTCGGTCTGCCTGGAGGAGCATCCTTGAGCCCTGCCCCGTACCCTGCCGCCGACATTCATACCCGCCGCATCGCCGGCGCGGTCGTGCTGTCCCTCGGCATCCACGCGGCGGTGCTTGCCCAACTGGCACCCTTCTCCGCCAGGGAGGGCTCGCCATCACGGCCACCCCTCACCGTAGACGTGCTGCTCAAGTCCCTCCGCAATGTCCCGCCGGTCTACACGATGCCCTCGCAGCGGGAGACTCACCGACCGGCACCCGCCGCCTCCCCGTTGCCGCAGCCGAAACCGCTGCTGCGAAGCGACCCATCCGGTCCGGCCATCGCCTCACCGGTCGCGGCCGCCGAGCCGATCGCGGCGGTCTCCCCGCCGCCGGCAGGTCCGTCGGCCGAACGGAACACTCCCGCAGACCGACCTTCGCCCGCGGCGGCGCCCCCGGATCTGGACGCCCTCGCCGGTCAATATGGCAAACAGGTCGCCGACCTCCTGATCGCCCGCAAACGCTACCCGCGTCTGGCCCAGGTGCGAGGGTGGCAGGGCCGAGTCGAGGTCGAGGCCCGCTTCTCGCCCGGTGGACGCCTGGGACAGGTCGTGATCACCCGTTCCAGCGGACACGAGACCCTCGACGCCGCCGCGCTCGAACTCTTGCAGGGAGCTGAGTTGCCGCCGCCCCCGGCGACCTTGACCCAAGCCGACTTCCGGCTGCGCCTCCCCATCGAATACCGTTTGCAGAACTGACTCCACCGAAGAAAGAAGCCATGAAACGACATCCCCTCCACACGGCCGTCCTTGGCGCGTTGGCCGCCCTTCCAAGCCTGGTCGTCGCCCAGACCAGCACCGCCCTCGCCCCCGTCGTGGTCACCGCGACGCGGACCGAGGCCCAGAGTTTCGACCTGCCGGTCGCCATCGACTCGGTCGGCGCGGAGCAGATTCGCGGCAACCGCCTCCAGGCCAACATTTCCGAGTCCCTGAACCGGGTCCCCGGGCTCGTCGTGCAAAACCGCGAGACCTATTCGCAGGAACAGCAGGTCACCCTGCGCGGCTTCGGGTCCCGCTCCCAGTTCGGCATCCGTGGCATCCGCCTGGTGGCCGACGGCATTCCGGCGAGTACGCCGGATGGCCAGGGCGGCGCCGGACTGTTCGACCTGTCCACGGCCGAACGCATCGAGGTCCTGCGGGGACCCTTCTCGGCCCTGTACGGCAACCACTCCGGCGGGGTGATCCAGGTGTTCACGGAAGACGGCCCGGCCGAACCGACCCTGAGCGGCAGCCTCGCCGGGGGAAGCTACGGAACACGCCGGGTCAATCTCAAGTTCGGCGGAAGTTCGGAAGCCGTCAACGCCATCGGCAGCATCTCCCGACTGGAAACGGACGGCTACCGCGACTGGAGCAGCGCCCGCAAGCAGCAGGCCAATGCCAAGTTGGGCATTTCCATCGGCAAGGATTCCACCCTGACGGTGGTCGCCAACTACCTGGCCCAGCCCGGCAACCTCGATCCCCTGGGCCTGACGGCGGCCCAGATGGGCCAGGACCGCCGCCAGGCGAGTCCCGAAGCCCTGAAGTACCAAACCCGGCGAAACCTCGACAACATGCAGGGCGGCGCGACGTTCGATACCCGATTGGGGCCCGACGACAGCCTGCGCTTCGTCGCTTACTCCGGAAGCCGCTCGAACGAGCAGTACCTGCCGATCCTCGCGGTGGCCCAGAACAACATACGGTCCTCCGGCGCCGTCTCGGCATTCGATCGGGATTTCTGGGGAGTCGGCGCCCGCTGGACCCATGCATGGGCCTCCGGCACGGCCGTCGTCGGCGCGGACTACGACCGGGCCTCGGAGGCCCGAAAAGGATTCCGAAGCGGCTTCACCACCGCCGTCGATGCCTTGTCCACGCGGTATGGCAACATCGGGGCGCTGAAGCGCAACGAGGACAACACGACCACCCAGTCGGGCATCTACGGCCAGGGTGAATGGCGCATGACGTCCGACTGGAGCGCCCTGGGCGGACTGAGATATACCCGGGTCACGGTGGACTCCAGGGACAAGTTCATCTGCACAACGACACTCGTGACGGCACCCGGAACGGCCGCCGGTCTTTGCAGCGGCGCCACCGGCGCCCAGTCGATCACAGTCGCACGATTCAATCCCGACGACAGCGGCAAGGCGGACTTCAGTGCCTGGACGCCGGCCGTCGGCGTGGTGTGGAAGGCCTTGCCGCAATTGAACATCTACGGCAACCTCGGCCGCAGCTTCGAGACGCCGACCTTGATCGAAATGGCTTACCGGAATGTCGGCAGCGGCCTGAACTTCGAGCTCCGTCCGAGCCGCAGTCGACACATGGAAGTCGGCGCCAAGGCGATTCTCACCCACGACATCCTCCTGAATGCGGCCGCTTTCCGCATCGACACCCGGGACGAGATCGTCGTCGACCAGAACATCGGTGGCGGGCGATCCACGTACAAGAATGCCGGACGCACCCAGCGAACCGGTGTCGAACTTTCGCTGCAAGGCAGTTTCGGCCGCGGATTCTCAGGCTACGTGGCGGGCACCTGGCTGGAAGCGCGATTCAAGGAGGATTTCAATACGCTGACCAATGCCGTCGCCAACGGCAACAGGATTCCCGGGATTCCGCAACACAGCGCCTACGCAGAGATCCGATTCCAGGCGCCGGGCAGCGGCTTCAACGCATCCCTGGAGGGCCGGTGGGCCGGGCGGGTCCTGGCCAACGACACCAACCGTGATCAGGCCGACGGGTATTTCATGGCCGCCCTCTCGGCCGGATTCGAGCAACGGGGCAAGGGCTGGCGGATCAATGAATTCCTGAGGGTGGACAACCTCTTCGACCGCAATTACGTCGGCGCGGTGTACGTCAACGACGCCAACGGCCGCTACTACGCTCCGGCCCCGGGGCGCAACTACCTGCTCGGCGCCAGTTTCGCCCTGACGATCTGAGAATCAAGGCATCGGCCCCAACCGGCGGGACTCCGGAAACGGAGTCCCGTTTTTTTCGGGCGGGCGTCGGTGGGCCCGCGACAGACCCTGAATGGGGCGAAAAAAAGCCGGCCCGAAGGCCGGCTGAGTACTGCGGAGGAGACCGCCTTATCAACCCTTGTGCAGCTTGAACACCCAGACCATGCCGCCCTGGTTCAGGTAATTGACCTTCTTGGCCACGTCCCCGCCCCACAGGGGCACGGCGCCGCCCCAACCGGACACCACGGCGATGTACTGCTCGCCATCCTGTTCCCAGGTGATCGGAGGCGCCACGACGCCGGAACCCGTCTGGAACTTCCACAGTTCCTTGCCCGACTTAGCATCCAGGGCCTTCAGGTAACCTTCCGGGGTCCCGTAGAACACCAGCCCGCCCTTGGTCGTCATGACGCCGCCCCACAGGGGAGCGTTGTTCCGGCTTTCCCAGACGATCTTTCCGGTAGCCGGGTCGACCGCGCGCAGGGCGCCGATGTAGTCGCCGCCGATCTCCTTCGCATCGAGGGTCTTGATCGTAAAACCGGCGCCCAGGTAGGCCGCACCCTTCTTGTAGGTGATCGGCTCGTTCCATATCTCCATGCCCCACTCATTGGCAGGCACGTAGAAGAAACCCGTGTCCGGGCTGTAGGCCATTGGCATCTGGTTCTTGCCGCCGAGGAAGGACGGTGCGGAGAACACCACTTCGCCCTTCTTGCCGTCGGCGCCCTTGGTCGGGTCGCCCGGACGGTTTGCGGCAACGAACTTCGGCTTGCCCGTGGCCAGGTCGAAGCCCGTCGCCCAGGTGATCTTCTTGACGAAGGGGAAGGCATTCTGCAGCTTGCCGTTCTTGGCGTCGATCACGAAGAAGAAGCCATTGCGGTCCGCCTTGCCGCCGAGGATGCGGCCGTCCTTGGTCGTGTAGGTGACGAACTCGTTCACCCCGTCGAAGTCCCAGCCGTCATTGGGTGTCGTCTGGTAGTGCCAGACGATCTTGCCCGTGTCGGCGTCGATGGCGACGGTGGAGCAGGAATAGAGGTTGTCGCCCGGGCGCAGGTGACTGTTCCAGGGTGCCGGATTGCCGGTTCCCATGTAGATCAGGTTGGTGCGCGAATCGTAGGTACCGCCGAGCCAGGTGGCGCCACCGCCGGTCTTCCACAGGTCGCCGGGCCAGGAGGCGTTGGTGGTTCCGGTCACGCCGTTTTCCTTGCCGTCCTTGTAGCCCATGTGGCCTTCGATGACAGGCCGGGTCCAGACCAGCTTCCCGGTCTTGGCGTCGCGGGCATCCACGCGGCCGACGATGCCGAACTCGCCGCCGGAGACGCCGGTCACCACCATGCCCTTGACGATCATCGGCGCTGCCGTGTAGGAGTACCCGGCCTGGAAGTCGTCGAGTTTCTCCTTCCAGACTACCTTGCCGGTCTTCTGGTCGAGGGCGACCAATTGGGCATCCAGCGTGCCGAAGATGACGAGGTTGTCGTAGAGGGCCGCACCGCGGTTGATCACGTCGCAGCAGGGCATGATGCCGTCGGGCAGCCGGTGTTCGTACTTCCACAATTCCTTTCCGCTCTTCGCGTCGACGGCGTAGATCCGGGAGTAGGAACCGGTGACGAACATGATTCCGTCATGGACGACCGGCTGCGACTCCTGGCCGCGCTGCTTCTCGCCGCCGAAGGAAAACGCCCAGACAGGCGTCAGGTTCTTGACATTGCCGGTATTGACCTTGGACAGGGGGCTGTACCGCTGGCCGTTGTTGCCCATGCCCCAGCTCAGTACGTCTCCCGTCGTCTTGGCGTCGTCATCGATCATCTTGTCCGTGACTGGGCCGGCCTGGGCGACGGCGGAAACGCCGAATGCACCAGCCACCAGCATGGATACCAGAGTCTTACGCATACTCATCCCTCCTAGTTCATGGTTGTGGTGAAACATGCAGGAGGATCCCCCCCGCGCTGCATCAAGAATCTTTAAACCTGAATCGACCCAGCTTAATGCAAGCGCTGTGCCATCGTTCCGCGGCAGGGTAACCGCACCGAACGCCCCGGGAATTGTTACCGGCTGTCACACTCTGGAACAGGGTGTGCAACTTCGACGCGCACACCGGCCGGTCAACGGGATTCCAGAACCCGGCGTTCGTAGGGCCCGTACAGGTGGGTCACGTTGCGCACGTATTCGACTTCGGCGGCGCCAAAGCGTCTGAAGCGCTCCGGCAACGCCAGGCCCAGGACCTCGTTGAGGTCGCGTCCCTCCCGCGCCGCAGCATCCAGAGTCCTGTCCAGCCAGGTCAGGTAGTCCCGGGTATGGGCGATTCCCGTGCCGTCCATCGCCACGTGCCCGTGGCTGGGAACCAGGACCCGGAACGGAATCCGTTGCACCGCGTCAAGGGCGGCCAGCCAGCGGCCGATGCGAGCATGGGGCGTGGTCGGCACCCGCGTGTGGAAAACCAGTCCGCCGGCAAACAGCACCCCGGTGCGACGGTCGATGACGACCAGATCGTCGTTGGTGTGGCCCTCCAGCCGCTCCAGGCCGAGGACCCGTTCCCCGACCTTGAGTTCGCCGACCTCGAGCGGTACCGAAGCCGGCACGAACTCGGTGCCCTTCATCCAGTCGCCGCAGATCCGGTAAAGGTTGTCCAGGAATCCCGGGGCCTCGGCCCGCATGTCGCGCAGGGTTCCCGGCAGCGCTGCGATGGGCACGTCGGCGTAGGCCTGGTTGCCGAACAAATAGTCCGGGTGAAGGTTCAGATTGAGCACCTGCACGATGGGTTCGCCGGTGACCTTGGCGATTGCGGCCCGCTGCTGTACCCCGTAAAGGCGCGACGGACCGGTATTGATCACCACCACCCCGGCCCCGGTGACGATGAAGCCGGTGTTGATGATGTTGCAACCGTTCCTGACCGTGAAATCCTCGTTGGCGCCCTCGAAGACATAGACCCCCTCGGCGACCTGCCGCGGCTGCAACCGGTAATCCAGTCCGGCGGCAAGCGTGGGACCGAAGGCCATCAGGACGACTGCGGCGGCCAGCGAGCGAAGGCCTTCGCCCACCGACGGCGGCGCCCTCACGGTGCCACCCCCGCAGCCACGCGATTGCCATTGTTGTCCCGTCCGGAGAGAACGAGTTTTCCGACCGGCTTTTCCGGCAGGTCGAAGGAGAACACCGGGTTCTCCGACACCGGCTCGAAGGTCTGCAAGCGCAGGTACTCCGTTCCCGCCTCGTCCCTGAGGCTCAGTTCCTCGAGATAGAAGGCGGGAATACCGGAGACGAGCCCCGTATCCATGGGATGCATCACCCGCAGGCGCAGGCGGGTATTGTCTCCCTGCCCGAAGAACTTGGCCTGGGACTGGCCCAAGGTCTGGTGCCAGGTGCCGGCCGCCCGGGTCGCGCCCGGCGCCGTGCAACCGCCGCCGGACGCCTCGACCCACGTACTCCCCACGTGCCAGGCGCCATCCGCGGCCAGGGCGGCGACCCGCACCGCGCTGCTCTGCTGGAGCTTGAAGCGGAAGGCCAGGGTCGGGCGGGTCCGCAGCGGGAAGAATTCGAGTACCTTGCGGATCGGGTTTCGGTCCACCAGAATCATGATTCGCCGGACCTCCCCGATTGCCGCCGCATCGAGGCTGATCGGAACGTTCATCGCGTCTTCGGCGAAACGCGGTCCCGTCACTTTGACCCGCTCGTCGAACACGACCTTCTCGCCCTTCAGGAATTCCGCTTCCATGCCGGACCATTGCCCGGAATCGAAGGGATCCCGTCCTTCGGCCGCGGTTGCACAGACCGGCGCCAGGCAGGCGAGCATGAGGACCAGCAGTTGTTGTACGGGCAGGCGGATAAGGAACACGGGCAACCTCCGGAAAAACCATTCGAGGTTTGAAGCAAATTCCGTGCTTCCGTTTCCAGACTCAGGGAACGACCTTGGTTGCCTCGACGGCCGAGCGGATGACGATCTCGTCGCCGATCGAACTCAAGGAACGGGTCATCCCGAAGTCCGAACGGCGCAGGCGGGCCTCGATGTTGGCGCCGCAGATCGTCCGCTTGTTGAATGGATTGAGGGCGCAGCCGAAACTGCCAATGGTCAGTCGGAGCGGCTTCGTAACCCCCAGCAGCGTCAGCGTCCCGTCCACGGCGACGGGTTTGCCGTCCTTGAACTCGAAGCCATCGCCCCTGAAGACCAGCGTCGGGTAACGATCGGTATCGAACCAGTCCTCGCCGCGCATCTGCCGGTTCCACTCATCGAACCCCATGTCGATGGACGCGGCATCGACCGTCAGTTCCAGCATCCCCCTCGATGCACCGACGTCGATTGACACCTTACCCGCAACCTTGTTGAAACGGCCCCGCTGCAGGCTGATGCCCAGATGGCTCACCTCGAACACGGGGAAGGTATGCCGCGAGTCGATCTGGTAATCGTCGGCCTGGACCGCCAATGCGGCAGCGGCCAACAGGGCCGCCGCGGCGCCGCGCAGGGCGGCCATCAAGAAATGCGTCATCGTTTCTCCCAACGAATCGTTCTGTCCGCTGACATTCCGATACTACCCCGGCCTTGCCGGCGACCGGACGACCCGCCCCGTTCCGGCGTCTACATGCCGTCCCTTGCTGCGGTACAGCAGGAGCGGTGCGCAGCGCCTGTCGTCGTGGTAGATCCCCACGCAATCGAGGCATTGGAAGCATTCTGCATAGCGTATCCGACCATCCCGCTCGATGGCATCGTACTCGCAGCGGTGCCGGCAGGTCTGGCATGGCTGCCCGCACTCGTTCCGGCGGGGCAGCCATGCGAGGATCCGGAGACGACCTCCGAGTTCCATCACGGCCCCCAGCGGGCAGAGGAAACGGCAGAAGAACTTGTAGCAGAAGGCACCGGCCGCCAGGAGCCCGGCGGCATAGGCGACAAAAGGCCAGGAGCGGTCGAAGCCCACGGTGATCGCCGTCTTGAAGGGCTCCACCTCGACCAGGGATTCTGCGAGGCGCGGTGCAAAGGCAGCGGCGCCCACCAGACCCGCGAGCAGCAGGAAACGTAGATGCCGGACCCTTCGAAACGATTCCTTCGGCCGCCATTGGGGCAGGCGCAACGCCCGGGCGGCGACGGCCACGATTTCCTGGAAGGCGCCGAAGGGACACAGCCAACCGCAGAAGGTCCCCCGGCCCCAGACGAAGAAAGTGATGACGGTGAAGGCAATCAGGAGCAGGGAGACGGGATCGTAGAGGAAACTGCCCAGTCCCTGCCCGGCCGCCAGAGACTTCACGGCCCCGGTGACCTGGACGATGGACAGTTGTCCCTGGGCTTGCCAGCCGATGAAAGCCAGCGTGAAGACCGCAAAGCCGGTCCGGAAGACGACGAGTCGCCGCCGGGAGACGGAAAGGGCCCGCGGCCTGGCCAGGACGGTCACCAGTATCCCCAGGGCCACCGAAATGACGGCGAGGTCCGGCCAGCGTCCCTGCCAGGCGAGCAGCCATTCCGGGAGGGGGCGCGGCGGATAGGCGAAGAGTCTTTCGGGTGCCGCATAACGCAAACTCACGGACTTGTGCGTGATGCGGGGAAGCATCATGCCCTTGGCCCGGGTGACCGTCAGTGCCAGGTCCAGGGGCCGACCGGGGTCCAGGCCGGCGTGGGCATGTACGCGAAACACGCGGGCCACGCCGATGTCGGTTCCAGGGGGGGTGAATGGCAGATCGAAGACCAGGTCGCGCAGTTCCATGGGAAGGCCGTCCTGGCCCAGGGCCAGCCGTGGCGGGGCCGTGCCGGGAACGAAGTGCTCGTCCACGATGGGATAGCGACCGCCCGACGCAATCCAGAAGGCATGCTGTCCCGGCTCCAGCTTGCGCATCAGGTCCCCGTAGCGGGCCTCTCCGAGAAGGGCGCGTCCGATGGTGGGGGGATTGAGATAGGCCACGTAAAGGGTCACCAGGCGATCTCTCGGGTGCGCCAGGGCCTCCGGGTCCGCCTCCTCGCCGTCCGTGCCGACGAAGAGTTTTTCTGCCTCCGCATTGCCAACCTCCAGCCGTCCCACGTAGCCGCCAGCGACCAGCCCGGCGAAGTCCATGGGCTCGAATATGTCCTGGCGGGCAGAGGCCGGCGGCCGGGTCGAGGGCGCCGCGAATCCGAGCTTCGACCGTGCCACCGCCAGGGCCGCCGACAGCACGGTCTGGTTGGCGATGCGCACGGACGCCGTCGCCTTGGCGACGCCGTCCAGCACCACGCGGTTCCCACCCCCCCCGGTCCGGGTATCGCCGTAGGTGCTCGAGACGGTGATCTGCTGCCGCAAGCCCTTCCCGGCGTACTGGCGCACGAAGGCCTGGAAGGGCGCTTCGCCGAGCCCGCCGAGGAAGACCGGCTCGTGTTGCCGCAACACCTCCACGTCGATGAAATCGCCCTTGCGGTCGATGGCGACCAGCAGGTTCATCGGCGTGCCCTCGAATCCCGGAATGGGGGCCAGGTCCACCGACTCGAAGACGTAGCCGACGGTCCCGCCTTCAGGCTCAAGTTCGCTGGTCAGCGGCCACGCCGGTATGTCGCGGAGTTTCTCGCCCACGTGCAAGGGCCGCTGGAAGCGACGGGCGATGGCCTCCCGGTCGAGGTCGCCGGCGAATGCGGCCGGAACCGGCGCCATGCCGGCGAACATCGCAATCACGGAAAGCATGAAGAAGGCGGTCGCGAAGCCATGCCGGGACGGGGGGACGGGGATACGCGCGAAATGCATGGTCCGATGGAAAGGGGAAGGCTCGACTGGAAGAGGCCTAAAGCACTTTTGGTGCCTGCGGCGCCGTCCGCCGGTCCTTCCGGCCCGCCCCCATGGTCCACCCGGACCGGCACGAGCCCGAGGTCAGCCGAGCAGGAACTCCCGGACTACCCCGATCTGGTTCGCGTCCATCAAGGTAGGCGCATGACCGACGCCCGGGAACTCCACGACCTTGGCGTGGGGTCCTCGCTCGTGCATTCGTTCCAGGGTCTCGTGGGTCAACAAGTCGGACGTCCTGCCCCGCAGAACCAGAGTGGGGCAGCGGATGGCGTCGTAGAGGAACCAGAGTTCGATGTCCTTGCCCGTCGCCGTTTCCCGGCGGAACGGCTCCGCGATGCCCGGGTCGTAGCGGAATTCCCACATGCCGTCCGCACCCTGCCGCACCACGTGCTCGGTCAGGTGGCGCCACTGGGCATCCGTATGCTCGCCGAAAGGAGCCGAGACGAAGCGCACGAAGGCCTCGATCTCCCCATAAGTCGGAAAGCGCGGCGCCTTGCCCAGGTACTCGCCGATGCGCGCAATGGATGCGGCGGAGAGTATCGGCCCCACGTCGTTGAGGACCAGGCGGGAAACCGGCGTGTTCTCCTGGGCGGCCATGGCCATGCCGATCAGGCCGCCCATGGACGTACCCAACCAATGCACCGTCTCCGCGTCGATGCGGGCCAGCAGCGTCGTCATGTCGGCCGCATACTGGGCGACGCCGTAGAGGGATTTTTCCCTGAGCCAGCCGCTGCGGCCCCGCCCGACCACCTCGGGGCACACCACCCGGTACTCGCCCTTCATCGCCCGGGCCAGGTCGTCGAAATCCCGGCCGCAGCGCGTCAGTCCGTGCACGCAGACCAGCGCCCGGGGGTTTTCCGGATCGCCCCACTCGAAATAGACCATGTCGTGGAAGCCCGTCGGGCTCAGGCACCGGACCTTGTTTTCCCGCATCCCGTTCATGACCGGCACCCCTCCCCTTCGTTTCCGCGAGTCTATCCGATACCCCCGATGCTCAGCGGCCCTGCCAATACCGGCGGTCCGATTCGCGGCTGCGTTCGACATCGACTACCGCCGCGCCGACTGAAAACGATACCGCGCCGTCCCGATCCGTCCTGTGGATGCGGGTTTCCGACAGACCGTAACGGGCGACCACGTCCGCCCTCGGATGGCCGAAGCGGTTCCGGTAACCGACGGGGAAGACGATGTCGTGGGCGCCGACGGCCGCAATGAACGCCGGTGTCGACGAAGTCCGGCTCCCGTGGTGTGGCACGACGAGAATGTCGGAGGGCAGCCGGTCGCGGTGTCGCGCCAGCACTTCCTCCTCCGACCTTGCCTCGATGTCCGACGGCAGCAGGATTCCCCGCCCGCCGGCGTCGACCCGCAGCACGCAGCTCAGGTCGTTGCTCTTTCGCCGTCCGGAGAAGTCGGAATCCGCCGGATGGAGGAATTCGAAGCGTACCCCATCCCATTCCCAGGCCTCGCCGTCGACGCAGCGCCGCTGGGGCACGGGTACGGCCATCAACGGATGATCGGCCGGCAGCGACCCCAGGATTCCCAAGGTCGGCAGGACCTCGAGGATCGATTCGGCACCGCCGGCGTGGTCCCGGTCCTCGTGGGTCAGCACCAGCAGGTCGAGTCGGCGGACACCGAGGGCGCGCAAATAGGGCAGGATGATCCGGTTGCCGCTGTTGGCATCCGGCGTGAAGGCCGGGCCGGTGTCGTAGAGCAGGTCGTGGGCCGCGGTCTGCACGTGGATCGCCAGGCCCTGCCCGACGTCCAGCACGGTCATTCGCACCTGCCCCGCGGGCGGTCGTGGCGGCGACAGGAAAAACAGCGGAAGAAAGGCAAGAGCTCCGACCCAGCGGGCCGGGAAACCCCGCGGCATCAGCATCCAGGCGCCGCCCGCGAGGCCGAGCAGCACGGCCCAGGGCGCGGGTGCGGCCTGCTGCCAGACCGCCCAGGGGGAATCCGCCAGCCAGGACAGGAAGCCCATGAGCGGCACGAGCAACCAATGTCCCGCCAGGAGGGCGAACTGCATGCCGGGCAGGGTGCCGACCAGCGCCAGGGGCGTCACGACGAGACTCACCGCCGGAATGGCGATGGCATTGGCGACGGGCGAGACGACGGAGAACTGCTGGAACAGGGCGAGCAGCGCGGGCAGCATGCCGATGGTCACCGCCCATTGGGCCCGCAGCCACGCGGCCAGCTTTCCCGTCGCCCCCAGACGCCCGGCCCCGGCATAGAACAGCAGCGCGACGCAACCGAAGGAGAGCCAGAATCCGGCCGCCGTGACGGCCCAGGGATCCAGCACCAGCACCGTTGCCAGCGCCAGGGCAAGCACCCGCCGGGAGCCCAGGTTTCGTCCCGTCCAGAGGGCAAGGGTGACCACGGCGAGCATATAGAGGGTGCGTTGGGCCGGCACGGCGAACCCGGCCAGCAGGGTGTATCCGAAGGCGGCCAGGAATCCGGCCGCGGCGCCCGCCTTCTGCGCAGGCAAGCGCAACGGGAGGCGGGAGGAGCGCCGCCAGAGCCAGGCGGCGACTGCCCAGGCGAGGCTCGCCACCATCGTCACGTGCAACCCGGAGACGGACAGGAGATGGGTAACGCCGGTGCTGGCGAAGACACGCCAAAGATCGGCGTCGATCGCCCGCTGGTCGCCGATGGCCAGGGCGGTGAGGATGCCGCCGTACTCGGCATCGCCGAGTACGGCCTCGAAACGCTCGCGGACCGCCTGCCGCAGCCGCTCGACGGCGAGGCCCGGGTGCCATACGAACTCATCGATCCGCCGATTGTCGGCATCCGGCCGCACGTAACCGGTCGCCCGGATGCCTTGCTCGAACAGCCAGGCCTCGTAATCGAAACCGTGGGGATTCAGGTTTCCATGCGGACGTTTGAGTCGGACGGTGAGACGCCATCGCTCGCCCGCACGCAGCATGGGAACTGCGTGGACGTCGTCGTCGAGTTCCGGCCTCCATCCCCTGTACCAGGCCAGCGAGATCCTTTCCGGGACGCCGGGTTGCGCCCGCTCGACGCGGAATTCGAAACGGCGACCGTTCTCGAAGGCCTGCGGCAGCCCGGCCACGACACCGCTGATCCGCAGGTCACGGCCTTCCAGGTCGGCATCGATCCCGTCGGCGAGCCTCGCCACGGCCAGCGACCCGGCCCAGGCGACACCGACCAGGAATGCCCCGACGAGCCCGACGATCCGGACTCTCCCGCAGGCCCGCCCGACGGCGCAAAGCACCGCTCCCGCGAGCGCCAGGAGGAGCAGGTCCGATGCGTCGGGCAGCATGCCCTGCATCTGCAAGCAAAGGATGCCGGCGGCGAAGGCGAGGACGGCGGGGATCATGACCTGCGCATTAGACCAGAAGCAGGGCCGTTCCGATAAAATCCCCCGATGCGCCGCCAGCTCCGCAAGTTCCTGCCCGATCACGCCTCGATTCGCGAAAACCGCTGGCTTGCGCCCTTCGAGAATTCGCTTCTTCACCCGCGCCTGTGGCACCTGAACCGACACTCCGCGGCCGGCGGCGTGGCGGTCGGCATGTTCTGCGGATTGATCCCGGGGCCCTTCCAGATGTTCGGTGCCGTGGTCTGCTCCGTCGTCTTCCGCGTCAATCTTCCCGTCGCCCTGCTCACCACCCTCTACACCAATCCCTTCACCATCGTACCGCTCTACCTCATCGCCTTCGGGATCGGGAACCTGGTCGTCGCCGGCGGCGGGGAATTCGTCGCCCCTCCCGAGTATGGGACCCAGGGCCTGGTCGCCTGGCTCAAGAGTCTGGTGGACTGGATGCTGGCCCTGGGCAAGCCGCTGGCCGTCGGACTCGCCCTCCTAGCTTTCCTGCTGGCCGTCGCCGGCTATGCCGTGGTCCGCATCGCCTGGCGCATCTACCTGATCCGAGCCTGGCGGGCGCGGGCAAGACGGAGAGCCGCGACTTGAGGTACGACGACAACACCGCCGAGGTCTTCCGCCGGGCCAGGATTTCGATCTACGCCGCCCTGTCGGCCTTCGCCGTGGTCATGGCGGCCGGAACCATCGGCTACAGGCATCTTGGGGGCCCCGACACGACCTGGCTCGATGCCCTCTACATGACTTTCCTGATGGTGGCCACCATCGGTTACGGGGCCGGGGTGGAGATTTACCACAAGCCGGAGCGGGAACTCTTCACGATGGCGATCTCCTTCGCGGGCATCGGCATCATGACCTACTTCTTCTCGAGCGTGACGGCCATCGTCCTGGCCAGCGACTTCGACAAGACCATGCGGAGGCGGAGGATGGAAAAGGCGATAAAGAAGATGCACGGCCACTACGTGATCTGCGGCTATGGCCGGGTCGGCCGCAACGTGGCACAGGAACTGGAATCCACCAACCGCCATTACATTGCCATAGACGAAAAGCCGGAGCTGCTCGAATCCTATGCCGAAAAGAAGCCGGGCCTGTTGTACATCCACGGGGACGCCTCGGACGACGATGCCCTGGAGGCCGCCAACATCGAGGGCGCCAAGGGTGTCTTCGCCGTCACGGGCGACGACTCCCGCAACCTCATGATCGCCCTGACCGCCAAGCAGATGGCGCCCCAGGTCCGGGTCGTCTGCCGCTGCAACGACCTGCGAAATACAGAAAAGATGCGCAAGGCCGGCGCCGATGCCATCGTGTCGCCGAACTTCACGGGTGGCATGCGCATCGCCTCGGCCATGATCCGGCCCCATGTCGTGTCCTTCCTCGACGAGATGCTGCGCTCGGAACACAAGCTGCGGGTCGAGGAAGTGCTGGTCCCGCCCAGCTTCGAATCGAGGCCCCTCGGCACCCTGCAGCTGCGCAGCGCCAACTACGTGCTGCTGGCCGTGCGCACCCGGCGCGACTGGGCCTTCAACCCGCCGAAGGACTTCATCGTCCAGCCGGGATTCACCCTCATCGCCATGGCCTCGCCCCAGGGACGGCAGGAGCTGGAAACCGCCCTGCTGCCCCAGCTCGACGACGGGCGGGACTAGGGCATCGGGGGGCCGCGGTCGCCCCGGTCCGGATCCCTTCAGGACGAGACCAGAGTCCCGTCCTGCAGCCTCAGCACCCGATCGGCCCGCGCCGCCAGTTCCGGATCGTGGGTCACCACCACCATGGCGACGCCCTTGTCGCGGACCAGGGACAACATCAGGTCGAAGACGGCCAGGGCCGTCTGCCGGTCCAGGTTGCCCGTCGGTTCGTCGGCCAGCAGGCAGGCCGGATCGCTCACCAGGGCCCGGGCGATGGCCGTCCTCTGGCGTTCGCCGCCCGAGAGTTCGCCGGGCCTATGGCGCAACCGGTGACCCAGGCCGACACCTTCGAGCACGGCCCGTGCCCGGCTTTCCGCCACCTCGGCGGGCAGCCGGCGGATCAGCAGGGGCATGGCCACGTTTTCCAGGGCCGAGAACTCGGGCAACAGGTGGTGGAACTGGTAGACGAACCCGAGGCACTGATTGCGCAACCGGGAGAGTTCGGCTTCCGGAAGGCTCGCCGCAGCCCGGCCGAGGATGCTCACCGCGCCGGCACTCGGCCGGTCCAGGCCGCCCAACAGATGGAGCAAGGTGCTCTTCCCGGAACCGCTGGCGCCGACCACGGCGACGCTTTCCCCCGCCATGACATCGAGATCGACGCCGGCGAGCACGGCCACGTCCAGCCCTCCCTCGCGAAAACGCTTGGCCAGGTCGCGGCAGCAGAGGACCGGCTCACTCATAGCGCAGGGCCTCGGCCGGATTCACCCGCGCCGCCCGCCAGCTCGGGTAGAGGGTGGCCAGGAGGGTTAGAACGAAGGAGGTGCAGGCGATGATCCCCACGTCCGGCCATTGCAGGTCCGAGGGAAGTTCCGAGATGTAATACACCTCCTTGGACAGGAACTGGACGTGGAACAGCCGTTCCAGGAAGGGCACCACGGTATCCACGTTGAGGGCCAGGGCGACGCCGCCGCCGATCCCCGCCAGCAGGCCCACGCAACCGATCACCAGGCCCTGGACGACGAAGATGGCGAGGATGCTGCCGGGCGTGGCGCCCAGCGTCCGCAGGATGGCGATGTCGGCCTGCTTTTCCGTCACCGCCATGACGAGTGCCGAGACGATGTTGAAGGCCGCCACGGCAACGATCAGCAGCAGGATCAGGAACATCATGCGCTTCTCGATCTCCACGGCCCGGAAGAAATTGGCGTGGCTGCGCGTCCAGTCGGAAACGAAGACGTCGGCCTCCAGGTAACGCAGCAATTCGCGAGAGACGCGCGGCGCCGCGAACAGGTCGTCCACCTTGAGCCGCACGCCGCTGACGCTGTCGCCCATGCGATAGAGCTTCTGGGCATCCGACATGTGCACCAGGGCGAGCCCGGAGTCGTACTCGAACATCCCGACCTCGAAGACACCCACCACCCGGAACTGCTTGAGGCGCGGCAACACCGCAGCCGGAGTCACCAGCCCCTGGGGAGCCATGACCGTCACCTTCTCACCCACGGAGACTCGCAGGGCCCGGGCCACCTCCATGCCGAGGACGATGCCGAACTCCCCCGCCTGCAGGGACTCCAGCCGGCCGGCCTTCATGTGGCGGGCGAAATCGGCGACCTTTTCCTCGGCCTCCGGCAGGATTCCGCGGACGATGACCCCGCGCACCTCCTGGTCGAAGGAGAGCAGGCTCTGGGCCTGGACATACGGGGCGGCCGCCTGCACCTGGGGATGCCGGAGGGCCGCCTGGACCGTGGCCGCCCAGTTGGGAAGGTCCTTGTCCATGGCCGAGATCTGGACATGGGAGGCGACGCCGAGGATGCGCGTGCGCAGTTCCTTCTGGAAGCCGTTCATCACCGACAGGACCACGATCAGCGCGGCAACGCCGAGGGCCAACCCGAGCACCGAGATCAGGGAGATGAAGGAGATGAAGCGATTGCGGCCCGCCCCCCGCCTTCTGGCGCGGGTGTAGCGCAAACCGACGAGGAATTCATAGCGCATCGGCCCGTATGTTAGCCGGAAAACCGCAGGCATCGCGGGGTGGCGGGCGGTCCGGGCGCTCCGCCCCCCGTGTTAACATCTTCCCATGCGCCTTACCCTGCTGCTGCCCGACCTGCTCTGGCCGGCCCAGGCCCTCCGCGACGCCACCGACGACCTTCCCCTGCCTTCCCTGGCCACCCTGCTCGGCCGCGGGTGCGTGACGGTCGGCACCCCAGCCACGGTCGAGGCATGGCTCGCCGATGCCCTCGGCATGGACATCGCCTCATGGCCGGGCGCGGCCCTGCGCCTGCTCGGTGCCGGGCAAACCCCGGGCGCCGGATACTGGCTTTGCGCCGATCCGGCGCGCATCGCCTTGACCGCTTCCGGCATGCCCCTCGACGACCCGGCCGACCTTGCCCTCACGGCAGAGGAGTGCCGGCAATTGCGCCAGGCCCTGGCGCCCCTGTTCGAGGACATCGACGGGGGGCTCGTCGCCACAGCGCCAGGGCACTGGCATCTTTGCCTGCCGGGCCCACTCAGGCTCGGCACCACCCCGCTCTCCGAGGCCACCGGCCGGGACGTCAAGGGCCTGTTGCCCGGCGGCGCGGACGCCCGCCCCTGGCGCGCCCGCCTCAACGAGGCCCAGATCCTCCTCCATGGCCATCCGGTCAACAGGGCCCGGGAGGCCGCCGGGAGGCCCACCGCCAACACGCTCTGGTTCTGGGGCGAAGGCGCCCTGCCCGCCCCCCTGCGGCCGCGCTGGCGGCGGCTCTTCTGGGATGACCCGCTGGCCGGCGGACTCGCCCGCCTCGGCGGGATGGAAGACCCGGGCGCGACGGCGCCCAGGCGCCTCGCCGATCTCCCCGCCGGCGACGGGGCAACGCTGGTCGTCCTCGACCATCTGGCGGCACCGACCCGCGCCCGCGACGCGCTGGCCTGGCGGGCCGCCCTCGAACGGCTGGAAACGGACTGGTTCCGGCCGCTGCGCGATGAACTGCGCGGCGGAGCCGTCAGCGGACTCGAACTCGTCGCCCCTGGCGAGGCCGGCAACCTGCGCCTCGCCCTGGACCGGGGGGACCTGTGGCGCTTCTGGCGCCGCCCCGTCGCCCTGGCCGCCCTGGCAGAGCGTTTGCCGTGACCCGCATCGTCCAGCGGCCGGTCCCCACCCGCCCCGCCTGGGCCCTGGAACAGGCCGGCGTCGATCCGCTGCTCGCCCGCCTCTATGCCGCCCGGGGCGTCCGGGAAGCATCCGAACTGGACACGCGGCTCAGCGCCCTGCTGCCGCCGGACCGACTCCTCGGGGCGGCGGCCGCCGCCGCCCTGCTGGCCGATGCCGTCGCAGCCCGGCGCCGTCTCCTGATCGTCGCCGATTACGACTGCGACGGGGCGACCGCCTGCGCCGTCGGCATCCGGGCCCTGAGGGCCCTCGGCGCCCAGGTGGACTACCTCGTGCCCAACCGCTTCGAAACCGGCTACGGACTGTCGCCGGAAGTCGTCCGCCTGGCGGCCGACCGGCGGCCGGAGCTCCTGATTACCGTGGACAACGGCATCGCCAGCGTCGAGGGCGTTGCCGAGGCCCGGCGTCTGGGCATGGCCACCCTGATCACCGACCACCATCTGCCCGGTCCGGAACTGCCGGCGGCGGAGGTCATCGTGAACCCCAACCAGCCGGGCTGCCCCTTCCCGAGCAAGGCCCTGGCCGGCGTCGGCGTCATGTTCTACGTCATGCTGGCCCTGCGTGCCGAATTGCGGCGGCGAGGCACCTTCGCCGTCCAGTCGGAGCCCAATCTCGGCGCCCTCCTCGACCTCGTCGCCTTGGGTACGGTCGCCGACGTGGTCCCCCTGGATCGCAACAACCGCATCCTCGTGGCCCAGGGCCTGGCGCGCATACGCGAGGGCCGCCTGCAGGCCGGCGTGGCGGCCCTGTTCCAGGCCGCCGGCCGTGACCCCTCGCGGGCCGGGGGCTTCGACCTGGGTTTCGCCGTCGGCCCGCGCCTCAATGCCGCCGGCCGCCTGGCCGACATGGCCCTCGGCATCGAATGCCTGATCACCGACGACAGGGGCCGGGCGCTGAATATTGCCCAGGACCTGGACCGACTGAACCGGGAGCGGCGCGCGATCGAGGCCGACATGCACGACGACGCCGCCATCCTGCTGGACGGCCTCGATCCGGGCAGCAGGGCCAGCCTGTCCCTGTTCGACCCGTCCTGGCACCAGGGCGTGGTCGGCATCCTGGCCGGACGCGTCAAGGAGCGCCTGCACCGGCCCACCTTCGCCTTCGCCCGCGGCGACGCCGGCGAGCTCAAGGGCTCCGGCCGCTCCATCCCCGGCCTCCACCTCCGTGACGCCCTGGACCTGGTGGCCAAGCGCCGGCCGGCCCTGTTGAAGCGCTTCGGCGGCCATGCGGCGGCGGCCGGCGTGACCCTCAGGGAGGCGGACCTGGCGGATTTCGAGGCGGCCTTCGAGGACGTCGCCCGGGAACTGCTGTCGCCGGCCGACCTGGACCGACGCCTGGAAACCGACGGCTCCCTGGAAGGCGCCTATCGAACCATTCCCCACGCCCGCCGCCTGCAGGCGGAGGTCTGGGGACAGGCTTTCCCGGCGCCCCTCTTCGCCGACACCTTCGAGGTCCTCCAGCAGCGGATCCTGAAGGAACGGCACCTGAAGCTCCAGCTGCGCCGGGATGGCGCCCGCCTGGAGGCCATCCGCTTCAACCACAGCGAAGCGGTGCCGGCGAAAATCCATGCCGCATACCGGCTCGACGTCAATGCCTGGAACGGCACCGAGACCCTGCAATTGATGCTGGAGCACTGGGAGCCGGCCGTATAATTCCGCGTTTCCCGACGGAACGAACATCATGGAAGCCGAACGCCTGAACGCCATCGCCAACAAAATCGCCGACCTCTCCGGGCGCGGCGAGCAACTCCGGAGGTATCTTTGACTTCGCTGCCAAGGCAGCCAAGCTCGAGGAGATAGACCGGGAACTGGAAGACCCGAAGGTCTGGGACAACGCCCAGCGCGCCCAGGACCTGGGCAAGGAGAAGAAGACCCTGGAGGCCGTGGTCCTGGTCCTGCGGCGGGTCGAGGGACGGCTGAAGGACACCGGCGAACTGTTCGAACTGGCCCGTTCCGAGGAGGACGAGGACACCGTCGGGGCGGTGGAATCCGACCTCGCCGGGATCGAACAGGAAGTGGCGGACCTGGAGTTCCGCCGCATGTTCTCCAACCCTGCGGACCCGAACAACTGCTTCATCGACATCCAGGCCGGCGCCGGCGGCACGGAGGCCTGCGACTGGGCCTCGATGCTGCTGCGCCAGTACCTCAAGTACTGCGAGCGCAAGGGCTTCAAGGCCGAGATGCTGGAGCAGACCGACGGCGACGTGGCCGGGATCCGCAGCGCCTCGATCAAGGTCGAGGGCGAATATGCCTACGGCTTCCTGCGCACGGAGACCGGCGTGCACCGCCTGGTCCGCAAGAGCCCCTTCGACTCGTCCGGAGGCCGCCACACCTCCTTCGCCAGCCTGTTCGTCTATCCGGAGGTGGACGACTCCATCGAGGTGGAGATCAATCCGGCCGACCTGCGCATCGACACCTTCCGGGCCTCCGGGGCCGGCGGCCAGCACATCAACAAGACCGACTCGGCCATCCGCATCACCCATGTCCCCACCGGCATCGTCGTCCAATGCCAGAACGACCGCTCCCAGCACCGCAACAAGGCCGAGGCAATGACCATGCTGAAATCCCGGCTCTACGAGGCCGAGCTGCGCAAGCGGCAGGCCGAGGCGGACAAGCTGGAGGCGAGCAAGACGGACGTGGGCTGGGGCCACCAGATTCGCAGCTACGTGCTCGACCAGAGCCGCATCAAGGACCTCCGCACCAACGTGGAAATCTCCAATACCCAGAAGGTTCTCGACGGCGACCTGGATCCCTTCATCGAGGCCAGCCTTAAGCAGGGCGTCTGACGCACACGCATGGTTCCGTCCATCCGCCCCGCGCAATGAAATCCGCCGGCCACGCCATGCCTTGCGGCAGCAGTTTGTCCCACCCCTCCGCGCCACCCGGCGCGGGGTGGCGAGGGTCCGGCTTGCTGCGATCGAAGCTCGGCGACCGCGCGGCAGTGGGTATTGCGGACTGACGCCATGGCCGCGCCGCCAGATCGCGACCCGCTGGGGGACTTCCTGGTGCGTGGCGTCGAAGCCGGCGACATCCCGGCGCTGCACGCGCTGCTGTCGGCGCGCCCGGTCATCGCCACCTTCATCGCCCTGTTCCGGGGCGGCGACGAGGAAGTCCTCGTCCGCCTGGGCGTGCTGCGGGAGATCGGCGCACGCGCAGAGGCCCCCCACTGGTCGCCGCGCGAACTCGAAGCCCGTTTCGCCTGGCTCGATCCCGTCAAGCTGGACACCGTTCTCAAGCGCCTGCGCGAACACGAACTGCTCGTCTGGGATAACGAAACCCGCCTGTATGGCCTCGCGCCGGCCGGCCGCATCGCCTTGGCGGCACTGGATCAGATGCTGGCCTTCGCTGCCGAGGAAGATGCGGGCCTCGGATATCTGGTCGCCCAGGTCGCCGCCGGCGGCGCCGTCGGCAAGCTGACGCCCGACAACCTGCGCCACCTGCTGGCGCGGCTTGCGGAACTGAAGGAGGAGTTTTCCACCGCCGTCGCCTCCGGTTCGGAATTTCGCCTGCGCGCCGCCCAGGAAAAGCTCGAATCGGTCTGGAAATGGATGGAAAAGGGCACCCAGGTGATCGGCGCCCTGTCCTCCGAAGGCTTCGAAGACGACACCTGGCGCCTGGCCCAGGAGATCGGCGCCCGGCAGTCCGAAATCATGCGCATGGCCTCGGTATTCCAGCGCGAACTGGCCGCCATTGCGCGCCAGCGGGTACATCTCGCCGAAGGCGGCATCACCACCTCGGAGGTCGCTGCCTGGCTGCGCAGCCTCGATGCGGAGGCGCTCTGCGCCCTGGGGCAGGACGGGCTGGCCTGGATTCCCGAATCGGTCTTCGTGCTGCCCGACGTGGCCATCGACATTGCGGAGGCGGAACTGGTCGAGCGCCACCGCACCGACCGCCGGCCCTCCGTGCTGCCGCCGCCGGCGACCGCCCGGCGGGTTGCCGACGCGCTGCTCGAACCGCCGCCGGAATTCGCCGCCCTGCTGCGCTCCCTGGCCGCCATCGACACCCCCACGCCGGTGGCCGATGCCGTGGTCGGCGACGGCTTCCGCGCCGCCTCCTACCGCCTGTCGCTGCTGCCCTTTCTGGGCGAAGCCAATGTCGATCCCGAACTGGCGCCCCTGGCCGGCCTGCCGCTGACCCTGGTCTGGGACAGGACGGCAGCCCTCGCCCCCGTCGGACGCGCCGAAGTCGCCGCCATGACGCCCGGTGTCCTCAATCCCCCACCGGCTGGCTCCTGATGGACGCGTCGCGGCTGATCGCCCGCCTGCTCGCCCATCGCGTCCTGCCCCGGAAGGATCGCGAGGTCCTGCGCATGCTCACCGATGACGGCCTGCGCAACGAGGTCGAGGCGCGGCTGGCCGGCTGCGGCCTGCGCCTGCTCGACCACCCGTATGCCGACCATGTCGCGTTGGCTCTGGCCCGCGATGCCGAGAACCCGGTCTTCGAGACCGATGCGGAATGGCTGGCGAGCAATGTCGGCCTGCCGCGCGACACCGTTGCCCTCCTGGTGCTGTTGTGGGCGCTCATCATTCTGCCCAAGCGCGAGCGCCAGGTGGCGGGCGTCGACGTCGAAGGCCAGGGCGAAATGTTCGGTGGCACAGCCCGCAAGGCCCACCCCGAAGTGTCGGTCGGCATCGCCGAAGCCACGCTGTTCGAAGACTACGGCAAGCATCTCGGCGGCAAGGCCCGCGTCAATATGAGCCTGGGCACGCTGGCCCGTCTCGGCTTCATCGAAAGGCGCCAGAAGACCATCGCCGAAGGCCCCCTGCTCGACCTCGCTTTCGACTATGCCGAAATCGCACCCCGCATCCTGCAGGGCACCCTGTCCGTCGTCCTGAAGCATCGCGCGGCGGCCGCCGACCTGACGGGACCGGAGGGCGACTGATGTTCCGCTTCCAAACCCTGGAAGTCGTCCACTGGGATTATTGGCAACGGGTGGAACTGCCGCTCGATGCCGCCATCGTCACCATCGTCGGCCCCAACGGCTCGGGCAAGACCACCCTCCTCGACGCCCTGCGCACCCTGCTGGCGCTCGAATGCTCCGGCCAGGGAACACGCCGCCGCGACTACAAGCGCTACGTGCGCCGCAACGGCGAGGACTTCGCCTGGTTGCGGGCGGTGGTGGACAACCGGCGGCTCCCCAATGGCCGCCGCCCCTTCTGGCCGCCCCACCAGGAAGACCTCGTCACCCTCGCCTGCCGCATCGAGAAGAAGGGCGGCGACTGGACGCGCAGCTATTTCCTCGCCGGCAACGATGTGGCCATCGACGCCATCGAAAAGGAGGGCCAGGCCTACGGCGTCCGCGACTGGCGCCAGCTCATGCAGCAGGCCGGACTCACCCCCGCCCTCGCCCGCGTGCTGTCCCTCGAACAGGGCCAGACGGACAAGCTGTGCGAGCTCTCGCCCAAGGAACTGCTCGACCTCGTCTTCCAGGTCTTCGGCGACAAGGAAACCCTGGACCGCTATGCCGAGGCACGCGGGCACCAGGACGCCGTGGCGCGGGAACTCGTCGCCATGGAGGGGCAACTGGCCCGCATCGGCGACCGCCTTTCGGAATTCGAACGTAAGGTCAATCGTTTCGTCGAGTGGCGGGAACTCAAGAAGGAAGCCCAGGAACTGCTTGCCGAAGTCCGCCCCCGGCTTGAATACCACCTCCTCGGCGAATCCATACGCGGCGGCCGGCTCAAGCTCGGCGGCGACCGGAAGGAGTGGCGGCGCAAGCGCCTGGAGCGGGACCACAAGCAGACGCGCCAACAGGAACTGGAAGCCGCGTTCGCCAGGGCCGAGGCCGACCGGCTTGCCGCCGATACGCGGGAAAAGGATGCCTACAGTGCCGCCTCCAGGGCGCTCGAAGCCAGGACGCGCTGGGCCACCCGGCTCGAAGCGCGCGCACGCCTGATCGACGCCGCCGCCCGGGCCGGCGGCGATCCGGTCGCCGACCAGCAGGCGCTGGAAAAGGCGGAAGGCGAACGCGCCGAACTCATGGTCCGGGTGGCCGGCCTGCGCCAGGAACTCGGCGACATGCGCCGCATGCGCGACCTGCTGCTCGAAGGCAAGCGCGCCGATCCGGCCGACGTCACGGCCTTTCGCCACGCCCTGGAAGAAGCCGGCATCGGCCACGCGCTGCTCTCGGAACTCGTCGGCATCGAAGATGCCACATGGCAGACCGCCATCGAAGCCGTACTGGCACCCTTTGCCCAGGTGGTGCTGCTGGCCCGCGAACGGGATGCGGAAACCGCCTTCGCCCTCGGCGAGAAGCTGCGCTACCGCCATTTCGTCGTCCCCGACTGCAGCCTGGCGCCGACGGCGACACCGGGTTCCCTGCTGGAGGTCGTGCGCCTGAACGGTCCGGTACCGGAATGGATCACGCGCCTGCTCGACCGCACCCGGCGCGTCGAAGATGTCCATGCCGGCAGCCGCCTGCCCCGCGCCCAGGACTGGGTGACGCGCCAGGGCTACCTGCGCGAACTGCGCGGCGGACGCCATGCCAGTCCCGTCGCGCCCCAGTTCGGTGCCGCCCGGCTGGCCGAACTCGAGCGCCGCGTCGCCGAACTGGAGCGGCAACTGGCGCCCCTCGACGAACGCACCCACACCCTCGACGGCACCATCGCCGGCCTGCGCCTGAAACTGTCCGGCATCGACGCCGGCCGCGAACTGGCGGCGCGGGCGGACGAATTCGCCCGCTACGAAGCGGAGCATGCAACGGCGAAAGCCACCCACGACGCCGCCGTCGACGGCGTCAACGCCGCCTTCGGCCACCGCCAGGGCTGCGACGCGGCCTTGCAGCACGCGCGCGGCCGCCGCGACGAGAATGCGGCGGAAATCCGCCAACTCGCCAACGAGATGACCCGCCTTGAGAACCGGGACGCGCGGCGCGAACAGGCCAACCGCCTCCTCGACTGGCGGCGCATCACCCGTCGCCTGGCGCCCGCCTGGCGGGAACCCCAGGCCAACCAGCAACTGGCGCAGAAGTGGGAGAGTCCCCGCGCCGTCGAACGCCGCATCGAGGAGATCGAGCGGCGCTTCCAGACGGAAACCTGGGAGACCGACGAAACCGTCGTCGCCCTGCGCGACAAGCTGCGCGACGACCGTGCCCAGCAGGAAAGGGAAGTGGCCGAACGCCGCCGCGACAACGACATGGCCCGCGCCCATACCGACGCCGCGCGGGAGGAATACGTCAAGGTGCTGCGCCACACGGCCGGCCGCTATGCCCGCAACCTGCGCCAACTGGGCGACATGGCCGGCGTCAAGGTCGACGCGGAACCGCCGCCCCTCGCCGCCGACGACGCCAGCCTGCACCAGGCCGGCCTCGCCGTGCGCTTCGCCTTCGACGACAAGGGCTACGCCGGCATGAACGACGCCGACGCCTCCGGCGGCCAGCAGGTCGTCAAGTCCCTGATCCTGCTGGTGGCCCTGATGATGGAGGAATCGCGCCCCGGCGGCTTCGTCTTCGTGGACGAGCCCTTCGCCCATCTGGACATCGTGAATATCGAACGGGTTTCCGCCTTCCTCAAGGCCACCCGCGCCCAGTACCTGCTGACCACGCCGGTCACCCACAACGTCGGCGTCTATGACCCGGCCTTCATCACCCTGGTCACCGCCAAGAAACGCCCCCAGGAAGCCTGGGCGCCGCGCATCGGCGTGGTGGTAAGGGAAACGTGACAAAATGCGGGGCGCAAGGGACCTGCCTTGCCGAAGGCATGGAGTCGGATTGTTTTGAGGAGGCATGAACATGAGCGGAACCTTCACGGCCATCGTCAAGCAAGAAGGCGGCTGGTGGATCGGCTGGATCGAGGAAGTTCCCGGCGTGAACTGCCAGGAAGCGACCCGCGAGGAACTGGTCGATAGCCTGCGGACCGGCCTGCTGGAAGCCATCGATCTGAACCGCGAGGACGCATTGCGTACAGCGGGAACCAATTTCACCGAAGAAGCCATCGCGCTATGAAGCGAGAGGCCCTGCTGCGCTATTTGCGACAGCAAGGCTGCGAACTGATCCGGGAAGGCGGCCGCCATTCATGGTGGGGCAATCCCGCGACCAACCGTCGTTCCTCGGTACCGCGACATACCGAAATCGTCGATCTCCTGGCGGTGAAGATTTGCAAGGATCTCGGCATTCCACCGATCAAGTAATCCATGCCGCCACGCAAGAGGATCTCGAACAGGCAGGCCGCCACGACCTCCTACCGGCACCCGGAAACCAAGGTGCTGATCCGGCCCGAGGCCGGCGCCCAGGCCCGTTTCAACAAGAAGAAACCCACCGCCACATGGCGCCACGATTCCTCCCTGGCGCCCGAACTGCAATGGGATGCCTCGAACCCGACGCGGAAACTTGGGAGGCTCATCGTGAAAACGCAGGGATACGACGAACGGATCGAGCGGAAACAGTCCGCCGCCGCACGGTGGGTGGCTGCCGTCAACCGGGACGGCCGTTTCGGTCAGTGGTCCTGCCTGCTCCTGAAGGAACGCGCCGCCATCGCCGAAGAAATCCGCAATCGCCTCGCCTGAGGGCACCACGGTCAGCGATGGGATACCGTGCGCCTCGCCATGTACCAGGCGAAGAAGGTTTCGTCGAGGGCCCTGAGCTTCGCCCGCTGCTGCACGAGGGCGGGACTATGGCCTTGCCGCTCCAGGGCCAGCACGCGGGCCAATCGCCGGCAGGCGTCGGCGGCGGGTGTCGATGCCGATGCCGCCGTGTCGCCGAGGGGCGTTTGCGGATGCTCCGCGAGATACCAGGCCGGGAACCAGTCCGCGTCGAGGGTGCCGGGGTCGGCCAGGAATTGCCGCCAACTGCGCTCCAGCAGGGGTTCGTCCAGTTCCGCGACCAGGCCGGCCAGGCGGTCCGGTGCCAGCCAAGCAAAGCGGAACAGGGGATCGAGGATGCCGTCGAGGCCGGTGCGCGGATGAAGGGCAAGGCAGAGCCAGCGCTGCACCGGGGCCAAGCGCCCGCCGCCGGCGATACTGCGCGCCGCAGCCTCCGCCGCCGCGTGATCCCCCGCGCGCAGCCACAAGGCCGCGGGGTGTGCTTCCGCCATCGCCGCGTCGAAGCCGGTGCCGGCCGCCGCGAGGCGGCGCCACAGCGGCCGCAGGAAGGCCTCCGCATGCTGGCCGAGGACGCCCGCCGCGGGGCTTATCCTGGTGTCTGCATCGGCGACGAGGGCGGCGATGACCGGCGTGTCCGCCGGCTCCGGTGCGACCACCTCCCCTTCCACGAAGGCGAGCAGGCAATCGAAGGCCGCAAGATCCCGATGCCGGGGATCCTCGTCGCGCAGCTTGGCGATGGCCGCCGCCGCGCCTGGACCGTCGCGGCGGAGAAGGGCCGCGGCGATGTCGTTGGCGAGCAGGATCGAACGGCTGTCGTCGAAGATGTCCAGTTGGCGCATGGTTGGGCGGTGGCTGAGGCAGCGGGGAAATTCTAGTGACCGTTGCGCTCCAGGTCGAGTCGATCGGCACGGCGGTGCCGCCACGCAAGCGGCGCCGCTGGCGGCCCGGGCCGCCCGACGGGCCGGACACGCTGCCGACCGATTGGCGGGACATGGCGGCCCGCTGGCTGCGGCGCAGCCAACGGGCCGCCACCGGTTGTCGCTGGGAAAGCGTTGCCGGAGAAGCCGGACCGGCGCGGTATGCCCAGGCGCAACAACAGCTGG
>JBPOHD010000070.1:0-124714 GCA_052035955.1 Pseudomonadota bacterium
TCGCCTCGAATCCCGAGCTGCGCGCGTTGCTCGACTTGACCGAGGATCGGGTCCCAACTCGCCAACATGGTTGGATCGCCGACACATCCATCGAGTACGACCACCAGCGCTTCGCCGGCTTTCTGAAGGTCTCAGTTGAAGAGCTGTTCATCGCGCTTCGCGATGATCGTCATCTCTTGAACGACCCCAATGGTTTGCTCGCCGGGGACTATGTAGCAGACCAGTCGCGTGAAGCCGATGCGAGCAGATCTGCCTGGACTCTGTATCCCGACGGGTTCGGTGCAGTGCGCTTCATTGAGGTGATCGAGACGGGGGCTGTTTGGGATCTGCGCGATCGAACGCAACATCGGCCAAGTACGCAGTGAGCGGGTCGACACTGTGCGCTGGTGAAGCGCTCTGCCAGAATGCTTGGGGTCGATCTGGCTCCGCCAGATCGTTCTCCGAGAGGTGCGAGTCGATCGATCTTGATGGTGACTTTCAACTACACCGCCCGTGGGGCATCGTGACGGTAAAAAAATGTGCGAAAAGTCGAGTCGGGACAATAGCTTAGGGTGTTCGATGCCACGCCTTTTTGGTCGTTGCCCTGACCGACGCCGAGGCTCGCCGATGGTGTCCGCGATGGTCGCGGGAGTCGATAGATGTCGATAGATCTCGAAAGGTCACTTCAGACCGAATCGCCTGCAAACCCGCGCCAATGCTGGTGCTCCGCACTTTGACGGTAAAAATGACGGTAAATTTCTGCCGAGCAGCCTCAGGTGCATTACAAATCAACAGCTTAGAAGGCTCGTTGATGATTGAGTGGGAGTAGGGGAGGGCCGCTAGGCCTTGGCCGCCTGAGTCGCCGGGGCCTTGCCAGCGCCGTGCAGGAGAGCGACCACCTTGTCGTGGCCTCCCTTGACGGCCAGTTGCAGCGGCGTCATGCCATCGGCGCGGGGCAGGTTGGGGTCGGCGCCATTCTTGATCAGAAGCCCGGCGACGATCAGGTCGCCCCTGGCTGCCGCATGGTGGAGGGGTGCCTCGCCCTGTTCATTGGGCAGGTTGGGGTCGAAGCCCATGCGCAGGATGGTCTTGACCTTGTAGGTCTGGTTCTTCTCGATGGCCAGGATCAGGGCGTTGGTGCTCTCGTTGCTCCTCTTGCGCGGCTTGGGTTCGAGCCCCATGGGGACTGACCTGGTCCCGTAGTTGAGCAGCGAGCCGAGGACCATGACCGCGAGGGCCACGAGGAGCGGCGTCTTGGAGATGCCCAGGCCGGCGGCCCACTGGTCGGGCAGGTTCGCCCCGACGGCGAGCAGGATGCAGAGCAGGAAGACGAAGACCTTCAGGTAGAGGAAAAGGGCGATCATGGCCACCAGGCCGAGTACGGCCATCATCCACCGGCGGTCTATACCGGCCGACTGAAGCACGTCCTCCGGCAGGTTGGCCACTACGGCAAGGATGACCACCATCAGGAAGAGCATGGTCTCCCGGCGGATGCGAACAGTGACGAAATCCATCGTTGACTCCCTGTCTTGTGGGAGGCGAGTGTCGTCCAAAACCCCCGTCCAGGCAAGACGGAAAAGCGAGACCTAACGACCCCATTAAGAAACGTCATGGCTGTCATGGGGGCTTTTTGCTATCGTAGTCGTTTTTCACACAGGGGGAGCGCGCCATGAAGCGTTGGATCTACTCGTTCGAAAAGGGAGATGGCAAGAACAAGATGCTGCTGGGAGGCAAGGGGGCCAACCTTTGCGAGATGACCCAGATCGGTCTCGCGGTTCCGCCCGGCTTTACCATCACCACGGAGACCTGCCTGGCTTATCTGGAGAAAGGCCAACTGCCGGAGGGCACCTGGGCCGATGTGCAGGCCCACATGAAGGAACTCGAGGAAAAGACCGGCAAGGGCTTCGGCTCGTCGGAAAATCCGCTGCTCGTCTCCGTGCGTTCCGGTTCGGCCATGTCCATGCCCGGCATGATGGACACCATCCTCAACCTGGGCCTCAATGACCAATCCCTGCAGGGCCTGATCAAGCAGACCAAGAACGAACGGTTCGCCCAGGATGCCTACCGCCGCTTCATCCAGCTTTTCGGCAAGATCGCCCTGAACATCGCGGACGAGCTCTTCGACGCCAAGATGGCGGAGATCAAGTCCAAGTACGGCGCCAAGCAGGACGTGGACCTGAAGGCGGAGCACCTGAAGGAACTGGCGACCGCCTTCCTGGCCATCGTCCATGCCCATTCCGGCAAGCCCTTCCCGCAGGACCCCTACGAGCAGCTCGAGATCGCGGTCAAGGCGGTGTTCCGCTCCTGGAACGGAAAGCGTGCCATCGACTACCGCAAGCAGTTCCGGATCACGCCGGCCATGGCCAACGGCACGGCAGTGAACGTCTGCACCATGGTCTTCGGCAACATGGGCAACGACTCCGGCACGGGTGTCGGGTTTACACGCAACCCCGGCACTGGCGAGAACCAGATCTACGGCGAATACCTTGTCAATGCCCAGGGCGAAGACGTGGTGGCAGGCATCCGGACCCCGAAGCCCATCGCCGAGATGGCGACGGAAATGCCCGAGATCTATGCCCAGCTGATGGAACTGCATAACCGCCTCGAGTCCCACTACAAGGAAGTCCAGGACTTCGAGTTCACCATCGAGAAGGGCCGCCTCTACTGCCTGCAGACCCGCAACGGCAAGATGAACGCCCGGGCCATGGTCCGCACCTCCGTGGAGATGTGCAACGACGGCCTGATCTCGAAGGAAAAGGCGCTGCTGCGCGTCGAGCCGGCCATGCTGGAGCAGTTGCTGGTGCCCCAACTCTCGCCCAATTTCAAGGGCAAGTCCCTGGCCCAGGGCCTGTCGGCCTCCCCCGGCGCCGCTTCGGGCAAGATCGTGTTCGACGCCGATACGGCGGAAGCCCGCGGTCGGGCCGGCGAGCGGATCATCCTGGTCCGCGAGGAAACCAAGCCCGAGGACATCCACGGCTTCTTCCAGGCCCAGGGCATCCTGACCAGCCGCGGGGGCAAGACCTCCCACGCGGCCGTAGTGGCCCGCGGCATGGGCAAGCCCTGCGTCTCCGGGTGCGAGGCCATCCACATCGACGACATTGCCCGCGTCGCCCATATCGGCGACACGACCCTGCACGAGGGTGACGTGGTCACCATCGACGGCGGCACGGGCCACGTGTACGCCGGCGAGGTGCCGACGGTGGAACCGGAGTTTTCGCCCGAGCTCAACGTCCTGCTCTCCTGGGCCGATGAGGTGTCCCGCCTGGAGGTCCGCGCCAACGCCGATACCCCCAACGACGCCGCCAAGGCGCGCGGCTTCGGCGCCAAGGGCATCGGACTGTGCCGCACGGAACGCATGTTCAACAGCACCGACCGCCTGCCCATCGTTCAGGAGATGATCCTTTCCGAGTCGCCGGAAGAACGCCAGGCCGCCCTCGATCGCCTGCTGCCCATCCAGCGCAACGACTTCAAGGGCATCTTCAAGGCCATGAAGGGCCTTCCGGTGACGGTGCGACTGCTCGACCCGCCGATGCACGAGTTCCTGCCCACGTCGGCCCAACTGGAAAGCGAGATCACCCACCTGCGCCACCTGAAGGACACCATCAAGGGCATCGAGGAACTGCCGGACACGCTGAAACTGCTCAACCCGGCCCTCTACCAGAAGTACGCCGATGGTCTGGGCCGGATGAACGAAAGCCTGTCCGTCTTCAAGGAGTCGCACCTGGAAGAGGACGTCATCGTCAAGAAGGAGAAGACCCTCCGGAAGGTCCGCGCGCTGGCCGAGGTGAACCCGATGCTGGGCCACCGCGGCGTCCGCCTGGGCATCACCTATCCGGAGATCTACTCCATGCAGATCCAGGCGATCCTCGAGGCCGCGGCGCTCTGTGCCAAGGAAGGCATCGAGTGCTATCCGGAGATCATGGTCCCGCAGGTGGCGACGGTCGAGGAGCTCAAGCGGATCAAGAGCTTCGTCGAGCGCATCCACAAGATCGTCGAGTTGACCCACGGCATCAACGTCCAGTTCAAGTTCGGCAGCATGCTGGAAGTGGTCCGTGCCTGCATGCGCGCCGGCCGCATGGCCGAGATCGCCGAGTTCTTCTCCTTCGGCACCAACGACCTTACCCAGGCGACCTTCTCGTTCTCCCGCGAGGACGCGGAGAACAAGTTCCTGCCGGCCTATACCGAGACGGGCATCCTCGAGGACAACCCCTTCGAGGTCCTGGACGTGAAGGGCGTCGGCGAGGTGATGAAGATCGCGGTGGAACGGGGTCGTGCGACGCGGGACGACATCAAGATCGGCATCTGCGGCGAGCATGGCGGCCATCCGGCCTCCATCCACTTCTGCCACAAGATCGGCCTCAACTACGTGTCCTGCTCCGGTCCTCGCGTGCCGATCGCCCGCCTGGCCGCCGCCCAGGCCCAGTTGCAGGACGCGGGGGCGAAGGCCACCTCCAACGCCTGATCCGGCGGGGCCGGGGGATTACCGCATGGGGCAGGACGAGGATTTCATGCGGGAAGCCCTGGCCCTCGCCCGGGAGGCGGCAGCGGCCGACGAGGTACCGGTGGGCGCCGTCCTGGTGCTCGACGGCGACATCGTCGGCCGCGGTTTCAACCAGCCGATACGGCAGGCCGATCCCACGGCCCACGCCGAGATCATGGCGCTGCGCAACGCAGCGGGACGGCTTGGCAATTACCGGCTGCCGGGCAGCATTCTCTACGTGACCCTGGAACCCTGCGTGATGTGCACGGGGGCCATCATGCACGCCCGCGTGGGGCGGGTCGTGTTCGGCGCCAGGGACCCGAAGACGGGTGCGGCGGGAAGCGTCGTGGACCTCTACGCGGAACAACGTTTGAACCACCATGCCGAAATCGTCGGCGGAGTCCTTGCCGAGGAGTGCGGAGCACTATTGTCCGGATTCTTTGCGGCCCGCCGGGGACGAACGGCCCTCGCCTGATCCGGGCTACCCGCGTTCCGACATGAGAATTTGGATTAGCATTCCTCTACAGTATCTTGTTTTATATAATGATTTAGGAGATACCTCGTTGCGCTTCTCCGTCTCGACGGCGAGCAAGGGTGCCGGCGAGCAACGGGGCAGCCATCAGACGCCGCGGGGTCGTCACCTCATCCGGGCGAAGATAGGCGACGGAATGCCCGAGAACACCGTCTTCGTCGCCCGGCGGCCGACGGGGGAGATATGGACGGCGGAACTGGGTGCCGCCCATCCCGGCCGGGACTGGATGCTGACCCGCATCCTGTGGCTGTCGGGCAAGGAACCCGGACGCAACCGCCTGGGCGAGGTCGATACCATGCGGCGCTACATCTACATACATGGAAGTCCCGACACCGCCCGTATGGGCGTTCCCGGATCGATTGGCTGCGTGCGCATGCGCAATCCCGATATCGTCCAGCTTTTCGATCGGGTGCCGCCCTACACGCGGGTGGACCTCGTGGAGTACGGTGTCGAAGAGGGGGATTGGGCGGCCCTCGGCCCGCTGGCAGGGACGGTGCGCGAGGCGGTCTTCGTGCGTGAACAGGGGGTACCCGCCGAGATGGAATACGATCGTTTCGATCCCCGGAGCCTGCACGTCCTGGCGCGGGGGCCGGCCGGCGAGGCTATTGGCACCGGGCGCCTCCTGCCCGACGGGCACATCGGGCGGATGGCGGTGTTGCCCGCCTGGCGCGGCCAGGGCGTCGGCGCCGCGATGCTCTGCACCTTGATGGCGGTCGCTGCCCAACGCGGCCTGGAGCGCCTGGTCCTCCATGCCCAGACATCAGCCGAGGGCTTCTATGGGCGCTTCGGTTTTCGCGCCGAGGGGCCGGAGTTCATGGAAGCCGGCATACCCCACGTGACGATGACGCGCCTCGCCGGATCCTGACGACACATTCCCGTTCAGGCGCCGGGTGCGCGGCTAGGGTGCGGGACTGGCCTGGAAACGGAAGTGCGCCCGATTACCCGGCGCGCCGCCTTCCAGCCAGGTCTGTTCGTCGTAGGAAACCTTTCCCTGCCGATCGACCAGAAGCACCGTGGAACTGCGCGTGCCATAGCCGGGCGCCCGGACGAAGGCACTGGACAGGATCCTTTCCCATTTCAGGCTGACGCCGGTCCGCGGCAGGAGTTCGTCGGCATGTATGCCGTCGTCGCGCAGGAGGTCGAACAGGGCCTGTTCCTCGGGCAATGCGACGAGGGCTTCGGCCAGGGCCGACTTGGCCGAGGTGAGCTTTGGCCAGGGTGTGTCGAGCAGATGGTTCGAGACGCCGTACAGTCCGGGATCCAGAACCCGCCGCCCGCCACCGACATTGCTGTACCAGGCCAGGACCCGAGGGTCGCCGACCAGGAGGTTGAAGCCGTTATAGCGGGACGAGATGCCGGCGATCCGGTCCAGGTAGGCCTCCGGCGGGTCAGAGCCGGCCAGAAAGTCGGTGACCAGGGCACCCCGGCTTTCGGCATCCGGCCGCATCTGGCCCGGGTCCCGGTAGTTGGTCAGGGCCGCAAAGCGGCCGTCGCGCGTATAGCCCATCCAGGTGCCGCCGGCCTGCAGGTCGCGGCCGGCCAGCAGGGTCGGGACCCCTTCCCAGAAACCGGCCGAGGCGGTCGGCCGGGCGAAGAACTCGTCCCGGTTGGCTGCCACCACCAGCGGGAATTCGGGATGGGCCTGCCACGCGAGAAGGATGAGGCACATGGCCTATTGGTTGCGCATACCGGGTTTTCGAAGCCGGTTTCGGGAAATTCGGCCGGGGTCAGGCGGGAAGGACGTAGGGCAGCGGCAGGAGCTCGATGCGGGGCCCGGCCGGGCTGCCCGCATGCACGTCACCCGCCTCGGCCCCCGAGGACTGGACGACGAACAACGACTCGAACCCGCCCTCCGGCGAGGGGGCGACGCTGACCAGAGCGCCGCAATGCTGGTCACCCGCTTCCGGCGTGAAGACGTCCGTTCCGGCCGCCAGGGCCTCCGGCAGGCGGCCCCGGTACATGCGGCGCTTGACCTTGCCCAGGTATTGGGTGCGGGCCACGATCTCCTGTCCCGGATAGCAGCCTTTCTTGAAGCTGACGCCGCCCACTTCCGGTACCTCCATATTGACCATCTGCGGTACGAAGGCCTCCTGGTTGCCGGCGACGACCCTGGGCCGGCCGGATTGGATCTCCAGCCACCGCCAGGCGGCGATTCCGGCCGGCGTGGACTGGCCGGCCAGGGCGGTCCACACGTTGACGGCCGCATCGGCCCGGACCGCCAGCATTACGCGGCGGTCGTCGAGGCGCACGGCCCTGCCGCCAGTGAAGGCCACCGTCCGGCGGGGTGCCGGCAGGACTGCACCAAGGCCCGCCAGCAGCCCCTCCGTGGCCGGTCCGGCGAGGCCGATCAGGACGGTATCGTCCGAGGCCCGCAGGAGCTTGACCTTGCTGCGCAGCACGTACATCGAGAGTTTCTTCTGGATCGCATCGAGAATGTCTGCGGCAACGAGAAGGGCGATTCCCCCTTCCTCCTGCCACATCTCGAAACTGGCGATCAGGCGGCCCTTGGCCGTGCAAAGGCCGGCAAAGCGGACTTCGTCGGCTTCCAGATGGGTGACGTCGTTGGTCAGCAGGTTGTGCAGGAAGGGCACCGCATCCTCGCCGGTGGCCAGCAGCAGACCGTCGTCGAGGATGGGGACCACGACCGTACCGTCCCGGGCCGCGGTCAATTCCCCGGCGAGGTTGCCGAAATCCCGGGCGTCCTGCGCAAGCCCCTGGGTGGTAACGAAATTTTTCCATTGTTGCGACATGGTCTCTCCTCGGGGAAGGGGGCGCGAATGATGCCGGGTATTATATCTGCTGCCTATCAATCGCCTTTTCCATGGGTCTCGTCAAACGCCTGCTGCTGGTCGCCGTCCTCGTGTTGGCGGGCTTCTCCGGCTGGGTCGCCAATTTCGCCCTCAGTCCCGTTTCCCTCGCCGCCAGCCCCCTGGAGTTCGCGGTGCGGCCGGGAAGCGGCCTTCGGGCGGCGGCCGGGCAGATGGCAGAAGCCGGAATCGGATTCGCGCCCTGGCAATTCAGCCTTCTCGGCCGCATCACCGGTCGGGCGACCACCATCAAGGCGGGCAGTTACGAGGTCGAGACGGGGGTGACCCCCTGGCAATTGCTGGCCAAGCTGACCAAGGGCGATGTCTCCCAGGCTGAAATCCTCTTCGTCGAAGGCTGGACCTTCGCCCAGGTACGCAGGGCCCTCGACGCCCATCCGGACCTCGCCCACGAGACCCGCGGCCTCGCGGACCGCGAGGTGCTGGTGAGGCTCGGAATCGCCGAGGACAATCCGGAAGGGCTGTTCTTCCCGGATACCTATCTGTTCGCCAAGCAGAGCGCCGACCTGCAGGTGCTGGCGCGGGCCTATCGTTCCCTGAGCCAGAAACTGGCGGCGGAATGGGATGCGCGGGCGCCCGGGCTCCCTTACACCCGTCCCTATCAGGCCTTGATCATGGCCTCCATCGTCGAAAAGGAAACGGGGAGGGCGGAGGACCGGGGACGGATCGCTGCCGTATTCGTGAATCGGCTTCGCCGCGGCATGCTGCTGCAGACGGACCCGACGGTGATTTACGGCCTCGGGGCACGCTTCGACGGCAACCTGCGCAAGCGCGACCTGCTGACCGACGGGCCCTACAATACCTACACGCGGGCCGGCCTGCCGCCGACGCCCATCGCCATGCCAGGCTTGGCGTCCCTGCAGGCCGCGCTGCGGCCGGCAAAGGCCGAGGATCTCTATTTCGTCGCCCGCGGGGACGGCAGTTCCCAGTTTTCCCGGACCTTGGACGAGCACAACCGGGCCGTGGACCGTTACCAACGACGTTGAGGAAGGGAACCCTTTGCGAGGCAAATTCATCACCCTGGAAGGCATCGACGGCGCTGGCAAGAGCACCCACCTGGCCTGGCTCGTGGACACCCTGAGGGTGCGCGGCCTGCAGGTGGTCCAGACCCGGGAACCGGGAGGCACGCCCCTGGGCGAGAAACTGCGCGCCCTGCTGCTCAGCGATCCGATGGACCAGGATACGGAGACCCTGCTGATGTTCGCCGCCCGCCGGGAACACCTGGCGCAGGTCATCCTGCCGGCGCTGGCGGCCGGCCACTGGGTGGTGTCCGACCGTTTCACCGACGCGACCTTTGCCTACCAAGGAGGAGGTCGCGGCCTCGACTGGGCCCGCATCGAGGCATTGGAATCCTGGGTGCAGGGCGTGGTGCAGCCCGATCTCACCCTGCTGTTCGATCTGCCGGAGGAAGTTGCGGCGCTCCGATTGCAGGGAACCGGGGCGGCGCCGGATCGCTTCGAGCGGGAGAAAGCCGACTTCTTCGCCCGGGTACGCGCCGCCTACCTGAGGCGGGCGCGGGAATTCCCGCGCCGGTTCCGGGTGGTGGACAGCCGACTGGGCGTCGATGAAATTCGTAATCTACTTGAAGATATAGTCAGAACAATCTGATATGGAATATTTTTCCTGGCACGCTCCCGCCTGGAATGGACTCTTCGCCGTTCCCGGAACAGTGCCAGCGGCCATGCTCGTGACGGGAGAGCCGGGTTGGGGCCAGGACACTTTTTCCCAGGCATTGGCAGCCAGGCTGCTCTGCGACGATGCCCAGGGTTCGGCCCGGACGGCCTGCGGTGCCTGCGAATCCTGCCGTTGGCTGGCGGCGGGAACGCACCCGGACTTCCGCCTCGTAGTCCCTGAGGCAGACGTCGAGCAGGTGGAAGCGGAGGAGGGCACCGCCCCCAGGAAAGCCGAGAAGAAGAAATCCACCCAGATCCGCATCGAGCAAATCCGCGCCCTGGAGGATTTCGTCTTCACCGGGAGCCATCGTCGCGGAAACCGGGTAATCGTCCTCGATCCCGCCGAGGCGATGAACCTTCCAGCCGCCAATTCTCTTCTTAAAATACTTGAAGAACCACCAGCAACTGTCTATTTTATATTGTCTTCCAGCTCATGGCGCCGTCTATTGCCGACGATCATCAGCCGATGCCGCCGGATCGCACTGCCACGGCCCACCAGGGAGCAGGCGATGGCCTGGCTGGGTGCCCAGGGGACCGGCAAGGAGGCAGCCACCTTGTTGCCCATCCTCGGCGGTGCGCCCGTCGCCGTCCGCGAATGGTTAGAGGACGGTCGGGCGGCGGCAGCGAGGACGGTGGTCGCCAGCCTGCAGGAGCCGGGGAACGATCCGGTCATGCTGGCGGCGCGATGGGCGACGCTGGTCAAGGATCAGGAAGGCCTGAACCGGGAGAACCTGGTCGGCCTGGTCCAGCGATGGGTTCACGATCTCCTGTTGTTCCGGCTTTCGGGACAAGTGCGTTTCATGTCCGCCCAACCGGAGGCCGTCGAGAAAGCGGCCCGCGGCCTCTCGATTCCCCGGCTGCTGGCCTGTTACAATGAACTGCTTCGCATACGGGCGGTGAGTTCCCACCCCCTCAATGCCCAGCTCTTCCTGGAGGATCTGGCGGCGCGTTTCCTGATGGCGACCCTGGCTAAATCGTGAGCGAACCGAACCCGAGAATCGCGCCGGCAGTGGCAAGGCCCGCCGTCCTTTCCCTGAACATCAACTCGAAGTCGGCGCTCTACGCCGCCTACATGCCTTTCATCAAGCAGGGCGGGCTTTTCATTCCGACGACCCGACCCTACGCGATCGGTGACGAGATCTTCATGCTTCTGACGCTGATGGACGAACCAGCCCGCCTTCCCATCGCCGGGACTGTCGTCTGGATCACGCCGCCCGGGGCCCAGGGGAACAAGAGCCAGGGGATCGGCGTCCAGTTCAGTGCCGACGAGAGTGGCCAGGCGGCGCGCGGCAAGATCGAGGCCATCCTCGGCGGTCACCTGAGCTCGGCACGGCCCACCCACACCATCTGACGCTGCCGAGGCAGCGCCCCCGTTCCATGCTGGTCGATTCCCACTGTCACCTGGATTTTCCCGAATTCGCCGGCCGGATGGCCGAGTTGCTCGCGCGCATGGGCGCCGCGGGGGTCGGACATGCGCTGGTTGCCGGGGTGAGTCTCGAGCGGTTCCCCGCCATATTGGAGCTTGCCGAGACGCACTCCCAACTTTGTTGTTCCGTTGGCGTGCATCCGGACGGTCAGGGCGGCCATGAGCCGACGGCGGCCGGTCTCGTGCGGCTGGCCGACCATCCCCGGGTGGTGGCGATAGGGGAGACGGGGCTCGACTATTACAGGCTCACCGGCGACCTGGAGTGGCAGCGGGAACGGTTCCGGGTCCATATCCGGGCGGCGCGGGAGTGCGGCAAGCCCTTGATCGTGCATACCCGGTCGGCTGCCGCCGATACGCTGCGTGTCATGGCCGAAGAGAAGGCGAGGGAGGCGGGGGGCGTTTTCCACTGTTTCACGGAGTCGTGGGATACCGCCGCTGCCGCCTTGGAAATGGGTTTTCACGTCTCCTTTTCCGGCATCGTCACGTTCAGGAATGCCGTGGAGCTGAAAGAGGTTGCCCGCCGCGTTCCCGCCGACCGGCTCCTGGTGGAAACCGATGCACCCTACCTGGCACCGGTGCCTCATCGGGGAAAAACGAACGAACCCGCCTATGTCGCCCATGTGGCGCAGGAACTGGCGGCACTCCGCGGCGTCACCGCCGAGGAATTGGCCCGCCAGACCACCGACAACTTCTTCCGGCTGTTTCCGGCACATGCGTAATAGACTGATTATTTGGGTATTACTGGCGGGCTTCGGGATTGGGCCGGCTTCTGCCGGTGTCTACGACGATATCGTCAAGGCGGCCTCCGAGGGCGACACCGGGACAGTGGTCCAGCTGGTCAGGCGCGGTATGGACGTCAACACGACCGATCCCTCCGGCTTGACGCTGCTGATGCTGGCGGCCATGAACGGGAATCTGGCCCTCACGGATTTCCTGGTTGCCAACCGGGCGAGTGTCAATAAGCGGAACCGTTTCGGGGATTCGGCCCTTTTGCTGGCTTCGCTGAAGGGTCATCTTCCGGTCGTCCGGCGCCTCGTCGAGGCCGGCGCAGAACTGGAGCCCAAGGGCTGGACGCCGCTGATCTACGCGGCTTTCGAGGGTCACGTCGAGGTGGTTCGCTACCTGATCGCAAAGGGCGCCGACGTGGATGCCCAATCCGGCAACGGCTCCACGGCGCTGATGGTGGCGGCGCGCAATGGACATCTGGACGTCGTGAAGGCGCTCCTGGAGGCCGACGCGGATCCCGAAATCGCCAACGACGACCAGGTAACCGCCCTCGGGTGGGCAAAGGCGAACAACAATGGCGAGATCGCGCGATTGATCGAGGAAGCACTGAAGGACTGAGCGGACGGTTTCGCGTCAGACCGGATTCAGGACAATGCGAATGCCCGAAATGGGGCCAGGCACGCTTGGCACATCGGGGCGGCGAAATGGCCGTTCCACCTCGTCGGATGGACTCCGTGATGGCGGATAATGTGGCGTTACGTCTAACGCCCTGTTTCGAAAGACAATACGGGATTGCGTCTGTCGGGCCGGTCTCACCCATGAGACTAATTCGCAGTGTTACTAGGCACTGCGAATGACCCCAACCCCGAACCCCATCCCGCAGAGAATTGGCCGCACCGGAGTCCCGCCATACCGCTTCCGGGATACGGCGGAAAAGCAACTACCCGCCTACCGGAAGCCCCCTTCGGGGCTGCGCCGCTTCGCGCCTTGGGCGCATGGCGGGAACGGACCGGCACAGCATCGCGCAGGCCACAAGGTTTTGCAGGGGAAAACCTGGGGGGGCAGGCCCTCGCACACTCCCGAGCAGTCGGACATGGGCGTTTGCCGGGAAAAGACCCCTGGCCCGCCATCGGAGAACCGTCGAGCCCTCCAGAGTGTCCGGGACCGCGGACAGTGCTTGACGATCGCCGCACGTATACGGCGACGGGCAAAACAGTCTACGGAAGAAGGTGTCCGGGAAACCGGACAGTCAGAGGTAGCCGAACTCCAGGAGACGGCGAGCGACACGAACCCGGAGATCAGGTGGAACAACAGCCAGATCGACGGCAAGCGACTTCCGAGCCGGCACAGGACGCCGCGCACCGCCCGCCCACCACTCGCACACCCTCGCCCACCACGAAAGCCGATAGCGCCCAACCAGGTGCCACGGCGACAGGTAGCTAAACACGCCGTGCGGATAGTCCTCCCGGAACACCTGCCGGGTATCGTAGGCAGCATAAACATCGTCCCCCCGATGCCACCAGCGCTCCGCCACCGGCGCATTCGGTTCCGCCCCATAGCAGACCGTACCCAGGTGAATACGCGGCAATCGCAGATCGAGCATGCCGGAGGTCAGCGACGACACAAGAGCCCCCAGGACCGGAACCCGGAGCCGGTCAAGACGGCGCACCCGCACCGAGAATTCGACCAGGGACTCCCGCACTTGCTTATCGACCATGCCAAGCGATTGCGCAATGAAAATGACGTCCCACCCGTGTTTCCTGGAGTGGATCAGCCAATCAATGACCGGCTGTCGCGCTTTGTCGTTCCAACTCCGCGCATTGAACCAGGTCCCCAACTCATCGAGGACGATCAGACCGTTCCGCGCCTCGTCCATCGTCGGATTGCCCGGACCGAGCGCCACCAGGTCAGACAGCACAGGCTTATCAGGCAAGCGGATCACGTCGAAAGCCTTGATCCTGGCAGGTAGCACCGCCTCAAGAGTCAAATCGAGATTGGTAGCCACCCGCCGCCCCGCCCGCACCGCTTCAACAATTCGGGACACGGACACAATGCCCTTGCCCGCGCCGAGCTTCCCGGACACGAAGTAAATTGCCACGTCAGACCTTAGCAGCGAAATCCAGGTGGGCCACGTTCCAGCGGTACAGGGCAATGACAGTATCCGCGCTGATCGTCGTCGCCACTACCCACGCGGCATTATCGGGAAGGGCAACCCATACGAGCGACATCGCCACCGCACCGAGCGACGGGAACGCTACCGACGCGCCCGCAATCAAGGCTTTCATCGCAAGCCCCATGCCCAACGTGAGCGCCCCGAAGGTCAGAATCGCCGCCGCAGCAATCGCGATTTTTTTGGTGAGCCAGGTCGCAAGAAACCCGGCCAGCCCGGAAAACATCGACACCAGCAGACCCGCAAGCAACGGCATTATGCAGTCCTCCCTTCCACAGCACCGGAAGCACGACGCCAGACATACAAAGCGCCCGCCGCCCACAGAAACCACCCGAACAGGGTACGCGCCCCGCCGAGAGTATCGCACCAGTCGAAAGACGCCTCATGTCCCGCGACCCCGAGCACCAGCGGCGAACACGATGCAGACGGAATACCCACATCCAGAGACCAATCCCACCCGGTGCTAGTCATTTTCGCACCGCCATTTATGCCATTCACTTGAGCCAGTGCAGCAGTCACGCTATTATCGAGAGCCGTGTTTGCAGCCCCATAAGCGCCCTCGCCCGTGGGTGTCCCCGACTCATCTATTTTGCATGGCGGACCGCCCGGATAGCCGCACGTGGGATTTTGATTCGGGTCATTGCTGGGGTTCCCCGCCGCGTTACCCGTCGGCGCCGTGCCATTGCCCCCTCCTGGCCCGACGACGGTAATCGGATTGCCACTCGTGCCCGGATCGCCACCGCCGGGATTGCTGCCGCCGATGCCGCCCGAAGTGCCGCCCGTAGACGGATTAGGCGACAAATTCGGAATTCCCGAAGTGGTCCCCGGAACGGCACTAGTCCCAGGTGGTAAGCAAGTCGGTTTGCCATTCACGGACCCGACCGCCCCAGGACAAGCCGGAGCTGGCGCAGGATCGCTGCCACCCGTACAGGTCGCCCCGGTAGTAGTCCCCTGGATCGAGCAAGCGACGCGGTAAAGGCCATTCGAGGCATTGGGCGACGTTCCGACCCCACATTTACCCGTGCCGCCGCCCGCCCAGGAGGACACATCAGGGCCAGCACTCGTACTGCCGCCCACGCAACCGCCGATGCAAATCGTATTTGGAATAGCCATCGGTACGGCATATTTTGTTGCCGTGGGATCATACGCCCAGGCGACCGTTACGACCCCCGCAACGGTACTTCCAGGAGTGCAACCACCCGTCGGAACGCAGCCCCCGCCCGACTCAGTGAAACCAGAATTACACGCGCATACCCCGGCCGCATACGTCGCATTCGCAGTGCAGGAATTACGCGACGACTGCGCAGGGAGGACCGTAGTAGTGCCGCCCGTCGCATTGACCGCGGAAAACGTACAGGCCGAGGACGCCCACACCGTCGTGATTGTGTACGTCACCCCGGACGAATTGATATACGACTGTCCCGCCCATTGAGCGCAAGACTGCTGCAAGGTGCTCGCCCACTGGTACACCGTCGAGGACGCGCCGACGCGCTGATCCACAGCCACCCCGTACCCGGTTTCAGCCGTCACGGTGAGCGCCGCCCAGGAAGGCACCAGGTACAAGAACGGCAGCAGGAACCCGACTGCAAACCACACCCCCAACCGTAACGCACGTTTCAGCATGACCACCCCGGCACCCCATAGCAAGCGCGGGCAGACACCCGCTTTTCGAAATACCCGGCCAGCGACCGAGCACCGCCCCCAACGTCGTGCCCGCAGTGATCGCCATAAACGCCCCTGGCGCATTTTTGCCACTTGCCCGAGCCTTCCCCCTTAGGCATCGGATCACGAGCCACCGCAGACCCTCCCGAGCCCGCCCCGGACACGCGGAAACCTTCCATCACACCCGTTGGTTCGACCACCGTTCCCTGTGCCGGCGCCCGCTGCGCGGGCACCGGCACAGGGAAAGGAACCGGCATTGGCAGTGCCGGCGACTCTCCCAGGCCGGGAAGAGTAGGGATGACCCGCATCTGAGCGTCAGCCGACGCCCAGAGGACAGCCAGGACAATCCCCACCCAGGGCCGCATGGTCGGTTAGACCTTGGAGGCGAACCGCTTGATGAGCTTGAACGCGATGGTGAAGCCCAGAATGCCGAGCATGACCGGCGCCACGTAGCCGGCGAGCGTGGTCGCATCGGTCAGGATCGCGGCAATGGCGGTATCGGTACCCGACGGCAGAGCGGCATGGGCGGAAGCACCGACGACGGCGAACGGGGCCAGGACGGCCAGACGATTGCGGAGTTGCATGGTATTGCTCCTAGGCCCTATGAAGTGAGCATCGCCGACCGGGCCAGCCCCGGCGACGCCCTTTAAATCTGTTCCGAGAACTGCCGCATCAGCCGAATGATGGTTCCGACGACGAAGCCTCCCACCCAGGCAGAAAACCCGTATCCGGCCAGGGTAATAAGGTCGACGCTGGTCATCGCTTCAGCCCTCCGATCAGCCCGAGCGCCCAAAGCCCGACGACGACGAAGGGCAACAGACCGACCGTGCCCATATCGAATATCCCCGACGACGAGCAGACCAGCAGGGGTATATCGACATATTGGGGAGTAGCCCAGGCCGTGGATAGCTCCCGGACATTCGCGCATTTGGCATGGTATTGCCCCGACACCGTGCACGGCGCAGCAGTACCCGGATACGACGTCGCATAGACCGCCTCGCCGGTAGGAAGGTAGCGAGGATAGTCGTTGACGATCTGATTGGTCGCATCAGACGCGCTATTGAAGCATTGACCCCTCCAGGCATAGCCCATTACGCCGCCACTCCGCCCAGGTCACCCCAGGAACGAACCGGCGCTCCAAGCTCTATCACGCGACGACGGAACGGAATCACGTTGCCTTCCGCCAGGTCTGCATCAGACAGGCCCACACCGCGCAACAGCTTCAAATGCCGATACCAGGTCGCTTTAGGCATGCTGGCCTCTGCTTCCCGCCGACCGATGGCCCGGATCAAGCTCCAGGTGCGATAAGCCGCCAGCGCTTGCCCCCGACTCGGTGAAATTTCCTCCAACCCATCTAGCATCTTGTCCATTTCACAAACCTCCATAGACCCGATCCACCGTCCGAAAAAGTTTTGATGTTCCCGCTCTAATGCGCCCTCCGTCCACTGGTGCCACGCCTTACGCGCATGACGCCAAAATTCCCCGCGAAGCGCCAACTCTAGCCGCAGCAGCCGGTCACAAGCGACCAGTTGCTCCGGCGAAAATTCCGCCTGCTGCTTTTTGTCCTGATAGGCCGCATGCGGGCCTTTGTGGTAAGCCTTCGCGCCCTTCGTCCTGGAGCCGACACCCCAATAAACGGACTCCGACATAGTGCGAACCTGATAGCGACCCCCCTCGGCATGACGCAGGTATTGCAACGCTTGCCGCACCTCGGCCGGACTACCAAGGTCGTAATTCAGAGTCACGTCAATACGTGAGCATTTCCACAGCCCCACGGACCGAGGCATGCCAACGTTGCACACGCGATCGACAAAATCGAGCATTTGCGCCCAGGCCACCACCGGCGAACCCGTGCCGAAAACATTGTTCGGCGACACCACCCGAGCCGGCGAACCGCAGATTTGCAAGGTATCCCCGGAAGCATGAATTTGTAGTTGATGGCTGTCCGATCGGACCGACTCGCGGGTAGGCATTTGCCACTGCATCACCCCATCAGCATCGAGCTTGAGCAGCAGCCCTTGCCGACCCGCAAGCCTGTCCCAATCCGCCGGACGGATGTAACGCCGATCACAGCGGAGAGTAAGCCAGTCGATCACCCGACGACCCGACGACGGGCATGCAGCATGCCCCCATGTTGATCGAGGACACCGAACACCGGGACCGAACCGCCCCACACCCGCACCCGAATAAGGAACCGTACCCGCTCCGCGTCGATCACGGAGCGGGCCGGAAGCACGTTGGAACGCATCCCCGCGCAGCCCATCACGACCGCCACTCCTTACGATGGGCGACGAGCGCATCATCCAAGGCACGACCGAGCGCTCGCGTTTCCTGGTCGCTCCCGCTATTGAGGAAGGCCGCACGGACCGCAGCAAGCGAGTCCGTAATCTCGAACCCGTGCCGCCAGTCAACAGCAACGCAGATGAGAACCTCGCCATCGGTGCCACTGACCAGCACGTCGAAAACCTCGGACCCATCGGAAAGAACCGACTTCGCAAGGTGGAAAACCGCTTCCGAGCCCTGCCGGAGGAGTGTCACGCTGCCACCTTCGCGGCAACGGGCCGGAACCCGACGACCTGGAGACGAATCCCCTTCGCGCCGATGATCTCGGCGGTCTCGAGTTCGACCTCAGCCGGGAATTTGACCTGGCCAAAGCGCGGAACGGCGTCGATGGCGAGATCGAGGTCGACGGTTTCGAAACCGAAGCCGGCGATCTGGATTTGCTGCTTGGCGACGGGTTCCAGCGCACGGAGAACCGTGCATTGCGCGAAATCGAAGGGTTTTCCGCTTTCCTTCCCCACCCCCGACAGACGTTTGACCCCGATAACAATGGCTTTCATGACCTGACCCTTTCGAATGGACGACACCACACGGTGACGGGCAGCAGAATAGACACCGATTGGTGTCATTGTCAAGACACCGAATGGAGACTATCGTTGACGCAGGTCAAACCACAGAGAGAAAGGGGCGCACATGACCCCCCAGGAATACCTAGATGCCGCGAAGGGACGGATGGGCATTACAAGCGACTACGCCCTAGCGCAGCGGTTCGAGATACCACGGCAAGACGTGGCGCGATACCGCAAAGGGCGATGCCCGGACAACTACACGGCGACCAAGATCGCCATTACCCTGGAGCTTGACCCCGCCCAGGTCATTGCAGACCTCGAAGCACAGCGAGAGAAGGACCCGCGCCGCCTGGACTTCTGGCGTTCTTTTCTGGCGCGTGCCGCAGTAGTGGCCACCCTGGCGTGCACGCTGGCGTCGAATTATTCCGATGGATTAGGATTCGGAGTAAATTCCAATGGTGGCAATGACTTGGCGATCATAAGCGCGGTGATAGTGGCGTATTTATGGGCGTCGAGGCGTCGGATAATGTGTATTATGTAAAATACACGATCACCCGATATCACCCGATGACAGGTCCCCGCGCCGCTGGGCAAGCCCGGGGCGGCTATCCAGCCCCCCAGACCGAGACTCCCTGACGCAGGATAAGGCGCCTATGCTCGACCCTTCAGGGCGGCAGACAGGGCCAACAAGCCAGACACGGTGCCTTCGAGCATGGACCGATGCATGGGATTGGTCAGGCGACCCTCCTGATCGAACGCCGTGTCCGCACCGGCCAGGGCCATCTGGCCCGGCGCCACCGTGACGCCCAGATTGGAAAGCAAGAGGCGCAGATGCGGCAACCCACGGATTCCGCCGAGCGAACCCGCGGACGCGGCCAACAAGGCTGCGGCCTTTCCAGCGAACGGCGAGGCCATTCCAGGTGCAGGCCGCGAAACCCAGTCGATGGCATTCTTCAGCAAGGGCGTGAAGAACCCGTTGTACTCAGGCGAGGCGATCAGGAAACCATCGTGGGCGGCGAATGCCTCCTTGAGATCACGCGCCCCCTGCGGCAGGCCTTCGGCTGCTTCCAGGTCTCCGTCGTATATCGGCAAAAAGGCCGGTGTGATCGGGAGATCCGAGACCTCGGCACCCAAGCTTCGGGCGTGGGCGATGGCAAGCGACAGCAGTCGGCGGTTCATCGAATCGCGACGCGCGCTGCCGCAAATGGCAAGAATTCGAGGGGTCATTCGTATGCTCCAGGGGTGATATCGTGGGGATGGCGACCGGCCTGCGCTCCGGGAGGCGCCGGTATGCTCTCCGGGAGGCGCCGGTATGCTCTCCATCCCGGAACCTCGCGAAAAGATATTACCAATCGGGGCGGCAGAGGAGCCTCGACATTGCGAAGGCCCCGTAGCCATCCAGGGAGGCGCGGTGCGTGCGGTTGCACCCTCCCGGTTCCTGGCAAGGAATTCCCGGAAGGCAGCCTTGGGAGCGAGGACCAACTGCATGTGGACGATGCGGACCCGGGGTGCGTCATTGGGGAATCATCGCTCGGCAGAATGACGGCCCCCTGCCCCCTGGAACGCGAGGCAATCACGTATGCCGGCCGCGATCGCCTCGGCCTGCGCCAGACGGACCTCGGGACGGGCGAGCCATGCTTCTTCCACCGGGTTCACGACCACCCCGGCTTCCACCAGGATCGCCGGACTGCGCGCCGAATTGAGCACCGCGAGGGCATCCCGGGCGAAGATACCCCGCCGCCCGTCGATCACCGGGCGCGCCTCTCCGAGTACCGGATCCGCATGGTACCGGGAGGGCGAAAAACCCGCGGCCAGGAGTCGGTCGGCCACCCGCCCGGCACATAGGGCGCTCGCCTTGTAGTCACGGTTCCCGCGGGAGACCCACACAGAGTAGCCGGCGAATTGCGGATCCCGCACGGGCAGGAATCTTTCGCGGACCGAGTCATGGTGGATGGAAACGAACAGTCGGGTTCCTGCGGCCTCCCTGGTTCGGGCGGCGAGGGATACGCTCAGGCCATCCGCCCCGATGACGCGAACGCCCAGGCCGCCACCGCCGAGGATTTCGGCGACCGAAAGCGCGAGCCGACGGTTGAGCTCGAATTCCGGAACCCCGCTGGCGCTCGTGACCCCCGGTTTTTCAAGGTAGTGGCCCACGTCCACCGCCACTTCGGCCGCCCATGCAAGTTCTGCCCCCAAGGCGGCCACAGGCAGCACCCAGAGGGAAAGCGTCCGACGTTTCCGGAGGGCGGGCCGATCGTCCCTTCGCGCCGGCGCCGGATTCATGGCCCTCCCGGCCCGGTCACCCATCCGGCAACCGGATTCTGATGTGCCTTTAGCCCATCGACACACGGTCGGCGGGCTCAGGGAACCATGGCCCGCAGGAATTCATCCCGGGCAGCCTCCAACTGGCCCCGTCGCTCCTCCGGTACCAGTCCGCGGCAGCGATCGCAGAGCACGTCCAGGGCGGCGATGACCCGCGTGCGGGACAGCGGCGGCCCCTCCTCCGTTTCCCGAGCCGGCAAGACCTGTCCGTCCAGCGGCTTCAGGACGGCATAGCGGGGAATCAGGCGTTGCCCGCCCTTGCCGGTGGCGAGCAAGGGGCCGCTCTTAACGTATTGTTCGCCCTCGAATTCGAACCGGGCGCCCATGGGCAACTGGTGGATTTTCATCGGGGGGATGTCCTCATCATTCTCGCGCGGCCGCGGCCCATGCCTAGCCCATGCAGAATACATTGAGCTTGTTGCCGTCCAGGTCGCGGAAATACCCGGCATAGTAGCCGTCGCCGCGAGGCCCGGCGGGACCCTCGTCCTTGCCGCCCAGTTCAAGGGCTTTCCGATGCACCCGGTCCACGGTTTCCCGCGACGGGACCACCAGGGCCACCATGACTCCGTTGCCCACCGTCGCCGCATTGCCGTCGAAGGGCTTCATCAGGGCGAGGCTCGGCTTGTCCGGCGCGGTGCCCCAGGCGATTCCGCGCCCGAAATCCCACAAGCGGCCGGCGCCGATCTCTCCCAGCAGGGCGTCGTAGAAGGATGCTGCCCGTGCCAGGTCGTTCGTTCCAAGGGTCACGTAACCGATCATTGCCGCCTCCTCCGGGTCGATGGGCCCGTAGTGTATGTCCAGCCCGGCCGTCGCGGATTCGGAAATCGCTTCTGCCCCGGCGATCAACACTAGAATCGGTTCCCAGCCGGCGGAGTGGGGAGATTCCGCCGGGCCCCGGCAAAGACAATCGCCGCGGGCATCCTGAAGGGGAGGAAAACCTTGTCCGCACCGTTCAAACGTTCCACGCGGGGCCTCGTCGCCCTGCTCGTATCCATTCCGTTGGCGATCGTCCTGCTCGGCTGCCTGTACATGGCCGGCATGTCCTATCTCGAAAACAACCCGCGCGATTTCTGGAGCAGCATCGAGTGGGCCTCGGAGACCCTCACCACGACGGGCTACGGGGCGGACTCCCATTGGCAGCATCCGCTCATGAACCTGCTGGTCATCGCCACCCAGATCCTCGGCATGTCCCTCTACGTGCTCTTCTTTCCGGTCTATCTGCTGCCCTACCTGGAGGAACAGTTCGAGGCCCGTCTGCAACGGAAACTGCCGCCCATGGACGGCCGGGTGCTCATCCAGCGTTACAGCCCCGCCGTCGATTCCCTGGTGGTCGAACTGGGCCGCGCCGGCATTCCGATGGTCGTCCTGGAGCAGGACGACGCCCTCGCCCGCAGTCTCCGCGACAGGGGATACGACGTGGTGGCGGGCAACCTCGAGGAACAGGCGAACTTGCTGGAAGGCGTGGCGAAGGCCAGGGCACTCGTCACCAATGCCGACGACCACCTGGGAGCCACCTTCATCCTGACGGCCCGGGAATACGGATTCGACGGCCCGATCCTGGCCCTCTGCGCGGACCCCCTGCACCGGGCCCCCATGGAGAAGATCGGCGCGACGGCTGTCTTCACGCCATCCCACGTGCTGGCGGCGGCCCTGGCGGCCCGCGCCAGTACGAGGATCAACCCGCGGCACGAAGGATTGCGCCTGCTGGGCGGTCATGTGGACGTGGCCGAGTTCCGCGTACACGAGGAGACCCCCCTCGCCGGCCAGCGCCTGGGCGACCTGCGGATGCGCGAGCAGCACGGCGTGACCATCATCGGCCAGTGGGTGGCCGGCAGGTTCCGCCTCGTCGAAGGCCCGGATACGCGCATCGAAACGGGTGCCATCCTCGTCGCCGTGGGGCCCCAGGACAGCCTCCGGCGGATCGAGCAAATGGCGACGCCGATCAACCGCGACGGCACGATCGTCGTGGCGGGCTACGGCGCAGTCGGCCACAAGGTTGTCCAGATGCTCAAGGATGCCGGTGAAACCACCGTCGTGATCGACACGAACCCCGGGGACGGGGTGGACGTCGTGGGCAACGTGCTCGAGCAATCGACGCTGGTGAAGGCCGGGGTCAAGCAGGCCAAGGCGGTGGTCCTGGCCTTGAGCAACGACAGTGCCGGCGTCTTCGGCGCCGCCGTCGTCCGGGATTACGCCAGCAACCTGCCCCTGATCGCACGGGTCAACCGGGCACCCAATGTCGCCAGGCTCTACGCGGCCGGTGCCGATTTCGCGCTGTCGATCGGCCAGGTCGCCGGCCAGATCCTCGCGCACCATCTGCTCGACAACGACGACCTGATCCTGGAAGAACAGCTTCGGTTCATTCGCGTCTCGCCGGGTTCCCTGGCCGGCGCCCATCCGTGGAAGGCCCAGGTCCGGGAAAGGACCGGGGCAGCCGTGGTCGCCGTCGAACGGGATGGCGAAGTCCTGGTCAATTTCGATGCCTCCTTCCGGGTGGCGCAGGACGACGTGGTATTCGTCTGCGGTTCCGCCATTTGCCTCGACAAGTTCCGGCAGGTCTTCAGGGCCGGTTCGCCAGCCAGGTCGGCCGAATAGGTCCAGGCCAGCCCGGATCCGGATGGGGACGAAAGTCGGCACCCCGGTCCGGGCCGTGTCCCAACCGATGCCATGCCTTCGCCTGCCGCGGAGATTCGGTGTTTAACTGACGGATAATGGATTTTTCTCGTTGGTGGTTGTATCCTATTACCAAAGTGATATTCCTCGCCTGAGGTCCAGTCGCCTGCCCCCCCCCTCGATCCGGTCCCCGCGCATCATTGCCGCGGCTGCAACGCGTCCCGGAGAAAAGCAAATGAAGAAAACGACCCTGAGCCTGATGTTGCTGAGCTCCCTCACCCTGTTCGCCTGCGGACCGGCGGAACCGATCCGGATCGGGTTCGTCGGCGGACTCTCCGGCAGCAGTTCCGATGTCGGTACCGCCGGCCGCGACGCCGTGGTTCTGGCCATCGAACAGGTCAACAATGCCGGCGGGATAGCCGGGCGCAAGGTCGAGCTGATCGAGCGTGACGACGCCCAGAACAAGGACGCGGCGACCCGGTCGGCGACCGAACTGGCGGCTGCCGGGGTGGTTGCCGTCATCGGCCCCTTCACCAGCGCCATGGCTGCCGCCACCGTTCCGGTGCTGGAGAAGTCCGCCATCGTCACCATCAGTCCGACGGTCACCTCGATGTCCTTCTACGGCAAGGATGACCACCTGATCCGCATCAACCGCACGACCCAGGACAACGCCAACGACTACGCGGCGGTGCTGCTGAGCCGTCAGCAACGGCGTATCGCGGTGGCCTACGACACCCGCAACCGCTCCTTCACCGAGTCCTGGCTCAACGAGTTCCGCAAGGCCATGAGCTCCAGCGGCGGCCAGTTGGTTGCCGAAGTTCCCTATGAATCCCGGCCCGAGGCACAGTGGGATGCGGTCGTCGCCGAGATGCTGAGGAACCGGCCCGACGGATTGTTCTTCATCTCCCCGACACCCGACGTCGTCGCCCTGTCGGCCCAGGCCAGGCGGCAGGCCCCCGAACTGCCGATCGGCGCCACCGAATGGGCGGCCAGCGAGGGCCTGCTCGAGGGCGGGAAGGCCGTCGAGGGTCTGGTCATCGTCCAGAACTACAACCGGGATGACGATTCGGCCCGCTACGGGGATTTCCGGACTGCATTCGCCCGGCGATTCGGTCGCAATCCCGGCTACAGTTCCGTGTCCGCCTACGATGCGGCCACCGTCCTCTTCACCGCCCTGGCCAAGCGGGGCAAGGACGAGAGCCCCAAACAGGCGATCCTGCGCTACGGCCCCTACCAGGGCCTGCAGCAGCAGATCGCCTTCGACGCCAACGGCGACACCCTGCGCAAGGTGTTCTTCACCGAGATCCGCGACGGCCGCTACGTACTCTTGCGGTGAACGGCTCCCACCGGAAGGCAGGGGAGCCTGCGGGATGAAGCCGCCGGCCATCGGGTTCGACGCGGCCCGGCGCCTCGCGCAACCTGCCTTCGCCCGTCGACGCGCCGGTCGATCCGCAATCGCCTCAGTCGGGCGACAATAACCGCCGCAACGTACGCGGGCAACGGCCATTGCCCCATGACGGTCCGGTCGCTTCCGACCCGACCTCCGGCGAGGAGAAGACATCGTGGATATGGAGCAGTTGCGGGGCTGGATCGGCCGGGAGGAGCGGCTCGAAGACGCGGTGACGGCTTCCCGCACGGGCGCCCTGGCCGCCACGCTGGACAGGGAAGATCCCTGGCCCGCCGCCGGCGATCCCCTGCCGCCCCTCTGGCACTGGACCCTCTGCGTCGCGGCGGCGCGGCAATCGGCCCTCGGCCCCGACGGCCACGCCGCACGCGGCGGCTTCCTGCCGCCGGTGCCCCTGCCCCGCCGGATGTGGGCCGGCGGCCGCCTCGCCTTTCCCGGCGAGCTGCGGGTTGGCGAAGCCGTGCAGCGGCGGTCCCGCGTCGTCTCGGTGGACCACAAGCGGGGCCGGACCGGGGACCTGGTGTTCGTGGTCGTACACCACGAGTTCCATGGCCCCCGGGGCCTGGCAATCACCGAGGATCACGACATCGTCTACCGGGACCTGCCGGTTCCAGGCATGCCTGCCGCCGTACCGGTCGACGCCCCGGCGGACGAGGCCTGGCGGCGGACCGTCGTCCCGGACGAGGTGCTGCTGTTCCGCTATTCCGCCCTCACCTTCAACGGGCACCGGATCCACTACGACAGGGGCCACGCTACGACGGTCGAGGGCTACCCCGGCCTGATCGTGCATGGTCCGCTGATCGCCACCCTGCTCGTCGACCTGCTGCGGCGGAACCAGCCACGGGCACGACTCACCGCCTTCGAGTTCCGGGCGGTCAGGCCCCTGTTCGACGTGGCGCCCTTCACCCTTTGCGGGCGCCCCGCCGACGACGGGGGCATCGTCCGCCTGTGGGCCCGCGATGCCGAGGGAAGGCTTGCCATGGAGGCCACGGCGACGCTCTGCACGTCACCCTGAGGACGTGCCCATGACCGTCCGCCCCCTCGACGGCGTCACCGTCCTGGCCCTGGAGCACGCCATCGCAGCCCCGTTCTGCACGCGCCAGCTGGCCGACCTCGGCGCCCGCGTGATCAAGATCGAGCGACCCGGCAGCGGCGATTTCGCCCGCCACTACGACCATCGCGTAAAAGGCCTGTCCTCCCATTTCGTGTGGACCAACCGCTCCAAGGAGAGCCTGACGCTGGACGTCAAGCATGCCCGGGCGAAGGACATCCTCGACCGACTGCTGGCCCGCTCCGACGTGCTGGTGCAGAACCTGGCCCCCGGCGCCGCATCCCGCCTGGGGCTCTCCTTCGAGGCCCTCCGTCAGCGCCACCCGCGGCTGATCGTCTGCGACATCTCCGGTTACGGGGAGTCCGGTCCCTATCGGGACCGGAAGGCCTACGACCTTCTGATCCAGAGCGAATCGGGCTTCCTGTCCGTCACCGGATCGGCATCGGAGCCGGCCAAGGCCGGCTGTTCCGTCGCCGACATCTCGGCCGGCATGCATGCCTACGCCAGCATCCTGGCGGCCCTGATCCAGCGCGGCCGGACGGGCACCGGCTCGCGCATCGAGGTGGCCCTGCTGGACACCATGGCGGAATGGATGGGTTACCCCCTCTACTACGCCTTCGACGGGGCCGAGGCGCCGCCGCGATCGGGCGCCGCCCATGCCACGATCTACCCCTATGGTCCCTTTGCGGCCGGGGACGGCAAGGTGGTCATGCTGGGCCTGCAGAACGAGCGCGAGTGGGTGGCCTTCTGCGCCAAGGTGCTGCTGCGGCCGGAGCTGTCGGCGGACCCGCGCTACGACTCGACGGCCAGGCGCAGCGCCGCCCGGGCGGAACTGAAGGTCTTGATCGAGACGGTCTTTGCGGGGCTGACGGCCGAGGCCGTGGAGGCCCGCCTCGATGCCGCGGGCATCGGACACGCGCGCGTCAACGACATGGAGGAACTCTGGAACCATCCTCAGTTGCGAGCCAGGGGCCGGTGGACCGAGGTGGAGAGCCCCGCCGGTCCCCTGCCCGCCCTGCTGCCCCCGGCCGTGCCGAGCACGGTCGAGCCGCGGATGGACCCCATACCGTCGGTGGGACAGCACACCCGCGCCATCCTCGGCGAGCTCGGCTATTCCGCCGCGGAGATCGACGGCTTGGCCGACGAAGGGGCGGTATAGGACCCCTGGGTGGCGGGCTCGGCCCGGGCTGCCCGGCGCCAAGGCCCGATTCCGGGAGGCGGCGGCTCAAGGGCTGCGGAATTCCTCGCGCAGGGACCGCCGGACCTCGATTTCCAGGCCGCCGATGAGCAAGCCCATGCCTTGCAGCATCTCGCGACGCATGGCATTGGCAGCGGCTTCGAGGCGCTGGCGGTCTTCCGCCGACGGCTCCGCCGTCGGGCCGCCATCGGCCGCCGCGGCGATGTTCTGCCTCAGCAGGCCAAAGAGCAGGGACAGGTTGGCGTCGGAAAAGACCTGCCCGAGCATGCGCTCCGGCTGCAGGCGATCGAAGGGATCGTCTTCCGCCCGGACGGGCGTTCCGGCCAGCAGCAGGATCAGGCTGGCGGCGGCGAGGATAGGGATTCGGGGGCGCATGGTGGCACTCCATCGGCGGGGATAAGGCCTTAACGCACGGTCCGCGGTTTCGTATGACCGCCGGCCGGAAAAATCCGCCCCCTGGCAGGCCGGCCGTGGCGCTACGGCGCGCGATGGGCGCGGATTTCCGTCCGATACCGGCTCCAGGCACGGGGATAAACTAGGCGGACCAATCCGAGGGAGCCCCGCCATGTTCGACCATCTCTTCACCGCAGAACAACGCCGGATCCGCGACGAGGCCCGCGCCTTTGCCCGGGATACGCCGCGCCAACTGATCCTGGACATGGACGAGGAGAAGGTCCGTTTCCCGCGGGAGTGGCTGCGGGAAGCCGGACGGCGGGGACTGCTGGGCGTGAGGCATCCGGTCCGCTGGGGCGGCCGCGGGATGGATTGGGTGACCGCCTGCGCGGTCAGCGAGGAAATCGGCACCCTGAGCTACGAACTGGCCTGCGTCTTCGGCGTCGGCGGCGACCTCGTCTGCGATGCCATCATCCTGCACGGGACGGACCAGCAGCGGGAGCGCTACGTCAAGCCGCTGCTGGCCGGCGAGATATTCGCCGCCGAATGCCTGACCGAACCGAGGGGCGGATCGGACTTCTTCGGCGCCACGGCGACCGCCGAGGACCGGGGCGACCACTTCGTGCTGAATGGCCAGAAGCGCTTCATCGTCGGCGCCGAGGGGGCCGACTACTTCCTCGTTTATGCCCGCACCGACCCCGACCCGAAGGCGCCGCCCCAGAAGAGCATCAGCTGCTTCATCGTGGACCGGGGACCGGGCGTCGAGGTGAAGTACCTGTACGGCCTCATGGGCTGCCGCGGGGGCGGCACCGGCCGCCTGGTCTTCAAGGACGTCAAGGTACCCAGGGGCAACCTGCTCGGCGAGTTGCACGGCGCCTATCCGGTCTTCACCACCATGATGGTGCCGGAACGCCTGGGCACGGCCGCCATGACCATCGGACCGGCCCGGGCGGCCCTCGATGTGGCGACCCTCTACACGTCCCGGCGCAAGGCTTTCGGCCTGGTGATCAACCGCTTCCAGGGCGTCAGTTTCCAGGTGGCCGAAGGCGCCATGCTGCTCGATGCCTGCCGTTCCCTGGTCCATACGACTTCCTGCGCCGCCGACGGCAGCATGGAGACCAACCGCCTGCGGCGCATGGTCTCCGAGACCAAGAGATTCGTGACCGAGTCCTGCCAGCAGGTGGTGCACAACGCCATGCAGGTGGTGGGCGGCATCGGTTATACCAATGTCCTCCCCCTGGAACGCATCCACCGGGACATCCGCCTGGCCTCGATCTGGACGGGCACCAACGAGGTGATGTCCATGATCGTCGCCCACGAATGGTACCGGGAGGCGGCCGCGGCGCGGGAAGCCGGAAAAGCCGCCCAGGTCCGGGACTACACGGCCGACGCACCGGAGGCCGACGCGCCCGACGAACTGATCTACGGCTGATCGCCGGCGGGGCGGCGGGTCCGGCGGTCGGCCCGCCGCCGCGGTTGGAACCCCTTCGACCGGTCGCAGGACGACCGGGGGGACAGGCGGGATGGCACAATCCCCGGATGTTCCATCTCTCGCCCCGCCTCCTCGTCCTGCTGACGGTCCCGCCCCTCATGTGGGCCGGCAATGCCGTCGTCGGCCGGATGATGGTCGATAGCATCGGCCCCATGTGGTTCAACGTGGCCCGCTGGCTGGGGGCCTTCGCCATCCTGCTTCCCCTGGGCCGGCGCGCCTTGGCGACGCCGCAGGCCCGTCGCCAGATCCTCGATCGCTGGCCCTACCTGTCGGTCCTCGGCCTCCTGGGCGTCGGCACCTACAACGCATTGCAATACCTGGCCTTGCGGACCAGCACGCCGGTGAACGTGACCCTGATCGCCTCGAGCATGCCGGTGTGGACCATGATCCTCGGCACCCTCTTCTACCGCACCCACCCGGGACGCTTGCAACTGATCGGCGCCATCCTTTCGCTGGCGGGCGTGGCGGTCGTGCTTTCCCGTGGGGATTTCCATGCCTTGCTGAACATCCGCCTGGTGGAGGGCGATCTCCTGATGCTGGCCGCCATCGTCGGCTGGTCGGTCTATAGCTGGATGCTGGTGCGGCCGCCGGCCCACATGAGGGGTGACGCTCGCCCCGACTGGAACTGGGCGGACTTCCTCGTGGCCCAGTGCGTGTTCGGCATCGGCTGGACCTTCGTCGGCGCGGGTGTCGGCGAATGGCTGGTGCCTCCCGTGCCGGTGCGCTGGTCGGCGTCCCTCGCCGCGGCGATCGTCTTCGTCGCCGTCGGCCCGTCGGTGATCGCCTACCGGGCATGGGGACTGGCGGTGGCCGAGGCCGGGCCCGGCATCGCCGCGATCTTCTACAACCTCACCCCGCTGCTGGCGGCCATCCTCTCGGCGATGGCGATCGGCGAGGGACCGCGGATCTTCCACGGCGTCGCCTTCGCCCTCATCGTCGCCGGCATCCTCGTCTCGTCCCGGGGCATGCCGAGAACGCCGCTCCCGCCGGCAGGAAAAAAGAACCCGGCAGACGCCGGGTAAGGTCCAGTCGTCCTGGACCGGGAGGAGACGAACACCGTCCCCGCGGCGCCAGTCGCGAATCCGTCAGGGCACCGCTTCCAGGCGGGCCGGGACGTGCTTGTGCCAGGGAGTGCCGGCGAACCAGTCGCAGTCTTCGCCGGAGGTCAATTCGTTGGGTGCCACGCCGACCATGCCCGAACCCTCGTCGGGATAATGGACGCCGAAACCGTTGGGCAGGGACACGTGGCCCGGCATCATGGTCGCCGAGATCTCGACCTCCGCCTCGGCGCTGCCGCGGCGGGTCGTGATCCGCACCCGCCCGCCGTCGGCGACGCCGATGCGCAGGGCGTCCTGCGGATGCAGGCGCAAGGCACCGACGGCGTCCTTCTTCCGCCACGCCGGGTTGCGGATGATGGTGTTCGCCGTGTATCCGCGCCGCTCGCCGGCCGACAGCACGTAGGGAAACGCGGCATCGGTCGCCTGCGGGTTGCCGAGCGCCAGCATGTCGAGCTCGTCGAACATCTCCGGGACGTCCAGGCGCAACTTGCCGTCCGGCGTCTGGACGCGCTTGAAGCTCTCCTCCCAGTCGTCCACGGAGAAGACGACCCCGCTCGGCCGGGAAAGGAAGGCGTCGAAGAGGGCATCGGCGGCTTCCGGCGGCGGTCCGGCAAACCCGGCGCGGGCCAGGGAGTGGCGCTGGCGCGGCGCCACCGTCTGGCAGACGGCCCACAGGGCGGCCGCCTCCGCATATCCCTCCGGCAACAAGTCGCCGATGGCGCGGAAGAGGATGACCGGGGCCAGGGGAACGAGCTCCCGATGGGCGCCGGCCAGTTCGAAGAACTTCGCCCGGAACGCTCCGCGCCCGGCCTGCCACGCGGCGCGCAGGGCCGCGATGGGTTCCGCCGGCAGTGCCCCCAGGGCCTCGACGAGTCGGGCGTGGAGTTCGGCCTCGGAGAAGAGGCCCGCCGGCGGTTTCAGCAACGCGCGCCGCAACTGGAAACAGTTTTGCGGGAACTCGAAGTTGAAGAAGGTGGCTTCCGCCTTTTCGTACTGGCTGGCGACGGGCAACACGTAATGGGCCAGCCGTGCCGTCTCCGACAGGGCCACGTCGATCACCACCAGCAGGTCGAGGGCGGCCAGCGCGTCCCGCATGCGCGGACCGTCGGCCAGGGAATGGGCCGGGTTGCCGCTTTCCACCAGCATGGCGCGGAAGCGCTTCGGGTGGTCCGTGAGGATTTCGTCGGGGATCATGTTGCAGGCCACCAGGCCGCCGATGATGCGGGACCCGGTGACCGGGCTGCGTCTTTCCGCTCCCTGCCCGCCATCGCCGCCGCCGAAGATGGGCACGAGGGAATTGGGCCGGTAGGCCGCTCCCTTCTTGCCGAAGTTCCCGGTGAGCAGGATGAGCAGCTTGTGCAGGTAGGAGACCAGGGTCGAGTGCCGGTTCATCTGCACCCCCAGGTCCTCGAAGGAGGCCACGCTGCGCGCGCCCGCGATGCGCCGGGCCGCCTCGCGGACTTGCTGTCCGTCGATCCCGCAGCGCTCGCAATATTCTGCGACGGGTATGGCCGAGAAATGCGGAAGCACCGCGTCCAGTCCATTGGCATGGGCCGCCAGCCAGTCGCCGGCGATCCGGCCTTCCTGGACGATCACCGCGATCATGGCCGACAGCAGGTAGGCATCGGTCCCGGGCTTCGGCCTCAGGTGGATGTCGGCAAGCTCGGCCGTCTCGCTCACCCGGGGATCGATGACGATCAGGCAGCGGTCCGGGTCCTTCGAGATTTCCTTCAGGGTCACCCGCGCCCGCGGGACGCCGTGGGAATGCCAGGGATTCTTGCCGATGAAGAGGGCGACTTCGCAGTGCTCGAAGTCGCCCCGGACGAATCCTCCCATCATGCGGTCGGCCACCCAGAACTCGCCGGTTTTTTCCTGGGCCAGGGCGCTGGACCGGTAGCGGGATCCGAGGACCGCCCGGGTCGCCCGGCCGTAGGCGCCCGGCAGGTGATTGCCCTGGCCGCCGCCGCCGTAATAGAAGATCGCGTCCCCGCCGAACCGGTCGCGGACGGCGGCGAATCGGCTGGCCACCTCGCGGATCGCCGTCTCCCAGTCGATCTCCTCGAAACTGCCGTCCGGCCGCCGCCGCAGGGGTTGGGTCAGGCGCTGGGGCCCGTTCTGGTAATGGTCGAGCCGGGCCGGTTTTTCACAGGCGTAGCCTCGGGAACCCGGATGCGCGTCGTCGCCCCGCACCCGCGCCAGCCGCCTGCCGTCCGGACCGCCCAGTTGCACTTCGAGCCCGCAGTTGCACTCGCACAGGATGCAGGCGGTCGGCTTCCATGCGGATTCGGGTCGGTCCATTGCAGGCTCCTGGGTGCGTGGGGATTCTCAAGGCTAACCGATTTTGGTTTTATAACGCAACCATTCACCAAGCGTCCGTTTTGCGGCATAGTCACGCCATGGTTCGCAAGCGATTTTCGACGATGAATTGCGGGGTCGCCCAGGCCCTCGAGGCCCTCGGCGACTGGTGGACCCTGCTGATCGTCCGCGACGCCTTCTTCGGCGTGCGGCGATTCAGCGATTTCCAGGCACACCTGGGCATTGCGCGCAACATCCTGACCGACCGCCTGCAGCACCTCGTGAAGCATCGCATCCTGGAGAAGAAGGACGTCGGTGACGTCGGCCAGCGATACGAATACGCGCTTACGCCCAAGGGGGAAGCCCTTCTTCCCGTCCTGACGGCCATGCGCGAGTGGTCCGACGAATGGGTATTCGGAACCGGTCGCGAACCGGTCCTCGTGACCGAGAAGGCCAACGGGCAAGTGGTCCCCAGAATGCGGGTGCGCAGTGCCGACGGCAGGGAATTGGGTCGCCGGGATCTTCGGATCAGGCCGGGGCCCGGGGCCTCCGAGGAAACGGAGAAGATGCTGGCCGGCCGCTCGCGCCGTACCGGCGGAAATTCAGGCATCCAGTCGTGAAGCTCGGCTGCTGCCTCTCGACATCGAGGCCCCCTGGGACGCTGGGGGCAGTCGGCGGCGTCGATTGATTTTCCCGCCATGGCCGTCAAGCCGTCGCACCCCCTTTTCAACGGCGACGCCGGAAACCATCCCCTGCCCCATGACCGGCGGGTCATAGCCTCGGTCCTGCGCGCCACCCGTCGCTGCTACGAAATCCACCCCTACTTCGCGGCGCGCTATGGGACCCGGGGCGAGGTTTTCGCCCGCTCCGACGGCGGGTACCTGGCGACCCTCGTCGAACACTCCGAGCCTTACCTGCGGGACCAGGTGTATTGGCTCGCCAGCGTGCTGTCCAATCGCGGCATGCCGCGATGGCTCATGGAGTCCCACCTGGACCTTCTCCACGAGGAACTCTGCGCCGCCAACCCACCCCATGCGCCGAAATACGGCAAACTGCGCCGCGCTTCCCTTGCCCTGGCCGACGCGCGCCGCGCCTGGATTCCGCAGGAAAGCTTCGAGGCCATGGCGGCCGACTTCGATGCAAGTGCCGGCGGCAGCGTCGGCAACATGGGCGGCACCATCGTTTCTTCGGTGTGCGACGAATCCTGCGGATTGCCGAACGCAGTGTCCAGCCTGACGCGATGGCTCGCCGATCCCGTCCGCTTTCCGGATCCATGGTGCGGCGCCGTGGCAAGGACAGTGGCCCTGGCCCGGGCGGTCGCCGGGAATCCCGGGGGAAGGACGTCCTTTGCAGGCGGGGCACCCCCTGCCGACTGAATGAGAACGGACCCTAGAGCCGCGCCATCTCTCGCGTACGCAACCACCGCAGCAGCACCGAGTAGAGCGTGTCGGGATTCACGGGTTTTGCGACGTGGTCGTCCATGCCGGCCTCGCGGCAGGCCAGGCGATCGTCGTCGAAGGCGCTGGCGGTCATGGCGAGGATCGGCACGCCGGCATAGGCAGGGAGTCGGCGGATGGCGCGCGTCGCTGCCAGCCCGTCCATCGCGGGCATGTGGACATCCATCAGGATCAGGTCGTAAACCCTCGCTTCCGCCATTTGCAGGGCCTCCCGCCCGTCCTGGGCGAAATCCACCGGAATGCCGGTTTCGAGCAGGATCTCCTCCGCCACGAGACGGTTGATGTCGTCGTCCTCGGCCAGCAACAGCCGGCAGCCGCCGAAGTCGCGCCGCAGGAGAAATGCCGGGTTCTCGACCGCGGCGGGTTCGGATACCGGCACCGGGTCGGCCGGACGCCCGGCTTCCGTCTTCCCGCACCAAGCCGTGAACCAGAACACGCTGCCACCACCGGGCCGCGAATCGACGCCGGCCTCGCCTCCCATCAGTTCGGCCACCCTGCGCGTGATGGCAAGGCCGAGGCCGGTTCCGCCGAAACGCCGCGAAATGCTCGTGTCCGCCTGCTCGAAGGGCGAAAAGAGCCTGGCCTTCTGTTCCTCCGTGACCCCGATACCCGTGTCTTCCACGGAGAATCTGACCAGGGCCCTCCCCTCGGTCTCCCGCACCAATACGCCGCGCAGGACGATCCCCCCCCGTTCGGTGAACTTGGTCGCATTGACCAGGTAGTTCAGCAGGGCCTGGCGCAGCCGCGTGACATCGCCGACGAGCAGATCGGGCAGCCCCTCCGTTTCCGCCCGGAACTGCAGTTTCTTCTCCTGGAGACGGTCCGCGACCATCATGGCCAGTTGGTCGAGCAGGGACGACACCGTGAATTCGCACGCCTCCAGGGTCAGCTTGCCGGCCTCGATCTTCGACAGGTCGAGGATGTCGTTGATGATGGCGAGCAGATGGGCCGCGGCCGCCGATATCTTGTCCAGCTTGTCCCGCTGGTCGGCCGGCAGGTCGTCACGCCTGAGCAGGATGTGGGTCAGGCCGATGATGGCGTTCATGGGCGTGCGAATCTCGTGGCTCATGTTCGCCAGGAAATTGCTTTTCGCCTCGCTCGCAAGCTCCGCCGCGTCCCGTGCCCGGGCCAGCATGCCGTTGGCCTCGATCAGGTCGCGGGTACGTTCGCCGAGCATTTCCTCCAGGTGGTGGCGGTAATTGTCGAGTTCCTCCGCGGTCCGCTTGCGCTCGGTGATGTCCTCCTTGATGCCGACATAATGGGTGACCCGGCCGTCCGGTTGGCGGACGGGAGATATCAGCTCGTATTCGACATAGACATCGCCGCCCTTGCGGCGATTGACGACCTGCCCCTGCCACGTCCGACCCGCCTGCAGCGTCGCCCACAGGTCGTCGAATATTTCCTTCGGCGTCTGGCCGGACCGGAGGATCCGCGGGTTCTTTCCCTTCACCTCCTCGGCTTCGTAGCCGCTGATCCGGGTGAATGCCCGATTCACATACTCGATACGACCTTCGGTGTCGGTGATGACGATGCTGCTCGGACTCTGGTCGACGGCCATGAACAGTTTGCGCAGTTCTTCCTCGTTTCGCTTGCGCAGCGTGATGTCGCGAACCGACGCCGAAATGTAGCGCCTGCCGTCCAGGGTGATTCCACGGGCGGTGACCTCCGCCTCGTAGAGGCTGCCGTCCTTGCGGCGATGCCGCGTCTCGAAGGTGGCAGGCGATGCCCAAAGGGATTGCAGGTGCGCGGGCATGGCCTCCCTTGCGATACCCGCTTCCCAGTCGACCACGTTGAGGCGTCCCGCTTCCCCGACGTCGTACCCCAGCATGCGGGCGAAGGAATGGCTGAACTGAACCAGCGTCCCGCGCTCGTCCAGGATATGGATGCCGTCGCTGGCCGTATCCAGCAAGGTACGCACCCGGTCCGCCTGGCTCGCCAGCTCCCGCTGGGCCCGTCGTCGCTGGCGCAGGATCGCCGCCAGGACGGCGATCATCAGGAACTGCAGGACCAGGGCCGCGACCAGGACCTGCTGGTTGAACCGAGTTTCCGCCGTCAGGCGCCGGGATCGGCTCTCCGCAAGTTCCTCCAGCCGATCCTTGTAGGCCAACAGATCCTCGTCCGCGACGGCCTTGCCATCGATGTCATGGACGATGGAAAGCAGCAGGGTCCGGCCGTCCGCCGCCTTCATAGGCGACGAATAGACTTCCACCGTGCGAATCGTCCCCGCGCCAACCCGGTGCGGGAAAATGAAATGGTTGCGGTTTTCCGCCTTGGCCCGGGCCCGCTCGGCCGCCACTTCTGCCGGGTCCAGTGCGTTCAGATCCTGGATCCGCCGGGCCGACAGGGCGGCGTGGTCGAGACCGTAAAACCTGCTCGCCGCATCGTTCGCATCGAGGATTGCTCCGGTATCGGGATCGATGACCAACATGACCGAGCTGTGGTCCCGGAACATGGGCGGCAGGATGTTTTCGGCAACGGCAACCGGCCCCGCCGCCAGCAGCACGGCGGCCAGCAGGGTGACGCCGGCCCTTTCCAGGCTGGCGGTGGCGCGGGCGCAAAGGGTTCTCACGACCGTTCCCCTCCAGCGCCGGTCGCGGCCCGCGTCTCGAGGGCGCCGACTGCCGCGTCCAGGGAGGGGAACGTCCGTATGCCGTGCAAGCCCTTGCGCAACCGGTCCATGCCCCCGCCGCCCGCCCAGATTTCCACCGCCCTGGGCAGGCGCCGCCTCAGCTCCTCCAGATAGGGAGCGATCCGACGCACCGGATAGACGACGCTGAAGGACACCGCGACGATGTCCGACCGATGGCGGATGGCTGCCAGGATGGTTTCGCCCGCGGGAGTCTGCGTCCCGAGGGAAACGCATCGAGCCCCGGCCAGGGCGAACAGGGCGTGCACCGACATGAGGCCCAGGGCATGCTGTTCCCCGGGCGGGGTGGTGAGGAGGACAACCGGCATCTCGGCGCGTCCCGACAAGCCGCCGACCGCCTCGGCCAGCAGGTTTCGTACCGACTCGGCGTAGAGATGCTCTTCATGGACGGCCAGTTTGCCCTCGGCCCAGGATCGCCCCACGGCGTCGTTCAGGCTCGGCAAGGTCCCCAGGATGAAGTCCCGCAGGCCCCGCGATGCCAGTGAGCGACGCAGGATCTGCAGCGGTTCGTCCGATCCCCCGTCGCGCAACGCCGCCAGCATCGGCCCGACCGCCTCGGCTTCCCCGGGAGGCGCGACGCAGCCCGCTCCGGCCAGGGCCTCGAGGCTCGCCCTTTCCAGGGGAACGACCTCTCCCGGCCTAAGCCCCTGGTCGAGCAGACGCTTGATGGTGAGGAGGCGTTGAAGGTCGGCGGGGGAGAAGATGCGATCGCCATTGGCAGCCCGCTGCGGGGCAGGAAAGCCATAGCGGACTTCCCATTTGCGCAAGGTGTCCTTGGTCAGGCCGGTTTCCCGCTCGACGATACCGATGGACAACTTCCTGGGCAATTCCGGAGCCATGGGGCGCCCCTTTTGGCTAAGCCAATCTGTTCACATTCTAGTTACACTCTATGCAATTCGCCGACAAATTTCGTAATTGACGGTTTTCAGGCGATTTTTTGGCTAGGCCAATTGCTCGCATGTTGGCGAACGGGCGCCACTCGAAAGGAATGGTCGTGGACTGCCGCTTCCGGGGAAGAAAGCCGCCGGAACCGCGCGGTGAAATCAGCCGGAGAACCTCACCCGGGAGACACGGGGGCCCAGAGCACGGCAATCCATCAAGGCGTTGCGGACCGTGTTCGGCCCACCCATCGGGTGAGCGCTCCGACTCCGGCAAACCTTTGCTCGGTGGTCCCTGTGTCGTGAAACTTTTTTTCCCGGATCAGAAATCCAGTTGCAGGGCCGCCAGACGGGCGTAGAGGCCGCCCTGGCGCCGCAGGTCCTCCGGGGTCCCGGTTTCGACGATGCGGCCCCGGTCCATGACGACGATGCGGTCCACCTTCTGCACCGTCGCCAGCCGGTGGGCGATGACCAGGGTCGTGCGCCCTTCCATGGCCGCCGCCAGCCCTTTCTGCACCAGGACCTCCGACTCGGCGTCGAGGGCGCTGGTGGCCTCGTCCAGGAGCAGCAGCGGCGCCCCCTTGAGGATGGCCCGGGCGATGGCGATCCGTTGCCGCTGGCCGCCCGACAGGCGGGTGCCCCGCTCCCCGAGGAAGGTGCCGTAGCCCTCGGGCAGCCGCTCGACGAACTCGTCCACCCGGGCCGCGCGGGCGGCGGCCAGCACTTCCGCGTCGCTGGCCGCCGCCCGGCCGTAGCGGATGTTCTCCAGGGCATTGGCGGAGAAGATCACCGGGTCCTGGGGAACGATGGCGATGCCGCCGCGCAGGTCGTGCAGGCGCAGCTCCCGGATGTCCTGGCCGTTGATCAGGATGCGGCCGCTGCCGGCCTCGTAGTAGCGAAGCAGCAACTGGAACAGGCTGGTCTTGCCGGCGCCCGAGGGGCCCACCAGGGCAACGCTCTCGCCGGGGGGGATGTCCAGGCAGATGTCCTCCAGGGCCCGGGTCGCGGGCCGTGCCGGGTAGCTGAAGCCCACGTGCTCGAAGCGGATCGCCGCCTTGGCGGGGTGCACCGGAGGAACGGGAACGGCCGGTTCGCGGATCGCGGCCTCCGCGTGCAGCAACTCCAGCAGCCGTTCCGTGGCGCCGGCGGCCCGCATGACGTCCCCCCAGACCTCCGCCATCGTCCCCACGCCTCCCGCCACCAGGGCCGCGTAGAGCACGAAGGAAGCCAGTTCTCCGCCGGTCAGCGTCCCTGCGTGGACCTGGCGGGCGCCCACCCAGAGGACGAAGATGATGGTCCCCATGACGGCGGTGATGATCAGCGCCGTCAACGCGGCCCGCACCCGGGTCCGCCGCATCGCGGTGGCGAAGCCGTCCTCCGTCCGGGCGGCGAAGCGGGCCGCTTCCCGGGGTTCCTGGGTATGGGCCTGCACCGTCGGCATGGCATTGAGGATCTCGCCGGCCAGGGCGGAGGCGTCGGCGATGCGGTCCTGGGATTCCCGGGAGAGCTTCTTCACCCGCCGGCCGATGGCCAGGATGGGCAGGATCAGCAGGGCCATCAGCCCCAGGTTGAGGGAGAACAGGGTGAAGCTGGTGACGGCCAGCATGACCATGCCGCCGACGAACTGGAACAGGCTGCGCAGGCCCATGGACACCGAACTGCCGACCACGGTCTGGATCAGGGTCGTGTCCCCGGTGAGCCGGGAAAGGACCTCGCCCGTCTGCAGGGTCTCGAAGAACTGGGGCGACTGGGCGAGCACCCGGGCGTAGACGGCGTTGCGCAGGTCCGCCGTCACCCGCTCGCCGATCCAGGACACCGTGTAGTAGCGGCTGGCCACGGCCAGGGCCCAGACCGCGGCCATGGCGAACAGGGCGAGGAAATGCCCGTCCAGGCTCAGGGCGCCGAGCAGGCCGCCGCCGGCCCGCCCGCCGCCGCCGAAGCCGAAGTCGATCAGGTCGCGGAAGGCCAGGGGCACCAGCAGCAGGGTCCCCGAGGCCAGGCACAGGAGCAGGAAGGCGAGGCCGACCTGGCGGCGGTAGGGGCGGAGGAAGGGCCACAGGCCGCGCAGGGCGGAGATGCGGCGGGGCGAAGGACCGGCGGCGGGAGCGGGGGTTTCACGGGGTGGCGGTTTGGGCATGCGACATTGTCGTCCGAACGCGGGATGATGGGACAATGGGCCGGACCTTCCGCCCTCCCCCGCAGGACTTGCCCGACGAGGAAACGCCATGACCAAACCCTTCGACATCGTCGTCCACGGCGCCACCGGCTTCACCGGCCGGCTGGTCGTCGAGTACCTCCTGGCCCGCTACCCGAACGGCGGGGCACTCCGTTGGGCCATGGGCGGCCGCAGCGCCGACAAGCTCGCCGCCGTGCGCGATGAGCTCGGCGCCCCGACCGACACGCCGCTGGTGGTCACCGACACGACGGCCCCGGCCAGCCTCGATGCCCTGGTGCGATCGACCCGCCTCGTCCTCACCACCGTCGGCCCCTATCAGCTCTACGGCAACGAATTGCTGGCCGCCTGCGCCGCCGCCGGCACCGACTACGTGGACCTCTGCGGCGAGCCGGCCTGGATGCGGCGGATGATCGACGCCCACGAGGCGGCGGCCAAGGCCAGCGGGGCGCGAATCGTTTTTTCGTGCGGCTTCGATTCCATTCCCTTCGACCTGGGCGTCTGGATGCTGGAGCGGGAAATGCGGGCCCGTTTCGGCGGCCCGGCGACCCGGGTGCGCGGCCGCGTGCGGCGGATGAAGGGCACCTTCTCCGGCGGCACCGCCGCCAGCCTGAAGGCCACCCTGGCGGCCGCCCAGGGCGACCCCGGGGTGCTCGCCCTGCTGAAGGACCCCTTCTCCCTGACACCGGGCTTCGCCGGGCCGAAGCAGCCCTCCGGCGCCCGGCCCGTGCTGGAGGAGGACCTGGGCGCCTGGATGGCCCCCTTCGTGATGGCCGCCATCAACACCCGCAACGTCCATCGCAGCAACTACCTGCTCGGCTTCCCCTACGGCCGCGACTTCGCCTATGACGAAATGATCGTCGCCGGCCCCGGCCCCAAGGGCGAGGCCGTCGCGAAGGCCATCGCCGGCGACAACTCCCTGGCCTCGGCCGACGGGCCCAAGCCCGGCGAGGGCCCGTCCCGGGAGGAGCGGGAAGCCGGCTACTACGACCTGCTTGTCCTCGGCGAGGACGCGGCCGGCCACCGCCTGCGGGTTTCCGTGGCCGGCGACCGGGATCCCGGCTACGGCTCCACCTCGAAGATGATCGCCGAGGCCGCCGTCTGCCTGCTGCGCGACGCCGCGGCCACGACCGGCGGCATCTGGACGCCGGCCGCCGCCATGGGGGACGCGCTGATCGGGCGCCTCGTCGCCCACGCCGGGCTGCGCTTCGCCGTCGACGCCGACTGAGGTTCCCCGCCCCGCCGGCCGGCGGCTTCAGCCGGCGGCCTGCCGCGCCCAGCCGGCGATGACGGCGTGCAGGGCGTCCAGCCCGTCGGTGAGGGCGGCCGGGCCGGGCTGAAGGATCAGCGGCGACTTGACCTCGTGCACCCGCCCGTCGCGCACGGCGGGGATGGCGGACCAGCCCGGGCGGGCGGCGACCCGCTCGGGGCGGAACTTCCTGCCGCACCAGGAGCCGACGATGATGTCCGGCGCCGCGCGGATCACTTCGCCGGGGTCGGCGACGATGCGGTCGCGGCCCAGGCCGGCCGCCGCCCGCTCCGGGAAGACGTCTTCGCCGCCGGCGATGCCGACCAGTTCCGAGACCCAGCGGATGGCACTGATCGGCGGCGCGTCCCATTCCTCGAAATAAACCCGCGGCCGGCGGGGCAGCGCGGCCCCCGCGGCCCGGACCCGCGCCACGTGGTCTTCCAGGCGCCGGGCATAGGCTTCCGCCGCTTCGGTCGCCCCGACCAGGGCGCCGAGGCGGCGCACGTAGGCGAGGATCCCGGCCACCGAGCGGTGGTTGGCGATCCACACCTCGACGCCGTGGCGGATCAGGGCCTCCGCAATGCCCGCCTGCATGTCCGAGAAGCCGATGGCCAGGTCCGGCGCCAGGCGAAGGATCTCGTCGACCTTGGCGCTGGTGAAGGCCGACACCTTCGGCTTCTCCCGGCGGGCCCTGGGCGGACGGACGGTGAAACCGGAAATGCCGACGATGCGCCGGTCCTCGCCGAGGGCATACAGCACCTCGGTCGGCTCCTCCGTCAGGCAGACGATGCGTTCGGGATAGCCGGCGCGGCGCCGGCCGCCGTCGCTCAAGCCGGCGCCTCCGCGGCCTGGGAAAGCCATCGGAGGACGGTGGCGAAGAGGGCTTCCGGCTCGACGGGCTTGGCGACGTGATCGTCCATGCCGGCGGCCCGCGATGCTTGCCGGTCCTCGTCGAAGGCATTGGCCGTCAGGGCAAGGATGGGGATCGCGCGGCGCCCCTCCAGGGCGCGGATCGCCCGCGTCGCTTCCAGGCCGTTCATGATCGGCATCTGCAAATCCATCAAGATGATGGCATATTCGTTCCGCCCGGCCAGGTCGAGGGCCTCGGCGCCGTTTTCGGCCACGTCGACCCGCAGCCCGGCGTCCTCCAGCAACAGCCGGGACACCTCCTGGTTCACCGGTTCGTCCTCGGCCAGCAGCACGCGGGCGCCGAGGAACCGGCGTCGAAGCTCCCTTTCCGCATTTCCGGCGTCCACGGCATTCCGCGGCGCCTCCTGGCCCCGGGCGAGCCGGACGGTGAACCAGAAGGTGCTCCCCACCCCGGGGACGCTGTCGACACCGATGTCGCCGCCCATCAGCCTTGCCAGGGACCGGCTGATGGCCAATCCCAGACCGGTGCCACCGAATCTCCGCGTCGATGAGCCGTCGGCCTGCTCGAAGGCCTGGAACAGGCGTTGCCGATCCGGCGCCGGAATTCCTATGCCCGTGTCCTGAACCTCGAAACGCAGCATGACATCGGCCGCACCCTGCGAGACCGCGGCCGCCCGCAGGGTGACCGAACCGCGCGCCGTGAACTTGACGGCATTGCCCATCAGGTTGAGGAGAACCTGTCCGAGGCGTCCGCGATCGCCGCGCAGGGATTGCCCCGCCAGGTCGGTGGACAGGTCGGTCACCATCCGCAGTCCCTTGGCGCTGGCCCTGGGCCCGACGATGGCCAGCGCGTCTTCCACCACCTGGTCGAGCGTGAAGTCCGTTTCCTGGAGTTCCAGCCGGTCGGCCTCCACCCGGGAAATGTCGAGGATGTCGCTGATGATGCCGAGCAGATGCCGAGAGGCCTCGGTCACCTTGGCCAACTGGTCCTTCTGCTTGTCGTCGGAGGCTCTGCGCAGGGCCAGGTCGGTCATGCCGAGGATGGCATTCAGGGGAGTACGCAATTCGTGGCTCATGTTGGCCAGGAAGGTGCTCTTCGCCCGGTTCGCCGCCTCGGCGATCTCCTTGGCCTGGGAGAGTTCCCGGGTCCTTTCGGCCACCAGGTCCTCCAGGTGCTGCCGGTAGCTGGCCAGTTCCGCGTCGACCCTCTTGCGTTCGGTGATGTCCCGGCTGATGCCGACCAGCGAAACCGGTTTGCCGGCCTCGTCCAGTACGTACTTGATGACCATCTCCACCTGGACGACGCGGCCGTCCGGACGGGGGTGCTCCAGCTCGATGAAGCGGGTGAGGTTGCCCCGTTCCCCCGCGGCAATTTCGTCGAGCGTCCTCTCCAGGCCCTTCCGGGCGCGATCGACCGACCCGGGCAGCAGGGTCCCGAAAGGGTCATGGCCGATGATCTCGTCCACCTTGGCGCCCAGCATTCGCTCGACCGAAGGACTGATGTAGGTGACGAGCCGGGTCGCGAGGTCGACCGTCCAGATCACGTCGTGGGCGTTCTCGGCCAGGAAGCGATGCCGCGCTTCGCTTTCACGCAGGCGTTCCTCGGCCGCCTTCCGGTCCGAGATGTCGGCTATCGTGCCCACGTAGCGGACGGGTCTGCCCTCCCCGTCGCGCTCTGTCACCTTTCCCTTGCCGACCACCCAGCGGATTCCGCCGTCGCGGGTCAGCATCCGGTACTCGACTTCCATCGAGGCCTCGAAGCCGCCCAGTCGGGTTTCCATGGCCGCCCTTACCCGCGCCCGGTCGTCGGGATGCACGATGCGGCGCACGAAGTCCCGGTCGACCTCCACCTCCCCGGCGCGGTAACCCGCCATCGCCAGGAAGCGGGGGGACAGGTAAATCTCGTCGGTCTCCAGGTTCCAGTCCCAGAGGCCCTCGTTGGCCGCGTCCAGGGCCAGTTGCAGGCGCTGCTCGCTCGCCTCCAGGTCGCGACGGATTCCGGCGAAAAGCAGCAGTCCGAGAGTGACGGAAGCGATCACGTTCAAGCTGCCGGTGACCGTCCAGAACCCCTGTATCCACACCGATGCGTTTCGCACGCCCGGAAGTTCCACCGGCTCGGCGAGCGCCGCCGGAATCACCGCCAGGCAGGTCAATCCCGCCGCCACATAGGCGAACACCAGCAGGTAGAGCAGCGGTCGCCCCGGGATCAGTTGTCGGGAACGATGGCGCCACAGCAACAGGGCGGTCGCGAAGCCGATCGCGGCCGTAGCGACCGCGACCACCGAAACACGCCCCGGGAAATTGGGTCGCAGATAGGCAAAGTAGAGCAGCAGTCCGGCGACGATCGAGGCCACGGGGAGGCTCCGCCGGGAAAGGGATTCGAGTCCGAAACGCAGGCGCACGCCGTCGTGGAAATTGGCGAATCCGCCGAGGAACAGGAGGCTGCCGAAGGCCAGCGCGAACAGGTCCGGCAATGGCCCGCGCAGACCGACGAGCAGGAACCCGCTTCCGGCCAGCAGCGCGCTGACCACCCACTTGCGGAGCAGGCGGTCTCGATCCGAGTGATGGCCGCCGTACAGGAAGGCCAGGGACAACAGCCCGACGGCGGCGACCATCAGGGCAAGAAGGAAATTGTTTTCGGCGGACATGGCTTGGAGGAAGGTCTTCCCGTCGGGATAGGACACGCGGCATGCATGGCCGCCGCCATTCCCGAAACGGACTGCAGGCTTTGCGCGGTACTCCCCGAACCTCCCGTAAGTGCCTCCGCCTATTCTGGCCCACGCAAGGGGCCTGTCAAGGATTTTGCGCCAACTCGGGAACCCGCGCGGTCGCCCCTGTGCGAACGTAACGGGGCGGGTTACCGCGGCCCGGCGAGCCCCCATGGACGGCGCCGTATCCACGGGGATCGATGTGGTAGTTTCATGCCCTCGCCCCTGGAGGAGGAATCGCATGCAGCCCATTGGCGCCCTGGTCTTCGACGTCTTCGGCACCCTGGTCGACTGGCGCACGTCCGTCGCCGGCGAGGTCCGCCGACAGCTTGCCCCGCTGGGCATCGCCGTCGACTGGACGGCCTTCGCCGACGCCTGGCGCGACCAGTACCAGCCGGCCATGGAAGAGGTGAGGGCCGGCCGGCTGCCCTTCGCCAAGCTGGACCGCCTGCATCGGCGCAATCTCGACGTCGTGCTGCGCGATTTCGGGCTCGACCGCCTGGGCGAGGACATCCGGTGCGAATTGAACCTCGCCTGGCATCGGCTCGATGCCTGGCCCGACGTGGGCCGGGGCCTGCATCGCCTGCGCGACCGCTTCCGCATCGCACCCTGCTCGAACGGCAACATTTCCCTGATGGTGGACCTGGCGCGACGCAACGGTTTTCCCTGGGATGCCATCCTGGGCGCGGAAGTCGCCGGCGACTACAAGCCCAAGCCGGCGGTCTACCTGGCCGCCGCCGGGGCCTTCGACCTGCCGCCCGAGCAGATGATGATGGTGGCCGCCCATTCCGACGACCTGGCTGCCGCGGCAGCCGCCGGCCTGCGCACGGCCTTCATCGCGCGGCCGGATGAATTCGGCCCCGGCAGGGGCGAGTCCCGGGCCGCGGTGCCGGTGGATTTCGAGGCTGCGGATCTGCTCGACCTCGCCCGCCGGATCGGGGCCTGAGGGCGGCGCACCGGAAGATGCGACGAATCGGAACCACGACGGGAGAAACGATGTTCGGCGAATGCGAAAGGGAGCTGACCCATGTCAGGCGCATCACCTGCAAGGCCTACCGGCGACGGGACGGGCTGTGGGAGATCGAAGCAATGGTCGAGGACGAAAAGACCGAGACCGTGAATTTCCGCTCCCGGCCGCCGGTCGGTCCCGGGCAGTTCATGCACCGGATGACCCTGGGCTTCGTGATCGACGGCGACTACACCGTCCGCGACGTGAAGGCCCGGACCCTGAACGCCCCCTGGCCAGTCTGCGGCGAGACCGACGACGCCTACCGCAGCCTGATCGGCCTGCGCATCGGCGCCGGGTTCAGGCGCCAGGTCCATGAGCGGGTGGGCGGGGAACGGGGCTGCACGCACATCACCGACCTGCTGACCCAGGTGGGCAACACGTACATGCAGGCCACATGGCCGGAACGGGTGATCCGCCAGTCGGCCGTCGATCCCGATCCGCGGCGCTGGCCGGACAAGGGGACCGTGGGCTTCGTCGGCCAGTGCCATGCCTGGCGCCGCGACGGCGAGATACTGCGCGGCGAATATCCGGAACTGGCCGGGGGCGAGGCCGCGGAAGGGGACGCAGGGACTTGACCTGCCGCCCCGGCGGCACCCCCGCCGGCGCCCCGGAAAAGCCCTTCAGCCCGCCTTGGCTGCCGCCACGTAGAGGCCTATGACGCAGAACAGCCCGGCCGTCCAGACCAGCGACCGCAGGGTCGGCTTGTCGCCGATATAGGCCAGGCCATGCCCGATCCGACAGAGGATGAACACCCCCGCCAGGGTGTCCACGGTCGCCTGGCCGGCATGGGCCCAGTGGGCCACCAGGACCCCCGCGGCGAAGGGCGCGAAGGCCTCCCAGGCGTTCTGCTGCGCCCAGTCCGCACGCTGGCGCCAGCCGGTCTTCTGCTGCAGTCGCGGTTGGGAATTGTCGTAGCGCCCCTCGGACTTCGAGAGGGTGCTCCAGAGGAAGGGCAGCAGGCCCGCAACGAGGATGCACCAGAGGGCGAAGGTCATGGATCGTCCTTTCAGAATGCGGGCGGGCGGGTCCAGCCGCCCATGAGTTCGGTCAGATGGCCGGCGAAGGCGATGGCCGTGTGGTCTTCCAGGTAGGGACCGACCACCTGGATTCCGATGGGCAATCCTCCGGAAGTCCTGCCTATCGGCGCTGCCGTCGACGGCAGCCAGGCGACCCCGACCATGCCTACCCAGCCCAACTGGTCCCAATAGGGCCTTGCCTCCCCGTTCACGTCGATGGTCCGCCGCGTGATGGGTTCGGAATGGTCGTGGGGAATCGCCGCCGTCGGCGTCACGGGGCACAGCAGGACATCGTAGTCCCGGAAGAAATCCGCCCAGCCGGCGCGCAGCCGGGCGCGGGCCTCGTTGGCCGACAACCATTCCCGGTGGCGCTGGGTCGTGCCGCGGGCAAAGCGCGCCGCCGCACTGTCGTCGTCCCCCCCGGCATCCGCCGTCGCCGCCAGCCTGGCGAAGTGCCCCGGGGCCGGGCCGGCAGAGGTGGCACCGTAGAGCAGACGGAGGTAGAGCCGCCAGGCGTCCAGGAATGCGAAGGCCGGACGGGCACCCTCGTCCACGGCCACACCGGCCTTTCGCAGGACGCCGACCGCCTCCCGGCAGGCATTTGAGACCTCGCCATCCACCGCGCAGGCCGGATCGTCGAGCCAGGCCGCGACGCGGTACTCCCGCAGCCCCCTCCGGCGGGGCGGTGGCAGAGCGAGCTTCCAGGCGACGGCGCGGTCGGGCTCCGGCCCCGCCAGGATGTCCAGGGCCAGGGCGAGGTCGGCGGCGCTGCGCGCCATGGGCCCGGCCACGCCGAGGTCGATGTCGGTCAATGTTCCCGGTGGCCCCGGGATGTGGCCTCGCATGGGGATGATGCCGTAGGTGGCCTTGTGGCCGAACACGCCGCAGAAGGCGGCGGGGGTACGGATGGAACCGCCGATGTCGCTGCCCAGCTCCAGGGGCGTGAGGCCTGCGGCCAGGGCCGCCGCCGCCCCTCCGGACGAGCCGCCGCTGGTATGGCCGGCGTTCCAGGGATTGTTCGTCGTCCCGAAGACCGGGTTGTAGGACTGCAGGTCCGCGGCGAAGGTCGGCAGGTTGGTCTTGCCGAAAACCACGACCCCTGCGGCCATGAGCCGGCCGACGGCCAGGGCATCCCCGGCAGGCAGGTGATCCGCGTACTGGCCGGCGCCGGAGGTGGTGCGCAATCCCGCCGTCTCCCAGGAATCCTTGATCGTCATGGGCAGGCCGTGCAGGGGCCCCCATACCTCGCCCCGGGCCAGCGCCGCATCGGCCTCCACGGCCCGGCGACGCGCCCTGTCCTCGTCCAGGGTCACCACCGCATTGATCGCCGGGTTCAGCCGCCCCACCCGCTCCAGATGGATGTCCAGGAGCTCGCGACAGCCGATCTTCCGCGCCCGCAGGGCCGCTGCCATGTCGCTTGCGGAGAGGAATGCGATGCCATCCATGGGGCTTCCCGGCAGGTGGTGGAGCCGCAATCATAGGGCAGGCCGACGGTCCGGGCGGGCGACCGGTCCCCGCTTGGAGTAGTATTTTCCTTCCGTGGCGGCCACCCGCCGCGGTAAGGCGAAAGGGGATTCCGTGACTGGAGGATCATCGGGAAAGCGTCCGTTTCCCGGATTCAGTGCCATGCGCATCGTGGCCGTGGTCTCCCTCGCCGTGCTCGCCTTCCTGGCCTGGGGGGGATACCGGGATGCGATCGAACATGCCCGGACGACCACCTCCTCCGTCGCCCGGCTCAATGCCCAGAGCCTCTTTGCCACGCTCAACGCCGCCGACGGGGTCCTCGCCGACGTGGTGGCGGAGGCCGGGCGTCACCACTACGCGCAGCACGGCGGCCAGGAGGCCTGGGCGGAAGACGCGCACCGGCTGAAGAACTTCCTCACCCGCGTCCCGGCCATCCACAGCGTGCATGTCTACGACGCCAAGGGGGACCTGACCCTGACCACCGAGCCGGAGAGACGGCCGATCAACGTCGGGGACCGGGCACATTTCCGCAGCCTGCGCGCCGCTCCGCACCAGGGCCTGCTGGTTTCCGAGGTCGTGACGTCCCGATTCACCGGTCGGCCTTCCGTGATCCTCGCCCGCGCCATCGTCGATGACAAAGGCAATTTCGTCGGCGAGGTCACGGCACCCCTGGACCTGACCTTCTTCCAGGGCCACCTCGACGCCTCCAGGGCCAGTTTTCCGGGCACGGTCTCCATACGCCGCAGCGACGATTCGTCCCTGGTCGTCCGCCATCCTCCGGTCGCGGGAAGCGCCAACAGCAAGGATCCGGAACATCCGGCTTTCCTGGCCATCCAGGGGGGACGGGCGGGCGGAAACGCGGAGCACCACGGAAACCTGGACGGCGTCGACTACCTGATCGGATTCCACAAGGTGGACAACTTCCCCATGTTCGTCGTGGCCGGACTGCCGCGGAACATGGTGCTCGCCGAATGGCGCAACCGCATGGCGGGCGCTTCCGCCGCGGTCCTCATCGCCCTCGGCGCACTGGCCTTCGTCACGGCCCGCCTGCGCCGGGCCATGGCCGCCCTTGCCGAGAGCGAGGACCGCCACCGGACCGTGCTGCGCAATGCGGCCGACGCCGTTTTCATCGCCGATCGCGACGGCCGCTACGTGTACGTGAATGAACGGGCGACGGCCCTCCTCGGCTACTCGGAGGCCGAGCTGCTCCGCCTGTCGATTCCCGAGATCACGGCCCCGGAAGACCTGCAACGCGCGATGGAAAGGTTTGCCGTCCTGAACCGGGACGGCCAGGTCAGCCAGGAGTTCCGGCTGCTCCGCAAGGACGGCGTCCCGGTGGCGGTGGAACTCAACGCCGTGCGCCTGCCCGACGGCAACCTCTACGGTTCCTGCCGGGACATCACCGAGCGCCTGCGCGCCGCCGAGGAACTGGCCATGCACCGGGACCACCTGGAGGACCTGGTCGAGGAACGCACGGCCAACCTGATGACGACCGTTGCCCGCCTCAACGAAACCCAGTTTGCCATGGACCGGGCGGGCATCGCCATCCATTGGGTCGACGCCCGGACCGGACGTTTCATCTACGTCAACGAATATGCCGCGCAGATGCTCGGCTATTCGGCCCGGGAAATGCTCGACCTGCAGGTTCCGGCCATCGACAGGAACTTCCCGCCCGGGGATTTCTGGGAGCAGTCCGAACCCCTGCGCCGCCAGCCGACGACCCGCTTCGAGTCGATCGTCGTCGGCAAGGACGGGCGCCAGGTTGCCGTCGAAGTGACCCTGTATTTCCGCGAGGGAGTCGGCCAGGAGGCGCCCCGTTTCATCACTTTCCTGAGCGACATCACGGCCCGCAAGGAAGCCGAGAGTGCCATGCGGGAAGCCAAGGAGTCGGCCGAGGCCTCCACCCGGGCCAAGACCGCCTTCCTGGCCAACATGAGCCACGAAATCCGCACCCCGATGAATGCCATCATCGGCCTGACCCACCTCCTGCGGCGGGCCAATCCGCCCCCGGAGCAGGCCGTCAGCCTGGGCAAGATCGCCGGGGCCGCGGAGCATCTGCTGGCCATCATCAACGACGTGCTGGACATGTCCAAGATCGAGGCGGGAAAGGTCGAACTCGAGGAAGCGGATTTCAGCGTCGAAGCCGTCTTCGCCAGGGTCTACTCGCTGGTCGCCGAAAAGGCGCGCGAGAAGGACCTGGAGCTGGTGATGGACAGGACCGGCGTGCCGCCGGCGCTGCGCGGCGATGCGACCCGCCTGGGCCAGGCCTTGCTCAACTACCTGGCCAATGCGGTGAAGTTCACGGAGCGGGGCAGCATCGTCCTCGCCGCCAGGCTGCTCAAGGAAACAGGCGCCGACCTCCTGGTCCGCTTCGAGGTGCGCGATACCGGCGTCGGCATTCCCGCGGAATCGCGGGACCGGCTGTTCGGCGCCTTCCAGCAGGCGGACAACTCCACCACCCGCAAGTACGGCGGCACCGGGCTGGGCCTGGCCATCAACCGGCACATCGCGCAGCTCATGGGCGGCACGGTCGGCGTCGAAAGCGAACCGGGCCGGGGCAGCACGTTCTGGCTGACGGCCCGCTTCCGCCGGGCTTCGCTCGAACCGCCGGCTCCGGTCAACGAAGCCCTCGCCGGTCGTCGCGCCCTCGTGGTGGACGACCTGCCGGTGACGCAGCTCGTGCACGGCGCCCTGCTCAAGGCGAACGGAATGGAGGGCGAGGCTGCGGAATCCGGCCAGGCCGGGATCGAGGCGGTCAAACGGGCCGATGCCGACGGGCGGGGCTTCGACTTCGTCCTGATCGATCTCTACATGCCGGACCTGGACGGGTTCGAGACCCTCGCCCGCATCCGCGCCCTGCCCCTGTCCCGGCAACCGATGGCCGTGCTGGTGACGGCGAGCGGCGAGCCGCGGATCGCCCAGGACGGCCTGGCAGCCGGCTTCGCCGACGTGCTCATCAAGCCGATCAGCGCCCACGTCCTGCGCACCAGCCTGGAGAAGGTACTCAAGGGAAGCATCCCGACGGCGGCCGACGCCTTCGGCGGCGAACACGCCGAGGACGCCCTGCGCCGGCGCAGCGCCGGCGCCCGCGTCCTGCTGGCCGAGGACGATCCCATCAACCAGGAAGTGGCGACCATGCTGCTCGACGAGGTGGGGATTTCGGTGGACCTGGCCGAGAACGGCCGCATTGCCGTCGACAAGGCCGGAAGCGGCGACTACGACCTGATCATCATGGACATGCAGATGCCCGAGGTCGATGGACTCGAGGCGACCCGGCGCATCCGCAGCCTGGAGTGCGGGAGGACGATACCCATCCTGGCCATGACGGCCAACGCCTTCATGGAAGACAGGGAACGATGCCTCCAGGCAGGCATGAACGATTTCGTCGCCAAGCCGGTGGACCCGGACACCTTGTATCGGACCCTGCTGCGCTGGCTGCCGAAATGGCATGCCAGGAAGCGGACCAGTTCCTGAGGGGGGGCCCGGCGCCGGCGTATTCCCGCCGGATGCCTTTCGCGCACGGACGCCTGCCGGGCCGGCGACGGGTTGCGCGCCTCCAAAGCCCGGGACAACTCGACGGCCGGCGACACCTTCCCAAGCACCCGGTCGGGAGGACAGGCCAGTTCGGCGGCGGCCACCTGGAGGCGCGGCAGCTCGATGCCGGCGAAGTCCTTCACGCGCCCTGCCCCGCCTGGCGTTCGCGCAGCACCCGGCGCAGCACCTTGCCGGTGGCGTTCTTCGGCAGTTCCTCCACGAATTCGACGATGCGCGGCACTTTGTAGGCGGCCAGCCTTTCCCGGCACCAGGTGACCAGTTCGTCCCGATCGGCCTTCCGGCCATCGCGCAGGCTCACCACCGCCTTCACCGTCTCGCCCCGATACTCGTCGCCGACCCCCACCACGGCGGCTTCCCGCACGGCCGGATGGGCGTAGAGCACGTCCTCCACCTCGCGCGGCCAGACCTTGTAGCCCGAGGCATTGATCATGTCCTTCTTGCGGTCCACCACGTAGAACCAGCCACCCGCGTCCATGAAGCCCACGTCGCCGGTGCGGAAGCCGTCCGGGCGCATGGACTCGGCCGTCTCGGCCGGCTTGCGCCAATAGCCATCGGCCACCATCGGGCCGCCGAGGACGATCTCGCCGATCTCGTCGTGGCCCAGGCGCACGCCCGCCTCCCCCTCGATCCAGGCATCGACCCCGCAGATCGGCACGCCGATGGAAAGCGCCCCGGAAACGGGATCGACGCGCCCCTCCGACCCCACCGGCATGATGACCACGCCGGACGAGGTCTCGGTCAGGCCGTAGCCGTTGAGCACCGGCCAGCCCAGCTTTTCCCTCACCTGCCGGGCGACGCTGGGCGGCACCGGTGCCCCGCCGGAGGTGACGATCTCCAGGCTGGCCAGGCGCGCCGGATCGACTCCGGGCTGGTTCATCAGGGCGATGTAGGCCGTGATGGCGTTTGCCGTGTAGCGCGGCCGGTGCTCGGCGATGGCATCCAGCACCACGCCCGGGTCGAAGCGGTGGCAGAGGACCAGCGGCGCCGCCAGCGCCCAGGCCAGGATCATGTGCCCGGCCAACCCCGTGATGTGGAACAGGGGCGCCGCGGCGAGGATGGGGGTGCCGGGGTCGAGGCCGTACCAGGCCCGGTGCGCCGCGGCCACCTGGACCAGGTTGGCGTGGGTGATCCGCGCGCCCTTGGGCAGCCCCGTGGTCCCCGACGTATAGACGATGAAGGCCACATCGGCCGGCGCGGGCCGGTGGGCCGGCGGCCGGTCCCCGCCGCCCGCGGCGATGGCGAGCCGCAGGTCCGTTTCCGGCACCGTCGCGGCCTCGCCCGCCTGGGCGTGGAAGATGCGCGGATCGTCGCGCCCCTGCATGTCCCTGGCATCCACCGTCAGCAGTATCGGCGGCAGGATCTCCGGCGGCAGCCGTGACACCACGCCGTCCCGCAGGCCCTCCAGGCAGACCAGGGCCTTGGGCTCCGCGTCGGCGAGCAACTTGCCGAGTTCGTACTCCCGGTTCATCGGGTTGATGGTCACCACGATGCCGCCCGCCTTCCAGGCGGCCAGGGTGGCGACCAGGAAATGCGGCATGTTCTGCAGGTAGACGGCCAGCCGGTCGCCGGCCAGGAAGCCGCGCCGCTGCAGGGCCACGGCCAGGGCATCGCTCAGGCGGTCCAGTTCCGCGTAGTCGAGGCGGTGGTCGAAATAGCGCACGGCGTCGGCCGACGGCGCGGCCGCCGCGGCGGCCCGGAACAGGCTCAGGGCGTCGGGCTGGGCGGGCTCGGCCGCGGCGGGAACGCCGGCCGGATAGCTGGCGAGCCAGGGACGGGACATGGCGCGCGGTCTCCTTCGGAGGGGTCGAAGGCACCACTTTAATGCCCGCCGGCGCCGCCCCGTGTAGGAAGATTCCGAACCCCCTGTAGGACATTTCCGAAGTGGCGCCGACGGCGTCCGCGCGGGCGTGGGGCTTCCTACAATCGGTTGCGCATCATCCCCACCGGAAACAATCAGGAGGAGTCCATGAAATCCAAGCTGTCCCTCGCCGTGCTGGCCGCCCTGTGCCTCGGCTGGAGCGTCCGCGCCGCCGCCGACATCAACGTCGGGATCACCGTCTCGGCCACCGGCAACGGCGCCCCCCTGGGCCTGCCCCAGAAGAACACCACCGCCCTGCTGCCGGCCACCATCGCCGGCGAAAAGGTCAATTACTTCGTGCTCGACGACGCCACCGACCCCACCCAGGCCTCCAAGAACGCCCGCAAGTTCGTCACCGACAACAAGGTGGACGTGATCATCGGCTCGTCGATCACCCCGAACACGATACCGATCATGGATATCGCCGTCGAGACGAAGACGCCGCTGCTCGCCCTGACGCCCCACGACCTGGCCGGCGACCGGCTCACCTGGACCTTCTGCTTTCCCCAGCACATCGCCCTGATGTCCAGGGCCATCGCCGAGCACATGGCCGCCACGGGCCACAAGTCCGTGGCCGTGTTCGCCCAGTCCGACCCCTACGGCGACGTCTACCTCAAGGAACTGACCCGGGCGGGCGAGCCCCACGGCATCAAGGTGATCGCCGTCGAGCGCTTCAACCGCAGCGACACCTCCGCCACGGGCCAGGCCATCAAGATCGTCACCGCCAAGCCGGACGCGGTGCTCATCGTCGCCGGCGCCTCGGCCGGCGCCATGGCCCAGCTCGGCCTCGTGGAGCGTGCCTACAAGGGCCAGATCTACCAGACCCACGGTGCCGCCAACCGGGACATCCTGCGTCTGGGCGGCAAGGGCATGGAGGGCACTATCTTCGCCGCGGGGCCCCTGGTGGTCTGGAACCAGCTTCCGGACAGCCATCCCTCCAAGAAGGTCGGCGCCGACTATGCCAAGCGCTACGAGGACATGTATGGCGCCAACACCCTGGGCCCCCAGGGCGGCCATCTCTGGGACGCGGTGCTGGTCCTCCAGCACGCCACCCCCGCCGCCATGAAGAAGGGCAAGCCGGGCACCCCCGAGTTCCGCCAGGCCCTGCGCGACGCCGTCGAGAGCGAGCGCAACATGGTGGTCAGCCACGGCGTGGTGAACATGTCCGCCACCGACCATTTCGGCCACGACGAGCGCGCCCGGGTCCTGCTGCGCGTCGAGAACGGGGCCTTCAGGCTGGTCTCCGGCAAGTAGCGCCCCGGCCGGCGTCCCCAGGGGCGTCGCGGCGGGTCCGCGGGGCGGCGGCGTCCCGGGCGAAGCTGCTATAGTCGCCCGGCGATCCCGCCGCCCTTTCCCCGCATCGACACCACCCATGAACGCCGAAGAACTCCGCCAGCTGCAGGCCCCGATCAAGGCCCGCTACAAGGAAGACCCCGCCGCCGCCCTGCGCACCTTCCGGGCCGAGGGCACCCTGCTGCCGGAGCGGCCCGCCTGCCGGATCGAGACACGCTTCGCCGGCTTCGACGCCGGCCTCCACCCGGCCGCCGGCGGCGACGGCAGCGAGGCCTGCTCGGGGGACATGCTCCTGGAATCCCTGGTGGCCTGCGCCGGGGTCACCTTCAACGTGGTCGCCACGGCCATGGGCATCCCCTTCCGTTCCGCCCGCGTCATCGTCGAGGGCGACGGGGACTTCCGCGGCACCCTCGGTGTCGCGAGGGACGTGCCGGTGGGCATCACCGACATCCGGCTGCGCTTCGAGGTGGATTCCCCCGCCAGCGACGAGCAACTCGCCGTGCTGATGCGGCAGACCGAGCGCTACTGCGTGATCTTCCAGACCCTCCGGACGCCGCCCCACATGGAGGCCAGCCTGCGGCGGGTCGGGGGCTGAGCACCCGCCGGGCCACGGCGGCAGGGCAACCCGTAACTGCAGCGGCGCAAGGGCGCAGGGGGAGGCGCAGGCAGGCACGGCACCCGCGATGCCAACGCGCTTTCTCGCGAACGGCCCCTTCGCCGCTATCGCGCCGGCAGGAAGCCCGCCGGCTCCGGTGGCGTCCGCTCAATCCAGCAGCCCGTGCTGCATCGCGTAGCGCACCAGCTCGGAATTGCTGCCGAGTTGCAGCTTCTCCAGGATCCGGGTCCGGTAGGTGGAGATGGTCTTGACGCTGAGGAAGAGCTCGGCGCCGACCTCGGTCAGGGACTTGCCGGCGACGATGGCCGCCATGATCTGCATCTCCCGCGCCGAGAGGCGGAAATGGGGCGGGGCGTCGGCGGCCGAGGTTTCCGCCTCCCGGCCCCGGGGCGCCATGGTGGGGGCGAAGGCGCTGCCGCCTTGGGCCACCCGGCGGATGGCGGCGAGCAGGTCGCCGGGCTCCGCGTCCTTGGGCACGTAGCCGTTGGCGCCGGCCTCCAGGGCGGCCCGGGCGAACTGCTCCTCCGGATACATGGAGACCATCAGCACCGGCAGGTCCGGCCACTCCCGCCGCAAGCCCGACAGCATTTCCAGGCCGCTGCGGCCCTTCAGGTTGATGTCCAGGATCACGATATCCACCGGGCGACCACGCAGCGCCTGCATGGCCTCGGCGGCATTCCCCGCCTCCCCGGCGACCCGCATGTCGGGCTCGTCGGCGAGGAGCCGCCGCAGGCCGGAACGGAAGATGGTGTGGTCATCCACCACCAGGGCTTCGATCAAGGCGGACCTCCCCCGCTGCCGTCCGGCGGCATCACCAGGCGCAGCACGGTGCCACCATCCAGGCCCGGACAGATTTCCAGGTGGCCGCCGGCCTCCCGGGCCCGCTCCCGCATCCCCACGAGGCCGATGGAGGGCCGCTGGAGTTCCGCCGGGGTGATCCCGTTGCCATTGTCGGCCACCGCCACGTGGAGCACCGGCCCATCCAGCCGGATGGCCACATGCACCCGCGTCGCGCCCGCGTGTCGGGCGATGTTCGTCAGGGCCTCCTGGATGATGCGGTAGGCGGCGATTCCCCGCGCCGGCCCCACGGGCAGCGCCGATTCCGTGGCGTCGATCCGGCATTCGATGCCATGGCGCTCGGCGAAGGTCTCCAGTTGCCGCCGTACCGCCGCCACCAGGCCCAGGTGGTCCAGCAGGCTGGGGTGCAGGCTCTCGGAAAGCTGGCGCACCGCGTCGATGGCCTCCCGGGCCAGGTCGACGATGCCGTCGGCGATTTCCCGGTTCTCGTCCCGTTCCAGCCGGCGGCGGATGCGCGAAGCATCGAGCTTGATGGAGGTCAGGATTCCGCCCAGCACGTCGTGCAGTTCCCGGGCGATCAGGTGGCGCTGCTTTTCCCGGTCCTCGTTGATGCGTGCCGCCAGGGCCCGCAACTGCTCCCGGGAATGGCTGAGGTCCTGCTCGAAGCGCACGTGGTCGGCGATGCTGATGGCCACGCCCGCCACCGCCGGCCGGCCCCGGTAGACGACCCGGCTGCCATGCACCTCCACATCCACCGGGTAGCCGTCCTTGTGCCAGCCCTGGGTGCGGAAGCGCATGCTGGGAATTTCCCCCGAGATCCGCTGGCGGATGCGCCGCAGGTTGTCCTCGCTGCGCCAGGGCGGCGTCAGCGCGCGGACGTGCAGCCCGACGATCTCCTCCGGCGTGTGCCCGGTGAGCCCGGCGAACACCGCGTTGGCGTAACGGACCACCTCGTCCTGGATCACGTAGACGCCCACCAATGACTGCTCCACGATGGCCCGGAACGGGATGTCGTCGGGGGCGGCGAGGGAGGATTCGGAGGGCGGGAGGTCGGGTCTCATGGCCTGGGTCGCGATGTTAGCGCAGGGCTGGCGTCCCGTCCGCTCCGCTGGGTCAGGTCGACGCGATGGCCTGCTTGAGCTGCTCCCGCAACCACGCCGACGCGGGATCCCGGTCCGTGTTCCCGTGCCAGTAGAGGAAGAGCTCCAGCCGGGTCCCGGGCAGCGGCAGCGGCAGGACCCGGTTGCAGTAGGGCCGGTTCACCACGTCCGCGTAACGCGCCGGCATGGTGGCCAGGAGGTCGGTCATGCTGGCGGTGCGGCAGGCGGTGCCGTACTGGCGGCAGCGCAGCCGGATGCGGCGGGACACCCCGAGGCGGGCCAGTTCCATGTCCTCCAGGCCCGGCCCTCGGCGGCGCGAGGACACCTGGATGTGTTCCTGGGCGAGGTAGGTGGCCAGGTCCAGGCCCCGCTTCAGGGCGGGATGTCCCCGCCGCGCCACCACCACCATCGGCTCCGACAGGATGCGCTCCCGGCGCACGGCGGGCGGCACCGGCAGCAGCACGTCGATGGCCAGGTCCACCGCGCCGGTCTGCAGGTCGGACTCCAGGCGGGCCCGGTCCATGCGGGCGGCAGCCAGCTCGATCCCCGGTCCGGCCTCGGCCAGCCGGCGCATGAGTGCCGGCACCAGTATCAGTTCCAGCACGTCGCGGAAGGCCACCGAGAAACGCCTTTCGCTCGTCGCCGGCGCGAAGGGGGCCGCCTCCTGCAGGGTTCCCTCCAGCCGTCCCAGGGCCAGCCGCACCTCGCCCGCGATGCCCCGGGCATAGGGGGTGGGCACCATCCCCCTTCCCTGCCGCTCGAACAGGGGATCGCCGAGCAGTTGCCGCAGCCGCCCGAGGGCGTGGCTGACCGCCGGCTGGGAAAGATTCAGCCGCCGGCCCGCCGCCGTGATGCCGCCTTCCGCCAGCACGGTGTCGAAGACGACGAACAGGTTCAGGTCCACGCGGGATATATGCATCATATGAATCCATATCCATAGAAACATTTCACTGGGTAAATTGTATCGCCGGCCTTAAGCTGCCGGGCAATCCCGATTCGGGACCGCCACCGGAGACACGCGATGCACTTCGACTACAGCCCCAGGGTCCGGGAGATGCAGGCCCGCCTGCTCGCCTTCATGGACGAGCACATCTACCCGAACGAGCACCGCTTCCACGAGGAGGTCGAGGCCAACCGGCGGGCCGGAAACGCCTGGATTCCCACCCGCGTCATCGAGGAACTGAAGCCGAAGGCCCGGGCGGCCGGGCTCTGGAACCTCTTCCTGCCCCACTCCAGCCGGGCCCCGGAGGGGCTCTCCAACCTGGAATACGCGCCCCTCTGCGAGATCATGGGCCGGGTCCATTTCGCCGCCGAGGTCTTCAATTGCAGCGCCCCGGACACCGGCAACATGGAGACCATCGAGCGCTACGGCAGCGAGGCCCAGAAGGACCGCTGGCTGGAACCCCTGCTGCGCGGCGAGATACGCTCGGCCTTCCTGATGACGGAGCCGGCGGTGGCCTCCTCGGATGCCACCAACATCCAGTGCCGCATCCGCCGCGAGGGCGGCGAGTACGTGATCGACGGCGTGAAATGGTGGTCCTCCGGCGCCGGCGACCCCCGCTGCCAGGTCTACGTCCTGATGGGCAAGACCAATCCGGACAACCCGCGCCACAGCCAGCAGTCCATGGTCCTCGTGCCGGCCGATGCCCCGGGCATCACGGTCAGGCGTTTCCTGCCGGTGTTCGGCTACGACGACGCTCCCCATGGCCACATGGAGATCGAATTGAGGGGCGTGCGGGTGCCCGTCGAGAACATCCTGCTCGGCGAGGGCCGCGGCTTCGAGATCGCCCAGGGCCGCCTGGGGCCCGGCCGCATCCACCACTGCATGCGCAGCATCGGCGCCGCCGAGCGGGCCCTCGGGTACATGGTCAGGCGGGCCATGGGCCGGGTGGCCTTTGGCCGGCCCCTATCGGAACAGGGCGTCTGGCGAGAGCGCATCGCCGAGGCGCGGATCGCCATCGAGCAGGCCCGCCTCCTGACCCTCAAGGCCGCCTGGATGATGGACACGGTGGGCAACAAGGTGGCCCAGGGCGAGATCGCCATGATCAAGGTGGTGGCGCCCAATGTCGCCTGCCGCATCATCGACATGGCGATCCAGATGCACGGTGGCGGCGGCGTCTCGGGCGACTTCCCGCTGGCCTTCATGTACGCCCACCAGCGCACCCTGCGCCTGGCCGACGGCCCGGACGAGGTGCACCGCAACGCCATCGCCAAGCTGGAGATCGCCCGCCACGCCGGATTGCCCGGGGAGAACGTGCGCATGCCGGTGACGCGGGGCTGCTGAGGGCATCGGGCGCCTTCGCCAGGCCGCCGCCGGGTCCCCCGCGACCCGGCGCCGGGTCTGTGCCAGAATTCCCGCGGTGGGGCTTTCCCGTTCCCCACGCCAGCGAGGAGACCGCCCATGATCGAGCTCTACACCGCCAACACCGGCAACGGCCAGCGCGCCGCCATCGCCCTCGAGGAAGCCGGCCTGCCCTATCGCATCCACAGGATCGACCTGATGAAAGGCGAGCAGAAGGCGCCGGAATTCCTCGGCGTCAATCCGGCCGGCCGCATTCCGGCCGTCGTCGATCCGGATGCTCCCGGCGGTCCGCTGACCTTGAGCCAGTCCGGCGCCATCCTGATCTATGCCGCCAACAAGTCGGGCCGCCTCTGGCCCGACGGGCCGGCCGAGCGCATCGCCGCCCTGGAATGGATGATGTTCGCCTGCACCGACGCCGCCCCCTGGTCGGGCATGCTGTTCCAGGCGCAGAACATGATGCCGGAGAGGTCCGCGGGCAACGAGAAGTACATCCGGGACCGGCTGTTCCGTTTCCTCGCCGAAGCGGAGGCGCGACTTGCCGACCGCCCCTACCTGGCGGGCACCTATTCCGTCGCGGACCTGGCCCTCTATCCGGTGGCGGTGATACGCCGGGAGGCCCTGAAGGAGGCCGGGGGCTACGGCAGGCTGCTCGCCTGGGCCGACCGGGTGGGCGCCCGTCCCCAGGTCAAGCGGGGACTCGCCGCCTGCGCCTGAACGGCCGGTAGTCCGATTCCATGACCCCGACCCTGGAACAGTTGATCGGCGCCCGGGCCCGCATCGCCTTCCGGGCCGTGCGCCACTTCCGCGCAGGAATCGCGCCGGCCATCGAAACCGAAGCGCCGGAACTCGAGGACGAGCACCGGGAGGCCCTGGCCGACTATCGCGCCCGCGCCCAGGCCGGCGATCCCCATGCCCAATGGGTCGTGGGGCGGGCGGCGGAACTCGGCCTGGTGGAGCCTGCGGGGCCCGTGGCGGCCCATGGCTGGTACGAGCGGGCCGCCGACCAGGGCCTTGCCGAGGCGATCAACGATCTGGCCGTCGAGCGCCATCGGCGTTGCGACCCGGATCCGGCCGTGGGAGAAGCCCTGATCGCCGACTACGAACGGGCCGCCGACCAGGGCCTGGCCGAAGCCCTGTGCAACCTGGGCCTGGCCTTCCACCACTATCGCGGCTACACGGGCCGCGCCAAGGGCAACGTGTTCCTGGAGGAGGCCTCCGTCGCCGGTGTGGCCGAGGCCGAAGCCTTGCGCCGCGAACCGCCTGCCTAGGACGTCGCCTGAACGAGAACAGACCCTAAGCCGGGCCGGGCGACGGGGCCATCCTTCCCCAGGCGCTCTCGATGCGCGCCTTGCGGGCCGAGGAGGCCACGTCCAGCAGGCGGTGGTCGCGCTCCCAGCGCTGGTGCGCGGCATCCCCGGCGGCGGCCTCGGCCCAGAAGCCGTCCGCCTGGCCGATCGATTCGCCGGCCAGGCCCAGGGCGCCGGCAAGGACGATATGGCCGGCCGGGTTGGAATAGTCCTCCGCGTCGATTGCCGCAAAGGCCATCACCGCGGCCAGGGCCTTCTGAATCCACTGCTGCGGCCATTGCCTGGCGCGGCCCTCGCGGATCAGCATGGCCAGGACGGCCACGGTCACGTGGATGTCCTCGATGGCCCGGAAGGGCTTCAGGTAAGCGTCGTAACCGTCGCCGGCCAGGATGTCTTCCGGGGCGACCGGAACGCGGTCCAGCAGGACCCGGGCGTGGGATATCTCGGGGACGAACCCGGGCGCCGGCATCGGCCGCAGGTCGACCCCGGGCGACGACGCGGCCACGTGGGCGACCTTGAGGGCCGGCCGCGTTTCCGCGGGATCGTTGGTCCGGGCGACGACGATCAGCCGTGAACCGGCGCCGGCCAGGCTGGCCCAGGATTTTTCCCCGCTCAGGAAGCAGGCGCCGGATTCCATCGCCAGGCGGGTCCGGATGGCTTTCGGCCCGTTACCGCCCGCTTCCGTGGCGCAGAAGGTGGCCATCCGGTCGTCCGGCAGGGAGGGCAGCAGACGCCTCAGGGCGCTCTGGTAGCCGGCGCAGAAGGCCCAGGCCAGGCGGTCGGCCCGGAAACCGCCGGCCGCCGCCTGTTCCAGCGGCCGGGACCAGGCGCGGCGTTCGACGAGGAACCCGTCCCACCAGGCGGCCTGGTCCTCCGTGGCCGGGCCGTCGGCCGGCGCCGAGAGCAGGAAGGCCGCGAGGGTCATCGCGGTCACGCGCGGGCGATCCGGGGAACCCCTGCCGACGGGGGCATTCAGTGGGTCTCGTCGTCGGGAACGAGCGGCAGCGGGAACACCTGTATCCCCTCCTCTTCGAGTTCCCGCGCCTGGTCCGGCGTGGCCTTGCCGCGGATGTCGCGCTTGGGGGACTCGCCATAGTGGATCCTGCGGGCCTCCTCCGGGAAGCGGACGCCGACGTTCTCGGTGCGTTCGACGATGCGGCGCAGGGCGTTCAGCGCTTCGCCCATGTGGAAGGCCACGGCCTCCCCGGGCGCTTCCCGCGGCTCGGCGGGTGCCGCGGCGCCGGTGCCGATGTGGGCGGCCGCCGGCAGGCGGGTAATGTCCGCATCGCCGCAGGAGGGACAGGACACCAGGCCGCGGGCCTGCTGGTCGGTGAAGGCATCGCTGGACGCGAACCAACCCTCGAAATCATGCAGGTTCCGGCAGCGCAGGTTCAGGACGATCATGGTATCGGTGGAAGGTGGCCGCCAACGGCCCGAAGGGAAGCCCGACCCGATTCTACCCCCGCCGGTCCGCCCCCCCGGAAGGCACTGGTGCCCGGAGCCGGATTCGAACCGGCATGGCCTTGCGGCCGAGGGATTTTAAGTCCCTTGCGTCTACCTGTTTCGCCATCCGGGCCGGCGACTGAGCGTCACGGAGTATAAGCGGTCCTCCGGGCCGGGCCGGACGTCACCCCGTTAATGCCATGGAGATAGCCACGAGGGAATCGCCGCAGGGACCTGCGAGCTTGGCCGCCAGCATGGGGTCGGCCCGGGTTGCCCCGAGGTTGATGGCGGCGACGGGTTTGCCGAGGTCACGGGCCCGCTCGCAGAACCGGTAGCCCGAATAGACCATCAGCGAGGAGCCGACGACCAGGAGCGCGTCGGACTCGGCGAGGGCCGCCATGGCTTCGTCGACGCGATGGCGCGGCACGTTGTCACCGAAGAATACGACGTCGGGTTTGAGCAGGCCGCCGCAGGCGGGGCAGGCAGGAACGGAAAAACTGTCCAGCGGCGCCCCGTCCAGGTCCGCATCGCCGTCCGGGCCCGGCCGTGCCACGGCGTCTGCCAGCCAGGGATTGGCTGCCTCCATCACTTGCTGCACCGTGGCCCGGGGAGTGCGGCCGCCGCAATCCATGCAGACCACCCAGGCCAGGTTGCCGTGCAATTCGAGGACGCGCCGGTGTCCGGCCACCTGATGCAGTCCATCCACGTTCTGGGTGAGGAGATGGTGCACATGGCCCCGCTCCTCGAGGGTGGCCAGGGCCCCATGCCCCGCATTCGGCCGCGCTCGGCGGAAAACGGGCCAGCCGACCATGCTGCGGGCCCAGTAACGTCGGCGCACCGCATCCTGGCTCAGGAAATCCTGATGGCGCACCGGTTGTCGCTGCTTCCATTGGCCGGCCACGTCGCGATAGTCGGGTATGCCGGACTCAGTGCTGATCCCGGCGCCCGTGAGGACCAGGAGCCGCCGATGCCCGCGCAGGAAGGCGACCAGGGTGTCGAGGTCGTCGGCGAGGACGGGCCGGGACGCGGCATCAGCCATGGTGCTGGGAACGAAGGAATGCAGGCGGGATTGGAGGCGCGAGCCGGAATCGAACCGACGTACACGGCTTTGCAGGCCGCTGCATAACCACTCTGCCATCGCGCCAGCGATGCCGGGGAGCCCCGGAATTAAAAGGGGAAAGCGCCGCTACGGCACTTTCCCCGGGAAACCTGGAGCGGGAAACGAGTCTCGAACTCGCGACCTCAACCTTGGCAAGGTTGCGCTCTACCAACTGAGCTATTCCCGCAGGAAGGAGGCGCATTATACCCAGGGATCGGAGGCTGTCAACGCACCGCGCGTCGGAGTGCGGCCGGGGGTCGGCAATACCGGGCCGGGGCCCCGGCGGCCTCATTTCACCGAGGCGATCTCTGGCCAGGCCTTCATCAGGTAGTAGCCCATGGACCAGAGGGTCAGCAGGGCCGCGGCCCAGATGAGCCAGGTGCCGATGGCCACCATGTCGAGCCCTGCCAGTGGGGCGCCGTAAAGAAGCATGGGGATGGCGACCATCTGCGAGGTGGTCTTCAGCTTGCCGAGCATGGAGACGGCCACGCTGCGGGCGGCACCGATCTTCGCCATCCACTCCCGCAGGGCGGAGATGGTGATTTCGCGGCCGACGATGATCAGGGCGACGACTGCGCTGGCGCGCTCGAACTCGACCAGGACCACGAGGGCGGCGGCGACCATCAGCTTGTCGGCCACCGGGTCGAGGAAGGCGCCGAAGGCGGTGGTCTGGCCGAGCTTGCGGGCCAGCCAGCCGTCGATCCAGTCGGTGATGGCGGCAGCGATGAACATGCCGGTGGCCAGGGCGTTGCGCTCGTGCATGCTCAGCCAGGCGGCGGGCAGGTAGAAGACGCCGACGAAAAGCGGAATCATGACGATGCGCCCCCAGGTCAGCAGGTTCGGAAGGTTCATCGGCATGTCAATGCAGTTCCTTGTGTATCTTCTCCGCCAGCGCGCGGCCTATGCCCTCGACCCGGCTCAGGTCCTCGACGGTGGCCGCCAGGACGCCCTGCAGCCCGCCGAACTGGGCCAGCAGGCGGCGGCGCTTGGCGGGGCCGATGCCGGCCACGTCCTCCAGCCGGGACTGGGAGCGGGCCTTGGCCCGCTTGGCCCGGTGGCCGCCGATGGCGAAACGGTGGGCCTCGTCGCGGATTTCCTGGACCAGATGAAAACCCGGATGGTCGGGAGGCCATTCTAAGGCCTCGTCGCGGCCGGCCACGAAAATGGTTTCGCAGCCCGGCTTCCTCTCCTCCCCCTTGGCGATGCCGATGGAGAGGAGGTGCTCGAGGCCAAGTTCGGCGAGAACCTCCCGCGCCACGCGATGCTGGCCCTTGCCGCCATCGATGAGGATCAGGTCGGGCGCCGTTCCCTCCCCGGCGGCAACCTTCTCGTAACGGCGGGCGAGCACCTGGCGCATGGCGGCGTAATCGTCGCCCGGCTCGATGCCGCCTATGTTGTAGCGGCGGTACTCGCTATTGCGCATGGCGCCGCCGACGCAGACGACGCAGGAGGCCACCGTTCCCTCGCCCATGGTGTGGCTGATGTCGAAGCACTCGATGCGGGCCGGCGCCTCTGCCAGGTCGAGGGCTTCCCGCAGGGCCTCCAGCCGCAGGCCGGAGCGTGCCCTGGCCTGGCGTCGGGCATCGATGGCGAGCAGGGCGTTCTTTTCCGCCATGGCCATCCAGGCCCGTTCCGCCTCGTTGCGGGGCAGGCCCACGGAAACGCCCCCCCTGGCCTCGGCGAGGCCGGCGAGGGACTCCTCCGTGACGGATGCCCCGGCAACGATTCGTGCCGGCGGCGGATGTTCCAGATAATGCTGGGAGACGAAGGCGTCGAGGACGTCGCCGGGATCAGCCTGGGAACTTCCGGCCAGGGGGAAGAAGGCCCGATCGCCGAGGTGCAGGCCGCCACGAACCATCGCCAGGACCAGGCAGGCCTCCCCGCCGGCCACCACCGCGGCGATCACGTCCACGTCCTCGTCCCGGGCGGAACTGACGTACTGGCGGTGGAGGACGGCCTGCAAGGCGCGGATCTGGTCGCGCAGGCGGGCCGCCTGCTCGAAGCGCAGGGCGTCCGATGCCTCCTGCATGGCGGCCGACAGCCCGTCGATGACCTCGGCATGGCGTCCGCGGAGGAACAGGTCGGCCAGGCGGACGTCGGCGGTGTAGTCGTCGGCGGTGGCGAGGCCGACGCAGGGGCCCTTGCAGCGATGGATCTGGTGCAGCAGGCAGGGCCGCGAGCGGTTGGCGAAGACCGTGTCCTCGCAGGTGCGCAGGAGGAAGGTCTTCTGCAGCAGCTGGATGCTCTCGCGCACCGCATGGGCGTTGGGAAAGGGACCGAAGTAGCGCGAGCGGCCGTCGAACGGGCCGCGGTGGAAGGCCAGGCGCGGGAACTCGCCGGCCGTCAGGACGATGTAGGGATAGGACTTGTCGTCGCGGAAGAGGATGTTGTAGCGCGGCGCCAGCTTCTTGATCAGGGTGTTTTCCAGCAGCAGCGCCTCGGCCTCGGACCGGGTGGCGGTGGTCTCGACGGCGGCGACCTGCTGCAGCATGAGGGCGATGCGGGGACTCTGGCCGGTTTTCTGGAAGTAGGAGGAAACCCGCCGCTTCAGGTTCTTGGCCTTGCCGACGTAGAGCACCCGCGCCTCGGCATCGAGCATGCGGTAGACGCCCGGATCCTCGGTCAGGCCGGTGATGAGGCTCTTGGCGTCGAAGCCGCCCGCAGAAGGTTCAGGGGAGTCTGGCGCGCAGGGCGGTGAAGACATCGTGGAAGGCCTCCGGCGTCAGGCGCCGGGTCTGGGTGTTGTAGCGGCTGCAATGGTAGCTGTCCACCAGCAGCCGCCCGCCGGGCAGTTCGTGCGTCGCCGCGTGGGCGAAGGGAAACGACTGCAGGCGCAGGTCGAGGGCGCGCAGGACGGCCTCGTGGGCGACGCGCCCGAGGGCCAGGACCACCTGGAGGGCCGGGTCCGCCAGTTCGCCCGCCAGGTAGCCGTTGCAGGCCCGCACTTCCGCCGGCTCCGGCTTGTTGGCCGGCGGCAGGCACTTGACGGCGTTGGTGATGCGGCAATCGAGCAGGCGCAGGCCGTCGTCGGCGGCCACCGATTCCGGCCGGTCGGCGAAGCCGAAGCGGTGCAGGGTCTCGTAGAGCAGGATTCCCGCGTAGTCGCCGGTGAAGGGCCGGCCGGTGCGGTTCGCCCCGTGCATGCCGGGGGCCAGGCCGACGATGAGCAGGCGCGCCTGCGGATCCCCGAAGGGCGGCACCGGGCGCGCATGGTAGGTCGGATGGGAAACGCGGACGGCAGCCAGGTGGGCGGCCAGTCGGGGACAGGCGGTGCACGCCAGCAGGACCCCGGAATCAATGGCGGAAGACGTCATCGCGCTAGGATAGCGGCTTTCCGAAACAGGCCCGATCGGACTTGAAAAACTGGGATATTTTCTGCCGGGTGGTGGACAACTACGGCGACATCGGCGTCTGCTGGCGCCTGGCCCGCCAGTTGGCACGGGAACATGGCTTCGAGGTTCGCCTCTGGGTGGACGATCTGGACAGTTGTCGCATGCTGGTGCCGGAGGCACGGACGGACCGGCCGACACAACGCCTGCACGGCGTGGACCTGCGGGTCTGGCCGGACCCTTGGATCAAGGCGGCTCCGGGCGACGTGGTGGTCGAGGCCTTCGCCTGCGAACTGCCCGGGCCCTTCGTGGCGGCCATGGCGGCCATGGACCGGCCGCCGGTCTGGATCAACCTGGAATACCTGTCGGCCGAGGCCTGGGTCGAGGGTTGCCACGGCCTGGCCTCGCCCCACCCTGCCCTGCCCCTGGTCAAGCATTTCTTCTTCCCCGGCTTCACCCCCGCCACCGGCGGGCTGCTCCGCGAGGCGGACCTCCTGGCGGCCCGGCGGCGGGCCGACGACCGGCGGGTGGCCGGGGCGGTGCTGACGGTGTTCCTCTTCTGCTACGACCACCCCGGGCTGGCCGGGCTGCTCGAACGATGGGCCGGGGGGGCGACCCCGGTGCGCCTGCGTTTGCCGCCGAGCGACGCCCGGGAGCGGGTCGGCGGCTGGCTCGGCCGCCATCTGGACGACGGAGCGCGGGCGGAGCGCGGCAGCCTGGCCGTGGAGGCCCTGCCCTTCGTGGCCCAGGAGGGATTCGATGCCCTCCTCTGGGACTGCGACCTGGCCCTGGTCCGCGGGGAGGATTCCTTCATCCGGGCCCAATGGGCGGCCAGGCCCTTCGTCTGGCAGATCTACCCCCAGGCCGACGAGGCGCACCGGGTGAAGCTGGAGGCTTTCCTGGCCCGCTATAGCGTCGGGCTGTCCGGCGCAGCGGCGGCCGGCCTGGGGCAATTCTGGCAAGCGTGGAACTTCGACGGCGATCCCGCGGCCGCCTGGCCCGGCCTGCTCGGCCATCTGCGGGAACTGGCCGTCCATGCCGGGGCATGGTGCAAGGGGCTGGAAAACCAGGTCGATCTCGCCGAAAATCTGGTCAAGTTCTGTTCTGAGCGGGTAAAATAGCGGGCTTTACTTTTCCAGCCCAGGAATCGCCTCATGAAAACCGCCCAGGAACTGCGCACCGGCAACGTCATCATGGTCGGCAACGACCCGCTGGTGATCCAGAAGGCCGAATACAACAAGTCCGGCCGCAATGCCGCCGTCGTCAAGTTCAAGTTCAAGAACCTGCTGTCGGGCACCAATTCGGAAGCGGTGTACAAGGCCGACGACAAGTTCGAGCAGGTCGTCCCCGAGCGCAAGGAATGCACCTATTCCTATTTCGCCGACCCGATGTACGTATTCATGGACGCCGACTACAACCAGTACGAGGTCGAGGCCGACAGCATGGGCGATGCGCTAAATTATCTGGAAGACGGCATGCCCATGGAAGTGGTCTTCTACGACGGCAAGGCCATCTCCGTGGAAATGCCCAATTCCGTGGTGCGCGAGGTGGTCTACACCGAGCCCGCCGTCAAGGGCGACACTTCCGGCAAGGTCATGAAGCCGGCCAAGGTCAGCACCGGCTTCGAACTGCCGGTGCCGCTCTTCGTCGAAATCGGCGACAAGATCGAGATCGACACGCGCACCGGCGAGTACCGGGCCCGCGTCAAGTAAGGCGCCCCGCCCGGCGTAGGCGAAAGGCAGCTTCGGCTGCCTTCTTCTTTTTCCGGCCCGGCCTCAGGCCAGCCGCCGGATCGCCGCGATGCCTTCCCCGTAACCGGCAACGGCGCTCCCCAGGTGGTCCCGGGTCGGCGCCGGGCCGGCAGGCAGCAGGCGGGCGACGCGGGCCGAACGACGGCCATCGGGAGCGGGCTGCCAGCGGCCGAGGAGTTCGCTCACGGCGTCCGCCGCGTTGCAGACCAGGAGCATGTCGCATCCCGCCGACCAGGCGGCCTCGGCGCGGGCGACGATGTCGCCGGCGACGCTGGCCCCTTCCATGGACAGATCGTCGCTGAACACGACGCCGTCGAATCCGAACTCGTCCCGCAGCCTGCCGATCCAGGCCGGCGAGAAACCGGCCGGCAGCGGGTCGACCCGCGGGTAGATGACGTGGGCCGGCATCACCCCGTCCAGGGGCAGCCGCCGGTAGGGCTCCATGTCCGCCTGCAGGGCTTCCAGGGGCCGCTCGTCCACCGGGATCGCGACGTGGGAATCGGCCTCGACCCAGCCGTGTCCGGGAAAATGCTTGCCGCAGCAGGCCATGCCGCCTTGCCTCAGGCCTTCGATCAGGGCGCCGGCCAGGGCCACCACGGCTTCCGGACGCGCATGGAAGGCACGGTCGCCTATCACCGCACTGCGCCCCCAGTCCAGGTCCAGGACCGGCGCGAAGGAAAGGTCGACGCCCCAGGCGCGCAGTTCGGCGGCCAGGACGGTGCCGACGCCGCGGGCGGCTGCGACCGCGGCCCGCGGGTCCTCGTCCCACAAGCGCCCGAGTTGGCGCATGGGCGGCAGACGGGTGAAGCCCTCGCGGAAGCGCTGGACCCGGCCGCCCTCGTGATCCACGGCGATGAGCAGCGGCGGGTTGCGCAGGGCGTGGATCTCGGCGCACAGGGCGGCAACCTGGGCCGGGGATTCGAAATTGCGGGAGAAGAGGATCATGCCGCCGACCAGGGGATGGCTCAGGCGGCGCTTGTCCTCCTCGCTCAGGGCAGTGCCGGCCACGTCGATCATCAGCGGGCCGAGGGGCAGGATGTTCATCAGGTGGACTCCACGACGACGAAGGCGACGGCGTAGTCGCGCTCGTCGCTGAGGGAAAGGTGGGCGACCAGGCGGCGCTCGGCCATCCAGGCGGCGAGGTCCGGCCCCAGGCGGAAGGCAGGCTTGCCGAGGGCATCGTGGACGACGGCGACTTCCGGCAGCAGCAGCGGCGCCCGGACGCCCGTGCCGACCGCCTTGCCGAGGGCTTCCTTGGCGGCGAAGCGCTTGGCCAGGAATCGGCCGGGATCGGCGCTGGCGCGGCAGTCGGCGCGCTCGCCGGGGGCCAGGATCTTCTCCATCGCCCGTTCGCCATGCCGGACCAGGAGTTCCGCCGTCCGCGCCACGGCGACGATGTCGGTGCCGACGCCGTGGATCACGCGGCCTCTCGCATCAGGCGCTTCATCTCCCGTACCGCCTCCTGCATGCCGACGAAGATGGCCCGGCTGACGATGGCGTGGCCGATGTGCAGTTCGCGCACGCCGGGCAGGCGCGCCACGGGCTGCACGTTGAAGTAGTTGAGGGCGTGGCCGGCATTGAAGCGCATGCCGAGCCCACGGATCGCCTGGCCGGCGAGGCGGATCTTTTCCAGTTCCGCCACCACGGCGGGGCTCTCGGCGTCGCGCCCCTTGCCGTGGAAGGCGTGGGCATAGGGACCGGTATGGATCTCGCAGACGCGGGCGCCGATGCGGGCCGCCGCCTCGACTTGCGGCAGTTCGGCATCGATGAAGACGCTGGAGACGATGCCGGCATCGGCCAGGCGCGCCACCACGCCCTTCAGGCGGGCCTCCTGGCCGGCCACATCGAGCCCGCCCTCGGTGGTGATCTCGTGGCGGCCTTCGGGGACCAGCATGGCCATCTCGGGCTTCAGGGAGCAGGCGATGCCGACCATCTCCTCGGTGGCCGCCATCTCGAGGTTCAGCTTGATGTGGGTCAGGTCGCGCAACCGTCGGACGTCGTGGTCCTGGATGTGCCGACGGTCCTCGCGCAGGTGCACGGTGATCCCGTCGGCGCCGCCCAGGTGCGCCTCGACGGCCGCCCAGACCGGGTCCGGTTCATAGGTGCGGCGGGCCTGCCGCACGGTGGCCACGTGGTCGATATTGACGCCCAGTTCGATCATTCGTCCGTTCCCTTCAAAAGTCCTGCAGTTCCATGAACACCCGGCGCGATTGCAGCGGCTGCCCGCCGAGGTAATGGGCGAGCAGCCGCCTCATCAGGGCACGGCTCTCGCCCAGGCTTCGGGGATCGTCCAGGACCCCGGATGCGAGATCGAGCAGGGTCTTTCCGAGGACGGCCTCGTCGTCCTCACCGCCCGCCCTGCCCTCGTCCGACACCTGCACGGGGCCCCGCTCGATGACATACCGGTAATGCCGGAGGGGATCGACGGGACGCCCGCTCCCGGCCTCGGTCTCGAGGGTCAGGCCATAGCCCAGTTCCTGCAGCAAGGCCTTCTCGAAACGCCTCAGGACGACCGCGTCGTTGGCCGGCCCCCCCAGGGCGCCTAGGGTCTCGCCGTAGGCGTGGAACACGCCCGGATGGGGATCCTCCCGTGGGAGCAGCTTGAGGAGAAGCTCGTTCAGATAATAGCCGACCAGAAGGCTGCGGCCGCGCAAGGTCCCCGGCACGCCCCGCCAATCGGCCTTGGCCAGGGTCTTGACCTCTCCGCCACCGAACCAGCCGATCTCGAGGGGCTGGAAGGCCATCAGGCGGCCCCTGAGCGAGGACATCGGGCGCCGTGCGCCCTTGGCGACCAGGGCCAGGCGGCCGTGATCCCGGGTCAGGACCTCGACGACGAGACTGGATTCGCTATAGGGATGGGTATGGAGGACATAGGCCCCTTGCCCATCGACGCGCTTGCGACCGCTCACCGCCGATCACTCGTAGCCCAGACTGCGCAGGGCGCGCTCGTCGTCGGCCCAGCCCGACTTCACCTTGACCCAGGTCTCCAGATAGACCCGGCCGCCGAACAAGGCCTCCATGTCCTTGCGGGCGTCCGTCGAAATGCGCTTCAGCCGCTCGCCGGCCTTGCCGATCACCATCGCCTTGTGGGCTGCCTTGTCCACGACGACGGCGGCGAAAATGCGGCGCAAGGCTCCCTCCTGCTCGAACTTCTCGATCTCGACGGCAATCCCGTAGGGCAGTTCCTCGCCCAGATTGCGGAACAGCTTCTCGCGCAGGATCTCGGCGGCGAGAAAACGTTCGGACCGGTCGGTGATGTCGTCGGCCCCGAAGACCGGCGCGGCCTCCGGAAGCACCGCCGCGACCGCCGCCAGCAGGCGGTCGATGCCCTCGCCCCTCTCCGCGCTGATGGGCACCAGGGCGGCAAAGGGGTACTCCTTCGAGATGGCGTCGAGGAATGGCAGCAGGCGGGTCTTGTCCGGAAGCCGGTCTGTCTTGTTGATGGCCAGGACGACCGGGCGATCCTTTGGCAGCAGCGCCAGCAATGCCCTGTCCTCGACCGTGAAGCGGGTGCCCTCGACCAGCCACAGGACGACATCCACATCGCCCAGGGCCTGGGTCACGGAACGATTCATCAGTCGGTTCAGGGCATTGCGGTGCTTGGTCTGGAACCCCGGAGTGTCTACGAACACGAACTGGGCATCATCCGTCGTCAGGATGCCATGAATGCGGTGGCGGGTCGTCTGCGCCTTTTTCGAGGTGATGGTTACCCGGGCACCGACGAGCCGGTTGGTCAGGGTCGACTTGCCCACGTTGGGGCGCCCGACGACCGCCACGAACCCGGTGCGGAAAGATGGCGGCTCGCTCATCCGATGCGCTCCAGCACCACACCGGCGGCGGCCTGTTCGGCGGCCCGGCGACTGTTTCCCCTACCCAACCCGGCCAATTGCAGCGACGGTACCAGGCACTCGATCTCGAATTCCTGGGCGTGGGCCTCCCCGTTCACCGATTTCAATACGTACTGGGGCAAAGGCAGCTTCCTTGCCTGCAGGACCTCCTGCAGCGCGGTTTTCGGATCCAGGCCGGCGGCCGGGTCGAGTTCGAGCAATATGGGCGCGTAGAGGTCCTGGAGGACCGTCTGGGCGACATCGAAACCGGCGTCGAGGTAGATCGCGCCGACGACAGCCTCGAATGCATCGGCGAGGATGGAGGGCCTGCCCGCGCCGCCGCTCTTCTGTTCCCCTTCGCCGAGGCGCAGATGGGAGCCGAGCGCGAGGCGCAGGGCAATCGCGTGCAGGGCGTCCTGCCGGACGATGTGGGCGCGAAGCCGGGACAGCTGACCTTCCTTGAGCTGGGGAAAGCGCTCGAAAAGCAGACCTGCGACAGTGAAATTAAGCAGGCTGTCGCCGAGAAACTCCAACCGTTCATTGTTGGGCGTACCGAAGCTGCGGTGGGTCAGGGCCTCCCGCAGCAGATCCCGCTGTCGGAATTCGTGGCCGAGGGCATCTTCCAGCCGCTCAGCCTTCATCACTTGCCGGCCGACCCCGAAGAACTGCCCTCGAAATCGAGCAGGAGGCTGACGGGTCCGTAGAGCGGCACCTTCTTGGAATAGGCGAACGAGATGACGATCTCGCTACCTTCCTTGCCGATGTCCAGGTCGTTCTCCGTGATGGCGCTGATGCCATCGATCTGGGCGCGGCGCTGAAACGCCTTTCGGATATCGGTGACCGTGGAGCCCCGGAGGGCGGGATCCTGGGCCGTCGCCTTCACATCCTTGACGATGGTGAAATACTCGATGACGTCGGGGGCGACCTTGATTCCGACCACCGCCACCAATGCGAGCAGGACCCCGACGACGACGAGGCTGATCAAGGTGAGTCCGCGTTGATGTTTCATCCCCGTTCCCCGAATTCCGTTACTTGAAAGACCCGATCCGACCAAAATCGATCCCCTTGGGCGGTAGCAGCGATTCGGCATGCATCCAGACGAAATAGGCCTTGCCGACGATGTTTTCCTCGGGGACGAATCCCCATACACGACTGTCCTGGGAATTGTCGCGGTTGTCACCCATCATGAAGAAATGTCCGGCCGGCACCCGGCAAACGACGCCCTCGGTATTGTAGTTGCAATTTTCGCGCATTGGGAACGGCAGGGCCTGGGCCACGAACGGGGGAACGTCGGACTCGATCAGGGTCCGGTGTTCCTCCGCACCGAGTTTCTCCACGTATTGGGGACTGTAGACGAACCGCCCGGGATGCAGATAGTCGTCGGTCTTTCTGATCGGGACCGGCTGTCCATTGATGGTCAGGCGCTTGTTGAGGTAGGCGACCGTATCTCCGGGAACGCCTACGACCCTCTTGATGTAATCGAGGGAGGGGTCCACGGGATAGCGGAAGACCATGACGTCGCCGCGCTGGGGCGAGTTCATTTCCACGATCTTCTTGTTGATCACGGGCAGGCGTATGCCATAGGTGAATTTGTTCACGAGGATGAAATCCCCGACCAGCAAGGTCGGAATCATCGATCCCGAGGGAATCCGGAAGGGTTCGACGATGAATGAGCGCAGCAGGAACACGACGAGGATGACCGGGAAGAAGCTGGCGCCGTATTCGACCCACCAGGGATCCTTGCCGTCCTTGGCCCGCTTCTTCCGCGCCCAGAAATGGTCGATCAGCCAGAGGACGCCGGTGGCCAGCGTCAGCAGGAACAGGATCAGCGCAAAGTTCATCTCTTCTCCGCAACGGCCGCCGGCGGGCGCCGGCCGCTCACTTGTCGTCTACACGCAGGACGGCCAGGAACGCGTCCTGGGGAATCTCGACCCGGCCCACCTGCTTCATCCGCTTCTTGCCCGCCTTCTGCTTCTCGAGCAGCTTCTTCTTCCGCGTGATGTCGCCGCCATAGCACTTGGCGAGCACGTCCTTGCGCATGGCCTTGACGTTCTCGCGGGCGATGATGGTGGAACCGATGGCGGCCTGGATCGCAACCTCGTACATCTGGCGGGGAATCAGTTGCCGCATCTTGGCGGCCAGTTCACGGCCCCGGTAGGGGGCGTTGGCCCGATGGACGATCACCGACAGGGCATCCACGCGCTCGGCATTGATCAGGATGTCCAGCTTCACGACGTCGGCCGCCCGGTACTCCTTGAATTCATAGTCGAGGGAGGCGTAACCCCTGGACACGGACTTCAGCTTGTCGAAGAAATCGAACACCACTTCCGCCAGCGGCATTTCGTAGGTCAGGTGCACCTGCCGGCCGTGGTAGCGCATGTCGGCCTGGTTGCCCCGCTTGCCGTTGCAGAGGGTCATCACGGCGCCCACGTAATCCTGCGGCACGAAGATCTCCGTGGTGATGATGGGCTCGCGGATTTCCTCGATCTTCTGGACCTCCGGCAGCTTCGACGGATTCTCGACGAAGATCTCCTCGCCGCCGCGCAGCAGGACCTGATAGACGACCGTCGGCGCCGTCGTGATCAGGTCCTGATCGAATTCCCGCTCCAGGCGCTCCTGGACGATTTCCATGTGCAGGAGCCCGAGGAAGCCGCAACGGAAACCGAAGCCGAGGGCCTGGGACACCTCCGGTTCGTATTGCAGCGACGCGTCGTTGAGTTGGAGTTTCTCCAGGGACTCCCGGAGGGAATCGTATTGATTGGCCTCCACAGGGTAGAGACCCGCGAAGACCTGCGGCTTGATCTCCTTGAAACCCGGCAGCGCTTCCGACGCCGGCCGGTCGACAAGGGTCACCGTGTCGCCGACCTTGGCGGCCTTGAGTTCCTTGATGCCGGAAATGATGAAGCCCACCTCTCCGGCCGACAGTTCGTCCTTTTGCTGGGACTTCGGCGTAAAGACGCCGACCTGCTCGCAAAGATGGACCGCGCCCGTCGACATCAGGCGGATCTTGTCCTTCGCTCGCAAGGAGCCATCCACCACGCGGACGAGCATCACGACACCGACATAGTTGTCGAACCAGGAATCGATTATCAGGGCCTTGAGCGGTCCGCTCCGGTCTCCCCTGGGAGCGGGTATGCGGCTGATCACTGCCTCCAGGATGTCGTCGACGCCCATGCCGGTCTTGGCCGAACAGGGGATCGCGTCCGTGGCATCTATTCCAATGACATCCTCGATCTCTTCCTTGGCGACATCGGGATTTGCCTGGGGCAGGTCCATCTTGTTGAGGACCGGCACCACGTCGACCCCCAATTCGATGGCCGTGTAACAGTTGGCGACCGTCTGCGCCTCGACGCCCTGCGACGCGTCCACCACGAGCAGCGCGCCTTCGCAGGCGGATAGGGACCGGGAAACCTCGTAGGAGAAGTCCACATGCCCCGGCGTATCGATCAGGTTGAGGTTGTAGCGACGGCCGTCGCGGGCCTGATACCAGAGGGCCGCGGTCTGGGCCTTGATGGTGATGCCCCTCTCCCGCTCCAGGTCCATGGAATCGAGGACCTGTTCCTCCATTTCCCGGTCGGAAAGGCCGCCGCAGCGCTGGATGATCCTGTCGGCCAGGGTGGATTTCCCGTGGTCGATATGGGCGATGATCGAAAAGTTGCGGATGTGGTCCATCGGAACAACAAAAAAAGGTGCTTTTTCAGCACCTTGGGGAGATGAGACAAGGCGAGGATTCTATCCCAATCCGTCCAGAACCTCACGCACTTTCTCGGGGTCGAGCCGATGGTGGCAGAGCTCGCGCCCCTTGAATTCCAGGACGGGAACCCGCTCCCCATAACGCAAATCGAGCGCCTCGTCGGAATCCACGTCCACCACATCGACGGCAAAAACCGCCGGACGGGGCCAGGCGCTCAACACGGCTTCCAACTCGGCCAGCAGTTCGTCGCAGAGATGGCAATATGTCCGCGAATAGACGGTAAACAAGGCGGTTTCCGGAGCCACTCGATTCAGCCTACTTCTCCGCACCACCCTTGATGGTGATGAAGGTCTGGCTCTCTCCCCGGCGCACCAGCAAGGTGATGTTGGTCCCCTTCTCCGCCTTGGCGACGAGTCCGTTGAACTGCTCGACGGTCTTCAATTCGGTCTGGGTGCCCCGCTGAATCATGGCCAGAATGATGTCGCCGGGCCGAAGATCCCCTCGGCTGCCGCCGTTCCTCACCTCTTCCACCAACAGGCCGCCGGACAGCTTCAACTCCTTCCGCTGTTCCGCCGTGAGCTCGGACAGGACAAGTCCCAGTTTGTTGGCAGGCGCCGGCTCGCCGGGTTTCCCGCGCTTGGCGCTCCGGGCGGACCCTTTTTCGTCGGGCATCTCGCCTACCGTCACCGATATTTCCTTCGCGGCCCCCTTTCGCCACACCTGCATCGATACCTTGGAGCCGGGGCGTGTCCCTCCTACGATGCGGGGCAGGTCGCCGGACTGGCTCACCGCCTTGCCGTCGAACTTCAGGATGATGTCGCCTTCCTCGATTCCCGCCTTCTCGGCGGGCCCGCCCTTTTCCACCGAGGCGACGAGCGCTCCCTGGGGCTTGCCGATCCCGAAGGACTCCGCCAGATCCTTCGTCACTTCTTGTATGACGACCCCGATGCGGCCGCGGCTTACCTTGCCGTTGGCGCGCAATTGCCCCTGAATCTCCATGGCCACGTCGATCGGGATGGCGAAGGAGAGCCCCATGAAACCGCCCGTACGGCTGTATATCTGGGAATTGATGCCAACCACCTCGCCCCTCATGTTGAAAAGGGGTCCCCCGGAATTCCCGGGATTGATGGCGACGTCGGTCTGTATGAAGGGAACGTAGTTCTCCTGCGGCAGGGAGCGCCCCTTGGCACTGACGATTCCTGCCGTCACGGTACTGTCGAATCCAAAGGGTGATCCGATGGCGACGACCCATTCCCCGACCCTTAGCTTCCCCGGATCGCCAAGCCGGACGGCTGGCAAACCCGTGGTGTCTATCTTGAGGAGGGCCACGTCGGTGCGCTTGTCCGACCCGATGACCTTCGCCTTGAATTCCCTCTTGTCGGAGAGTTTCACGAGCACCTCGTCGGCCGCATCGACCACGTGGGCATTGGTCAGGATGTAGCCGTCGGAACTGACGATGAAGCCGGAACCCAAGGACTTGTTCTCGAAGTCCCTTGGCAGCCCCGGGATCTGTTTGGGAATGAAGCGGCGGAAGAATTCGAAGGCCGGGTCGTCCTCGTCGATGGGAAACTGGGGATTGGCACGGCCCTTCAACACTTGCGTCGCGCTGATGTTGACCACCGCCACCCCCTGCTTCTCGGCAATCTCCGTGAAATCCGGGAGGCCGTTGACCTGTGCGCGAACCCCAAGCGAGGCGAAGGCGATGATAAGTACGAGAAGGATTCGATTCATGGTCGTCACACGCATCTAAGATGGATCAATGGCCGGCAGTAATGAATCAAAGGCCGGTAGTCGCCCGCGATTGGACCCTGAGAATCCTGGGCATGTATTGACCGTGCGTCCGTCTTCCAAACACGCGCAGCAGCAGGATGCCGGCGAGCAAGCCCGCCGCTGCCCCCCCGACGGCCCATGCGTCCCCTCCTTGGCTGGCCCCCGCGGCAGCGCCCAGGATGGCAAGGATGGCGGGAGACAGATAGGAAACAAGGGCGGCTCGAAGGATGGCGCCGTCGGCAACCGATATCGATACCCGGTCCCCGATCTTGGCACCGACGTCGTTCGGAAGTCGGTAGGTACGGCAATTCCGAGCCGCGAGTCCGGTACTGCAGCCCCCCGGCTCGTCGCACCGGCCGCAGCCCGAGACCGGCTTGGTCAAGCGGAGCAAGGCATCCTCGCCCCGGATGTCGATCACGAGTGCGTCGCTTTCCTGGCTCACTTGCGCCTCTCAACGGCATCGCCGATTCGCCTGAGCGCCGCAGGCGGCACCTCGCCAAGTATCACGAACAGACTGTCTCCCAGAAGCTTCTGGTACACGCTCACGGCACCCACCCGAGAGACACCCGTCTCCGCCTTCTCCGAGGATCGCTGTCCAGGTGCCTCGATGAAGATCGAAATGGCAGCCAAGCCGTCGGAAAACAGGACATGGGTGGTCCCGGGCTGGTCACTGCCGGTGGACCGTTTCATACCTGCCACCTTCCTGAACCCGGGAGGCGGATTGCGAAAGGACCATCCGACTTCCTCCTGACGCGATTCGATCGTCTTGGGATCGTGAACCCGCCAGTCGCTCCCCTGTCCCTCATACCTGGACCGCAGCAATGCCCGGTCGACAGGACCGCCAATCTGTACCTGCGTAAAGGCAAAGCTCTCGAGGACCTCACCCTTCTCGTTCAGCATCGTGGCTTTCAGCAACAGGCCGCTGGCGGGGTCGATCCAGAGTTGGTGCCCATAGCGAAACTCGTCGCGTGGTTCGAGATGGGCAACCTGTGCCTCGATGCCGGCCACTCGTCCGACGGTACCCTTGCGCAGGATGTAGTTCTCCGTCAGGTTGGAAACGCCAGCGGGAAGCAAGGCCGGGAATCCGCGCCGCGATTCGCGGCGCTCGACGAGCACCAGTTTGCGCTCGGGCAGATAGCATCGCACCTCGTTGTCGTTACGCACCACTTCCCTGGGGCTGCCATCAAGGACTTCGAGCCGTTCGTACTCCTTGCCGGCTTCGAAGAGGTGGGTAACGCGCGAGGTCTCCGACACTCCGCCGCTCTGATACACGAAGGTTCCGGAGTAGTTAAGTTTCTGGGCCGCCGACACCGTCCGATTCAGCAACGCAAGCGTATCGCCGGGGTCGGCCGCCAGAGCGCCCGCGGGCAATAGAAACAAGGCCGAAGCAAGCGCCAGGAACCCGACGCTCATCGCGCCGTTTCCCGTGCGGAAGCGACAGTGCGGATGTAGCGGGTGCCCCCCTGAGGATTGATCCCCGGAGAATAGGTCTGGTGGGCCACGAGATACTCCTGGATCCGTCCCTGTCCCTGGGCCAGGGGCGCCGGGCGCGCCGCAGCCGCCAGGGTCGGCGGCGGCGCATCTCCGGAAGGCGTCAGGGCCAGCCAGAGACCGAAGGCGACCCCTGCAGCCGATGCCGCAAGTGCCATCCAGGCACTACGCCGCGGGCGGGAAAGGGATGGGCGGCGCGGCGCAAGAACTACCGGCTCACTCCGCAAGCCCGCCATTACCTTTGGCGCCAGGTCGGCGTGAAGTTCCTCTTCGCCCCTCAGCGCAGCCCCGACGAGCTGGTAGGCGTCCCAACGCCGGCGCAACTCCTCGTCCCGGTGAAGAGCGACCAGTACTGCCGCGGTTTCGGCCGCCTCCGTTTCACCATCCACGAATGCGGATAACTCGAGGGTCATGGCGTCACCACCTCCTGTCCGGCCCCGTATCGAGCAGAGGCCTCAGTTTCCCCGCGATGGCCTCGCGGGCGCGAAAGATCCTCGATCGCACCGTTCCGATGGGACACTCCATCATCTGGGCAATCTCCTCGTAGCTCAGGCCGTCTATCTCCCTGAGCATGATGGCGGTACGCAACTCGTCCGGAAGCGCATCCATCGCCGAATTCACCGTGTCCGCAATCTGCTTGGACATCAGCATCCTTTCGGGTGTGTTGATGTCGCGCAGCATCTCGGCATCCTCATACGATTCGGCATCTTCGTGGTCAACCTCCGTAGGCAACCGCCTGCCATGGGAAATCAGCCAGTTCTTGGCAGTGTTGACGCCGATCCGATACAACCATGTGTAAAAGGCGCTATCCCCACGAAAGCTCGGCAACGCCCGGTAGGCCTTGATGAATGTTTCCTGGGCGATGTCCTCCGCCTCGGCGGGATCCCGGACGAGGCGAGAAAGCAAGCGCAACAGCTTGCGCTGGTACTTCGTGACCAACAGACCATATGCCTGCTGATCACCGTTCTGCACCCGCTCGACGAGCGCCTGATCCGCTTCGCGGTCTCCCATCGGATCCGTTTCTTGAAGGTTCTTGGCAGCCGGAAAGCTGCGAGACGAAAAGTATACCCGAACCCCATTGCATGAACTCCCGGCCCCGACGACCCCCGACACTACCTGCATTGATCACCACGGACCGGCGAAGTTCCCCGCGATGCAACCGGGCCTTGGCGCCCCCCTCGGAGGAAGGTGATATAGTCGCCGCATGACGACGGCGCCACCCGTTCTAGAGTTCGATGTGCTGGTCATCGGCAGCGGATTGGCCGGCCAGGCGCTGGCCCTGCTGCTCGCCGACACTCACAGGGTGGCGATGGTAACCAAGCGGGGCGTCGGCGATTCGGCCACCGCCTGGGCCCAAGGCGGAATCGCCGCGGTCCTCGATGACGCCGACTCGGTTGCAGCCCACATACAGGATACCTTCACCGCTGGAGGCGGCCTCTGCGATCCGAAGGCAACGCGTTTCGTGGTCGAACACGGACACGAGGCAATTCAGTGGCTGATCGGGCAGGGAGTCCCGTTTACGCGGGATGATTCAAGTCTTGGGTACCACCTAACGCGGGAAGGCGGCCATAGCCACCGCCGCATCATCCACGCGGCAGATGCCACGGGAGCCGCGGTCCAGCAAACTCTCAATGATCGCGTCGCCGCCCACGCCAACATCACCGTCCTGGAGCGGCACATTGCGGTAGACCTGATCAGCGGCGAAAAAATCGGTTTGGCGACGAGCGGCTGCCTGGGCGCCTATGTCCTCGATATCGATCGGGACCAAGTGATGACCGTCGGAGCTCGGCACACGGTCCTGGCGACGGGAGGCGCCGGCAAGGTCTACCTGTACACGACGAATCCCGATACCGCGACGGGTGACGGTCAGGCGATGGCCTGGCGTGCAGGATGCAGGGTCGCCAACATGGAGTTCGTCCAGTTTCATCCGACCTGCCTATACCATCCCCACGCCAAGTCGTTCCTGATTACCGAGGCGATGCGTGGCGAGGGAGGCATACTTCGGTTGCCGGATGGAACCCGTTTCATGCCCGACCATGACACCCGTGCCGAATTGGCGCCTCGCGACATCGTTGCAAGGGCCATCGACTACGAAATGAAACGTCACGGCCTGGATTGCGTATATCTGGATATCTCCCACAAGCCGGCGGATTTCCTCCGCAGCCACTTTCCGAACATCCATGCCCGTTGTCTCGAGTTGGGCATCGACATCACCAAGCAGCCTATCCCGGTCGTGCCGGCGGCCCATTACACCTGCGGTGGAGTGGTCGCGGACCTGGATGCGCGCACGGACCTCCCGGGGCTTTACGCCTTGGGAGAGACGGCCTTCACCGGCCTCCACGGTGCGAACAGGTTGGCCAGTAACTCGCTTCTCGAGTGCGTCGTCTTCGCTCGCGCAGCCGCAAACGACATCCTAAAGTCGGAGCGTTCACCGCTGCCGCGACTGCCGGGATGGGACGAAAGCCGCGTGAAAGACGCCGACGAAGAGATCGTCATCTCTCACAACTGGGACGAGTTGCGGCGGTTCATGTGGGACTACGTGGGAATCGTGCGTACCGACAAGCGTCTGGCGCGGGCCCTTCATCGCATCCATCTTCTCGAGCGCGAAATCGACGAGTTCTACTCCCATTTCCGGGTCACTAATGACCTGATCGAACTTCGCAATCTGGTGCTGACGGCCCATCTGATCGTTCGAAGCGCTCAGAAACGCAAGGAGAGTCGAGGATTGCACTTCAGTCGGGATTATCCCGGGACCACGGCAAGACCGCGAAATACGGTATTGCGCCCCTCCAGACGCCGCTGAGCGGACCATTTACGCGATCGGATCCCAGGTGGTGCCGCTATTCTTGCCGGCGCCCCTTCCGCTTCGCCATCGCAGCCACAATCGCAATCGCCTATGGCTTTCCCGTCGCATCGCGGTAGCGGGGAGAACCAGGACTTCGTTTCGATTTGCCAGCCGGTACCTCAAGACAACCAGCCACGGAAAGACACTCGTGTCGGGAAGTACCGCCACAGGCAACGTCGCGCCATCGCTTCTGTGGACCTGCAATTCCCCGTCGCGCCCCAGGATAAGAGCCACGACCCGCCGGCTCGCGGCCGGACGAACGCGTCGCCACGATAAACAGAGCGAGATTCCGAGAACAATCAAACCGCCCGCCAACGAGGGAAGGCTCGGTTCCGATACGGCAAGCGCAACAAGACCGAGACAATGGACGCCGACAAGGACCGCAGCCAAGTGCCAGGATTCGTTCAGCCGAACCTGGCAGGGCAAGTGCACTGCAGTCCCGCCGGCGTAGGTCAGATCTTGCGGAAGGCCAGTGTGCCGTTGGTCCCGCCGAAGCCGAAATTATTCTTGATCGCTGCGTCGATCCGCATCTCCCGGGCGGTGTTGGCGCAGTAATCGAGGTCGCAGTCGGGGTCCTGGGAAAAGATGTTGATGGTGGGCGGAGAAATCTGTCGATGGACGGCAAGGACCGTGAGGACGGACTCCAGTCCGCCGGCACCGCCCAGAAGGTGGCCGGTCATCGACTTGGTGGAATTCACGACGAGTTTCCGGGCAGCATCGCCGAAGGCCAGCTTGATCGCCTCGGACTCGTTCTTGTCGCCGAGCGGCGTCGATGTGCCGTGGGCGTTGATGTAATTCACCTCGTCGGGATTCATCCCGGCGTCCTTCAGGGCATTGACCATGCTCCGCCGCGGGCCGTCCATGTCCGGGGCGGTCATGTGGTAGGCATCGCCGCTCATGCCGAAGCCCGACAACTCGGCGTAGATCCTGGCGCCGCGCTTCTTCGCGTGTTCGAACTCTTCCAGGACGAGGACGCCCGCACCCTCGCCGAGGACGAATCCGTCCCTGTCCTTGTCCCACGGACGGCTGGCCGTGGCCGGATCGTCGTTGCGGGTCGACAAAGCCTGGGCCGAGGAGAACCCGCCGATCGCCAGCGGAGTGACCGTGGATTCGGCACCGCCACAGACCATCACGTCGGCATCCCCGTACTGGATCATGCGGAAGCTGGTGCCTATGGCGTGCAGGCCCGTGGTGCAGGCCGTCACGACGGCGAGATTGGGCCCCTTCAGGCCGAGCATGATCGACAGATTGCCGGAGATCATGTTGATGATCGTGCCGGGGATGAAGAAGGGCGAAATCTTCCGCGGTCCGCCACCCAGGTAATCGTCGTGGGTGCCTTCGATCATCGGCAAGCCGCCGATGCCGGAGCCGATATTCACGCCGATCCTATCGGCGTTGTCGGCTGATACCTCCAGACCGCAATCCCGCCATGCCTGGATTCCCGCCGCCATGCCGTAATGGATGAAGACATCCATCCGCCGGGCTTCTTTCGGCGACAGATAGGTCGTGACGTCGAAATCCCTGACTTCGCCGGCAATGCGGGACTTGAAGGCCGAGGCGTCGAAACGGGTAATCGTGCCGATGCCGCTCTTTCCGGCGACGACATTTTCCCAGGCTTCGGCAATGGTGTTTCCGACCGGCGAAATGATGCCGAGGCCGGTCACGACTACTCTGCGACGTGACAAGGGAGGCTCCAGGGGATTAGGGGAAGCGGCGCTGCGCGCTTACTTCTTGAGGTTGTTGGTGACGTAATCGATGGCTTGCTGGACCGTCGTGATCTTTTCGGCTTCCTCATCGGGGATCTCGCACTCGAACTCCTCCTCGAGGGCCATCACCAATTCGACGGTGTCGAGCGAATCGGCGCCCAGATCGTCCACGAACGAGGATTCGTTCTTGATGTCGGCTTCATTGACGCCCAGTTGTTCGGCGACGATCTTCTTGACCCGCTGTTCGATGTTGTCCATTGACGACTCCTTCCCTGGTTATCGGGTGTAGTGAAAAAACCTGACTAGTTTAACAAAATACGTCGGATGACCTCGGCACGGGGTGCCTCAGCCCATGTACATGCCGCCGTTCACGTTGATGGTCTGCCCGGTGACATAGCCCGCCTTCGGACCGGCCAGGAAGGCCACCACGGAGGCGATCTCCTCCACCTGCCCGAGCCGGGCGAGCGGAATCCGCTGCAAGAGCGCCTCCCTCTGCGCATCCGGCAGGGCGCGGGTCATGTCCGTGTCGATGAAGCCCGGCGCCACGCAGTTGACGGTGATGTTGCGGCTGCCCAGTTCCTGCGCCAGTGCTCGCGCCATCCCGGCAACTCCGGCCTTGGCGGCGGCATAGTTCGCCTGGCCGGGATTCCCCGCCTCGCCGACGACGGACGTAATATTGACGATGCGGCCGAAGCGCGCCTTCATCATGCCTCGCATCACCAGCTTGGAGAGCCGGAAAACGGCTTTCAGATTGGTGTCCATCACGGCATCCCAATCGTCGTCCTTCATCCGCATCGCGAGGTTGTCGCGGGTGATGCCGGCATTGTTCACCAGTACGGCGATTGCGCCGATCCTTTTCTCGACGTCGGCGACGACACGCTCGCAGGCCGCCGAATCGGTGACGTCCAGGGCCACGCCCAGATGACCCGGTCCAATGGCATCGAGGGCCTTCTGGATATCGGCGGCGCCGGCCTCGGTCGTCGCAGACCCCGCGACGAGCGCGCCCTGGCCGGCAAGCTCCAGGGCGATTGCCCGGCCGATGCCGCGGGAAGCGCCGGTAACTAAGGCGACGAGCCCCTTGAGTTGTCCCATTGCCTCAACCTTTCGTAGTCGTGACCGCCGCCTCGACGGCGGCGAGATCGGCCAGCGCGGTCCCCGCGACGCCTTCGGCACAGCGTTTCACCAGGCCGGCGAGGACCTTCCCGGGTCCGCATTCGTAAATCTGGGCCACCCCCTCCCGTTGCATCGCGCGCATGGTCTCAACCCAGCGGACGGGGGAGGCGGCCTGGCGCACCAGGGCCTGCCTGATCATTGCCGGATCGGAGACGAAAGCGACGTCCACGTTGTTCAGGACGGGAATCGTCGGCGCATGCAACTCGACGGACGACAGCCGCTCGCCCAAGCGCGCGGCCGCCGGGCGCATGAGGGCACAGTGAAAGGGCGCGGAGACCGGGAGCATGACGGCGCGTTTTGCGCCTGCTCCCTTGCAGGCTTCGGCCGCCCTTGCGACGGCAGCCTGGTCGCCGGCGATCACCGTCTGTTCCGGGGCATTGAAATTCACCGCTTCGACCACCTGGCCCTCGGCCGCCTCGGCACAAATCCCCTTGATCCTTTCGGCATCGAGCCCGAGGATCGCCGCCATGGCGCCCGTTCCCGCCGGAACCGCCTCCTGCATGGCCTTGGCGCGGAACTCGACGAGGGGCACGGCGTCGCGGAGGGTCAACACGCCCGCCACCACCAGGGCGGTGTATTCGCCAAGGCTGTGGCCCGCCACCATCTGCGGAAGACCGCCGCCTTTTTCACGCCAGAGGCGCCAGACGGCGACACCCGCGGTCAGCATCAGCGGCTGCGTATTGATCGTCTGGTTCTGCGCCTCGGCCGGCCCCTCGGCCGCCAGGGCCCACAAGTCCCGCCCGAGCGCCTCGGACGCCTCTTCGAAGCAGGCGCGCAGCACGGCATGCTCCCCGTAGGCGTTCATCATGGCAACGGACTGCGAACCCTGCCCGGGGAATACCAATGCAAATCTCATTTCACTCTCCACCCGGCGGACATTGCCGGGCTCTCAAATGCCAAATCGCCGCGCCTCGGATCAGAAACGTGCCAGTACCGCACCCCAGGTGAATCCGCCGCCGACGCCCTCCATCAATACCGACTGCCCCTGCCGGATCCGGCCGCCGCGAACGGCCTCGTCGAGCGCCAGCGGAATCGAAGCGGCGGAAGTGTTGCCGTGTCTCGAGACCGTGACGACGCATTTCTCCGCGGGGATGCCGATCTTCCTCGCCGTCGCCTGAAGGATGCGGACATTCGCCTGGTGCGGGATCAACCAGTCGAGGTCGGAGGCTGCCATCGCGGCCTGGGAGAGAACCTCCTCGGCGACTTCGGCGAGCACCCGGACGGCGAACTTGAATACCGCCTGGCCATCCATGCGCAGGAGCGGATCGCCGATCGGCTTGCCGCCGCAAAGGTGCCCGGGAACGGACAGGATGCCGTGATGCCGGCCGTCGGCGTGCAAGGCGGTGGCCAGGACGCCCGCGCTGTCTGCCGCTTCCAGCACGACCGCCCCCGCGCCATCGCCGAACAGGACGCAAGTACCACGGTCCTGCCAATCGAGCAGGCGCGAAAAGACTTCCGCCCCCACCACGAGGGCACACTTGTGGGATCCCGAACGGATGAACTTCTCGGCCGTCGCAAGGGCGAAGGCGAAACCGCTGCAGACGGCCTGCACATCGAAGGCCGGAGCGCCGTTGTGGACCCCGAGCTTGGCCTGCAGCAGGGCGGCGGTGCTCGGAAAGACGAAGTCCGGGGTGGAGGTGGCGACGATAATCAAGTCAACCTCCTGCGGCGAACGCCCGGCGGCCTCCAGCGCATTGCGGGATGCCTCCAGGGCCAGGTCGCTGGCCGAGACTCCATCGGCCGCGAAGTGCCGGGACTGGATCCCCGTCCGCTCGACGATCCAATCGTCGCTGGAATCCAGGTTGCGAGCCCGGATGAGCGCCTCGTTGCCGATTGGCTCGCCCGGCAGGCAACTGCCCGTGCCCGTGATGCGGGAACGGATCATGCCGCGGCAGCCGCCATGCGAGCGGCGATCTTCTCCGGCAGACGCTCCCTCGCCTCCTCGGCGGCCCGTTCCAGCGCGCAGAAGAAGGCAAAGGTATCGGCCGATCCGTGGCTCTTCAGGACGACGCCACGCAGCCCCAGCAGGCTGGCGCCGTTGTAGACCCGGTGATCGATTCGCGACTTGAAGGCCTTCAGGACCGGCAACGCCACCAGGCCGGCCAGCTTGGTCCACACATTGCGGGAGAATTCCTGCTTGATGAAGGTGGACACCATCTGGGCGAGGCCCTCGGAAGTCTTCAGGGCGACGTTGCCGACGAAACCATCGCAGACCACCACATCAGTCGTTCCCTTGTAGATGTCGTCGCCCTCGATATTGCCCACGAAATTCAGACCGGAAACCTTCAGCAACTCGCCAGCGCGCTTGACCGCCTCGTTGCCCTTGATCTCCTCCTCGCCGATGTTCAGGAGTCCGACCGTGGGCCGTTCCCGATGCTCGAGCGCGGATACGAGCAGGGAGCCCATGATACCGAACTGGAGCAGGTGTTCCGGCGCGCAATCGACATTGGCGCCCAGGTCGAGCACATAGGTGTGTCCGCGCATCGTGGGCAGGATGGTGGCGATCGCCGGCCTGTCGATTCCCGGAAGCGTCTTCAGGACGAAGCGGGAGATCGCCATCAGGGCTCCGGTATTGCCGGCGGAAAGGGCGGCGTTGGCGCGGCCATTCTTCACCAGGTCCGCTACCACGCGCATCGAGGAGTCCTTCTTCGACCGCAAGGCGGAAGCGACCGGCTCGTGCATCTCGACCACCTCGCTCGCCGGCTGAAACGCCAGGCGCTCGCCGAATTCACGCCGAGCCGTCTCGAAGCGTGAGCGAATGTCATCGTCCCGGCCGACCAGGATGACGGAACAATCGGAATCGCGGCGCAGGAAGTCTACGACGGCAGGAAACGTGACCACCGGACCGTGGTCACCGCCCATGCAGTCGACTGCTATGGTGACGGACATCGAGAATGGAGGCGAATAGCGAAAACGGCCGGATGCGTCACCGCATCCGGCCGCCCGTGGGTCCCGGGCTTACTCGCCCTTGTTCTTCAGAACCTTCTTGCCGCGATAAACGCCGGAGGGCGAAATATGGTGGCGCAGATGCACCTCGCCGCTCGTCGTTTCGACGGCCAGCGCCGGCGCCGTGAGGAAATCGTGGGCGCGGTGCATGCCACGCTTGGACGGGGATTTCTTGTTCTGCTGAACAGCCATGTCTGACTCCTTGCATCAATGCTTCTTCAATCGGGCCAGCGCCGCGAAAGGCGACTCCGCCCCCTTGTCCAACGCCGGCCCGGGGAGCCGGCAAATCTCGTGCCTGGGTACTGCCGGCAAAGCGAGCAGCACCTCGTCCTCCAACAGCGGCAGCATGGCCATCGCCGTCGAGGCCGGGATCGCATCCACCCCGTCGTCCTCCAGGTCCCCCTCCGGCCACTCGCTGCCTTCGGGCACGAGGACGAATTGGGTCACCAGTTCGCACGGCCAGCGCAAGCTTTCCAGGCACCGCTGGCAGGTCAACGCGAGACTGCCTGAAACCTGCAACCGCAACATAGCCTTGCCGTCCGCTCCGACCCACCCGACAACTTCCCAGGCGAGTTCCCCGGTCGATTCCGAAAGCGCGTCAACCAACCGCTCGAGACGCCCTACCAGAACCGCCCCCCGCATCCGACCGCGACACCTGGCAAACTCAACGCCGTCGATCACGGCGCTTTCCAGTTCGACGACGGAAGCCTTGGGCAGCGAGGACATAAACGTGCGATACTAGCACGAAAACCTCGCAAACATCCAGAAATACCTCGGTTTTTCCATGTCTGTTCCTCCCATCGTCCTCGCCTCCACCTCCCCCTACCGGCGCGAACTGTTGGGGCGCCTGGGCATCCCCTTCGCGGTCGCCGCCCCGGATTGCGACGAGGCGGCCTTGCCGGGAGAATCCCCTTCCGCGACCGCGGAGCGCCTGGCCGTCGAAAAGGCACGCGCCGTCGCAGGCCGATTTCCGGACGCCCTGATCATCGGCAGCGACCAGGTTGCCCATTGCGAAGGGGAAATCTTCGGCAAGCCTGGCACCCGCGACCGGGCCATTGCCCAACTCAGGCGCCTGTCCGGTCGGCAGGTGGTGTTCCACACCGGCTTGTGTCTCCTCAACGCCCGCAGCGGAAGGGTCCACCTCGCCGGCATTCCCGTGGAAGTCGGCTTTCGCAGGCTCGCCGACGACGAGATCGAGCGCTACCTGGACCGGGAAGATGCCTTGAATTGTGCCGGCAGCGCGAAATCCGAGGGGCTCGGAATCGCCCTCCTCGATTACCTGCGCGGCGACGATCCGAACGCCCTGATCGGATTGCCGCTGATCGCCCTGTGTCGAATGCTGCGCGCCGAGGGAGTCCGATTGCCCTGATGCCTGGGACCCTGCACCTGATCCCGGTCTTCCTGGGCGAAGACGCCTCACTGGACGGTTTGCCCCCGGAAACACTGAAGGCCGTCGCCTGTCTCGACAGGTTCATTGTCGAGAATGCCAAGACGGCGCGCAACATGTTGAAGCGGATGGGCCATCCCGGGCCCTTGCGCGACCTCCGGATAGACGTCCTCGTCACCCCGCCGGATCCGCTGCAGATTCGCCGACTCATGGCGCCGCTCCTCGCCGGGGAATCCGCCGGGATCATGTCCGAGGCCGGTTGTCCCGGGGTCGCCGATCCTGGCGCCCTCGTCGTGCGCCTGGCCCATGCGTCGGGAATCCCCGTGCGCCCCCATGTCGGTCCGTCCTCCCTTCTCTTGGCCCTGATGGCATCCGGGCTCGACGGGCAGCGTTTCACCTTCCATGGCTACCTTCCGATCAAGGAACCCGAGCGTTCGAGAAGCATCAAAGAACTCGAAACCCAGTCGGCAACCATGAACCAGACGCAACTCTTTATCGAGGCCCCATACCGAAACGACGCGATGCTGACAGCCGTTCTTGCCGCCTGCCGGCCCGAAACCAGGATTTGCGTCGCGACGGATCTGACCACTGCCCGGGAATCCGTCCATACCCGAACGGTTCGAGAATGGAAGCAAGGCGACTTGCCGGTGCTGGACCGGAGGCCGACGGTTTTCCTGCTGCTCGCCGGGGGGCAATGATTTCCATGCAGCGAATGCTGGCCATCCTTTGCCTGGGACTGGCGGTTCTGTCCGCCCCCGCGAACGCCCAGTTCCGAGAGGACCTGCCCACACATTCGGCAACGGCCCGCGGCCTGCGACCGCATCAGGTCGGCGTCATCGTGAATGAAGGCGATCCGACCAGCGTCGAAGTCGGCGAGTACTACGTGGCGGCAAGGCGGATTCCCCAGAACAATCTGCTCCGGGTGAGCCTTCCGGCCGGCAAGCGTTCGATCTCGGCCGACGATCTGGCCACCTTCAGGGAGCGGATCGACGCAAGCTTCGACACCTCGATCCAGGCCCTCGTCCTGGTGTGGACCACGCCGTATGCGGTGCAGTGCCAGTCCATCACCGCCGCCGTCAGCCTCGGCCTGGATCCGGAGTTATGCCGGAAAACCTGCGCTCCCAGCCGCCCCAGCCCCTATTTCGACTATGCAGGCGAGAAGCCGTATTCCCGCTTTGGAATCCGCCTTTCGATGCTGCTGCCGTCGGCCAATGTCGAATTGGCAAAGGCCCTCATCAACAGGGGCATTTCCGCCGATCGCAGCCGTCCCGAGGCGGGCATCTATCTGCTCCGGACGTCGGACCGCAACCGGAACTCCCGGGTCCCCTTCTTCCCGAAGCCCCAGACCCTGAAGGATCCACCCGTGCACATCCACGTTCTCCAGCAGGACACGCTCGAGGGAGAAAAGGACGTGCTCATCTACCTCACCGGCGCGACCCATGTGGGGAAACTGGATACCCTGGAATTCCTGCCCGGCGCCCTGGCCGACCACCTCACCTCGAACGGCGGCGACATCCTCGGCAAGAGCCAGATGAGCAGCCTGCGCTGGCTTGAAGCGGGTGCCACCGCCAGTTACGGCACCGTTTCGGAACCCTGCAACCACTGGCAGAAATTCCCCAATCCCCTGGTGCTGATCAAGCACTACCTGCGCGGCGAATCGGCGATCGAAGCCTACTGGAAGAGCGTCGCCTGGCCGGCCCAGGGCCTCTTTCTCGGCGAACCTCTGGCGGCCCCGTTCGCCCGCTGACCGACGGCGCTTCAGCGCACGGAAATGGATGACAGGACCGCCCCTGCCCCTCGCGCCATGTCGGCCCCCAACTGTTTCGCGAAACGCTCTGCGATGGACGACTTGACCGTGTAGTCGCGGATGTCCTCCGCCTTGAAGACGTCCCGCGCCACCGACTCCACGGTACCGAAGCCATCGGCCAGCCCCAGTTCGACGCTCCTGGTGCCGGTCCACATCAGGCCGGAGAACATTTCGGGGGTTTCCTTCAGGCGCTTTCCACGCCCCTGGCGGACCACGTCGATGAACTGGCGGTGAATGTCATTCAGCATGTCCTGGGCATGGGCCTTGTGCTGGCCGTTCTGCGGCGAGAAGGGATCCAGAAAGCCCTTGTTTTCGCCGGCCGTCAGCAGCCGCCGTTCGACCCCGAGCTTGTCCATCGTGCCGGTGAAGCCGAAGCCGTCCATCAGGACGCCGATCGAACCGACGATGCTGGCCTTGTCGACGAAAATCTTGTCGGTGGCCGCCGCCACGTAATAGCCTCCGGAGGCGCAGACATCCTCGATCACGGCGTGGATGGCGACATCCGGATGCTTGGCGCGCTGGCGGCGGATTTCGTCGTTGATCATCCCCGCCTGCACCGGGCTGCCGCCCGGACTGTTGATGCGCAGGACGATCCCCGCCGTGTTCTTGTCCTCGAAAGCGGCCTGCAAGGCACTGATCACGTGTTCCGCGGTGGCGTCTCCCTTGCTCTGGATGACGCCCTCGAGTTGCACCAGGGCGGTGTGCTTTTTCCCTTCCAGGGAGTCGGCGCCGCCACCCCAATCGACGAACGCCACCATGATGACGGTCAAGTAGCCGAATCCGAGCAGCTTGAAGAAAATCCCCCAGCGTCGCCGGCGGCGCTGCTCGACGAGACCCTCGAGGGCGATTTTCTCGAGAATGGTCCTTTCCCAGTTGGGTTCCTGCTCCGACACCGTCATTCGTCCTTCCAAAAGATCTGACCATCCCGCTCGATAACGGTCACCGGGACCAAGCCCTTGCCGGCACACGGCCCGCCGACGCAATATCCAGTGTCGGGTGCATACAACGCGCCATGGGTGGCGCAGATCAAGTATAAGCCGGATGTATCGAAAAACTCCCCGGGTTGCCAGTCCAGTTCGACGGGAACGTGCCGGCAGCGATTCACGTAGGCATGCACCTTGCCGCGGAATCGGACGACGAAGGCCGGTTCCGGTCCGCCCTTCCCTTCCACCTCGAAGCGGATTCCGGCGCCGCCATCGACCAAGTCAGCGGCCCGTCCGATCAGGCGTTCGCCCGCAACCACGTCGTCAAGTCTTCCATCGAGGGGGCCAGATGCAGGGGCGCTTCGGCCTCCAGCACGGTCGCCGGATGGGCCCCGTAGGCGACGGCCACCGCAGCCACCCGGGCATTGCGGGCCATTAGCAGGTCGTGGGTGGTGTCGCCGATCATCAGGGTCGCCTCCGGCGCGGCGCCAAATTCCGCCATCAACTCCTCGAGCATCTGCGGATGCGGCTTGGAACGGCATTCGTCGGCGCAACGGGTGGCAAGGAAGTGCCCCGCCAGGCCGCTTCCGGCCATGGCCCGGTCGAGCCCGTGGCGCGACTTTCCGGTCGCCACCGCCAAGGCGTGGCCCCGTTGCGCCAAATCGGCGACGAGTTCGACGGCCCCGGCAAACAGCGACAACTGGTCGTCCTGGGACAGGTAATAGTGCCGATATCGCTCCGCCAAGGCGCCGTAGCGCTCCGCAGGCAGGTCCGGCAAAGCATGGCGCAAGGCGTCCACGAGCCCGAGGCCGATGATGTGGCGGGCCCGCTCGTCGCTCGGCGGCGCCAAACCGAGATCGCGTGCCGCCGCCTGGATGGAGGACACGATCAATCCCGCCGAATCCATCAACGTGCCGTCCCAGTCGAAGACGATCAGTTCAAATCGCTTGCCCATGGCTCCGTTTCTCGTGCTGATCCAATCGCGCCAGAAACCCCGCCAGTTCGGACGCCAAGGGTGACTCGAGTTCAAGCAATTCGCCGCTCGCCGGATGGGCGAAGGACAATTTTGCCGCATGGAGGAACATGCGTTTGAGCCCGACTTTCTGCAAGTCCTTGTTCAGGGCGAAATCGCCATATTTGTCGTCGCCGGCCAGCGGATAGCCCAGATGGGTCAGATGGACCCGGATCTGGTGCGTGCGCCCCGTCTTGAGCTCGACCTCGACCAGGCTGAAGTTCTCCCAGCGGGCCACCAGACGGACAACGCTGTGCGCCGACTTGCCTTCCTCCGACACGCTGACCCTTCTTTCCCCCTCCCCCGTCGTGCTCTTCAGGAGGGGTAGACGCACGTGCTGCAGGGGATTCAGCCAACGCCCGCGCACCAAAGCCAGGTAGCGCTTGGCGACCTGTCCGTCGCGGAACATGTCGTGCAGGCGCGACAGGGCGGAACGCTTTTTCGCCACGATCAGCAAGCCGGAGGTTTCGCGGTCCAGGCGATGGGCCAGTTCGAGGAAGCGGGATTCAGGACGGGAACGCCGCAATTGCTCGATGATACCGAAGCTCACTCCGCTGCCGCCGTGGACCGCCACTCCCGCCGGTTTGTCGACCACGAGCAAGACCTCATCCTCGTGGGCGATGGCAAATTCCCTTGGCGGAACGAGGGTCTTGTCCGACCGCTCGGCCGTGCGCAGGGGCGGCACCCGCACGGTATCTCCTTCGGCCAGACGGTATTCAGGACCGACGCGCCCCTTGTTCACCCGGACCTCGCCGCTGCGCAGGATGCGATAGACGTGGCTCTTCGGAACCCCCTTCGCCAAACGCAGCAGGAAGTTGTCGATGCGCTGTCCGGACGACTCCTCTCCGACTGAAAGCCAAGTCGGCGAATCTTTGCTCAAATCCTTCATTCGTAATATGATGTGCCCCGGTTTGCCGTCCCGCGACGGTGTGCCCGGCGGCCCGAAGTGGCGCCGGTGGCGCAGTCCCGGGTCGTTGCCCCACCGCCCGGCCCACGAGGCCAGAACGCAGGCGGCATTGGAATGCCCCGATCAGCGTCCGGCCCTTGCCGGCCAAATTCCGATCCCCGGCTACCAGCAACCCGAAAGGGTATTTCGCTCGCCCGAAGGAGCGATGTTACTTGATTGCGCGCAACGCAGGCACGAACCTGCGGCGGCGGAATCCTGCGGAACCGGGTGACCAAGACCATTGTGCCCACGCTGGAATCCGACGCTGCCGACACGACATTCCGTTTGCTGACCCGGCATCACTTATGCCCCATCAACCGCAAACCCAAACTGCGCCGCCGGTGAGCTGACCCTCGCCGCTGCGGCGTTTTGTCGTCGTGCCTCCCGCGCGCGGGAGCACATATGAAACGCATGCTGTTCAATGCGACGCAGGCCGAGGAACTCCGCGTCGCGATCGTCGATGGCCAGAAACTGATCGACCTCGACATCGAATCGGCCGCCAAGGAGCAACGCAAGAGCAACATCTACAAGGCGGTCATCACCCGCCTCGAGCCCAGCCTCGAGGCCGCCTTCGTCGATTACGGCGCCGACCGCCATGGTTTCCTGCCGTTCAAGGAAGTTGCCCGGGCCTATTTCCGCTCCGATGTGGACGCAGGGCGCGCCAAGATCCAGGACGCCCTCAAGGTGGGTCAGGAACTGATCGTCCAGGTTGAAAAGGACGAGCGCGGCAACAAGGGCGCGGCCCTGACCACCTTCATCTCCCTGGCCGGCCGTTACCTGGTCCTGATGCCCAACAACCCCCGCGGCGGCGGCGTTTCGCGCCGCGTCGAGGGCGAGGAGCGCCAGGAACTCCGTGAGGTGATGGACCAGCTGGACGTGCCCGGCGGCATGAGCCTGATCGCCCGCACCGCGGGCATCGGCCGCACCGCCGAGGAACTGCAGTGGGACCTCAACTACCTGCTGCAGCTCTGGCGGGCCATCGAGGGGGCCGCCCAGGGCCAGACGGGCGCTTTCCTCATCTACCAGGAATCCAGCCTCGTCATCCGCGCCATCCGCGACTACTTCCAGCCCGAGATCGGCGAAATCCTGATCGATACCGACGACATCTTCGAGCAGGCCCAGCAGTTCATGGCCCACGTGATGCCGGGCAACGTCAATCGGGTCAAGCGCTACCGGGACGACGTGCCGCTCTTCTCCCGTTTCCAGATCGAGCACCAGATCGAGTCCGCCTATTCGCGGCAGGTCACCCTGCCCTCCGGCGGCGCCGTGGTCATCGACCACACGGAAGCCCTCGTCTCCGTCGATGTGAACTCCGGCCGCGCCACCAAAGGGGCCGACATCGAGGAAACCGCCCTGCGCACCAACCTGGAAGCCGCCGACGAAGTGGCCCGCCAGCTCCGCCTGCGCGACCTGGGCGGCTTGATCGTGATCGACTTCATCGACATGGAGTCGCAGAAGAACCAGCGCGAGGTCGAGACCCGGCTGCGCGATGCCTTGCACCATGACCGGGCCCGTGTCCAGATGGGCAAGATCAGCCGTTTCGGCCTGCTCGAGCTTTCCCGCCAGCGCCTGCGCCCGGCCCTCGCCGAAACCAGCTACATCACCTGCCCGCGCTGCACCGGCACCGGCCATATCCGGTCCACCGAATCGGCCGCCCTGCACATCCTGCGCATCCTGGAAGAGGAGGCGATGAAGGAGAACACCGGCGCCATCCACGCCCAGGTGCCGGTGGATGTCGGCACCTTCCTGCTCAACGAAAAGCGCGTGGACATCGCCCGCATCGAGGTGCGCCATCGCATCAACCTGGTCATCGTGCCCAACCGGCACCTGGAAACGCCGCAGCAGGAAATCGTTCGGCTCCGCCACGATCAGTTGAACCAGGAGGGTATCGCCCTGGCCTCCTACCAGATGGCCGAGAAAGCCGAGAAGGCCGTCGAGGAAGCCAACTACCAGCCGCCATCCGCCCAGACGGAGGCCAAACCCGCCAAGCCGGAGGCGGCGGTCAAGGGCATCACGCCCGACCAGCCCGCCCCCATCGTCGAGCCCAAGCCCCAGCCCGTCGCAGCGGCGCCGGCTGCTCCCGCCAAGCCCGGCATCATGGCCCGCATCATGGCCTGGTTCGCCGGCGAAAAGAAGGAAGAGCCGCCTGCCGCCAAGCCCGCCGAAGCGCAAAAGTCCGAGCGTCCGCGGCGCGAGCGCGGCGAGCGACGCGACGAGGGTCGCCGCGACGATCGCCGGGGCGGACGTGGCCGCCGCGAGGAACGCGAGGATCGCCCGCCCCGGGAGGCTGGCGAGCGCAAGGACCGTGGCGAACGCGGCGATCGGGGCGAACGCGCCGACCGTGGAGAGCGCGGCGAGCAGCGCCCGGAACGCGATCGCCAGCCGCCGCGTCGCGAAGAAGGAGGCGAGGCCCCACCGCGTGAAGGACGTCGCCAGCGCGGCGAGCGCCAGGATCGCCCGCCACGGCAGCCGAAGGGCGAGGCCCAGGCGGCGACGGCGGATGCCCAGACACCGATCGGGGGCGAAGGCGCCCCGGTGGTCGAAAACGGCCGACCGGACCAGGAGGGCGGTGACAACCGTCGTCGCGGCCGCCGCGGTCGCGGCCGCGGGGACAAACGCGGCGACGAGGCGGCAGTGAACGCCGGACCGGAGGGTCCGGCGAACACCGAAGCGGTTCCCGAGGCGGCAGCCCCCGTGGCCACCCCCGCCGTGACGCCCAAACCCATGCCCTGGCCGGTGCCGCAACCCATCGTCACGGCTGCGCCTGCCCCGGTGGCCCAAGTTGCAGTCGCCGCGGCGACGCCGGACGAGGTTGAGCACGCGGAAGCGGCCCCGCCGGCCACAGGAGCGGCCGTGCCTGCAACATCGCCGGAAACCGCGACAGCATCGACCGCCGCCCCGGCCCCCCGGCCCGCCGCCGCCCCCATCGACCTGTCCGCCAACCTGGAACAGGCGGGGCTGGTCATGATCGAGACTCAGGGCAAGGCGGCCGCCTTGCCTGTCGCGGAGCCTGCGCCTGTCCTCGGACGTAAGCCCAAACCCGCCGTCGTGGTCACCGAGGAACCGCTGCAGATGGTGGAAACGACGCGTCAGACCTGACGCGCGTTTCCCGGCGTCAGGAAGCCCGGCGACCGAAAGGCGCCGGGCTTTTTCACGGGGACCGAGGTCCTACCGACGATAGCGGTCGATCAATCCCCGAGCTGCCGCTTCAGCCAGGTCCAGGACTTGCTCGAAACCCTCGGCGCCGCCGTAGTAGGGATCGGGCACCTCGCCGACATCGACGCCTTCAGCATAGTCCAGGTAGAGTCCCAGCTTCTCCCGGTACTCGGGAGGACAGGCCCGCCGCAACAGCGCCAGGTTGTTGCGATCCATGGCCAGGATCAGGTCGAAGCGGATGAAGTCCGACTCCCGGACCTGCCGTGCCCGCAGGCGCGACAGGTCGTAACCGCGTCTGGCGGCGGCCTCCTGGGTCCGCAGATCGGGCGGCTCGCCTTCGTGATAGCCGTGGGTGCCCGCCGAATCCAGCTCGAACCGGTGCTCCAGCCCCTCCAGGGCGATCATCGTCCGCAGCACCCCCTCGGCCGTCGGCGAACGGCATATGTTGCCCATGCACACCAGCAGAATCTTCGTCTTCTCTTCGTAGCCCATCACGCCGCGCAATCAGGATTCCTCAAGGCCCGCTTCCCTCGGCAGGGACCGCCCTTCCACCGATTATGCCGTAGCGTGCGGGGTTCCGCGCCAATCTCAATCGGCCGCGGGGCGCACCGGCAGGAGCCGCCCGGGCGCCGGCCAGACACCCCGGTCCGCGGCACGGCTGCCTTCGAACACCAACCAGCTCTGGGCACCGTAGTGGGGCAAAGGCCTCATGAGTTCGCGCAGGGCCACGGCATCGCGGGCGGAAATGACCGCGACGGGAGCGGCATCGCCAGCGGCATCCTGCCATATGGTCCATGCCTGCGCGCTGCCCCGGGAGAGCGAGGGCGGTCGCGCTGGCAGTCCCAGCCGGGAAAGGAGGGCATCGACCTCCCGGTGGATGCCGACGATCAGCATGGGTTCGCCCCCCCGCGCCGCCTCGTCCGCTTCCCGGGGCGACGCTTCGATCAGCCGCCGGGCCAGGGCCCGGGCGGCGTCGGCCGCATCGCCGGCCCCGGCGGCCACCACGAGCCGGGAAACGGGCGCGACGATCCACTGCCGCAGGATGGGCGGAAGTTGCGCCCTGTCCAGGCGCCGCCACAATCGCAGTTCCGGATCCAGGCGCACGCCGTCCGCCTGGCCCCTGACCGGCAGCAGGACCGTCTCGCGGACCTTGTCCAGGCTCACCTGGAAGGAACGGACCTCGCTGCCGGAAACGACTTCGATCGGCACCCGTACGGCATAGGGCGGAGTGGCCTGTTCCAGTGCAATCCGCATCCCGTCCTTGCCCTGCACCGCGTCGGCGATTCGGATCCGCGGCCCACCGGAACGATTGAGCCACTGGTCGAAGAAAAGCCGCAGGTCTCGCCCTGAAGCCCGCTCGAAGTCGGCTCGCAGGTCGGACCAGGATGCCGTTCGGAACTTGCGCTGGGACCAGAAGCGACGAATGCCGGCCTGGAAGACCTCGGGGCCGAGAAGGTCCCTCAACATCACGAAGAACATGGCGGCCTTCCCGTAGCCGACCGCCGCCGCCGCACCGTGGGTCCGCGAACGAAATCCGGACAAGGTCTGCCGGTCATCCTCCGGCAGGGAAGAAAAATTCCTCAGCCAGGACAAACGCATTTCCCCTGCGGCAACCGGCGATTCACCTTCCTTGTAGGCATAGTCGGCCATGAAGGTGGTCAGCCCCTCGGACCAGTTTCCCTTTTCGTAGTCCACGTAGACCCCGTTTCCCCACCAGTTGTGCAGGACTTCGTGGCCGAGGGAAGTGGCGCGGATGAAGGGAAGTCGGAGGACCTCGGCGCCGAGGTAGGTCAGTGTCGGCATGCCGAAGCCCGTCGGTAGCGGGCTGGCCACCACGGAAAACTCGGTGAAGGGATACGGGCCAATCTCTTCCGAATAGCGCCGGACGTAACGGGCGGAGTCCTCGAGGTAGCCGTCCGCCAGGCTCTCCATGCCGGCAAGGAAATAGGTGCGCAACCGAAGTCGATCCGACCCGGGCCGGTCGACCATCCTTTCCCGGACAACATAAGGCCCGGCCATCAGATCGATGCCGTCGGCCGGGTGCTGGAATTCGAAGGAAGCCCGGTACCTCCGCCCCGCGCCGGCCGGCAGTTCCTCGCGCAGCAGGCGTCCCGCCACCAGGCCCCGCTGGTCGGCCGGCAGGCTCAGGTCCACCTGATAGGTAAACAGGCGTCCCGGGCGCGGGTACCAGGCCGCGCCGTCGTGCAGAAAGCTGCCTTCAGGGGAAGCCATGGGGGGCATGCGACGCAGGACGCCCCGATGATCGAGCGCCCGGTCGAGGACAGGGAGGGTGCCCGCATAGTCCAGTCGCAAGCGCCCTTTTGCTGGCGCCGTCACCTGCCAGATGCGATAGGGACCGTCCCTCGCGACCGCTTCCGCCTTCAATGCCCGGTCATCGACCGCCGCTGCCGTCACTGCCAGGGCTTCGTGCAACTCGAACTGGAAATCCCGGGCGTCCAGGTCGATCAGGGCGACGGCCGAGAATTGGCGGGTTTCGGGATTCAGGTCGACGGCAAGGTGGATCCGTGGCGCTACCGCACCCGCGACCAGGTGCCAGGACACCAGCGCGATCCCCAGGAGCAGCCTCGACGCCGCCCGCAGGAACGCTGGCCCCGCCGTCCCCACCGGCCAGAGCGACCCGTTCCTCACGACGCTGCTTCCCGCTGCATTCAGGGCCTGGCCGGGAACTTCACCACGATCTCCAGCGTCGCCTCGCCCCGCCTGACCTGCATCGGGAGCCAGGTCCCGTCGGGTTGAAGCCGCACCGCCTGGATCACGGACGGAATCCGCTTCACCGGACTGCCGGCGACCATGAGCACCCGATCCCCCTTGGCCAGGCCCGAACGGTCGGCCAGGCTGCCGGCCGTCACCTCCGCGATGCGCACGCCGCCATCCGCCTCTTCGAGTGCGACGCCCAAGCGAGGAGGTTCGTGCACGAAGGGGGCCGGCTGGGGCACGGCAAAGACGGCATCGGCGAGCCCCGCCTTGACGATGCGGCAATCGACGGCCACCGGCATCGGCAGCAGGCTGCCGACGTTCCGGACGCCCAGTTCGCGCAGTTGGTGGGGTACGCCGTATCCGTTGCGAATATGCCCGGCGCCCACGATGCCGACCACCAGAGGCCGTTCCCCGGCCCCCGAAGCGCGGCGCGCCAGGACTTCGGCCATGGCCCGGTCCCAGGTCTGCTGCGACTCGACGAAATACCGGAAGGCAGGATCGCCGCGGGACGGCGGCCTGGCTTCCTTGCCCTCCCGCCCGCGTCGCACCCCATGCTCGCGATAGACCTCGAACAGGAAGTCCCGATAGGCATCCGTCGCCGGCGCGGCGCGACCGACGCCCTCGCGCTGGTCCTCCGGCACGGCATCCCATCCCTTCTCCGCAATGGCCTCGGTGAGTTTCCCTTCCACGTTGAGGGCCAGCATCGGGATACGGTTCAGGCGGGCGAACTCGAACAGGGGAAGGTAAAGCTCGGGCGGCAGTTTCCAGACCTTGTCCCACTCGCTCTGGCGCAGGAACTCCCGGGTGCTCAGTTCGCCCGCCACCCAGCGATCGAGCACCGGTTGCAGGCGGCGCGGAAACATCTCGAAGCCGACGACCATCGTCGGCCGGCGGGCATGCAGGGCGGCCAGGGTCTGCAACTGCCAACGGTGGTGATCGGCGTCGTCGTGCTGCTCCCCGAGCAGCACAACGTCACGGGCCGCCGCCGCGGCGATCACTTCCGCGGCATTGACTCGGCGCGGCTTCTCTCCCTCCAGCAGGGCCCAGGTGGCCGGCTCCAGGCAATTGCCGGCCGGTTTTTCCGGGGCGGCCGCAAGGATGCCGTAGCCCGTTCCGGCACCTATCATCAATCCGAGCAGCAGGCGAAGCCGTTTCCAGGTCATGGTGGTTCTGGCCAAGAATACCGACAAAGGGATGGGCTTCCGCAGCCCACCAACGGAGGAAGACCGCCATCCGGCGGAAGCACCGCCGATGGACACTCTACCGGAAGTGCCCGGCGAATGCCCTTGCCTCCCCGCGTAGAATCGGCCTATCCATGGAAGGGGCAATGATGGAATCTAACGAACTGAAGGACAAGTCAGTCATCGTAACCGGGGGCGGATCCGGCATCGGGGCCGCCTGCGCGCGCGCCTTGGGCGCGGCCGGAAGCCGGGTCCTCGTGGCGGACCTGGCGCCCGATGGGGCGAAGGCGGTGGCTGCAGAAATCGTCGCCGCCGGAGGAACCGCCGTCGGGATGCAGGTCGACGTCACCTCGGCGGCGGATGTCGACGCCATGGTGGGACAGGCCCTCGAGAGATTCGGATGCCTCGACGGCGCGGTAAACAACGCGGGCATCGCGATGGCGCCCCTCGCCGCCGCCGACGTGCCGGAAGCCGACTGGTTGCGCATCGTCGACGTCAACCTCAACGGCGTCTTCCGATCGATGGCCGCCGAGGTCCGCGCCATGCTTCCGGCCCGGAAAGGGGCCATCGTCAACATCGCCTCGGTGCTCGGCATGGTCGGTTCCGCCGGCCTCGCGCCCTACGTGGCCTCCAAGCACGGCGTCATCGGCCTGACCCGGGCCGCCGCCCTCGACTATGCCCGCAAGGGCCTGCGCATCAACGCCGTCTGCCCCGGCTACATCGACACGCCGATGATCCATGCCGGCGAGGGCTGGGCCGAGCGGGAGGCCTATCTCACCCGGCTGCACCCCATGGCCCGGCTGGGTCGCGACGCCGAGGTGGCGGAACTAATCCTCTTCCTGCTTTCCGACCGGTCGGGATTCATGACCGGCGGCGTGCATGCGGTGGATGGGGGCTACACCGCCTGGTGAGGGCCGACGTTCCCGCCGCGCGCCATCGGCTCGGCGCGCCCTCCGGAAATTCGCGGCGAACAAACGACCTACTCGCCGGCTCCGTCCCCGCCCTCCGCAAGGGCCTGGCGCATCGCCCTGGCGAGAACGGCCGGATCCTCGGCGCCGGTGACGGCCACCGCACCGTTGAAGATGAAGGTCGGCACGGAAGAAATCCCGATGTCCTGGGCCCGGCGGGCCGAGGACATTACGGTATCGACATCCTCCCCGCCCTCGAGGTAGGCAGCGATCTCGTCGCCGTCGAATCCGCAATCGCCGGCGATGGCGGCCAGGACGCCGATGTCGCCCACGTTCTCCCCGCGCAGGAAATAGCCGGCGAACAGGCGCTCGACCAGGGCATCGGCATTGGCGCCCTCGACCCACTGAATCCGGTGGATCAGCCGGTGGGCGCGCAGGGTGTTGGCGCGCAGGGCAATCCTCTCCAGCGCGAATTCGATGCCGACGCCCTGCCCCGCTTCCCGGACACGGGCGAAGATCTGCTCCAGCCGCTCCGGCCCGCCGAACTTGCGCTCCAGGAAGGGCCGGTAGGGATCGCCCTCCACCGGGGTATCGGGGCTCAGGAAGAACGGATGCCAGCGCACCGTGAATTCACAACCCGGCGCCTCCGCCCGCACCAGGACCATGGCCCGGGCCAGGCGGCGCTTGCCGATGAAGCACCAGGGGCAGACGACGTCGGAGACGATGTCCAGCGTGACGGTTCCCGACGAGGCCGGCTGCGCATTCATCGACGAATCATCCTTTCAGCCCCGTGGGCTTCAGCTTGGCGGAAATCTGGTGGCCCTTGCGGGCCCGGGCGGCACGGTAGTTCTCCAGGTCCTTGCCGGCCGCCTTCCATTCGGCAGCCTTGCCGGCACGCCCGGCGCCCTCGACCACGAAGGCCTTGCCGTCGCCCACCGCCACCGCCGCCAGTTCGTCCTTGGGCGCCAGATGCAGGAGCACGAGGCCGCGCCCCTTGGCCATTTCCTTGAGTTCTCCGAGGGGAAAGACCAGCAGCCGCCCGCCATGGGTGACCGCGCCCACCGTGTCTCCCTGCACCCGGGCCGGGGCCAGGGGCTTCTCGCCCTTGGCCAGGGTCATGAAGCCCTTGCCGGACCGGTTGCGCGACACCAGATCGCCGATCGCGGCCACGAAGCCGTAGCCTCCCGAGTTGGCAAAGAGGTAGCGGGCCTCCGGCGCGTCGGTCAAGGCCCGGGCCATCTTCGCCCCGTCCTGCAGCTCGATCATGGTGGTCACCGGCACGCCATCGCCGCGGCCGCCCGGCAGGTCGGCCACGCGCAGGCTGTAGGCGCGCCCCAGGGTATCGAGGATCACCAGCGGCCAGACGGTGCGCGATTCCGCCACCAGGTGCGGGAAATCGCCCGCCTTGTAGTTGATGCTGGCCGGGTCGATGCCATGGCCCTGGCGGGTCCGCACCCAGCCGTTCTGGGAGAGGATGACCGTCACCGGCTCGTCCGGAATCGCCACCTCGGCGGCAGCCGTCGGCGCCACGGCCTCGATCAGGGTGCGCCGGTCGTCGCCGAATCGCTTCGCGTCCTCGCCGATTTCCCGGACCACCAGCCGGGTGAGTTCCTTGCGGTCGCCGAGGATCCGGCGCAGGCCCGCCTCCTCCTCGCGCAGTTCGCCGCTCTCCTTCTCGATGCGGATGCCCTCCAGGCGCGCCAGTTGGCGCAGGCGGATTTCCAGGATGTCCTCGGCCTGGACCTCGGTGAGGCCGAAGCGGGCCATCAGGTCCGCCTTGGGATCGTCCGACTCGCGGATGCAGCGGATCACCTCCTCGATGCGCAGGAAGACCGCCAGCCGTCCTTCGAGGATATGCAGGCGGCGTTCCACCTCGGCGAGCCGGTGCCGGCTGCGCCGCTCGACCGTGGCGTGGCGGAACTCGATCCACTCGTGGAGGATGGCCAGGAGGGATTTCTGCCGCGGCCGGCCGTCCCGGCCGATCATCGTCAGGTTGACCGAAACGCTCGCCTCCAGGCTCGTGTGGGCGAGCAGGACGGCCATGAACTCCTCCTGGGGAACGCGCGAGCTGCGCGGCTCCAGGACGATGCGCACGGCCTGCTTGTCGCTGGACTCGTCGCGGACGCTGTCGAGGACCCCGAGCATCACCTGCTTGAGATTCTTCTGTTCCTGGGAAACGTCCTTCTTGCCGGCCTTGGGCTGGGGATTGGTGACGGCCTCGATCTCGGAGAGCACCGCCGCCGTGGAAACCCCATGCGGCAATTCGAACACGATGACCCGCCATTGGCCCCGGGCCAGTTCCTCGATGCGCCAGCGGGCCCGCATGCGCAGGGAGCCTCGGCCGGAGGCATAGGCTTCACGGATGTCCCCGGGCGCCGCGATCAGCTGTCCGCCACCGGGGAAGTCGGGCCCGGGCAACAGCGGCAGCACCTCGTCCAGGGAAGCCTCCGGCCGCCTGATCAGCAACTTCACCGCCTCGGCCACTTCACGCAGGTTGTGGGGCGGAATCTCCGTGGCCATGCCGACTGCGATGCCGGAGGCGCCGTTGAGCAGCGCGAAGGGCAGGCGGGCCGGCATCAGGGCCGGCTCGGTCATGGTGCCGTCGTAGTTCGGCAGGAAATCCACCGTGCCCCGGTCGATCTCCGCCAGCAGCAGCTCGGCGATCGGCGTCAGACGGCATTCGGTGTAGCGCATGGCCGCGGCGCCGTCGCCGTCGCGGGAGCCGAAATTGCCCTGGCCGTCCACCAGCGGATAGCGCAGCGAGAAGTCCTGGGCCACCCGCACCATGGCGTCATAGACGCTGGTATCGCCATGGGGATGGTACTTGCCGATCACGTCGCCGACGACCCGGGCGCTCTTCACGTGCTTGGCCGCCGCCGACAGGCGCATCTCGTTCATGGCATGGAGGATGCGCCGTTGCACGGGCTTCAGGCCGTCCTCCACCTGAGGCAGCGCCCGGGACTTGACGACGCTCATGGCATAGGCCAGGTAGGCGCGCTCGGCATAGGCATCGAGGGGCAGGACGGAGCCGTCGTCGAAGGATGGCGGCTCCGCTGGCGGCGGGCCGGGTGGGGCCGGAGGCGGCATCGCCCCGGGCAGGGCGTCGAAGAGGTCGGGGGTATCGGGGTTCATAGGTCGGCCTCCACCAGGTGGCCGTTGGCTTCCATCCAGGCACGGCGCCCGGCGGCCTCGCCCTTGCCCATCAGCAGGTTGAACAGCTTCCGGGTCTCGCTCTGGGCTTCGGGCCGCTCGGCCACGGGCAGCACGCGCCGGGTCGCCGGATCCATGGCCGTTTCCCGCAACTGCTCGGGGTTCATCTCGCCCAGGCCCTTGAAGCGGCCGACTTCGATCCGGTCCGCCGCAAGGCCCTCCTTGGCCAGGCGATCGCGGATCGCGGCCAGTTCGCCGTCGTCGAGGGCGTAGAGCCGCTTGGCGGGGCGCTTCTTGCCCTGGGCCGGCACGTCCACCCGGTAGAGGGGCGGTTGGGCGATGAAGACGTGGCCGCGCCGGATCAGGGCCGGGAAATGCCGGAAGAACAGGGTCAGGAGCAGCGTCTGGATATGGGCGCCGTCCACATCGGCGTCGGACATGATGACGACCTTGCCGTAGCGCAGCCCGGAGAGGTCCGGCTCGCCCTCGGGGGCGTGCGGATCGACGCCGAGGGCGACGGCGATGTCGTGGATCTCGGCATTGGCGAACAGCCGGTTGGGCTCGATCTCCCAGGAATTCTGGACCTTGCCGCGCAGCGGCAGGATGGCCTGGGTCTCCCGGTTGCGCGCCATCTTGGCCGACCCGCCGGCGGAATCGCCCTCGACCAGGAAGAGTTCGTTCTCGGCCAGATCGGTCGATTCGCAGTCGGAGAGCTTGCCCGGCAGCACGGCGACGCCGGACTGCTTGCGCTTCTCCACCTTCTGGGCATTCTTCTGCCGGGCCAGGGCCTGGCGGATCGCCACCTCGGCGATGGCCTTGCCGGCCTCGACGTGCTGGTTGAGCCATATCTCGAAGGGGTCGCGAACCATTCCCGCGACCAGTTTGACGGCCTCCCGGGAATTCAGCTTTTCCTTCACCTGGCCCTGGAACTGCGGGTCGAGGATGCGCGCCGAGAGGACGAAGGCCATGCGGGCGCAGACGTCCTCCTGCTGCAACTTGACGCCCCGCGGCAGCAGGGCGTGGTGTTCGATGAAGGCCTTCACGGCGTCGAAGATGCCGGAACGCAGCCCCGATTCATGGGTCCCGCCGGCCACCGTCGGGATCAGATTGACATAGGACTCGCAGGCCAGGGGTTCCAGATACCAGCCCAGGGCCCAGGCCGCGCCCTCCCCTTCGGCGAAGCTCTCGTCGTCGCCGGTCGCGTATTTTTCCTGGGCATACAGGGGCGCCACCGGTTCCTGCCCGCCGGCCAGTTCCTTCAGGTAGCCGGCCAGGCCCTCCGGATAACGCCAGGTCTTGGACAGGGACTTGCCGTCGGCCTGCTCGATCTCGAGGGTCACCTTGACGCCGGGGAGGAGCACGGCCTTGGACCGCAGCAGGCGCTCCAGTTCCGCCTGGGGAACCTTGCCGGAATCGAAATAGCGCGCATCCGGCCACACCCGCACCCGGGTGCCGGACTGCCGGCCGCATTCGCCCAGGACCGCCAGTTCCGACACCCGTTCGCCGCCATCGGTGAAATTCACCGCATGGACCTTCCCGTCCCGGCGCACCTCGACTTCGACCTTCGTGGACAGGGCGTTGGTGACGGCAACGCCGACGCCGTGCAGGCCGCCGGAGAAGGCATAGGCCGCGTTTCCGGAGCGCTTGTCGAACTTGCCGCCGGCGTGCAGCCGCGTGAAGGCCAGCACGACGACCGGCACCCCCTCCTCGGGATGGGGTCCGACCGGGATGCCGCGTCCGTCGTCGGCGACCGATACCGAACCGTCCCGGTGCAGCAGGACGTGGATGTGCCTGGCGAACCCGGCCAGGGCCTCGTCGGCGGCATTGTCGATGACTTCCTGGACGATGTGGGCCGGGGAGTCGGTGCGGGTGTACATGCCCGGCCGCTCGCGGACGGGCTCCAGGCCCTTGAGGACGCGGAAGGAGGATTCGTCGTAGTTCTGCTTCATGGGATTGCGGGTCTGGAAAAGCGGATGGCTTGCCGGGGCGAACCCCCGGCAGCCGCGAAAAGCAAGGTGCGAATCCTACGCTTTTCCGGGCGCAGGGTCGCGGTAAGGCCCAACGCGGGATCGAGAGGGATCTCTCCGGCACGCCCCGTGAAATACTGCCGCACCCAGCCCGATCGGACTATTGCCGGCCCCGCGGCGGAAAGAAATAATCCGCCCGAACTTGAAGGCCGGTAGAACCCGACAACCCGTCGGTTCCCGGCCCCAGCGACGAACGAGGATTCCGAAAATGAAAAAGACGCTGATCGCCGCCGCCATCCTGGCCCTCAGCGGCGCTGCCCAGGCCGACATGACCATCTTCACCGACAATTTCAACGCGAACCCCCTGGGGCTGAATGCGACGCCCGCCGGCTGGTCGGTCAGCGCCGGCACCGTCGACATCATCGGCAATCCGAGCTATTACGATTTCATACCCGGTAGCGGCCGCTACATCGACCTCGACGGATCCACGGGAAATGCCGGCGTGCTGGCCAAGAGTTTCGCAATGGTGGCAGGAACCCAGTACACGGTGTCCTTCGACCTGGCCGGCAACCACCGCAATGGCGCGACCGAAACCGTCACGGTGAAGTTCGGCACCTCGTCCGGCAGCTACAGCCTGCCGCAGAACGCCGGCTGGACGAATTACTCCCTGGTCTTCACCCCGGGGGTAGCGGCATCCTATTCCCTCAGCTTCGAGAACAGCGGCGGGGACAACATCGGCATGCTGCTCGACAACGTGAACATCCACGCCGTGCCGGAACCCGAGACCTACGCCATGATGCTCGCCGGCCTGGGCCTGATGGGCGCCATCGCGCGCCGGCGCAAGATGTACTGACGCCATCGACCGTCCAGACGCCAAGGGGCCCGCGGGCCCCTTTTTCATTGCCAGCGATCCGCCCGCCCGCTTCCGCGATTATCATCGGCCTCCTCGGGCCACCGTCCTGGCAGCCCGTCCGTCACGCCACGGGGACAGGAGATGAAAAAACTGGGCATTGCCACGCTCGCAGTGGTCGTCGTCGCCATCGCCGCCTTCTTCTGGCTACGCGGCAACCTGGACGGCCTGGTCAAGGACGCCATCGAGAAATACGGCAGCGAGATCGCCGGCGTCCCGGTCCGCGTTGCCTCCGTGGAGATCCGGCCCGGCGACGGTGTCGGGGTGGTCCGGGGACTGAGCATCGGCAATCCGGCAGGGTTCAGGACGCCCCACGCACTGAAGGTCGGGGAGATCCAGCTGGAAATCGACGTCAGCACCCTGGTGGGCGACGTGGTGACCGTGCGCCGCATCGTCGTGGCCTCCCCGGACGTGATCTACGAGAAGGGCGACGCCTCCACCAACTTCGACGCGATCCAGAAGCACATCGCGGATCGCTCCGCGCCCAGCGAGAAGAAGGCGGACGGCAAGAAACTGATCGTCGAATCCTTTTCCGTCAAGGGGGCCAGGGCCCAGGCGAGCGCGGCGTTCATGGACGGCAAGACGGTGTCGGTGCCGTTGCCGGACATCGCCCTCCACGACCTGGGAAAGTCCAAAGGCGGGATCACGCCCGGTGAACTCGGCCAGGAGATCGTCAAGGCCCTGAAGCAGCGCCTGTCGGCATCGATCAGCTTCGACCAGTTGCTGAAGTCGGCGGGCAAGGGGCTCGACAAGGCAACCGAAGCGGTCAAGGGCCTGTTCGGGAAATGATTGCCCGTCCTCGATTGCACGCAAAGGCCTCCGTCATGCTCAAACCCGCCGCCTTCCTCGCCGGCCTCGTCCTGGCCGGCACGGCCGCCGCCCAGTCCACTCCCGTGGGACTCTGGAAGACCATCGACGACGAAACCCGCAAGGAGAAATCCCACGTCCGCATTCTCGAGACCGCCGGTGTCCTCAGCGGTCGAATCGAGAAACTTCTCGATCCGGCGACAAAGCAGGATTCGGTCTGCGAAAAATGCACCGACGAGCGCAAGGACCAGCCGGTGGTCGGGCTCACCATCCTTCGCGCGGTCAGGCACAACCCGGACGATCCTGCCTTGTGGGACGGCGGAGACATCCTGGATCCGAACAACGGCAAGATCTACAGAGTCCGCTTGCGACCGATCGAGGACGGCCTCAAACTCGAGGTGAGGGGTTACGTCGGGGCGCCGCTCTTCGGCCGGACCCAGACCTGGCTCCGGGTGGAATAGCGGGAACGCGAAAAGGAAGCGAGAAAAGCCGGTCCGTGCCCGCTCAGGGCGCGGGGTCGTGGGTCTCGCCGCCGAAGGCAAGCTTGCGCAGCCGGAACAGTTCGTCCCGGGCCGCCGCCGCTGCCTCGAACTCCAGGTTCCTGGCGTGGTCCTGCATGGCCTTCTCGAGGCGTTTGATCTCCTTGGCCAGGGCCTTCTCGCTCATGGCCTCGTAGCGGGCCGATTCCTGGGCCGCCTTGAGTTCCCGCCGCGCGGTCTCCCCGTCGTAGATGCCGTCGATGATGTCCTTGATGCGCTTCTTGACCCCTTGGGGCGTGATTCCCTGGTCCTCGTTCCAGCGTAATTGCTTGGCACGCCGCCGCTCCGTCTCGGCGATGGCCCGGCGCATGGATCCCGTCATCGCATCGGCATAAAGGAGCGCGGTGCCGTTCAGGTGCCGGGCCGCCCGGCCGATGGTCTGGATCAGGCTCCGCTCGGAGCGCAGGAAACCTTCCTTGTCGGCATCCAGGATGGCCACCAGGGAGACCTCGGGAATGTCCAGCCCCTCGCGCAGCAGGTTGATCCCCACGACCACGTCGAAGACGCCCAGCCGCAGGTCGCGGATGATCTCGACCCGCTCGACGGTATCGATGTCGGAGTGCAGGTAGCGGACCCGGATGCGATGCTCGGAAAGATATTCCGTCAACTGCTCGGCGAGGCGCTTGGTCAGCGTGGTCACGAGGACCCTCTCCTCCTTCGCGACACGCAACTTGATCTCCCCGAGCAGGTCGTCCACCTGGGTCGAGGCCGGCCGGACGATGACCTCGGGGTCCACCAGACCGGTGGGGCGCACCACCTGCTCCACCACCTGCCCCTGATGCTCCCGCTCATAGTCCGCCGGGGTCGCCGAGACGAAGACCGTCTGGGGCATCAGATGCTCGAATTCGTCGAACTTGAGGGGCCGGTTGTCCAGCGCGGAGGGGAGACGGAATCCGTAATTGACCAGGTTCTCCTTGCGCGAGCGGTCCCCCTTGTACATGCCCCCCACCTGCGGAATGGTGACGTGGGATTCGTCCACGAACATCAGGGCATCGGGTGGCAGGTAGTCGTAGAGGGTCGGCGGCGGCTCGCCCGCCTGGCGCCCCGACAAGTGGCGAGAGTAGTTCTCGATGCCCTTGCAGAAGCCGAGCTGGTCCAGCATCTCCAGGTCGAAACGGGTGCGCTGCTCGATGCGCTGGGCCTCGACCAGCTTCTGTTCCCGGTGGAAGAACTCGATGCGCTCACGCAGCTCGGCCTTGATCTTCTCCACGGCCTGGAGCACCGTCGCCCGCGGCGTCACGTAGTGGCTGGAAGGAAAGACCGTGAAACGGCCGAGCTTCTGGCGGGTGTGGCCGGTCAGGGGATCGAAAAGGGTCAGGGATTCCACCTCCTCGTCGAACAGGGAGATGCGGATGGCGTTCTCCGCGTGCTCGGCCGGAAAGACGTCGATGACGTCGCCTCGAACGCGGTAGGTGCCCCGATGGAAGTCTGCCTCGTTGCGCTCGTATTGCATCTCGGCCAGGCGCCGGATCACCTCCCGCTGGCCCATGCGGTCGCCCTGCTTCAGATGCAGGATCATGCTGTGGTAATCGACCGGATCGCCGATGCCGTAGATGGCGGAGACGGTGCACACGATCACCACGTCCCGGCGCTCGAGCAGGCTCTTGGTCGCCGAGAGCCGCATCTGCTCGATGTGCTCGTTGATCGAGGAGTCCTTCTCGATGAACAGATCCCGGGCCGGGACGTAGGCCTCGGGCTGGTAGTAGTCGTAGTAGGAGACGAAATACTCGACCGCGTTCTCCGGGAAGAACTCGCGGAACTCGGAGTAGAGCTGGGCGGCGAGCGTCTTGTTCGGAGCCAGGACCAGGGCGGGCCGACCCAGCCGGGCGATCACATGGGCCATCGTGTAGGTCTTGCCCGAGCCGGTGACGCCGAGGAGGGTCTGGAACGAAAGTCCGTCGCGAATCCCCTCGACCAACTGCCGAATGGCCTCCGGCTGGTCCCCGGCCGGCGGGAAGGGCTGATGCAGGCGGTAGGGGCTACCCTCGAAGAGCAAGGGGTCCGGGCTCTCCGCGTTCAAGCGCCCTGCCCCGAGTCGGCCAGCCAGAGGCAGCGTCCCTTGCTTTCCTTAGCCACCTCCTGCAACACCCGGTCATGGGCCGCCACCTCCGCCTCACTGGCCCGCAGGACCAGCAGCGGTGGCCGACCGCCCAATCCGGGAGCCGGCAGGGCCTGCGTCGGCACTTCCAGGTCGATGACCAGGGATTCCTGGCCCCGGGTCATGGCCAGGTAGACCTCGGCCAGCAATTCCGCGTCGAGCAGGGCCCCGTGAAGTTGGCGACCCGAGTTGTCCACGGCGTATTCCGAGCACAGGGCGTCCAGGGTATTCCGCTTGCCCGGCCGGATTTCCCGGGCCATGCGCAGGGTGTCGACAACCCCGCCACAGGCCTTGTCCAGGGATTCCCGCCCGGCCAGGGCCAGTTCCTGGTTCAGGAAGCCGACGTCGAAGGAGGCGTTGTGGATGATCAACTCCGCGTCGCGGATGAAATCGAGGAACTCCGCTGCAACGTCGGGAAAACGCGGCTTGTCGGACAGGAACTCGTTGGTCAGGCCATGGATGGCCTGGGCCCCGGCGTCGATCTCCCGGTCCGGGTTCAGGTAGCGGTGGAAACGGCGCCCCGTGAGCTTGCGGTTGCCGATTTCGACGCAGCCGATCTCGATCACCCGGTCGCCGTTCCGGACTTCGAGTCCGGTGGTCTCCGTGTCCAGGACGATCTGTCTCGCGGTGCTCATGGGCCTCTCCTGGCCGCCGCCACGCCCTGGCGGGCGAGGGCATCGGCCCTTTCGTTCTCCGGGTGGCCGGCATGGCCTCGCACCCAGTGCCATTCGATCCTGTGGCCCGAAGCCAGTTCATCCAGGCGCCGCCAAAGATCCTCGTTTTTCACCGGATCCTTGCCGGCCGTCTTCCAGCCCCGCCGCTTCCACCCATGGATCCACTCGCTGATGCCCTTCTGCACGTACTGGGAGTCCGTGTGCACCCGTACGGGCATCGACCTCGTGAGGGTCGCCAGGGCCTCGATGACCGCGGTGAGTTCCATGCGATTGTTCGTCGTCGCCGGGACGCCGCCGAAGAGTTCCTTCTCCCGCCCGTTATAGCGCAGGATGGCCCCCCAGCCTCCCGGTCCCGGATTGCCGCTGCAGGCCCCATCCGTGAAAATGTCCACGATGCCCTCGCTCATTGGCCGTCCCGCTGGGTATCGAGGCGCTGGGCCACCGGCGCGAGGGCCTTGGCGCGCGCCTTGCGGTCGCGCCAGACAGGGGTGATGAGCCGCATGCCGGTGACCCGCTTCACGGCCTGGACCACATAAACCGCGCCGGCGAACGGCCACCAGCGGTCTCCGGCAGATTCGAGGAAATGCAGCCGCCGCAGCCATTTCTCCTGGGTCACGGCGGGCGCATAACAGCCGAACACGCCCCCCTTGGTCTCGAAGCCCAGCAAGGCAAACCAGTCCTTCAGGCGGGGCACGCTGATGTAATTGCCCCGCCAGGGCGGCACGGCAGGACGCCGGGTCAGCTTGCGGCGGGCACCCCACAGGCTGTAGGGATTGAAGCCGGTCACGATCACGTGTCCCTCCGGGACCAGGATGCGCTCCACCTCGCGCAGGATCTGGTGCGGGTTCTCGTCGAATTCCAGGACATGGGGCAGCACGACCAGATCTACGCTGGTGGATGCGAAAGGCAGGTGATGCAGGTCGCTGCGCAGCGTCACCGGCGCTGCGGGCCTGAGCCGGTCGTCGCAACGCAGTCGCAAGGGCATGCGGTTGTCGCGCAGGAAATCCAGGCGGGGCAGCCCGATCTGGACGGCATTGAACCCGAAGATGTCGGCGACCAGCGCGTCATGCCGGTCCTGCTCCCAGTCCAGCACGTACTGGCCCTGGGGGGTCTCCAGCCATTCCTCGAAACCTTGAATTGACATTGCGCGCCGGTGAGGGAAAATGCCGTGATATGGAAAGCCTGCTGATCGAAACCGTCCGCGCCTTCGATGACAATTACATCTGGTGCCTGCGGCGCGGGAGCCAGGCCGTCGTGGTGGACCCGGGCGACGCCGGCCCCGTGTTGCGTCACCTGGACAGCACCGATGCCCACCTCGTCGCCATCCTCCTGACCCATCACCACGGCGACCATGCGGGTGGCGTCGAAACACTTGCCGCCGGCAGGCCACTGCCGGTCTTCGGTCCGGCCACCGAGAATATCCCCGGGCTGAATCGACCCGTCCGCGGCGGCGACTCCGTCGCCCTGGACGAACTGGGGATCGAATTCCGGATCCTCGACGTGCCGGGCCATACCCGCGGGCACGTCGCGTATTATGGCGCAAAGCTCCCGCCCGATGGCGCCGTGTTCTGTGGCGATACCCTGTTCGCCGGCGGCTGCGGACGAATCTTCGAAGGCACACCGGACCAGATGTATGCCTCCCTTTCGCGCCTCGCCGCATTGCCTCCCGGCACGGCCGTCTATTGCGCCCACGAATACACCCAGGCGAACCTCCGCTTCGCCCTCGCGGTGGAACCGGAGAACGAAGACCTCCGACGCCGCATCGACCAGGTCGCCGCGATTCGTTTGGCGGGAAACCCGACGGTCCCTTCGCTGATGGCCGACGAATTGGCAACCAATCCCTTCCTGCGATCCGACAAGCCCACCGTGGCGGCGGCAGCCCTCGGGCACGGCGCCGACGGCGTCGATCCTGCCCGGGTCTTCGCGGCCATCCGCGAATGGAAAAACGGATTCCGCTGAAATGGCCAGGGAACTCGCCGGCAAAGGGTTCTTCTCCGGCTTGCGCGGCAAGCTGATCGCGATCTTCGTCCTGATCAAGGTCATTCCCCTGTTGTTGCTGGCCTGGTACGCCTGGTACGCCGCCCGGGACCTGGGGGACCAGGTGACGGTCGAGGCGACGGGCATGGCCGATGCGATGCTGGCCACCACCCGGACCATCGGCGAGACGGTCACCAAGGATGCGATCCGCGCCCTCGACGAACGTTCCAGGGAAGCCATCGAGAACCTGACCACCGACACCGCCCAGGAGATCGCCGCTTTCCTTTATGCCCGAGACCGGGATATCCGGGCAGCGGCCGAGGTGGAGCCCTCGGAAGCAGCGTTCCGTCGTTTCCTCCAGATTCGCACGCGGACGATCTACAACCACGGCTCCTACCGCCTTTCGGAAGACGGCAAGTCCTGGGTTCCGGAAAAGGCGAGAACGGAAAAGGCCGAGGTCACGCGGCGCATATCTCCGGACAATTCCAAGGACTTCCACGCGCGGGCTCCTGAATACCGGGGCGAGCCCGAGGTCCGTCCCCTGTTCGTCGAGATGAGCCTCGTGGGCCTCGACGGCCGGGAGAAGGCCAAGGCGACCCTCGGCCGGCTGACGGATCCGGCCCTGCGCAACGTGGCCGACCGCGGTCAGACCTTCGTCAAGGCCGAAACCTATTTCGCGGAATTGCAGAAGCTGAAGCCCGGCGAAATCTATGTCTCGGACGTTATCGGCGCCTATGTTCCCACCCGGGTGATCGGCGTTTTCAACAAACCCGCCGCCGAGAAGGCCGGAATCCCCTTTGCCCCGGAGGAGTCCGCCTACGCAGGCACCGAAAACCCGGTCGGAAAGCGTTTCCGCGGCATCGTCCGCTGGGCGACCCCGGTGGTGCGGGGTGGCAAGGTGGCCGGATGGATCACCCTGGCCCTTGACCACGACCACATACGGCAATTCACCGACCGGCTGATGCCGACCGAGGAGCGCTACACGCCGATCGCCGACGCCATCAAGGGCAACTACGCCTTCCTGTGGGACCACCTGGGCCGATCCATCTCCCACCCACGCGACTATTTCATCGTCGGTTACGATCCCGCGACGGGCGAGCCCCAGACGCCGTGGATGGATACCGCGCTCTATGCGGAATGGCAGGCCAGCGGCCTGCCGTCCCACCGCTTCCTGGCGGGGATCGAGCCCTACCGGGACCAGAACCTCAAGCGCAAGCCGGCCCCTGAGCTCGTCAAGGCGGGAACGGTGGCACTGGACTGCCGCTACCTCAACTTCTCGCCCCAGTGCGAGGGCTGGAAGGCCTTGACCGAACACGGCGGGTCCGGCTCCTTCGTCATCTTCTTCTCCGGACTCTGGAAGCTGACCACCGCCGCCGCGGTCCCCTACTACACCGGACGCTACGGGGCCTCTCCCCAGGGCTTCGGCTATGTCACCATCGGCGCCAATGTGGACGATTTCCACAAGGCCGCCACCGAGTCGGGCCAACGGATCGGTGCCCTGATCCAGCAGAAGGACCAGGAGTTCAAGCAGGCCAGGACATCGCTGGTCGAGGGCATCGACAGCCACCTGACGCGGACGGCCTGGGGCCTGTCCTTGTCGACTGCGGTGATGATCGCCATCGTCATCGGCATCGCCATCTGGATGGCAAACTTCCTCACCGCCCGCATCACCGGGATGATCAGCGGCATACGCCGCTTCGAGGAAGGGAAACTGGGCGCCCGACTGGACGAGGGAACCGGCGACGAAATGGGACAACTTGCCCATTCCTTCAATGCCATGGCCGACAGCGTCGTCGAGTCCTTCAAGCGGCTCGACGAGGCCCGCCTCAAGGCAGAGGAAGCAAATCAGCTCAAGTCGGAGTTCCTGGCCAGCATGTCCCACGAACTGCGCACTCCCCTGAACGGCATCCTCGGCTTCGCCGAACTTCTCGAGCTGGAGGTCACCGACGAGGCGCAAAGTGGATACGCGCGGACGATCAAGGAAAGCGGCCACCACCTGCTCGACCTGCTGAACGACCTTCTCGATCTTTCGAAAATCGAGGCCGGCCGCATGGAGTTGGCGCGGCAGCCCGTCAACCTCCGCGAACTGATCGAGGACCTGACGACCCTCCATCGGGCTCACGCCGAAGCCAAGGGACTGGCCCTGCATTCCGAACTCGCCGACGATCTGCCCGGGCTCGTACTTGGCGATGCCACCCGGCTGCGCCAGATCCTGAACAACCTCCTCAACAATGCCGTCAAGTTCACCGAGGCGGGTTCGATCACCCTGGCCGCTGCCGCTCGGGGCGGCAGGCTCGTGGTTTCCGTCCGCGATACCGGTTGCGGCATCCCCGAGGAGGCGCATCAACTTGTATTCGAGAAGTTCCGTCAGGCGGAGTCTTTCCTGACCCGTGCCCACGGCGGGACTGGCCTGGGATTGGCCATCGTCAAGCAGGTCATCGATCGCATGGGAGGCACGGTCACCCTCGAATCCACGGTGGGCGAGGGCTCGACCTTCATCGTCGACCTGCCGCTGGAGGTGCCGGATGCCTGACAGCCGCCGCGTGCTCGTCGTTGACGACAATCTCGTCAATAGGCGCGTCGCCGCGGCATTCCTCAAGCGACTGGGCTGGGAGGTGGAGGAAGCGGGTGATGGCGAGGAGGCCCTGGCGGTCGTCGGCAGGGGCGCGTTCGGGCTCGTATTGCTGGACGTCAGCATGCCGGGCATGAGCGGCCTGGACGTCTGCCGCAGGATTCGGGCCGGCGAGCACGGATCGCATCTTCCCCTGGTGGCGTATACCGCCCATGCCCTGAGCGAGGAGAAGGCGGCCATCCTCGAGGCGGGCTTCGACGACATCCTGATCAAGCCGATCAATCTGCAGGACCTTTCCGCGGCCCTGCAAAGGCGAGGGTTTTCCTGACCGGGCCGCGAACCGGACTCGCCTATAATCCCGTTCCACGGTCGCAGTCGCCCACCGCGACCCCTCCCCTCCGCCCGATCACCGGTGACAATCCTGCCGATCCTTCGTGCCCTTCCCCTCCTGCTGCTCTGCTGGGCCCTGCTTGGACATGCCGAGGTCAGCCCCGGCCTCTTCGACGGCCCCCTGCAGATCAGTCCGGAGTTGCGCCCGAGCGTGCCGCCCGAGGGTTCCTTGCCCGGCAGCTTCGTCGTCACTCCGCCCGCCCTGGAAATCCCCGAAGAGCTGCCCCGACTGCCGACCATCGATCTGACGCGCGCGGAGGCAGACCTCTGGCAGCGCATGCGCAACGGTTTTTCGATGCCCGACCTCGACACTTCCCTCGTCGCCGACCGCCAGGCGTGGTACCTGAACCGGCCCGAAATGCTCAGGCGCATCTTCGAGCGTAGCCGGCGTTACCTCTTCCATATCGTCGAGGAACTGGAAAAGCGGGGCATGCCCACGGAACTGGCGCTGCTGCCGATCGTCGAGAGTTCCTTCAACCCCCTTGCCCTGTCGCCCGCCAAGGCACTCGGCATCTGGCAATTCATTCCCTCCACCGGGAAGAACTATCGCCTCAACCAGAACTGGTGGCTGGACGAACGCCGCGACATCCTCGCCTCCACCACGGCCGCCCTCGACTACCTGCAGAACATCTACGAGATGCATGGGGATTGGCATCTGGCCCTCGCCTCCTACAACTGGGGCGAATATGCCGTTGCACGGGCGGTGACCAAGAACCAGGCCCGGGGCCTGCCGACCGACTACGCGAGCCTCTCCATGCCGGGCGAGACCCGCTACTACGTGCCCAAGCTCCAGGCCTTGAAGAACATCGTCGCCGATCCGGCCCTGTTCGGCATCCGCCTGGAGCCGATTCCAAACAAGCCCTACTTTGGCACCATCGACCTTTGGGAAAGCATGGACGTCGCCACGGCGGCGCGCCTCGCGGAAACGCCCCTGGACGAGTTCATCGCCCTGAATCCGGCCTACCATCGACCGGTCATCCCGGGCGAGAGTCGCAACCCGCTCGTGGTCCCGGCCGACAAGGTCCAGGTCTTCATGGCCAATCTGCACCGACACGAACTTGCCGAAAAGCCCCTCTCCAACTGGAAGACCTATTCCCTCAAGAAGGGCGAGAAGCTGGACGCGCTGGCAGCGCGCAACGGATTGACGGTCGCCCGCCTCAAGCAACTGAACGGCATCACGCCGAAAACGCGCATCGGCCCCGGCCACGTCTTTCTGCTGCCCACGTCGGCCGAAGCCCACGACGACCTCGCGGCTGCCCGACTGCCCCAAAACCCCGCTGACGCGGCGATTCCCAAGACGAACCGCGCATCGGCCTCAAAAGGTCGAGTCAAGGCCGGCAAGCGTGTAGGCGGACGTCAGCGGCTCGTCGTCCCCGCCGGCAAGACGCGTCCATCGAGCGCGGTCCGGGTCCGCAATTCCGCTCCCAAGGCTGCCGCAAGACCGGCCAAGCCCCCGGCCGGCAAGAAACGCTGACGGGCTCGGCGCCTGCTTAGCCGGGCAGGAAGCAGCGGACCGCATGGCTGCTCGAAAATGCGGTTTCCGGCGGATAGTCGACACGGCAGGCCGCGCTGGCGCGCGGGCAGCGCGGATGAAAATGGCATCCGGCGGGGGGGGCCGCCGGCGAAGGCAAGTCGCCGGCCAGGCGCAGCGGGTTCGCCGCCGCCGGTTCCAGCGTCGGCACCGCGGCCAGCAGGGCCTGCGTGTACGGGTGGCGTGCCGTCCGCAGCACTTCGTCCACGGTGCCCCGCTCGACGATGCGCCCCAGATACATGACCGCGACTTCCTGGGCAAGAAAATCCACCACCGCGATGTTGTGGGTGATGAAAAGATAGGCGAGACCCAGGCGATTCTGCAAATCCCGCAACAGGTTGAGGATCTGGGCCTGCACCGACACGTCGAGGGCGCTGGTCGGCTCGTCACAGACCAACAATCGCGGCTCGACGGCCAGCGCCCGGGCGATCGCGATGCGCTGCCGCTGGCCGCCGGAGAATTCATGGGGATAACGGCCCACCATGGCGGCGGAAAGCCCGACCGCCTCGAGCAGTTCCCCGACGCGCCGCTCGGCCCCCTTCCCCTTGAGGGCCCTCAGACCCTCGGCGATGGTCTCCCCCACCCGCAATCGCGGATTGAGGGACCCGAAGGGATCCTGGAACACCATTTGCATCCTGGCCCGCCACGGCTTCAGCTCCGACTCGGACAGATGACCGATCTCGCTGCCTTCCAGGCGGACCGATCCTGATGAAGACGGCAGCAGGCGGAGCGCCGCCTTTCCCGCCGTCGTCTTGCCGCAACCGGATTCCCCCACCAGCGCCAGCGTCCGCCCAGCGGCCACGCCAAGCGATACGCCGTCCACGGCCCGGACATGGCCCACCGTCCTGCGCAAGAGACCGCGGCGTATCGGGAAGTGGACCTTCAGGTCCCTCACTTCGAGGACCATTCGACCCGGCTCCGCGGCAATCACGCCGAGCGCATCGCCGCCGGCGTCCTTGTTCAGGGGTTCCCGATGCGGGAAGTGGCAGCGCACGGCGTGGTCCGGCCCGAGCGCAGTCCAGGCAGGTACCTCCCGGTGGCAGAGTTCCTTCGCTCCAGCGCACCGTGGCGCGAACCGACATCCCCGGGGCAGGCGATCGAGGGGCGGTACGCTGCCGGGGATGGTCGCCAATGCACGACCACGCATTCGAACGTCCGGGAGGGCGGCGAACAGGCGCCGCGCATAGGGATGCGCCGGCCGGTCATAGAAGGCCGCCCTAGGCGCGGTTTCGACCAGTTGTCCCGCATACATGATGCCAACCCGGTCCGCCATGCGGGCGACGACGCCGAGGTCGTGGCTGATCAGCAGGGTGGCCATGCGCCGGGTTGCCTTCAATTCAGCCAGCAGGTCCAGAACCTGGGCCTGGATGGTCACGTCGAGGGCCGTCGTCGGCTCGTCGGCGATCAGCAGTTCCGGCTCGCCGGCCAGGGCCATGGCGATCATCGCCCGCTGCTTCATGCCCCCCGACAATTGGAAGGGAAATTCGTCGACCCTTCGGTCCGGATCCGGAATGCCCACCGCGTCGAGCAATGCCACCGCCCTTTCCCTTGCCGGCACACCTGCCATGCCGTGATGCAGGGCCAGTGATTCCAGGATCTGGGCACCCACGGTCATGACGGGATTCAGGCTGGTCGCGGGCTCCTGGAAGATCATCGCCATGCGTCCGCCGCGGATTCGACGCATGCCGGTTTCCGGCAGTTCGCGCAGGGAGGTGTCGGCGAAGCGGATATCGCCGTCGCTGATTCGTCCTCCGGCCGGCAGCAGCCGCATCAGCGCCAGGGCCGTCATTGATTTTCCGCAACCGGATTCACCGAGCAGGGCAAAGGTCTCCCCCGGTCCAATGTCGAACGAGACTTCCTCGACCGGACACAACGATCCGATGGCGACGGACAGGTTCCGGACAACGAGCAGGCTCATGCGTTGGTCATCCGCGGGTCGAAGGCGTCGCGGACGGCGTCCGAGAACAGATTGGCGGCCAGCACGAGCACGAACATGAAGCAGAAGGCGGCGGCCAAGGACCACCAGACCATGGGTTCCCGAGCCAGTTCCATCCGGGCGGCATTGATCATGGTACCGAAGCTGATGGTGTTGGGATCTACGCCGATGCCGACGTAGGACAACACGGCCTCGGCCAGCACCAGGCCGGAGAAGTCCATGACCAGGGCGATGATCACGATATGCATGACGTTTGGCAAGACGTGGCGGGCCATGATGGACAGCCTGCCGACCCCGAATGACCGGGCCGCCTGGATATAGTCCATCTCCCGAAGCTTCAGGGTCTCGCCGCGCAGCAGGCGGCAAAGGCCTGTCCAGCTGGTCACGCCGAGGATTGCGCAGAGGGCCAGCAGCCGCGCATCGGCCCGTTCGGCGGCGGTGGCGAAGGCTTCCGGGTGGGTGTCGATCATCACCTGGATCATCAACACTGCGGCCGCGATCAGCAGGACGCCGGGAATGGAGTTGAGCGTCGTGTAGAGGTACTGGATCAGGTCGTCGACCCATCCACCGAGATAGCCGGCCAGGATACCCAGGGCGACGGCCGCCGGCAGCATGATCAGGGTCGTCAAGGTGCCGATGAGGAGGCCCGTTCGGATGCTCTTGAGCGTCAGGTAGAGCACGTCCTGGCCGACCTTGTCGGTGCCGAGGACATGGTAGCCGCCCGCCAAGGCGATGACCGGACCGAAGACCAGGCAGAGCGCCAGGAGGGTTCCCGAAACGGCCCCCCAGGCCACGGACGGCCGGCGTCGCCGCAGCACGGAGAGCAGCCCCGCCGCAACCAGCCAGGCCGCCAGGCCAATGGCGAGGCCGCGAAAGGCACCGTCGGTCACGTCCGGCAAATGGCGGTCGGTCGCGTCGCCCAGGTGGGCCCCGCCATGCTTCAGGCGCGGAAAGTCCCGGCCGGCCGCGGACCCCTGGGGCCCATCCACGGACTCCTTCGCATACAGGTGGGTGGCCAGGGGTGCAGAGTAGGTCTTTTCGTTGCGTTCGCGCAGGCCGGCCAGCAGCGCATCGAGCGCCGACCTCACTTCCACGGCATAGACGCCCGGCCGGCCGTCCTTGCCCGGCAGCAGCGGACGGTAATGCAGGGAATCGACCACGCCAACGACCAGGAACGCGGCCAGCACGGTGGCGGCGGCCATGCCGGTTCGGCTGCGCGCCACGCGGGCCCAGGCCGAGCGCAGGTGCTCCTGCCGCGCAGCCCAGGCGCCCGCACCGGCGATGGCGGCCAGCAGCAACAGCAGCAGCAGGTCCGACCAGAGCAGCACGGGCTTGAAGGGCATCATTCCAGGCGCACCCGCGGGTCCACGAGGGTGTAGGAGAGATCAGTCAGCAGGAGGCCCAGGATGTAAAGGCAGGAACCGATGAAGACCATGGCCCGCACGACCGCGAAGTCCTGCGCGTTGATGGCATCGATGGTGTAGCTGCCCAGGCCGGGAATGCCGAAGAAGGACTCGGTGATGAGGCTCCCCATGAACAGAAGCGGAATGACCACGACGACGCCGGTCAGTATGGGGATCATGGCGTTTCGCAGCACGTGCCGGAACAGCATGCGGAGTTCCGGCAGGCCCTTGGCCATCGCCGTACGGACGTAGTCGCGGTTGACCTCCTCCAGGAAGAGGGTCCGGTAGAGGCGGGCCGACGAGCCTATGCCTGCGATGACGTTGATCAGCACGGGCAGTATCAGGAACTTGGCCCCGTCGAGCCCTCCCGCATACCCGGAGATGGGAACCAGGTGCCAGACCTTGGACACCAGCCACTGGCCGCCGATGATGTAAAACAGGCTGGAAATCGACATCATGGCGACGCAAAGGACGACGCCGCCCACGTCCAGGTAGGTCGCTCGGAAGAAGACGAGCAGCAGCGCGAAACTGATCGAAACGTACAGTCCGAGGATGAATACCGGCACCGCCACGGCGAGGGACGGCACCATGCGGGTCCGGATTTCACGGGCGATGTCGCGGCCGTCGTCGGCCCGGCCGAAGTCGAAGGCGAACATGCGCACCGACTTGCCGAAAAAGATGGTTTCGGTCAGCTTGCCGAGGCCCGCGGCTTCGTCGTTCCAGGCCAGGGGCTTGTCGTAGCCGCGTTCCGCCTTCCATTTCTGGATTGCCTCCGGCGTCACCCTTTTCACGCCCAGCTGCATGCGCGCCATGTCGTCGGGACTGTTCACGACGAAGAAAAGGGCGAACGTGATGAGGTTCACCCCGATCAGGATAGGGATGGCGTAAAGGATCCGCCGGACGACGTAGGTCAGCATCGCGGAGGGCCCCGGCGCCGGTCCTCAGGCCCCCGGATGGCGCAGGCAGATCTTGCCGAAATGGCGGCCGCTGGCCAGGTAGGCCAGGGCCTCGGGCAGTTGTTCGAAGGCGAAGACCCTATCCACCACGGGCACGAGGCCATGCTGCCCGATCGCACGGGCCATGGCCTCGAATCCGTCCCGATGGCCCACCGTGATGCCCTGGAGTCTCACATGCCGTGTGACGATGGGTCCGAGTTTCACGTCCAGATTGCCTCCCGACAGGACGCCGATCAGGCTGATGGTGCCGCCGATGCGGATGGCCCGCAGCGATTGGGTCAGGGTTTGTTCCCCGCCCACCTCGACGATGTGATCCACTCCCTCGCCGCCGGCCAACTCCTTCACCGCCTTGCCCCACTCGGGCACGCTGCGATAGTTCAAGACGGCGTCGGCGCCCATGTCCTTGACCCGCGCCAGTTTCTCGTCGCTGCTGGAGGTGACGATGACCCGGGCACCGGCCAGCTTGGCGAACTGCAACGCAAAAAGGGAAACCCCGCCGGTACCCTGCACCAGCACCCGGTCCCCGGCCTTGATGCCGCCGCAGGTGATCAGCGCAGTCCAGGCCGTCAGGGCGGCACAGGGCAGCGTCGCCGCCTGTTCATCGGAAAGGTGGTCCGGCACTTTCGACACGCCCCCCTCCGCCAAAACCATCCATTCGGCCATGACGCCGTCGATCGGCCCGCCGAGGGTGCGCGTCAGCCGATCCGCATTGAGTTCACCCCCCTCGTAGTAGGGCATGAAAAGCGGGCAGACCCGGTCACCGACGGCGACGCGTCGCACGCCCTCCCCCACCGCCTCGACGACGCCGACGCCATCCGAGATGGGAATCAGCGGCAAGGTGCCGGTCAGAGCCCCATAGCCGCGCTTGGGCACCACCAGATCACGGAAATTCAGAGAGGCAGCCTTCATGCGCAACAGTACCTGCCCCGGCCCCGCCGTCGGCTTTGCCCTTTCCCCGGGTCGCAGATGATCCATGGACCAGTCGTCGCGGATTTCCCAGACTCTCATTCTTCGCTTCCTTACATCCAGCTCAGGGTTTGCCCGCCATCGACGGGGATGACGGTGCCGGTCATGTAGCGACCGGCGTCGGACGCCAGCAGGAGGACGGCGCCGTCCAGGTCGTCCGGCTGGCCGAAACGACGTTGCGGAATCCGCTTCAACAGGGTGTCCTCGAGGCCGCCGTCGCGGAAGGTCTGGTGCATGTCGGTTTCGATGTTTCCCGGGCAGACGGCATTGACGCGGACCCCTTTGCCCGCCAGTTCCAGCGCCATGACGCGAGTCAGTTGGATCAGGGCCGCCTTCGACGCGGCATAGCTGGAGAGGAAACCCGCCGCCCGCAGGCCTGCCGTAGATGCCACGTTGATGATCGCCCCGCCGCCAGCCTTGGCCATGCGCCGCGCCGCCGCCTGGGCCACCATGAAGGCACCTTTGAGGTTGGTATCGAGGACGCGGGACACTTCGGCCTCGTCCTGGTCGACGAAGCGCCCGGAATAGAGGATGCCGGCGTTATTGACGAGGATGTCGACGCGGCCGCCTAGCAACGCTTCGGTGCGGTCGAGGGCGGGAACGATGGTGTCGCTCTTCGTCACGTCCAGGGCAACGGCACAGGCTTTCCGCCCCTGGGCCTGCAGATCCGCCACGGCGGCCTCGAGCCGGTCCGTTCGCCGGGCCGCCAGGGCGACCGCCGCGCCAGCCGCGGCCAGGGTTCCGGCCAAGTGCAGGCCGATGCCGCTGGAGGCACCGGAAACGAGGGCGACGCGGCCTTCGAGGCCGAACAGCTGCTGTAGGTCCATGCGTGCTCCGTCTAAAGGTGGGCGGATTCTACCGTCGGCCGCGACGGGTTCAATGCAGCTTCTCCGGGCGCCCGCAGCACTGTTTGAATTTGCGTCCGCTGCCGCAGGGACAGGGAGCGTTGCGGCCCACCTTGGGCGAATCCCTGCGGCGCTGCTTCGCCGGTTCCCGAATGACCTGCCAGAAACGATGGATGTCGAGTATCCGCGTCGCCAAACCGTCGGCGGCCACGTCCATGAGCCGGGCTTCCTCGGCAGTCGTCATCCACGCACCGCCGGACCTTAGGGCGTCCGCCTTCAGGGAACCTTCGAGGAGATAGAAGTCCTCCAGCAATTCCACCATGTCCTCGGCGTGTTCGCCCGCCGCGTCCACCCAATCCGTCTCCGAGAGTTCGGTGCCCACCAGGTAGCCGTCGCACCAGGCCGTCAGGCCCGACGGATGCTCGCCCTCCT
>JBPOHD010000149.1:0-3515 GCA_052035955.1 Pseudomonadota bacterium
ACCGGATGGAAGGCGGCGGCGGCAACGACACCTACGTCGTCGGACACAGCCTCGACCTCGTCCTCGAGGGCTCCGGCGGCGGCATCGACAGCGTCCGGATGCACCTGGCCCGCTACGTGTTGCCGGAGAACGTCGAGAACCTGCTCGGCGACGACGGCGACAACGTCCTGGTCGGCAACGGCCTGGCCAACCGGCTGAGCGGCGGCGGCGGGCGGGACCGGTTCGTATTTGGCCAGGCCCCCGACGGCGGCGCCGTCGACACCGTCACCGACTTCGTGAGCGGGCAGGACAAGCTGGTGCTGGGGGCAGGCTGGGCCGGCGGCCTGGGCGGGGACGGCCTGCGGGTGGGGGATGGTACGGCCCACTCGGCAACCGACCGGCTGCTCTACGACAGCGCGACCGGCAACCTCTACTACGACCCGGACGGCACCGGCGCCCTGGCGGCGGTGAAGTTCGCCGTCCTCGAGGGGTATCCGGGACTGGCGGCGGGGGACATCCAGATCGGATAGGCCCCGCCCGGGGCGGGCGCTCGGAGCTCGTGGAAAATTCTGCTGCGCCTGGCATCTCGGGGTTGCGCGGTGCTCGCCATCCTCATGTACGACAAGTACATTCCGGTGGCTGCGCTCCGGGCGCCCCCGACCTGCCTGCGCTCGCGACGAATTTTTTCACGAGCCCTCAGCCGCGGTCGACCGACCGCCCGGTCAGGGTTTCCATCCGGCGCAGGAAGCGGGCCATTTCCGATTTCGGCGTCATTTCGCCGTCCAGGCGCAGGAGTTCCCGGCCGTCGGCGTCGCGCAGGCTGTAGAGCCGAAGCTGCGCCATGGTGTTCATCGGTTTCGGCCTGTGGCTCGGCACGCCCAGGCTCGCCAGGTCGGCCAGCTCCTTGCGCACATCGGAAAGGCTGACGCGCTTCACCTCCCGCAAAGGCACCCGCTTTTCGCCGAGCGGCGTCGAAACGACGATCTCCGCCATGTCGATGCGCACCGTCTTGCCGAAGTTGCCGGCGGCGCGATAGGCCATGAACGCCATCCACGCCAGTCCGGCCAGGACCATGGCATAGCGCTCCAGGGCCGGGCCTTCGCCGCCGAGGAAGGGCGGCACCGCGAGGCCCAGTCCGAACAGCAATCCCCAGAACACGTTGGCCTTCCAGGACTGGCCCGGTTCGTGGAGGACGATGGTGCCGCCGTCGTCGGCCGGCGGCGGCGGATTCCGTTCCGCTGCCGCGCGGTCCGCCTCGAAGCGGGCGCGCATGCGGCGCAGCTCGGCGTCGTCGTCGTGGAAGACCATGAAGGCGCCGACGCCGCCGAGGACCAGAGCGAACAGGGCGCAGAAGGCGGGCGTGATCCACAGCTCCGCGCCGCCGGTGCGCCGCAGCTGCTTCGGGTCGGCCGGATTCACGTAGAGGGACACGGTGTCTCCCTCCTTGACGCCGGAAAAACCGTCGCCCCGGTCCGCCTCCTGGCGCACCGTCCCCGAGGGCAGCGGCAGGTCGAATCCGACGATGCCGTCCCGGGAGAGGTCCGCCACGACGGCATCGACGACGAGCCAGTTCCGCTGCACGCGCAGGCTCTCGGCGGCGAACCAGCCGGCGGCCCAGAGGAAGGCGAGGGCGAGGGGCAGGACGACGCCGAGCGCCATCAGCCTCGGTACGGTGAAGAACCCCTCCCTGTCCATGCCCGCCTCCCCGCCGGATTGTTGCCAATATCATAGCAGCGGCCTGCGCACCGCGGCCCTCCGCGCCGGTATGGCCGGGGCGTTTCCGGAACGACGTCGTCCAGGGGGTGTGCCCCTGCCGACCCCTTCGAATCGAATTCCCCGCTTTCGCCGGGTTTCGCCCGTTCCGCACGGGCCCGGGGAGCAAGGCCCGGGAGCGAAGCGCGATTCCAATGCGCTGCCGGGCCGGAAGCCGCGGAACGCGGTAAATTCCCGGCCACGACCGGGGTTCAGGCGCCTCGACCGCCCACCGGGGCGGGCGCGGGCGATTCCCCGGGAATGTCGTCACAGGGGTGGGAAGGACAAGGCATGGGCAAGAACATCACGATCGAGGATGCGGTCGGGAAGATCCCGGACGGGGCGACCGTCATGATCGGCGGCTTCATGGCCGTCGGTTCGCCGGCAAGGCTGATCGACGAACTGGTGCGACAGGGCCGCAAGGGGCTCACCGTGATCGCCAACGACACCGCGCGTCCCGGGGTGGGGATCGGCAAGCTGATCGGCGCCCGCCTGGTGAAGCGCGCCGTGGTCAGCCACATCGGCACGAACCCGGAGACCCAGAGGCAGCTCCTGGCCGGCGAGATCGAGGTGGAACTGGTGCCGCAGGGAACGCTCGCCGAGCGCATCCGCGCCGGGGGCCACGGGCTCGGCGGCGTGCTGACGCCCACCGGCCTGGGAACCTCGGTGGCGGAGGGGAAGCCGACCGTCGTCATCGATCGCCGGACCTTCCTCGTGGAGCTGCCGCTGCGGGCCGACTTCGCGCTGATCAATGCCCGGCGCGCCGATCACCTGGGCAACCTGAGCTTCGCCCTGACGGCAAGGAACTTCAACCCCCTGATGGCCATGGCGGCCGACACGGTGATCGCGGAACCGGCTGAAATCGTTCCCACGGGGACCATCGCGCCCGACGACGTCATGACGCCGTCGGTGCTGGTGGACCACCTGGTGAACCGGAGGCACGCCCATGGATGAAAAGCTGGTGATCGCCCGCCGGGTGGCGCTGGAACTGCAACCCGGCAACCTCGTCAATCTCGGCATCGGCCTGCCGACGCTGGTGGCCGGCCTGGTGCCGGCCGATGCGCACATCTTCTTCCAGTCCGAGAACGGGATCATCGGCATGCAGGCGGTGCCCGAGGCGGGCCTGGAATCCGACGACCTCACCGATGCCGCCGGCCGGCCGATCAGCGCGCTTCCCGGGGCGGCGACCTTCGACAGCGCCATGTCCTTCGGCCTGATCCGGGGCGGGCACCTCGACGTGACGGTGCTGGGAGGGCTTCAGGTGGATCGCCACGGGCGCCTGGCCAACTGGATGGTGCCCGGCAGCCTGGTGCCCGGGATGGGCGGCGCCATGGACCTGGTGACGGGGGCGCGGCGGGTGATCGTGGCCATGACCCACACGGCGAAGGGCCAGCCCAAGATCGTGGACGAGTGCACGCTGCCCCTCACGTCGATCCGCCGCGTGGACCTGATCGTCACCGAGATGGCGGTGATCGAACCGGTGGACGAGGGCCTGCTGCTGCGGGAAATCGCCCCGGGCTTCGACGTCGACGCCGTCCGGTCGGCAACGGCGACGGACCTGATCGTCCGCGGCGAGGTGCCGGTGATGCGGGGATTCTGAGCGGGACGGCCGTTATCGCGCCGCAGGCGGCGCTCCTACCGGGGCCGCGCGATCGGGGCTTGTAGGAGCGGCGGTCACGCCGCGATGCCTTTCGGGACGGCCGTTATCGCGCCGCATGCGGCGCTCCTACACGGGGCCGGGCCCTCCGGCGTTTGTAGGAGCGGCGGTCACGCCGCGATGCCTT
>JBPOHD010000058.1:0-13550 GCA_052035955.1 Pseudomonadota bacterium
TCGCCGCCTCCATCGGCCGCTTCGTCTCGGACCACCCGACCATCAAGATGCTGGCCCTCTCCTTCCTGGTCGTGGTCGGCGTCGTGCTGATCGCCGACGGCTTCGGCCACCACGTGCCCAAGGGCTACATCTACTTCGCCATGGCCTTCTCGGTCTGCGTCGAGATGCTGAACATACGGATGCGCCGGCGGGCAGCGCCGCCTGTCGAGCTTCGGGAACCCTACGTGCGCGAGGAAGGCTGAGGCAGGCTCGGGAACCCCGCCCGCCGCGACGGAAGGCTTACCGCCTGCTTTTCGGTCAGGCGGCGGGTTCGCCGCCGCGGCCCCAGGCCCGGGGGCGATGCCCCCGTCCCCGGGACCGGGTCAGCGGACGCTGATCTCGGCCCGCCGGTTGCGCGGCTCGGCCACCTCGTCGGCCGTCGGCACCAGGGGCTCGCGCTCGCCGCGCCCGGCGGTGTCGATGCGCGCGGCCTCGATCCCCGCCTCCACCAGTTCGGCCTTCACCGCATCGGCGCGCCGCCAGGACAGGGCGTCGTTGTCCTCCAGGCGGCCGACCCGGTCGGTGTGGGCGACGACGCTGATCTCCGGCGCCGGCCGGCGCGCCAGCTCCTCCTTGACCTTGCCGAACACGGCCCGGGACTCGGCCGTCAGGCGATCGGAGCCGGTGACGAAATTCACCGTCCATTGGACCGGACGCGGCGGCTGCGCATCGAGCAGCGCGCCATAGCGGGCGCGCACCGAGTCCGCGCTCTCCCGCCGCGACTCGATGCGCCCATCGGGCGCGACGTCGGCCGCGGCATAGGCCTCGCCGAGGAGGCGCTCGCCCGTTGCCGACTTGACGACCAGCGCGCCGCTGCCACCCTTGGCATCGGGCAGCAGGATCACCCTGTCCGCCGGCCGGACCGGGGGCTCGGGCTGGTGGTTGAGGGCGAATGCCAGCAGGCCGGCGGCGACGATGACGAGGGGTGTCATGTCATTCCCCCGCGGCGGCTTCGATGATGAATTCGGTCCCGCGCACGCCCAGGGTCACGGAATCGGTCCGGAAACGGACGGATTCCGGCGAGGCCTTGGCGAGTTTGCCGGAGACCACGGCAAGGGTGCCGCGCTTCAGGCTCGCGTCGAGCTCACCGGCGTGGGTCGTCGGATTGAAGGCGAACTTGTCCAGACCCAGCGTCGAGTTGGGACCGGCCGTCAGCAGGGTCTGGTCGCGCAAGGTGATGCCGATGGTCCCGTCGACGCCCGTCAGCACGCGGTCGGCGGCCTCGACGGACAGGCCGGGCACGGCAGCGATCCTCTGTCCGCCCCGTTCTACGGTGACCGCGCCGCGGACAGTCTTGACGGTGCCCGCCGGCTCGGCGGCCGTCGCGGCACCCGCCAGGCATGCTGCGATGAAGGCGATACCCGCTGTTCCCAGTGTGTTCATTCCGATTTTCTCCCGTGTTCTAATTCGACGGATGCCAGAACCTTCTGCCCTTCCCCGTTTTCCCGCCGCTCCATCGGCCCTTCCGCAGATGCTGGCCGCGGTGGCGGCGGCCTGCGAGAGCGGTGCCGTGGCCAGGCCCGTGCGCCTGCGCGTCGAACTGGTGGTCGAGGAACTGGTCAGCAACACCCTCAACCACGGCTATCGCGGCAGTACCGAAGGCAAGGGCATCTGGATGGACGTCTGCCTCGACGGCCAAGGCCTGCGCCTGCGCTATCAGGACGAAGGCCCCCCCTTCAACCCCCTCGCCTCGGGCCCGGGGACCGCCGAGGAGGCGGTCCGGGCCGGACGTCCCGGCGGCCTCGGCGGTGCGCTGATCGGCGCCCTGCCGATCGAGGCGCGCTACGCCCGCACCGGTGGCCGCAACACCCTCGAACTGCACTTCCCGTTCACCTGACGCCCAGCAACTCGACCTCGAAGACCAGGGTGGCGTTGGGGGGGATCACCCCGCCGGCCCCCCGGGCGCCGTAGCCCAACTGGGGCGGGATGGTCAGCCGGCGCCTGCCACCGACCTTCATGCCCGCCACGCCCTGGTCCCAGCCGGAGATCACATGGCCGGCCCCGAGGGGAAACTCGAAGGGCTCGTTGCGGTCCTTGCTGGAATCGAACTTGCGGCCGTCGGTCAGCCAGCCGGTGTAATGCACCGAGACCCGCTTACCGGGAACGGCCTCGTCGCCGGCGCCGTCGCTGAAATCCTCGATGACGAGGCCATTGGCCGTGGTGGTGGATCGCAACGCTTCGCTCATGGGCTTTCCTTTCGAAAAAGTCGATTATGCACGAGCCGCGCTGCCGCCCGCATCGGGCCGCTCGCCATGGAGGGCGGACGGCGTGAACAGCTCGTCGGTGGCCGTCGGGTCCATCGGGCGCGCGAACAGGTAGCCCTGGAACTTGCGGCAGCCGGCCGCCATCAGCATCTGCAGCTGCTCCCAGGTCTCGACGCCCTCGGCGAGGGCGTCGACCCCCATGGAGCGGGCAAGTCCGAGGATGGCGGCGATGATGGCCGCGTCATCCCGGCTGGCCCCCAGCCCACGCACGAAGCTCTGGTCGACCTTGAGCTTGTGGACCTGGAAGCGCTTCAGGTAGGCGAGGCTCGAATAACCGGTGCCGAAATCGTCGATGGCAATGCGCACGCCCATCTCCGCAAGCTCGGACAACCTGGTCCGCGTCTCGTCCACGTCGTGCATCAGGCTGGATTCGGTGATCTCCAGTTCCAGCAGGGAGGCGGGTTGCCCCGCCTCGTCCAGGGCGTGGCGCACCGTTTCCACGAGGCCCCTCTGGCCGAACTGCCGCGGCGAGAGGTTGACGGAAATGGGCAGGGCGGGAAATCCCGCCTCCTGCCAGCGCCGGTTCTGCCGCAAGGCCTCGCGCAGCACCCACTCGCCGATCGGGACGATGAGCCCGGTCTCCTCGGCGACCGGGATGAACTCCGCCGGCGAGATGACGCCGTGCTCGGGATCGTGCCAGCGCACCAGGGCCTCCAGGCCGCAGACCCTGCCGGCATCCAGGTCCACCAGGGGCTGGTACTGGAGTCGCAGGCCCTCCTGGTCGAGGGCGGCGCGCAAGCGATGCTCCAGGTTGAAGAAGCGGGCCGCCGCCTCGTTCATGCGCGGCGCGAAGAACTGGAAGTTGTTCCGGCCCTGCTCCTTGGCATGGTACATGGCCGTATCGGCGTTCTTCATCAGGTCGTAGGGGTCGGCGCCGTCGTCGGGATAGAGGCTCACCCCGACCGACGGCGTGATGCGCAGGTCGTGGCCGTCTATCTGCACCGGGGGCGCCAGGGCGGCGACGATCTTCTCGGCGATCAGCACGACGTCATCGGGGGCGGCAACTTCCTGGAGGACCAGCACGAACTCGTCCCCCCCCAGCCGGGAGACCGTGTCCACGGCGCGGACCGCGGCGGTCAGCCGGGCGGCCACCTGGACCAGCAGGGCGTCGCCGACGGCATGGCCGAGGGTGTCGTTGATGGCCTTGAACCGGTCGAGGTCCACGAACAGCACGGCGACCCGATAACGATAGCGTTCGGCGGCGGCCAGCGCCTGCTTCAGGCGGTCGAGCAGCAAGGCCCGGTTCGGCAGCCCGGTCAGGACGTCGTGATGGGCTAGGTGCCAGATCCGCTGCTCCGCCTGCATGCGCTCGAAGATCTCCTCCTGGAGCTGGGAATTCGCGGTGGCAAGCTCGGCGGTACGTTCGACGACGCGGCTCTCGAGTTCGTCCCGGGCCGCGATCAGCGCCGCCTCGGCCTTGTGCCGTTCGGTGACGTCCTCGAAGATCCACACGACGTCGGTATCGGCATCGGTACCGTGGATGTCGATGCCGCGACCGGTGGCGCGAACCCAGAAGACGGTACCGTCCTTGCGCCGGACGCGGGTCTCGCCGATGAAGGTGGCGCCGCGCAGGATGGCCTCGTAGGCGCGCTGGCCATGGTCCCGGTATTCCTCGTAGGTCGGGTAGAAGACCTGGGTAGAACGGCCGACCAGTTCCCCCTCGCCGTAGCCGAAGATCTCCTCGAGCTTGCGGTTGCTTCGCCGCACGGTGCGCTCGCGGACGAACATGATGCCGACCGCCGCGTTGTCGAAGATGGTCCGCTGTTCCTCGTGGGACAGGCGCAGGCGCTCGGCGGCCTCCCGCTCCTCGGTGATGTCCTCGAGCATCCAGACGCTGCCCTCGTCCGGTTCCGCCTGCGAGAAGGCGCGCCCGGAAAGCCGGCCCCAGAACACGCTTCCGTCCTTGCGCCGGAACTTCTGGTCCCGCTGGTGGCGGTTTCCGGCCAGCAGGTCGGGATACGCCGAGGCGCCAATGCCCTCGTAGTCCTCGTCGGTGACGTACCAGGCGCGGGTGGACAGGCCATCCATTTCCCCCGGGGCGTAACCGAACAACTCCTCGAACCGGCGGTTGCAGCGTTCCGTGCGGCGGTGCCGGACGACGGCGATGCCGAGCACGGCAGTCTCGAGGATGATGGAGAGTTCCCCGGTCGTGCGGGCCAGGGTTTCCCGCATGCGCAGGTCCTCGGTGACGTCCTCCATGATCCAGATGGTGCCGTCCTGGGTGCGCCTGGGATTGACGGCCTTGGCCGAAATGCGGCACCAGAAGTCGCTGCCGTCCCGCCTGCGCATCTCGATCTCGTCCCGGAAGGGCTTGCCTTCCGCAAGCACGGGACCGGCGGTGGCGCCGACGTTGGAATAGGCGGACTCCGAGGGATAGAGGGCCTGGCCGGGCAGTCCGATGAACTCGTCGAGGGAGTAGCCGAACATCTGGGCGGCCAGGGGATTGGCGCGCACCACCACCCGGTTGCGGGTGAAGAGGATGCCGACGGTCGCGTTCTCGAGGATGGCGCGGAACTCGAGCAGGGCATGGATGCCGCCGTCGCCCACCGCCTCCTGGCCTTCGGTCCCCGCCCGTCCGTTGCCGTTCATCGCGGTTCGCCTCCGGCCGATTCGAGGACCCGGAGCAGCGCGGCGCTGTCCTGGGTGCCCCAGCCGAGGGCCATCAGGGCATTCAACTGCAGCCATACCGTCGCCGCCACCGGCAGCGGCACCCCGGCCGCCGCCGCCTCGCCGTGCAGGATGGCGAAGTCCTTGTGGTGCAGGCGCGCCTCGACCCCGGCCGCGAAATCGCGCTCCGCCATCCTGCCGCCGAACACCTCCAGGACCCGAGACCCGGCCGAACCCCCGAGCATGGCCTCGCGCACGCGGGCGAAATCGACGCCGGAGGCCGCCGACAGTCGCGCCGCCTCGGCACAGGCCTCGATGGCCGCCACCATGATCATCTGGTTGCAGGCCTTGGCCACCTGGCCGGCGCCGCGCGGCCCGACATGCACGACCGTCTTGCCGAGCACCGCGAAGAGCGGGCGCACCCGGTCGAGGACTTCCGGGTCGCCGCCCACCATGATGGCCAGGGTCGCCGCCCGGGCGCCCACGGCGCCGCCGGAAACGGGTGCATCGAGCATGGCGATCCGGCGGTCCGCCAGCCGGTCTCCGATCCGCCGGGCGACCGCCGGGGCGATCGTGCTCATGTCCACGAACACCGTGCCGGGCGCGGCGCCGGCGGCAACGCCCTGCGGGCCCAGGGCCACGGCCTCCACGTCGGCATTCCCGGTCACCACGCAGAAGACGACTTCCGCCTGTCGCGCCGCTTCCGCGGGACTCGTGCAGTCGATGGCGCCGGCATCGACCAGGGGCTGGCGGGCCTCGGGCCGCCGGGCGAAGACGGCGACCCGGTGTCCGGCGCGCAGCAGGTTTTCCGCCATGGGCCGCCCCATGGCGCCCAGGCCGATGACGCCGACCTCCATGGCGTGCCTACTCGCCGCCGCTCATGCGCTCCAGCAGCCGCAGGAGGGCGATCGAATCCTCCTCGCCCATGCCGCTGCCGACCATGCCGTTGAACAGCTGGGCCGTCGCCGCCGCCGACGGCAGCATGAGGCCGAGGCGATGCGCCTCCTCCATGACGATGCGCATGTCCTTCTGGTGCATCCAGGCCTTGAAGCCGGGCTTGAAATTCCGATCCAGCATGCGCTGGCCGTGGTTCTCGAGGATCCGGGAATAGGCGAAACCGCCGAGCAGGGCCTCGCGGACCCGGGCCGGATCGACGCCGCTGCGGCGGGCAAAGTTGAAGGCCTCGGCCACGGCGGCGACGCCGACGCCGGTCAGGATCTGGTTGCAGGCCTTGGCGACCTGGCCGGCCCCGGACGGCCCGATCAGGTTCACCGACTTGCCCATGCATTCCAGCAGGGGCTTCACTTTCTCGAAGGACGCCGGATCGCCGCCGACCATGATGGTCAGGCTGGCGTTGATGGCGCCGACCTCGCCACCGGACACCGGCGCATCGAGGAAGGCGATGCCCTTCCCGGCCAGGGCGGCGGCAATGCGCCGTGCGGCGTCCGGGTTGATGGTCGACATGTCCACCACCGTCAATCCGGGGCGCCCCCCTTCGGCAACGCCTCCCTCGCCCAGGACGACCTGTTCCACGTCCGGCGCATCGGCGACCATGGTGAAGACGACCTCCGCGTGGCCGGCCAGGGCGGCGGCGCTCACGTGCGCCCGCGCGCCGACGTCCCGGAAGGGTTCCAGGCTGGACGGCCGCCGCGCCCAGAGATGCAGGCCATGCCCGGCCCGCGCCAGGTGCAGGGCCATGGGCCGCCCCATCAGGCCGAGACCGATGAATCCGATGTCCATGCCAGCCTCCCTTTGCGTGACGGCCTCAGCCGGCGATGGCCCGGGTGATCAGGGGCACCAGGGGCTCGGGCAGCTTCAGCTTTCCGGAAAGGGCGAAGGCGTGGGCATCGTCGGACATCTTCTTCCAGGTCTTGCGGATGATGTCCAGCCACTTCTCCTCGGGGTAGTCCGCCTTCTGGCCCGCGAAGCCAAGCATGTAATGCTCGATGAACACCAGGTCGGCCACGTCTTCCAGCATCTGGGACTCGGGGTTCACCTTGATGCCCTTCTTGCCGACGGCGGTCTTCACGCGTTCGATCATCGCCTCGTCGTAGCCGGCCTCGGCCATCAGGCGACCGGCCGTCTCGGCGTGGAACTTGTAGAGCTGGGTGCGCCACTGCAGGTAACCGGCGCGATCCATGGGGTGGCTGTCCCGCGGACTCTTCCAGCGCTGGATGTGCTGGGCGCGCACCGCAAGGCGCACCGCCTCCGGCGCATCGGGAACGAAGCGATCGAGCATCTCGCTCATCCGGCGCCCGTAGAGCAGTTCCCTGGGGACCGGCTGGCCGCTCGCCGGATCGGTCTCCTGGCGGGGATCCTCCGCGTTGGCGGCGTCGAAGAGCGCAAGGGCGCGGGCGAGGCGCGCCGGGTCGGCTACCTGGGTCATGGAATCCTCCGGAAATGAAGGCCGATTATAGCCTCCACCCCCGGCGCGGAAATCCGTCCGGCGGGCCGCGCAGGGGCGCCCGACTCGCGCCGGCCTCCCCGGCGCCGGTCAGGCGGCCTTCCTGAGTTGCTTCCGGTAGAGGAAATCGAGGACGGCCGCGCGGCAGGCGGCGAACTCCCGGTCGCCGGCCAGGGCCAGGCGGTCGCGCGGTCGCGGGATGCCCACGGCCAGGATCTCGCCGATGGTCGCCGCCGGTCCGTTGGTCATCATGACGATGCGATTGGACAGGAGGACGGCCTCGTCCACGTCGTGGGTCACCATGACGACGGTGGCGCCCGTCTTCTCCATCACGTTGGTCAACTCGTCCTGCAGGCTGGCCCGGGTGAGGGCGTCGAGGGCGCCGAAGGGCTCGTCCATGAGCAGGATCTTGGGTTCCATGGCGAAGGCCCGGGCAATGCCCACGCGCTGCTTCATTCCTCCCGAAACCTCGTGGGGGAACTTGTCCATGGCATGGCCCATATGCACCAGCTCGAGGGCCGCCCGCGTGCGCTCGCGCAGCGCCGCCTTCTTCTCGCGGCCGCCGAACACCCGTTCGACGCCGAGGAAGACGTTGTCGAAACAGCTCATCCAGGGCAGGAGGGAGTGGTTCTGGAAGACGACGGCCCGCTCGGGGCCCGGCCCGGCGATCTCGCGGCCGTCGCACAGAAGGACGCCCGTGGTGGGCCGCGTCAGGCCGGCGATCAGGTTGAGCAGGGTGCTCTTGCCGCATCCCGAATGGCCGATCAGTGAGACGACCTCGCCGGCCCGGATCTCCAGGTCGATGTCGCGCAGGGCCGTGAATCGGCCCTGCTTGGTGTCGAAGGTCTGGCCGACCCGTTCGATCTTGACGAGGGGCTTGTTCATGGTGGCTTCCTTTCCGGTCGGACGGGATCAACGGTTCTCGTAGGTGAATCGGCGGGCGAGCAGGAGCAGCATCTGCTCGAGGATCAGGCCGACGGCGCCGATGACGAAGATGGCGATGACGATGTGCTCGACCTTGAGGTTGTTCCACTCGTCCCAGACCCAGAATCCGATGCCGACGCCGCCGGTCAGCATCTCGGCCGCGACGATGACCAGCCAGGCGGTGCCTATGGACAGGCGGATGCCGGTCAGCATGTAGGGCAACACGGCCGGGAACAGGATCCTGGTCACCACCTTCCACTCGGGAAGATTGAGCACCCGGGCCACGTTCAGGTAATCCTGGGGAACCCGCTGCACGCCCTGGGCGGTGTTGAGGATCATGGGCCAGATGGAGCAGATGAAGATCGTCCAGGTGGCCGCCGGGTCCGCCTTCTTGAACACCAGCAGGCCGATGGGCAGCCAGGCCAGGGGAGACACCGGGCGCAGCAGGCTGATGACGGGTTCCAGCATTCCCGCCATGAAGCGGAAGCGCCCCAGCACGAAGCCCAGGGGAATGCCGACCAGGGCCGCGATGCCGAAGCCGATGCCGACCCGCTGCAGGGAGGAGAGCACGTTCCAGCCGATGCCCTGGTCGTTCGGGCCGTTGCGGTAGAAGGGATCGGAGAAGAGCTTGACGGCGGCCGCCCAGGTCTGGCCGGGGCCGGGGATGCTGCCGCTCTTGATGGCGACGAGGGCCCAGATGCCGACCAGCAGGGCGATGCCGAACACGGGCGGGATGACGGCCATCGCCACCTCGCGGCCGCGGCGCCGCCATTCGGCCGCCGCGGAATCCTGCGGCGGCACCTCGGGAGAACCGATGGCAGCGGCCTCGCCTGCCGGCGGGGCGACCGGTACGGGATCGGGATCGGCGACCACGGTGGCCGCCGGCTTCAATGCGATGACGCTGCTCATGGCTGTTCTCCTGTTTGCCGCGCGCTCAGGCCGCGGCGACCTTGAAGGACGCGGCGTACTTCTTCGGATCCTTGCCGTCCCAGGTGACGCCGTCGATGAACTTGTGGCTGCGCATCTCGCCCTTCGGCAAGGGAACGCCCGCCGCTTCGGCGGCCTGCCGGTAGATGTCGATGCGATTGACCTTCCGGGCCACGGCCAGGTAGTCGGGCTCCTCCTTGACGAGGCCCCATCGCCGGTGCTGGGTCATGAACCACATGCCGTCCGACAGGTAGGGAAAGTTCACCGCGCCGTCGTTGAAGAACTTCATCTGGTTCTTGTCGTCCCAGCTCTTGCCCAGGCCGTTCTTGTAGCGGCCGAGCAGGCGCTCCTGGATGACGTCCATGTCCGTGTTGACGTAGGCCTTCTGGGCAATGGTCTCGGCGGTCTTGAAGATGTTCGACTTCGAGGCGTCGATCCAGCGCCCGGCCTCCAGCACGGCGGCCGTCATGGCGCGGGCCGTGTTCGGATATTTCTGGACGAATTCGGCGGTGGTGCCGAGGACCTTCTCGGGGTGGTCGACCCAGATGTCCTGGGTGGTGACGGCGGTGAAGCCGATGTTGTCCACGATGGCCCGGTTGTTCCAGGGTTCGCCGACGCAGTAGCCGTCCATGTTGCCGACCCGCATGTTGGCCACCATCTGGGGCGGCGGCACGGTGATGACCTTGACGTCCCGCATCGGGTTGATGCCATGGGCGGCCAGCCAGTAGTAGAGCCACATGGCATGGGTGCCGGTGGGGAAGGTCTGGGCGAAGGTGTACTCGCGCTCCTTCCTGGCGATCAGCTTCGCCAGGCCGGCGCCGTCGGTGGCGCCCTTGTCGCGGAGCTGGTTGGACAGGGTGATGGCCTGGCCGTTGTTGTTTATGGTCATCAGGACCGCCATGTCCTTCTTGGGCCCGCCGATGCCCAATTGGACCCCGTAGACCAGGCCGTAGAGCACGTGGGCGGCGTCCAGTTCGCCATTGACCAGCTTGTCGCGGACGGCCGCCCAGGAGGCCTCCTTGGAAGCAATGATCTTGATGCCGTACTTCTCGTCGAACTTGTTCACGGCGGCCATGACGACGGAGGCGCAGTCGGTCAGGGGGATGAAGCCGATGCGGACCTCCTTCTTCTCGGGCGCATCGGAGCCGGCGGCCCAGGCGCCGCTTCTCGTGCCGGGGGGCACCATGGCCATCAGGCCCGCGCCGGCGACGAGGCCGGTCGCACCGCGAAGGAACTCGCGACGGCCGGCGTCGGCCGGCATGGCAAGGGGGTTGTTCTTGTCCATTTCACGCTCCAATCTCCGTCAAGGCAAAAAAAAAATCGGCGTCTCCGCCCCGCAGATGGCTCGTGGCCTCTGCGGGGCAGGACGCCGTTGTCCCGCGACAAATACGCTGACCGCCCTTGGTCTTGCGTTGACTTCTGCTTAGCAACCCCTGTGCCATTGCCGGCACCAGGGCGATGCTGCTTGTGGATCAATGGCTTGGAGACCGCTCCGGGACCATCGAGCCCCGCCGGGCATCGCACTATTGCGGTGCAATATCCGACGCAGGCGCACCAAGGACAGGCGGTGCCGGAATCAGAGCAGCAGCTTGGCCATGTCGATGACGGTCCTGGCGACCTCTGCGAGGGGCTGTCCGCGATCCATGGCCAGTTTGCGCAGGGCCTTGTAGGCGGCATCCTCGTCCAGGTCGCGGGCCTTCATCAGGACCCCTTTGGCGCGATCGACGAGGATGCGGTCGGAGAGCTTGCGTGTCGCATCGTCGCGTTCCCGCCGAAGCTCCTGATACTCCTCGAAGCGGGCGATGGCCACCTGGATCACCGGCTGGATGCGCTGGGCCGCCAGACCGTCCACGATGTAGGCGGAGACGCCGGCTTTCATGGCCTTGCGGATCATGGCCGAGTCGCCCTTGCGGGAGAACATGATGACCGGACGCGGCATGGCCTCGTTGACGACGGCCAGGTGTTCCAGGGTGTCGCGCGTCGGCGAATCGGTGCCGATCAGGATGATGTCGGGGCGCAGGGCTTCGACGCGCCCGGGCAGATCCAGGGCGGAAGGCAGCAGGGCGGCGACCCGATGGCCGGCCAGGGCCAGCCCGGCGCAGATTTCCCCGGCCCGGGATTCGGAATCGTCGATGACCAGCACATTCAGCAATGGGAACCCTCCATGACGCGGAGGGTGCAAGAACTAGGCCAGGCAATCCACCAGCAGCAGTGAAACGTCGTCGTGGGGCACGGAGTCGGCCATGTAGGACGCCAGCGCACCGCGTACCGCGGCCAGGCGCTGGCCGGAGGCCGCCATGGAGAGGGTTTTCTCCAGGCGCCCGGAACCGAACGGCTCGCCACCGGCATCGGTTGCCTCCACCAGGCCGTCCGAGTAGAGGGCGAACTGGAATTCGCCCTGGAGGTCGACCACGTCCGGCGGATCGACCTCCGTCTCGGCGATCCCGAGCGGCAGGTGCCGCGAGGGAATGCGGGTCACCACCTGCCCGGCCGGGTCGAGTACCAGGACATCGGTCATGCCGGCCACCCAGACATGGGCCTTGCGGGCGACCGCATCGACGCATAGCAGGGTGGCCGCCACGAATCGGCCCTTGGGAACCGACTCGGCGACCTTGCGGTCGAGCTCGCGGGCGATCTCGACCAGGGGCAAGCCTCGCGGCGCCATGGCGTAAAACACCGCCAGGGTCGGCAGCGCGCTGATGGCGGCGGCCAGGCCGTGGCCCGTCGCGTCGGCCAGCATGGCATAGAGCCGCCCGTCCGCGGCGCGGGCAGCGGCCACCACGTCACCGCTGAAATTGGCCGCCGGCAGCATCCACTGGTGCACCGCCGGATCATCGAGCTCGGGGCGCTCTATCTGCCGCCGCAGGATGGTGTGAGCGAGCGCGTTCTCCTGTTCCTGGCGGTCGTAGTAGTCCTGCAACTGCTCCCGGTAGCTGCGCTCCCGCTCCTCGGCGGCCTTTCGCTGCGTGATGTCGCGGATGATGCCGACGAAATTGCGCCCCTCGGCCAGATGGACCTCGCTGACGCTGAGGTCGATCGGGAACACGGTGCCATCCTTGCGGCGCCCGGACAATTGCCGGCCGCCGGAGCCGATGATGCGCGCCTCGCCGGTGGCCAGGTAGCGCCTGATGTAATCGTCATGGCGCGAGGCATCCGGCTCGTCGGTGAGCACCGCGACGTTGCGCCCGACCAGTTCCTCCACGCCATAGCCGAACATGGGCTCGGTCGCCGTATTGCAGGTCTGGATGATGCCCCGCTCGTCGATCACGATCAGGGCGTCCATGAGGCTGTCGCCGATCACCTGCATGCGGCGCCGGTTTTCCTCCATGCGCCGCTGGAAGCGGACGGCCCGGGTCACCGAGCGGAGCTTGGCGTCGAGGATGGTGAAGTTGATCGGCTTGGGCAGGTAGTCGTCGCCGCCCGCTTCGAGGCCGGCGACCAGGTTCTCCTCCTTGTCGAGCGCGGAGAGGAAGACCACCGGTACCCAGCGGTCGCCGGAATTCGCCTTGATGCGGCGGGTCGCCTCGTAGCCGTCCATGACCGGCATCATCACGTCCATGAGGACGATGTCGGGCTGGGTGGCGGCAAACCGGTCCACGCCTTCGGCACCGTTTTCGGCGAGCAGGACCTCGAATCCCAGGCGCTGCAGGAAGACCTTCAGGACCTGCCGGTTGGCGGCGGAATCGTCCACCGCCAGGACCCGCAGCGCCGCCTCCTCGGTCGGGCTGTCGAGGGTCTTCCCGAAGCCGGACTGGAAGTTGGCGACCATCAGAAACCGCCCGGGAGGTCGACGGCGGCCACGACCACGTTGCCGGGCGCCCGGTACTCGAGCGACGCGAAAGCCAGCCGACGGGCCATGGCAATGCCCCTGCCGTTGGGATCGGTGGCCCGCTCGGCGTCGAAATCCAGGTAGGCGTTCCAGTCGAAACCGCTGCCCTGGTCGGTGATCGTGAAGACGATCCTCCCCGGCTTGCGGTCGAACTCAACGGTGGCCCGCCGGGTGCCGAGGACCGGGTCGGCGAGGCGATCGGCGATCTCGCGCTCCCAGGCGTCCTCCTTCTTCAACCGGGACTTCTCGGCGTAGGTGATGGCCAGGTTGCCATGTTCCACCGCGTTGAAGAACAGTTCGGAGAGGCCCATGGCCGCCAGGTCGCGAACCGGACAAAGGGCGGCCAGCAGGCCGGCGACCGCTTCGGCTTCGGCCAGGGTGCGGAAGGCAAATTCGCCTCGAACGGCCAACCGCAGGGCGTCGGCGTGGGCCGCGGCGAGGCGCAGCACCCCGGCCTGCTCGGCCACCTCGGCCAGCGCCGCGCGGCCGCTGGCCGCCCGCGCGTCGGGCGCGTTTGGCGTCGTCAGGGAGGAAAAGGCGCCCGCCGCGATGCCCG
>JBPOHD010000057.1:0-48181 GCA_052035955.1 Pseudomonadota bacterium
CCCCGCGCTATTTCTGCCCCCCGCGCCGCCGCCCCGCCGCCCCCCCCCCGGCTCCTTCGATTGCCCGGCACGCCCCCCATCCGTCGGCGGCGGTCAGACCCCGCGCAGCCGTTCTCCGGCGGCGGCCAGCGTCTCCTCGCCTTTGGCGAAGCAGAAACGGATCACCCGATGGTCCTCGCCGTCCGGCATGAAGACGGAGACGGGAATCGCGGCAACGCCGTGCTGACGGGTCAGGCGCCGGACGAACTCCGTGTCCGGTTCGTCGCTGATCCTCCCGTAGCCGCACAACTGGAAATAGGTGCCGGCGCAGGGCAAGGGCTCGAAGCGCGAGCCGGCCAGCTGACGCCGGAAGAAGTCCCGCTTGTCCTGGTAGAAGCCGGCGAGCCCGGTGGCGAAATCCGGCGACTCGGCCATGAAGTCGGCGATGGCCGCCTGCATCGGGTGATTGACCGCGAACACATTGAACTGATGCACCTTCCGGAACTCGGCCGAGAGGGGGGCCGGGGCCAGGCAGTAGGCGACCTTCCAGCCGGTCACGTGGTAGGTCTTGCCGAAGCTGGAGACAACGAAGCTACGCTCCCGCAAGTCCGCCCGGCGCGCGACGCTCTCGTGACGGCGGCCGTCGAAGACCACGTGCTCGTAGACCTCGTCGGCGAGGAGCACGATGTCCGTGCCGCGGACCAGTTCCGCCAGCCGTTCCAGGTCCCCGGCCGACCAAACCGTGCCGGTCGGGTTGTGGGGCGAATTGAAGACGATCATGCGCGTGCGCGCCGTGACGAGGGAACGTACCTCATCCCAGTCGGGCAGGTAGTCCGGATGCCGCAGGCGGGCGAACACGGCCCGCCCGCCGACCACTTCGATGGCAGGCACGTAGGAATCGTAGACCGGCGCGAAGACGATCACCTCGTCGCCCGGCCGCACGCAGGCGGCGATTGCAGTGAACAGGGCCTGGGTGGCGCCGGCGGTCACGGTGACCTCGGTCTCGGGATCGTAGGAGGCCCCGTACAGGCACTGCACCTTGCCGGCAATCGCCTCCCGCAACCGGCCCACCCCGGCCATGGGCGCGTACTGGTTGGCCCCGGCCGCCATGTGGTGGGCCACCCGCTCGGTAAGACGGGCGGGCGGCGAGAAATCCGGGAATCCCTGGGACAGGTTGATGGCCCCATGCTCCGCGGCCAGCCGGGACATGACCGTGAATATCGTGGTGCCGACGGCGGGCAGTTTGGAGGGGAGCGCGACCATCGGGCAATTCTGCCAGACCCGTGCGGCGACAGGGGAAACGATGGCCGGCATCGGTTCCAGGCACCACCGGGCAACCTCCGGCGGCCAAGGCCACGTCGATGCCCGCTTCCGGGCGCCGTGTTCCGACAAGACCCACTGCCGCGGGGACTCCTAGTCCGAACGGACTATTGACCCTCTTGCCCGCCTTGCTATCCTGCGACGCAAACTCCCGTCGAACGGGGCCCTGCAAACTCTTGGAGGAATCATGAAGAAACTCGCCCTTGCATCCGCCGTCGCCATGGCCATCGTGGCCACCGGCGCCCATGCCGAAACCAACATCGCCCTGGGCAAGACCGTCACCGTGGGTGGCGGCGCCTTCGGCGGCTCTTCCAGCACCTGGGGAGACGGCAGCCTGGATTGGCCCTCCACCGTCACCGACGGAATCTTCCTCCCCGACGGCCGGCAATGGAACCTCGGCACCGTCTTCTGGTACGTCAGCGCGACCAACGACCCCTACGTCCAGGTAGACCTGGGCGGCGCCTTCGACGTGACCAAGATCACCTTGCAGGCCGACAACAACGACCTTTACCGTGTGACCTACCGGGACACCGCCGGCAACTGGAACTTCATCGCCGACATCGATCCCGTAACGGCCGGATGGGGTATGGCGCAAAACACCATCACATTCGCGTCGGTCCGAGCCACCGCCTTCCGCATCGCTGACGGCCCTGGCGGCGACTGCTGCGACTCCGTGTCCGAGTTCCAGGCCTTCGGCGTCGCCGCGGTGCCCGAGCCCGAGACCTATGCCATGATGCTGGCCGGACTCGGCCTGCTGGGAGCGGCCGCGCGGCGCAAGCGCGCCTGACCGGGAGGTTCCGCAGGGCCGGGATCGAGGGGCACGCAAGTGCCCCTTTCCGTTTTCGGCTCCGCATATAATCGGGACACGACCCTCGCCCCTCATGCCATGGAACTCCCATCCCGCCAGGAAGGCCAAGTCCGCATCCTCGCTCCGGCAGGTCGCATCGACCATGCCCATGCCGACGAGTTCCAGGCGGCCCTGGCGTCCCACCTTCCGGAGTGCCGGGCAGGCAATGTGTCGATCGTCCTCGATTTCTCCGGCGTCGAATACATCTCCTCCGTGGGACTGCGGGTCCTCATGCTCGCCTCCCGTCAGGTGACGGCCCAGGACGGTCGGATTGCCATCGCGGCCCTGACGCCGCTGGTCCGCGAGGTGTTCGAGATCAGCCGCTTCATCCTGGTCTTCAAGACCTACGACAGCGTAGCGGCGGCCGTCACCGCCCTGGCGGCCCCCGCGTGAAGGTCCGTTTCTGGGGCACCCGGGGCTCGATCCCGGTATCCATCACCGCCCCCCAGGTCCGGGCGAAGATCGTCGCCGCCCTGGCCGGAGCCCGAGACCGGGCGGCGGCCGGCGCCCCCCTGGATACTGACGCGGCCATCGAGGACTACGTGGATGCCCTCGGTTTCGACGTCTCGGGCACCTTCGGCGGACACTCCAGCTGCGTCGAAGTCGATACCGGCGGTGAAGAGCCGGTCATACTGGACATGGGGAGCGGTGCGCGCCCCCTGGCGGGGGATTTTCTCCGCCGCTTCGGGCCGGGAAGCCCCCGCACCTACCATGTGTTCATGTCCCACCTGCATTGGGACCACATCATGGGCTTCCCCTTCTTCACCCCGGTCTATATCCCCGGCAACCGCATCGTCGTCCACAGCTGCCATGCCGGGGTGGAACACGCTTTCCGCCGCCAGCAGGCGGCCCCCTCCTTTCCGGTGGAATTCGACCAACTGGCCGCCAAGATCGAGTTCGACGTCCTGGAGCCCGGCCGGGACTACCGGATCGCGGGTCTCACGGTGCGGGCCAAGAAGCAGCTCCATGCCGGCGATTCCTACGGCTGGCGGCTCGGCGACGGAGGCCGGACGCTGGTCTATTCGACCGATTCCGAGCACAAGCTCGACCGCCCGGAGGAACGCCAGGGTTTCATCGAGTTCTTCCGGGACGCCGACCTGGTGGTCTTCGACGCCATGTATTCATTGGCCGACGCCATCTCGGTGAAGGCCGACTGGGGACATTCGAGCAATATCGTCGGCGTCGAACTCTGCCAGCTCGCCGGCGCGCGGCGGCTCTGCCTCTACCATCACGAGCCGGCCTACGACGACACCCAGATCGCCCGCGTCCTGGCCGAAACCCGCCGCTACGATGAGATCACCCGTGCCGGCCCGCCCCTGGTGGTGGACGCCGCCTGGGACGGCCTGGAGATAAGCCTCTAGGGCAGGAGCGGCGGCGGTGCTGATGCGTATCCTCGCCGTGCTTCGCCGGACCTTCCATGCCGGACGCGGGCGGCCGGCCGCCGTCGCCCTGCTCGCCGGCCTGGCGGTCCTGTTGCAACTGCCCCAATGGTCGCCCTTCCAGATCGGCCAACTCGCCCTGTTCGACCGCTACCAGCGGGTGTTTCCGCGCGAGCGGCAATCTGCCCCGGCGGTCATCGTCGAGATCGACGAGAAGAGCCTCAAGACCCTGGGCCAATGGCCTTGGCCGAGGGACCGCCTGGCCGCCCTGATCGAGGCCATCGCCCGCCTCGGGCCGGCCGCCATCGGCCTCGACATCTACATGCCGGAGGCCGACGGCACCTCTCCAGAAGCCCTCGCCGCGCGCCTTCCGGAAGGCATCGCCACCTTGGGCAAGTCCCTCCGGGCCCTGCCGAGGCAGGACGCGCAACTCGCCGATGCCCTGCGCCGCGTGCCCACGGTGCTGGGTGCCGCCGGCTTCGACTTCGAGACCCTGACCACCAGCCGCGGCCTGCGCAGCGTCCCCCTGCGGGTGGATGGCGGCGATGCCCTGCCCCACGTCCGGCAGTTTCCTTTCGTCCTCGCCAGCCTGCCCGAACTGCAGGCCGCCGCCGCCGGGCAGGCTCTTCTCTCGGTGGATCTTGAAGGCGGCGTGGTGCGACGGATCCCCTTGGTCATGGCGGTCGGCGATGCCCTGCTCCCCTCCCTGGCCATGGAAATGTTGCGGGTGGCCACGGGCTCGACGGCAGTGGAAGTAGGCGTCGGCCTGGCCGGCATCGACAATGTCCGCGTCGCAGATCTGACGGTGCCCACCCAACCGAACGGGGAGATCTGGCTGCACTTCGGCCCGGCCCTGGAGGACCGCTATGTGTCGGCCGCCGACGTCCTGGCAGGGCAGGTTCCCGCCGACCGGGTGGAGGGCAAGCTGGTCCTGGTTGGCCTCACGGGATTCGGCCTCATGGACACCCGGACCACACCGCTCAGGGAACATGTCCCCGGCATCGATATCCAGGCCCAGGTCCTGGAAAGCTTCTTCGATGGCCGTTTCCTGCTCCGTCCGGCCTGGATGCCCTGGCTGGAGACGGTCCTGCTGCTGGTCGGCGGGCTCTTCCTGATCTGGGCCGTGCCCAACGTCCGTCCCCGCATCGCCACCCTGCTGGCCACCATCCTGTTCGTCGTCCTGTTCGGCCTCGGCTTCGCCCTCTTCCGCACCACGGGCCTGTTGCTCGACGCAGCCAGCGTGTTCGCTGCCCTCAACATCGTCTTCGGCAGCCTGTTGTCCAGCGTCTTCATCGAGGCGGACCGGCAGCGCCGGGTGGCCGAGGCCGCCCTGCACCGGGAAAGGGAGGCGGCCGCCAGGGTGGCCGGCGAGTTGGCCGCCGCCCGCCGCATCCAGCTCGGTTCCCTGCCCCAGGCCGACAAGGCCTTTCCCGGCGAGACCCGCTTCCAGATCGCCGCCACCCTGGAACCCGCCCGGGAAGTCGGCGGCGACCTCTACGATTTCTTCATGCTCGACGAGCGCCGCCTGTTCTTCGTGGTCGGCGACGTTTCGGGAAAGGGCGTGCCGGCAAGCCTGTTCATGGCCGTCGCCAAGGCTCTCGGAAAGAGCGTCGCCCTGCGCGGCGAGGCCGGCATCGCGGAAATCGTCCGTTGCGCCAACGAGGAACTGTCGCGGGAAAACCCGGAAATGCTCTTCGTCACCATGCTCGCCGGCATCCTCGACGTGGAATCCGGCGAATTGGCCCTTTGCAATGCCGGCCACGATCCCCCGTGGCGCCACGGCACCGGGGTCCCTCCCGAGCAACTGACCGGAGAGGGCGGCCCGCCCCTCTGCGTGCTGGAGGACTTCCCCTATCCGGCGCAGCATTTCCGGCTGGCCACCGGAGATACCCTGGCCGTCGTCACCGATGGCATCACTGAAGCCATGGACGGGCACGGCGCCCTCTACGGCACCGGCCGTTTCGCGGCGGCGATCGCCTCCCTCGGCCCGGAGGCGACGCCGGCCGCCCAGGTCGAGGCCGTCCGCGAGGACGTGCGCGGCTTCGTCGCCGGAGCCGAGGCCTCGGACGACCTGACCTTGCTGGTCCTGCGCTGGAACGGAGGCTGAGGCCCCTCCCCTCTGGCCACCGGATCCCGCGGCGTGGAATCCGGGAGGTGTCCAGCAGAACGGGGTATCGTGGCGACGGCCGCGCCCCGGCCACCCCGACCATTGCGACGGAGAATTGCCATGACTGCCAGAAGACCTGCCGCTCCGAGCGTCGACCAGCCCCCTTCGCCGCCCGATCCCCTCGTCTGGGCGACCGGCGCAACGGCGGTCAATGACCTGCGGGGCGCCGCCCGGCTGGTCGTCGACGCCGTAGCAGGCGTCACCGGCATCGTCGAGGACATGCACCGCAATATCGCCGGCCGCTCGCCCGTGGTCGGCGAGGCGCCCTCGGGCGGCGCCCGGGGCGTCTCGGGCTTTGTCTATCGCACCGTTCGCGGCGTGACCCGGGTCGTCGGCCAAGGCATCGACGCCGCCTTGGCCCCCGTGGTTCCGCTCCTCGGCGCCGTACTCGGTGATAACGCGGGCCGGAGCGCCAGTTCGCCCCGCCGGGAAGCCGTCATCGCCGCCCTGAACGGCGTCTGGGGCCAGCACATGGCCGAGAGCCGCAACCCGCTGGCAATTCCCATGCGCCTGCGCCGCGAGGGCCGGCCCCTGGCGCTGGAACGCGACGCCCTGACCGACGAGTTCGGCGATTCACCGGGACGGCTGCTGGTCCTGGTCCACGGCTTGTGCATGAACGACCTGGAGTGGCGCCGCGACGGGCACGACCACGGGGCGTCGCTGGCCCGGGATCTTGGATACCTGCCCCTCTATCTGCATTACAACAGCGGCCGCCACGTCTCCTCCAACGGCCGGGAATTCGCCAATGTCATGGAGTCGCTGCTGCGCGAATGGCCCGTCCCGGTGACCGAGCTGGTGATCCTTGGCCACAGCATGGGCGGGCTGGTCGCCCGCAGCGCCTGCCATTACGGCACGCTCGCCGGTCACGCATGGCCACGCCGGCTCGACAAACTGGTCTTCCTCGGCACTCCCCATCATGGCGCCCCTCTCGAGCGGGCCGGCAACTGGGCGGACATCGTCATCGGCATCAGCCCCTACACGGCACCCTTCGCCAAGCTGGGCAAGGCGCGCAGCTCCGGCATCAAGGACCTGCGCCATGGCAGCCTGCGGGACGAGGACTGGCGAGGCCGTCGCGGCGAGCATGCGCACGACCCTCGCACCCCCGTGGCCTTGCCGGAGGGCGTGCGCTGCTATGCCGTGGCCGCCACCCGGGAACCCAGGGGGCCGCGGCAAGGGCTGCAGGGCGACGGTCTGGTGCCCGTGGATAGCGCCCTCGGCAAGCATCCGGACGCGGCCCTGCACCTGCCCATCCCGGCGACGCACCAGATGGTGGCGAAGGGCCTCGACCACTTCGCGCTGCTGAGCAACCCCGAGGTGTATGGCCAACTCAAGGCCTGGCTTGGCGGGCGATGAACCCGATAACCGGCGGCGGAGCCACGCGGCTGGTCGGGGTATCGACGACCTGCGCATCTCGTCCGGACAGCAGGGCCGGCGGGCGGCGCCCGTCTCGACGCGTTCCCGAGTCTCGGCTGCGCCCGTGGTTCGACCGCGTTGGTGAGCTTGGAAGCAGGAACGACAGCCTGGACTTCAGAACACCGAAGGACCACCCCGAGCCTGCCCCTTGAAGGGTGGAATCCTTGCGGCGGATTCCCGAAGCGGGGTCAGCGCCGTCTGGATCGCGCCCGCCGCGACAGGCCGAGCAGGCCCAGTCCGGCCATGAACATGGCGTAGGTTTCCGGTTCCGGCACGGGCGGCGGGGCGCTCAGGCGGAAATTGTCGATGCCCGCCACGAGGGCACCGGTACCGGAAAAGCGAATCTCCGTCGTGTAGACGTTCGACAGGGTGGTCGCCCAGGAGGGCGGAAGATCGCCAAACAAGACTTCGTTGTCAGGCACCCAGCCGCGGGCACGCGCCGCAGTATCCGTCCACCCCGGGTCGAATGTGGCGGACGCGGAGAACCAGTCTCCCGGTGCGAAGCTGTCGGCGAGGGGTTTCACCCATCCGTTGTAGCGCGAATCGGAATAGCGGTATCGCAGCCAGACGCCGTCGAAGCTGCCCGAGACGAGCCGCAGGTCCACGCTGACGGTCCAAAGGCTGCCGGCATAGCTGCCATTGAGAGGCCATTCGATCTTGGCGCCGATGTCGAAAGTGCCGCCCGCCCCGCTGGCGCTTGCCTTGGCGTAACCCCCGGTGGCGCCGCCGGACGCCTCGAACGCGAGCGCTGCCAGGGAGGTGTTGGCCTCCCAACCGTTCACCAGGTACCCGGAATTCACATCCCATCCCTGGTAATAGCCGGAGGCCGGGTCGGGGCCGGCAAATGCCGAACCGGCCATGACTGCGAGCCCCAGAGGGAGAGACAAACGGAGGATTCGACGCTGCATGTTCTTCTCCTGATCGGATTCGTTGTCGCGATCGAACCTCGCGAGGGGCCCCGTCGGGCCGCGCGTAGCGGGCACATCCCGCGGCTGCGATCTCCCGGTCGAGGGCAAGTTTCCCACGTCCATCACCGAATGCAATAGTCCGGTCGGACTATTGGCGGCGGCACGGTCCATCAGCGATGGGGGCTCCGATCGACTTTTCTCGGTGCGCAGCGTGGCATGTTCTTGATCGCCATGCGGCCCGCCTGTCGATGGTGCCAGACCGAACGCGAAGGATGCCTCGGTCCAATCATCGTCCCCGTTCTCGCCTCGCCGGGCGCCCAGGCAATTGACCGGGCTGACGGTGCGGACGATACTGCCTCCGCCCCTCCGACCATAAGGACCATGCCCGGCCCGATCGCCCAAACCTTTGCCGCCCAACGCCCGCAACTCGCGGGCGACCTCTGGGGCGGCCTGGCGGCCATGCTGGTGGCCCTGCCCTCGGCAATTGCCTTCGGCGTCGCCATCTTCGCTCCCTTCGGCGGGGCCCAGGCAGCCCAGGGCGCCCTGGCCGGAATCCTGGGCGCCACCGCCCTGGGGCTGGTCGCCCCGCTCTTCGGCGGCACGACGCGCCTCGTCACGGCTCCCTGCGCCCCGGCGGCGGCGGTCCTTTCGGCCCTCGTCCTCGGCTTCGCGCAGAAGGGCATGCCGGCCGAGGCAGCGGTCCTCCTCGTCGGCCTCATCGGCCTGCTCGCGGGTACCGTGCAGATCGGTCTCGGCATGGCCGGTATCGGTCGGCTGATCCGCTACATTCCGTACCCGGTGGTCAGCGGCTACCTGAGTGGGGTCGGCCTCATCATCATAGGCAGCCAGGTGCCAAAGCTCCTCGGCGCACCCGCCGACATGAAGCTGCCGGACGCCCTACTCTCTCCCTCGGCCTGGCACTGGCCGAGCCTGGTCGTCGGCGGGATCGTCATGGCCGCCATGGTCCTGATGCCGCGCCTTACCCAGATGGTGCCGGCCGCCATCCTGGCCCTGCTGGCCGGCGTCGCCGCCTATCTGGCCCTGGGCCTGGTGGACCCGACCTTGCTGCGAACGACCGGAAACCCCTACCTGATCGGCAGCCTTGCCGACGGGGGGGCAAACCTCGACGGAACCATCAGCCGCTATTGGCAGGCGCTGCGCGGGCTGGACCCCGGCGACGTGGCCCAGGTCCTGGTGCCGGCCATGACGCTGGCCGTGCTCCTCTCCATAGACACCCTGAAGACCTGCCTGGTACTCGATGCCATGACCGACAGCCACCACGAGCCGAACCGCGAACTGGTCGGCCAGGGCCTGGGCAACATGGCCGCGGCCATGGTCGGCGGCGTTCCCGGTGCCGGGACCATGGGGGCTTCCCTGGTCAATATCGCCAGCGGCGGCACGACCCGGGCCTCGGGCTTCGCCGCCGGGCTCTTCTCCCTGGCCGCCTTCCTTCTGCTGACGCCTGTCATCGCCTGGGTGCCCGTCGCCGCCCTGGCCGCCATCCTGATCGTGGTCGGCTTGCGAATGATCGACCGGCACAGCCTGAGCTTCTTCTTCTCGCGGGCCACCCGGCTCGATTTCCTCGTCATCGTCTCGGTGATCCTGGCCGCCCTTGCCATCAACCTGATCGCCGCCTCGGGCGTCGGCGTCGCCCTGGCCATCCTGCTCTTCATCCGCGAGCAGACGCGCAGTTCAGTGGTTCGAAACCGCATAGAGGGCCGGGAAGTCTTTTCCAAGCGTGTCCGCACCGGCGAGGATCTGGAGGCCATGGAGCGCAGTGCCGCCGACACGGTGATCCTGGAACTCCAGGGGAGCCTCTTCTTCGGCACGGCCAGCCAGCTCCAGGCCGCCCTCGAACCGGAGACAACCGGGCGCAGGTACGTTGTCCTGAACATGCGCCGGGTCCAGTCCATGGACGTGACGGCCACCCACGTCCTCGAGATGATCAAGGACCGCCTGGAGAAGCGCGACGCCTTCCTGATTTTCTGCGAGATACCCAAGGGCCTGCCGAGCGGCCTGAAGATGAAGCGCTACCTGAAGGACACGGGGGTGGTGAAGCCGACCAACAAGGCCTTCGCCTTCTCCACCCTCGACGAAGCCCTGGCCTGGATCGAGGCCAAGGAGGCGGAGGGCAAGCCCCAGCCGAAGGCGCTCGACACGGTCCTCGAGTTGCGCGGCTTCGAAATCTTCGCCGGCTGCTCGGACGAAGCCCTGGCCGCTCTCGAGGCGGTCGTCGAACTGCGCGGCGTCAAGGCCCAGAAGAAGGCCTACAAGGCCGGCACGCCTACCGACGCCCTTTACCTCATCCGCCGCGGCAGCCTGAAACTGATGGTGCCGGTGCGCAAGAAGGAGAGCTACCACCTCTCCACCTGCGGCCCGGGCGAGATCATCGGCGGCATGGGATTCATCGCCGGCGGCAACCACTCCGTGGATGCCGTCGCCCTCACCGACTCGGAACTCTACGTGCTTTCCCGAGAGGACTTCGAGGCCCTCGCCGTCGAGCACGGCGACCTGGCCCTGTCCATCTTCGGCCATGTGGCGCGGACCCTCTCGACGCGGCTGCACGTGACCATCGGCGAGGTGCAGGCGCTCCGGGGTTAAGCGGCCCGCCGGAAGGACCAGATCCGGTCGCCCCGCACCGGCGGTCAGCGAAAGGCATACCATGGCCGTCCGGCCCCTGCCGCCGGACAGATCCCGGGAGATCGCGCCATGCCCTGCTTCGAATACCTGATCCGCAGCGATTTCCACGAGGAGGCGGAAAAGGTCGCCCGATCCTTCGGCGGCCGCGAACGCGAACGGCTCACCGCCTACACGCAGGTAATGCAGAGCGAGTTGAACAAGCTCGGCGCCCAGGGCTGGGAATTGGTCCAGGCTCCCGATCTGGCCAGCAATCGGAACTGGATCTTCAAACGGGCCACGGCGGAACCGGCCGCCTGAACGGGACGGCCTTCCCCGCCGGACGCGGCCGCCGACCAAGGCGCGTCATGGCCACCGGTCCTGGGCACGCGGCCGACCCATGGCGCCCCCTCCACCGGCGGCCATCAGTGGCCGCTGCGTCGCTTTTCCGCCGACTTTTCCCGCGTCAGGACCACGCGCCCGTCCTCGAACACCGTTTCCAGCTTGACGTTGAAACCCCACAAGCGCGTCACGTGGACCAGCATCTGGTCCAGATTGTCGGCCAGGGGGCGGCGGTGGTGCTGCATGTGCCGCAGGGTCAGGGACCGGTCGCCGCGTACGTCCACATCCCAGACCTGGATGTCCGGTTCCTTGTTGCCCAGGTTGTACTGCTCGGAGAGGGTCTGGCGAATTGCCCGATACCCTCGCTCGTCATGGATGGCGGAAATGCCCAGCTTGGGCAGGCGGTCGTCGTCGAGGACGGAGAAGAGCCGGAAGTCTCGTATCAGCTTGGGTGAAAGGTACTGGGCGATGAAGCTCTCATCCTTGAAGTTGCGCATGGCGAAGTCGAAGGTGGCCTGCCAGTCGGCGCCGGCGATGTCGGGGAACCACCGGCGATCCTCGTCCGTGGGTTCCTCGCAGATCCGGCGGATGTCCCGCCACATGGCGAAACCCAGGGCGTAGGGATTGATGCCGCTGTACCACTTGCTGTTGTAGGGCGGCTGGTAGATGACATTGGTGTGGGACTGCAGGAACTCGATCATGAAGCGGTCGGAGACCAGTCCCTCGTCGTAGAGGCGATTCAGGAGCGTGTAATGCCAGTAGGTGGCCCAGCCCTCGTTCATCACCTGGGTCTGGCGCTGGGGATAGAAGTACTGGCCGATCTTGCGCACGATGCGGACGATTTCCCGCTGCCAGGTCTCCAGCAGCGGGGCATTCTTTTCGATGAAGTAGAGGAGGTTCTCCTGGGGTTCCGCGGGAAAGCGGCGCGTTTTCTGCTGCGTCTCGGCCGCCTCGCGCACGGGCAGCGTCCGCCAGAGGTCATTGACCTGGGACTGCAGGTATTCCTCCCTGTCCCGCTGACGCTCCAGTTCCCTGGCTGGCGAGAGCCGGGGCGGCCGCTTGTAGCGGTCCACGCCGACGCTCATCAGGGCGTGGCAGGAGTCGAGCAGGTTCTCCACCTCGTCGAGGCCATGGCGCTCCTCGCACAGGGCGATGTAGTTCCGGGCGAAGAGGAGGTAGTCGATGATGGCGTCGGCGCTGGTCCAGGTGCGGAACAGGTAGTTGCCCTTGAAGAAGGAATTGTGGCCGTAGCAGGCGTGGGCGACCACCAGGGCCTGCATGGCCATGGTGTTCTCCTCCATCAGGTAGGCGATGCAGGGGTTGGAGTTGATGACGATCTCGTAAGCCAGGCCCATCTGGCCACGTTTGTAGCCCTTCTCCGTGGAAAGGAAGTGCTTGCCGAAGGACCAGTGGTGGTAATAGACCGGCATGCCCACGGAGGCGTAGGCGTCCATCATCTGCTCCGAGGTGATCAGCTCGATCTGGTTCGGATACGTGTCCAGCCCGAATTCCTTCGCCACCCGGTCGATCTCGGCCTGATAGGTGTCGATCAGCTCGAACGTCCATTCGGGGCCGTCGGGCAGGGTCTTGTCGGCGCGCCGGGCGACGCCGGGGGTCGGTGGGGGCAGCTCCGGCGCGGCGGCGATGCCGCGTTCGGCGGCCTGGTCGGGGTCTTCCGGCATCATGGCAACAGTCTCCCTGGTGGTGCGGCGCTCAGAGCTTGTGAAAAATTCTGCTGCGCTTGGCATCTCGGGGTCGCGCGGTACTCGCCATCCTCATTAACCACGAGTACATTCCGGTGGCTGCGCTCGGGGCGCCCCCGACCTGCCTGCGCTCGCGACGAATTTTTTTCACAAGGGCTCAGGCCAGCTTCTTCTTGAACAGTTCGCGGAACACCGGGTAGATGTCCGGCAGGTTCTCGATGCGTTGCATGGCGAAGTTGGCATGGCCGCCCAGCTTCTCGTATTCGCGCCAGAGGTTCTGCGGCTCGCCGCGCGTGATCTCGATGTAGGCGAAATACTGTACCCAGGGCAGGATCTCCTCGCGCAGCACCTCGCCGCACCTGGGTGAGTCGTTGTCCCAGTTGTCGCCGTCGGAGGCCTGCGCACCGTAGATGTTCCACATGCCGTTGGCGTAGCGATCGCGCAACACGTCGCGCATCAGGTTGAGGGCGCTGGAGACGACGGTGCCGCCCGATTCCCGCGAATGGAAGAAGTCCTCCTCGTTCACCTCTTTGGCCACGGTGTGGTGACGGATGAAAACGACCTCGATGCGTTCGTAGGTACGGGTCAGGAACAGGTAGAGGAGCATGAAAAAGCGCTTGGCGATGGACTTGCGCTCTTCGTCCATGGAACCGGAAACGTCCATGAGGCAGAACATCACCGCCTGGGTCGTCGGCTGGGGCACCTTCATGCGGTTGTTGAAACGCAGGTCGAAGGTGTCGATGAAGGGCACGCCGAGGATCTTGTCCTTGAGCACGCGGATCTCGTCGAGCAGGGCCAGCATTTCCGGATCGTCCGGATTCCGCGTTGCAGCCAGTTCCGCGGCCTTCGCCTCCAGCTCGGCGAGGCGCCGCTTGTACGGCATCTGCAGGGCCATGCGGCGGCCGGTGGCGCCGCGCAGGGAACGCACCACATTGAGGTTGGCGGGAATGCCGGCCGAGGTATAGCCGGCGCGCACGCGCTTGTAGTCGGTGATGCGGGCGAGCTGGGTCTTTACCAGGTTGGGCAGGGCCAGGTCGTCGAAGAAGATGTTGAGGAACTCCTCCCGCGAGAGCGTGAAGACGAAACTGTCCTCGCCCTCCCCATCCTCGCTGGCTCCGCCGCCGCCGGAACCGCCCCCGCCGCCGCCCACGGGCCGGTTCACCTGGTCCCCGGACTGGAACTGGTCGTTGCCCGGATGCACGGTTTCCCACTCGCCACCCTGGCGGTCGTGGTGGAAGTGGGGCTCGGAAATGTCGCGCGACGGGATGGAGACGCTCTCGCCGCTGTCGAGGTCACGGATCGACCGGCTGCCGATGGCATCCGACACCGCCCGGCGCAACTGCTCCCTGTAGCGGCGCACGAAACGCTGGCGATTGACCGCGCTCTTCTTCTTGCTGTCGAAGCGGCGGTCGATGACCATTACCATGGTCGCGGCCCCGTCACGAGGACTTGCGCACCCGCAGGTACCACTCGCAGAGCAGGCGAACCTGGCGCTCCGTGTAGCCCTTGTCGACCATGCGGGCGACGAAGTCCTGGTGCTTTTTCTGCTCGTCGGCGCTGGCCTTGGCGTTGAAGGAAATCACCGGCAGCAGATCCTCGGTGTTGGAGAACATCTTCTTCTCGATCACCGTACGCAGTTTCTCGTAGCTGGTCCAGGAGGGGTTCCGGCCCTGGTTGTTGGCCCGCGCCCGCAACACGAAATTCACGATCTCGTGTCGGAAGTCCTTGGCGTTGGTGATGCCCGCCGGCTTCTCGATCTTCTCCAGTTCGTCGTTCAGGGCCCCCCGGTCGAGCACTTCGCCCGTGTTCGGGTCCCGGAACTCCTGGTCCTGGATCCAGAGGTCGGCGTAGGTCACGTAGCGGTCGAAGATGTTCTGCCCATACTCCGAGTAGGACTCCAGGTACGCGGTCTGGATCTCCTTGCCGATGAACTCGGCATAGCGCGGCGCCAGGTGTTCCTTGATGAAGCCCAGGTACTTCTGCTCCACCTCGGGCTGGAACTGCTCCTTCTGGATCTGCTGCTCGAGCACGTACATCAGGTGAACGGGGTTGGCCGCCACCTCCCGATGGTCGAAATTGAAGACCTTGGAGAGGATCTTGAACGCAAAGCGGGTGGAGATGCCGGTCATGCCCTCGTCCACCCCGGCGTAGTCCCGGTATTCCTGGTAGGACTTGGCGCGCGGGTCGCTGTCCTTCAGGTTCTCCCCGTCGTAGATGCGCATCTTGCTGAACAGGCTGGAATTCTCGGGCTCCTTGAGGCGTGTCAGCACGGAGAACTCGGCCATCATGCGCAGGGTGTCGGGGGCGCAGGCGGCGGCGGACAGGGAACTGTTGTCGAGCAGCTTGTCGTAGATGTGGATCTCGTCCGAGACGCGCAGGCAGTAGGGCACCTTGACGATGTAGATGCGGTCCAGGAAGGCCTCGTTGTTGCGGTTGTTCTTGAAGGCCAGCCACTCGGACTCGTTGGAATGGGCGAGGACCAGGCCCTCGAAGGGAATGGCGCCGAAACCTTCCGTACCCTTGTAGTTGGCCTCCTGGGTGGCCGTGAGCAAGGGATGCAGTACCTTGATCGGCGCCTTGAACATCTCGACGAATTCGAGCAGGCCGCGATTGGCGAGGCAGAGGCCGCCGGAGTAGCTGTAGGCGTCCGGGTCGTCCTGGGCGAAGGATTCCAGCTTGCGGATGTCCACCTTGCCGACCAGGGAGGAGATGTCCTGGTTGTTCTCGTCGCCCGGCTCCGTCTTGGCGACGGCGATCTGGCGCAGCACCGACGGTCTCACCTTGACGACCCGGAACCGGGTGATGTCGCCGTTGAACTCGTTGAGCCGCTTGACCGCCCAGGGAGACATGATGGTGTTGAGGTAGCGGCGCGGGATTCCGAAATCCTCTTCCAGGATGGGGCCATCCTCTTCCGGGTCGAAGAGCCCCAGCGGCGACTCGTGCACCGGCGAACCCTTGATGGCGTATAGCGGAACGTGTTCGATGAGGCTTTTCAGCTTCTCGGCCAGGGAGGACTTGCCTCCGCCGACGGGCCCCAGCAGGTAGAGGATCTGCTTCTTCTCCTCCAAGCCCTGGGCGGCATGGCGGAAGTAGGAGACGATGTTCTCGATCACCTCTTCCATGCCGTAGAAATCCTTGAAGGCCGGATACACCGGGATGGTCTTGTTGGCGAACAGGCGCGACAGGCGCGGGTCGCCCCGTGTATCGAGCAGTTGCGGCTCGCCGACGGCGATCAGCAGGCGTTCGGCGACACTGGCGTAGGCGGTTCTGTCGGACTTGCAGAGCTCCAGGTATTCCTGGATGGACATCTCTTCGTCGCGGGCCGCCTCGAAGCGGGATTGATAGGAAGCGAAGATCGACATGGCAACCTCTCTCCTTCTCTGTAGGGCGCCGGGGAGCGCACCGGGGTGTTAACGCACGCGATTCAGCGCGGGTTGATTCCCTCGTTGGGACGTTTCCGACGATACGCGCGTGAACGTAAGTGTAGTAATCGACGGAGGTAGTTCCGTGCGAAGAGTCGCGGATTGACCTACGTAATCCGGCGTATTGCCGGGCGGTGCGGCGTACGTCACGATCACGGGATCGCTTGCGGTCGTGCCGGCGTGGCCCGAGGGACGTGCGCTGCGACGGCTAGTCCTTCGATACAAGCCCGGTCAGGTGCGCCTGGTAGGCGGCCGCCTCGGCGCTGCCTTCGGCCGGGGCCCACGGGGATTTCTCGTCTGCGCTCAACGGGAGATAGGGGCCTGCCTTGGCCTCCAGGAAAACCGTCCCCGTATCGAGGGCGACGACTGAATGCCAGGTCCGGTGGGGGATGTCCACGCCCTGGCCGGATGGCTGGCCAGGGCCCAGGCGATGGGTGCAGACGACGACGCCCGCGTCGTCGAAGATCACCAGGCCCAGGCGTCCCCGCAGGACGACCATGGTCTCGTCCTTCAGCGGGTCCAGATGCCGGTGGGGCGCGACGTAGGAACCGGGTTCGATCGCGTTGAGCAGCCGATGGCCAGGATGGTCGTCTGCGGAATGGAAATTGCGGTTGCGGCGCAGCCGCGGGCTGGCCCTCGCCTCTTCGCTGACGGCATCGAGCAGGGCGGCGTCGATGAGGCGCAAGGGAGCCGCGCTCACGCGTAAACCACCTTGACGTTGTCCGGCGAGAGCCACTCGGCGAGCCGGTCCAGCAACTCGTCGTCGAGCCGCAGGCGCCACTCCTCGGAGAGCACGATCTCGGCCTCGGCCTCCCGGTTGCGGTAGGCGACCCGTACGGGGCAGGCGCCCTGCCGATACGGATGGAGCAGGTTCTTCAGGCGCTGGGCGGTGCCCGCGTCGGAACCGCCGTTCATGGACAGCCTGAGCATCCGGGCGTAGCGGCCCCGCGCCTCGGCCAGGGTGTAGAGCCGGTCGGCGGTGACCCGCATTCCGCCCGAGTAGTCGTCGCGGCCGACCTTGCCCTCGACGAGGAGGAACTCGTCCTCGCGGATCTTGGCCCGCTCGGCCTCCCAGAGTTCGTTGAAGACGGATACCTCGACCTGGGCGCTGGCGTCGTCGAGCATGACGATGGCCATCTTGCCGCGGCGCGTCATCTGGGTCCGAGTCGAGACGACGACCCCGGCCATCAGGACCGGCTCCTTCTGGGGCTCGAGTTGTGAAAGGCGGCGGCGCACGAAGCTTGCCACCTCGCGGCCATAGGCGGTGAAGGGATGGCCCGAAAAGAAGAAGCCCAGGGCCTGCTTCTCGTTCTGCAGGCGTTCCCGTTCGCCCCAGGGCGGGACGCGCACGTAGTGGGCCTCGGCCTCCATGCCATCGCCGCCGGCGCCGTTGCCCAGGTCGAACAGCCCCCCCTGCAACTGGTTGCGCTCGGCCTGCTCGGCCGCCTCCAGGGCGACGCCCACCGAGGCGAAGAGCTTGGCCCGGTCGGCGTCCAGGGCGTCGAAGGCGCCCGCCCGGACCAGGGCCTCGATGACGCGCCGGTTCACCACCCGCTTGTCCACGCGCCGGCAGAAATCGAAGAGGTCGACGAAGGGGCCCGCCTCCTCGCGGGCGCGCAGGATCACCGAGAGGGCCGCCTCGCCGGTGCCCTTGATGGCGCCCAGCCCGTAGCGGATCGTCTGCGGGTCCACCGGCCGGAAGCGGATGCCGCTGGAATTGACGTCGGGGGGCAGGAAGGCAATGCCGTTGGCGCGGGCGTCGAGGTAGAAGAACTGGACCTTGTCGGTGTCGGCCATTTCCGAGGACAGGGTTGCCGAGACGAAGGCCGCCGGATGGTGCCTCTTCAGCCAGCCGGTGTGGTAGGCGACGAGGGAGTAGGCGGCGGCATGGGATTTGTTGAAGCCGTAGCCGGCGAACTTGTCGATGTAGTCGAAGATCTCGTTCGCCGTGTCGGCATCGATGCCCTTGCCGCCGGCGCCCTCGACGAAGACCTGGCGCTGCTTGGCCATTTCCTCGGGCTTCTTCTTGCCCATGGCCCGGCGCAGCAGGTCGGCGCCGCCGAGGCTGTAGCCGGCCACCACCTGGGCGGTCTGCATGACCTGTTCCTGATAGACCATGATCCCGTAGGTAGTGGCCAGCACCTTCTCCAGGCTCGGCGTCAGGTAGGTCACCCGCTCCCGGCCGTGCTTGCGGGCAATGAAGCTGGGAATCAGGTCCATGGGGCCCGGCCGGTAAAGGGCGTTGAGGGCGATCAGGTCCTCGAGGCGGTCCGGCTTCGCCTGCACCAGCATGTCCTTCATGCCGCGCGACTCGAACTGGAAGACGGCGGTGGTGTTGGCGTTCTTGAAGACCAGGTCGTAGGTCTCCCGGTCGTCCAGGGCCAGGCGGTCCAGGTCCACATGGACGCCTTCCACCTCGGCCACCAGGCGCACGGCCTCGTCGAGGATGGTCAGGGTGCGCAGGCCGAGGAAGTCGAACTTCACCAGGCCGGCCTTCTCCACGTCGTCCTTGTCGAACTGGCTGACCGTGGTGGCGCCGCCGTCGGCCGAATAGAGGGGGCAGAAATCGGTCAGCTTGCCGGGCGCGATGAGCACGCCGCCGGCGTGCATGCCGACGTTGCGGCTGAGGCCTTCGAGCTTGACGGCCAGGTCCCAGAGGGTGCGCAGGCCCTCTTCCTGCTCCAGGCGCTCGTTGATCTGGGGCTCGATCTCCCGCGCCTTGGCGAGCGTGATCCCGAGTTCGTTGGGAATCAGCTTGGCGAACTGGTCCACGAAATTGAAGCCCAGGTCGAGGACCCGGCCGACGTCGCGGATCACCGCCTTGGCCGCCATGGTGCCGAAGGTGGCGATCTGGGAAACGGCGTGGCCGCCGTACTTCCGCTTCACGTAGTCGATGACGCGGTCGCGGCCGTCCTGGCAGAAGTCGATGTCGAAGTCGGGCATGGACACCCGCTCCGGGTTCAGGAAGCGCTCGAACAGCAGTTCGTAGCGGATCGGATCCAGGTCCGTGATGCCCAGGCTGTAGGCGACCAGGGAGCCGGCGCCGGATCCCCGTCCCGGCCCGACGGGCACGCCGTTGTTCTTCGCCCAGTTGATGAAGTCGGCGACGATCAGGAAGTAGCCCGGGAAGCCCATCTGCTGGATGGTGCGGATCTCGAACTCCAGCCGCTCGGCATAGGCCGGCCGCTTGCCCTCCCGGCTCGCCGGCTCGGGAAAAAGGCTGCCGAGGCGCTTCTCGAGGCCCTCGCGGGATTGGCTGGCCAGATAGTCGTCGAGGGAAACGCCATCGGGGGTCGGAAAGTCGGGCAGGCGGCTTTTGCCCAGTTCGACGCTGACGCTGCAGCGGCGGGCGATCTCGACCGAGTTCTCCAGCGCCTCGGGGAGGTCCGCGAACAGGGCCGCCATCTCGGCCCGGGTCTTGAAGTGCTGGTCGGCGGTGAAGTTCCTCGGCCGCCGCGCGTCGCCCAGCACGTAGCCCTCGGCGATGCAGACCCTGGCCTCATGGGCCATGAAGTCGTCGGCGTCGAGGAACTGGATCGGGTGGGTGGCGACCACGGGCAGGGCGGCGGAGGCGGCCAGGGCGACGGTCAGGCCGACGAGTTGTTCCTGCTGCGCCTGGCCATGGCGTTGAACCTCCAGATAGAAGGCCCCGGGGAAGGCGGCAGACCATTCCCGCGCCCGACGTTCCGCCAGATCGAGTTTGCCGGCCAGCAGCAATTGGGCGATCTCGCCCTGGCAGCCCCCGGACAGGGCGATGAGTCCGGAGTTGTCGCCGGCGAAAGCCTCACGGGCAATCTCGGCGCGGCCGTGCCGCCGCGGGGCCAGGTAGGCCGACGTGAGCAGTTCGCACAACCGCAGGTAACCCTCCCGGTGGCGGGCCAGCAGAAGCAGGCGCGCCCCCGCGTCGCGGCCGTCGCCGGCCGCCTGGGCGACCCATACGTCGGCGCCGATGATGGGCTTGAGCCCCCTGGCGCGGGCCCCGGTATAGAACTTCACCATCCCGAAGAGGTTGGCCAGGTCCGTCAATGCAAGGGCGGGCTGGCCGTCCGCGCAGGCCCGGTCGATGGCATCGTCCAGGCGGGTTACGCCGTCGGTGATGGAATACTCGCTGTGGAGGCGGAGGTGGACGAAGCCGGGGGAGGACATAGGGGCGAAATTTTACTCCTCGCCCCCCTCGCCTTGGATGACAATCACGGCCATGGACGACTACGCGATCGGGCAGGCGAACGAGGCCGACCTGCCGGAATTGGTGGCCCTGCTGGGCGTGCTCTTCGGCATCGAGCAGGACTTTCGGGCGGATGCGGAAAAGCAGCGCCGGGGCTTGGCCATGCTGCTCGCCGAGCCGGGAAGGGCCGTCGTCCTGGTGGCCCGCCGGACCGGCGACGACAGCAGGGCCGTGGCCATGGCGACGGCACAGCTGGTGATCTCGACGGCCGAAGGTGCTCCCTCGGCCTGGATCGAGGACGTGGTGGTGGCCCCGGAGCACCGGGGCCGCGGACTTGGCACGCGGCTGCTGGCCGCCTTGCTGGACTGGGCACGGACCGCCGGCGCCAGTCGGGCCCAGTTGCTGGTGGACTTGGACAACGCGCCAGCCCTGGATTTCTACGAGGGCCTCGGCTGGACGGCAACCCGCCTGGCCGCCCGACGCATCTCCCTGGCCGCCCGATGATCGAGATCGAGCGGGTCGGCAAGCGTTACGGGGACTTCCGGGTCCTCGAGGATTGCTCCACCCGTGTCGCCAAGGGCGAGGTGGTGGTGGTATGCGGGCCGTCTGGTTCGGGAAAATCAACCCTGATCAAGTGCGTGAACGGGCTGGAAGCTTTCCAGTCGGGAACGATCCGGGTCAACGGGGTTTCGGTGGGCGACCCGACGACCGATCTGCCCCGCTTGCGTGCCCACGTCGGGATGGTCTTCCAACATTTCGAGCTCTTCCCCCATCTTTCCATCGAACGCAACCTGACCCTGGCCCAGGAGAAAGTACTGGGCCGTGGCGCCGCGGAAGCGAGGGATCGGGCCCATTCCCTGCTCGCCCGGGTGGGCCTTGCCGACCAGGCGGCCAAGCACCCGGCCCAGTTGTCCGGCGGCCAGCAACAGCGGGTGGCCATCGCGCGGGCCCTGGCCATGGATCCGGTATGCATGCTGTTCGACGAGCCGACGTCGGCCCTCGACCCGGAGATGATCGCCGAGGTATTGGACGTGATGGGGGAACTTGCCGCCGAGGGCATGACGATGATGGTGGTGACCCACGAGATGGGCTTTGCGCGTCGCGTTGCCCACCGGGTCGTTTTCATGGACCAGGGAAGGATCGTCGAGGACGCGCCCGCGGAGACCTTCTTCGAGGCGCCGGTCGCCGATCGGGCAACGCAGTTCCTGGCCCGGATACTGAGGCACTGAGGCGGCAATGACGCGACATGGGAGCGGGTCCCGAGGACGGGCAGCCCTGCCGATGATATCGGCAGCCGTCGCCCTGCTCCTGGCGGCGCCCCTGCCGGCCGGGGCCGAACCCTCGCCAACCGCCCGGCAGGAAATCGCCCACCTGTTCGACTACCTGGAGCAGTCCGGCTGCCGCTTCAATCGCAACGGGGCATGGCATTCACCGACCGAAGCCCGCAGTCACCTGGACAGGAAATATCAGTACCTGGCGGGGAAGGGCCTTGCCGATACGGCGGAGGCCTTTATCGAGGGCGCCGCCAGTCGCAGCAGCCTGAGCGGCAAGGCGTACCTGGTTCAGTGTGCCGGCGGCCCCGCCCTGGACAGCGGCGCCTGGTTCCGGGAGGAACTGGCGCGCTACAGGCGTCCCGGACGGGGCTGAGCGGCGGCGCAGCCGGAAAACCGCGACCGGCCAGGGCCGACGGATCCGGCCCTTGGCGACGCCTCCTGCCGCTCGCCCGGCCTCGCCGGCTCAGAGCTCGCCGGAATGCTCGGCCAGGTAGCTGGCGACGCCGTCCGGAGACGCTTTCATGCCGGCCTTGCCCTTCTGCCATCCGGCGGGACAGACCTCGCCGTGTTCCTCGGTGAATTGCAGCGCGTCGACCATGCGCAGCATCTCGTCGACGTTGCGGCCGAGGGGCAGGTCGTTGACCACCTGATGGCGGACCAGACCGGCCTTGTCGATCAGGAAGGAGCCGCGGAAGGCGACGCCGCCGGCCGCTTCGACATCGTAGGCCTGGCAGATCGTGTGCTTGACGTCGGCCACCAGGGCGTACCTGACCTGGCCGATGCCCCCTTTGTTGACCGGCGTGTTCTTCCAGGCCAGGTGCGTGAACTGGGAGTCGATGGAACAGCCGATGACCTCGACGCCGCGCTTGGTGAACTCCTCGAGGCGGTGGTCGAAGGCAATCAGCTCGGAGGGGCAGACGAAGGTGAAGTCGAGGGGATAAAAGAAGAGGACGACGTACTTGCCCTTGTAGGAGGAAAGCGTCAGGTCCTTGATCTCGTTGTTGCCATGGACCGCCGTGGCGGTGAAATCGGGGGCGGGTTTTCCGACGAGGACTGCCATGATGAAACTCCTGATTGAATTGAGCGGAAATCGATGGGGATTGCACGGCGGCCCGACGCGTGGCGGGAACCCCGGCAGGACGGATTCTATTCCTGCTCTCGCAACAGGGACATCATTCGGTGGGGCGGAGCTGGAAACCGTCGTAGGCGCCAGATCCGAGCTCTACGGAAACCAGGTCCACCCGGCTGCCCGGCGGCCCTCGCCGCGCCCAGGCGATCATGGCGGCCACCGCCTCGTCGTCACCGGCGATCACGGCCTCGACGCTGCCGTCCCGGCGGTTGCGCACCCATCCCCCCAGGTCGCGGCGTTGGGCCTCCCGGTGAAAGGCGGCGCGGAAACCGACCCCCTGCACCATGCCGGTGATGGACAACCGGCGGACTTCCGCCATCCCTACTTGACCTTCATGCCCGGCATGGCACCCGAGTCCGGAGAGAGGAGGAAGAGGCCCGGCGCGCCGCCTTGGGTATCGGAGGCTGCGAGGACCATGCCTTCGGAAAGTCCGAACTTCATCTTGCGCGGAGCCAGGTTGGCCACCATGACGGTGAGACGACCCACCAGGGCCGCCGGGTCGTAGGCGGCCTTGATGCCGGCGAAGACCTGTCGGGTACCCAGGGGGCCCAGGTCCAGGGTCAGCCGGATCAGCTTGTCGGCGCCCTCCACGTGCCCGGCATCGGCAATGCGCGCGATGCGCAGGTCCACCTTGCCGAAGTCGTCGATTCCTATGGTCGGAGATGCCTCGACGGTCGCCGCCGTCGCGGCCGGACGGGGAGTTGCGCCCGTGACCGCCGCCTGCACCTTGTCCTCGCTGGATTGCTGGTGCTGGGCATGACGTTGGGGAGACTGCGGGTCCGCGGCCGGGGCGAGGGACTCCTTGTTGGCGGCCACCAGAGCGTCCACCTGCTTTGGGTCCATGCGCGTCATCAGGTGCTCGTAGGGGTTGACCGAATGGGCCGGCGGCAGCACGTGGCCGGCGTCGGACCATTTGAGGGGCGCGATATTGAGGAATTCCTCGGCCCGCTGGGCAAGCTTGGGCAGGATGGGTTTCAGATAGAGGGTGAGCAGCCGGAAGGCGTTGAGCAATACCGTGCAGACATGGTGCAGCTGCGGGTCGTTCTCGGCACTCTTGGCCAGAACCCAGGGCTGGTGCTTGTCCACATACTGGTTCACCTGATCGGCCAGGGCCATGATGCGACGGACGGCACGGGCGTAATCCCGGGTTTCGAAATGGCCGGCGATCTCCTCGGCCGCCTCCATCAGTCCGGGCAGGTCGGTCCGCAGGGCGTCGGCGAAGTGCCGCTCCAGCAACTTTCCGGCGAATCGCTTCTGCACGAAGCCCGCGGCGCGGCTGGCGATATTGATGTACTTGCCGACGAGGTCGGCATTCACCCGCTGGACGAAATCACCGAGATTGAGATCGATGTCCTCCATGCTGCCGTTGAGCTTGGCCGCGAAGTAGTAGCGCAGCCACTCGGGATTCAGGCCCTCGGCCAGGTAGGACTCGGCGGTGATGAAGGTGCCGCGGGACTTGGACATCTTCTGCCCATCCACGGTCAGGAAGCCGTGGGCGAAGACCTTGGTCGGCGTTCGGTAGCCGGCGTGTTCCAGTTCGGCCGGCCAGAACAGGGCATGGAAATAGAGGATGTCCTTGCCGATGAAGTGGTAGAGCTCGGCCTGGGAGTCGCGGCCCCACCAGGTGTCGAAATCCATCTGCTGGCGGTCGCACAGATTGCGGAAGGACCCCATGTAACCGATCGGCGCATCGAGCCACACATAGAAATACTTGCCCGGGGCATCGGGGATCTGGAATCCGAAATAGGGCGCGTCGCGGGAAATGTCCCAGTCCGTCAGCTTGTCCTCGCCTTCGGCGCCGAGCCACTCCTGCATCTTGTTGGCCGCCTCGGGCTGCAGGCGAGGTCCCAGGGCACCCTCCTCCCGCGTCCAGCGGCGGAGGAAAGCCTGGCAGCGGGAATCGGACAGCCTGAAGAAGTAGTGGTCGGAGGCGCGCAACTCCGGCTTGGCGCCGGAGACTGCCGAATAGGGATTCTTCAGGTCGGTCGGCGCGTAGGCGGCGCCGCAGACTTCGCAGGAATCGCCGTACTGGTCCTTGGCGCCGCATTTCGGACACTCGCCCTTGATGAAGCGGTCGGGCAGGAACATCTGCTTGACCGGATCGTAATACTGTTCGACGGAACGGACCTCGACGAGGCCGGCGGCCTTGAGCTTCCGGTAGATGTCTTCCGAGTAATGGCGGGTCTCGCCTGAATGGGTCGAGTAGTAGTTGTCGAAGGCGACATGGAACCCGGAAAAGTCGCGCGTATGCTCGGCATGGACCCGGGCGATCAGGGCTTCCGGGGTGATGCCCTCCTTCTCCGCCCGCAGCATGATGGGGGTGCCATGGGTATCGTCGGCGCAGACGTACCAGCACTCGTGGCCCCGCATCTTCTGGAAACGGACCCAGATGTCGGTCTGGATATACTCGACCAAGTGGCCGAGATGGATGGCGCCGTTGGCGTAGGGCAGGGCGCTGGTGACGAGAATCTGGCGGGGCGGCATGGTGGCGGCGGAAAGGCCGGGAATCATCGATAGAATGCCGATTCTAACAAAGGGCCCCGAGGCCCCATCCCCTGAGTTCGCCGGCCCGACGGCGCGACGCATGGGCCGATGGCCAGTCCCGCCGCAGGGGGGCCGGCATTGAATCAGGCTATACTTCACCAAATTACTCAGTTATTTTAGGATTCCCCCCATGAGCCTCTCCGAACTGCAAGTCCAGACCGCCCTCAAGGAAGTGATCGACCCCAATACCGGCAAGAGCCTGGTCGAGGGACGCTGCGTCAAGAATGTCCGCCTCACCGGCGCCGACGTGAGCCTCGACGTGGAACTCGGCTATCCGGCAAAGACGCAGATCGACGAGATGCGCCGGCGGGTCATCGACTGCGTCAAGGCCCTCCCCGGCGCCGGCAACGTGTCCGCCAACGTCTATCAGAAGATCGTCACCCACGCCGTGCAGCGGGGCGTGAAGCTGATTCCCGGTGTCAAGAACATCGTTGCCGTAGCTTCGGGCAAGGGCGGCGTCGGCAAGTCTACGACCGCGGTGAACCTGGCACTGGCCTTGGCCGCCGAAGGAGCCAGCGTCGGCATCCTCGACGCCGACATATACGGCCCCTCGCTGCCCCAGATGCTGGGCATCACCGGCCGGCCGGAGTCGGCCGACGGCAAGTCCCTGGAACCGCTGGAGGCCCACGGCATCCAGTCCATGTCCATCGGCTTTCTCATCGATCCCGAAACGCCGATGGTCTGGCGGGGGCCCATGGTCACCCAGGCCCTGACCCAGTTGCTCGGCGACACCCGCTGGCGGGAACTGGATTACCTGATCGTCGACATGCCACCGGGTACCGGCGACATCCAGCTCACCCTCGCCCAGCAGGTGCCGGTGACCGGCGCCGTGATCGTCACGACGCCCCAGGACATCGCCCTCCTCGACGCGCGCAAGGGCCTCAAGATGTTCGAAAAGGTGGGGATTCCCATCCTGGGCATCGTCGAGAACATGAGCATCCACATTTGCTCCAAGTGCGGCCACGAGGAGCATATCTTCGGCTCCGGAGGCGGTCAGTCCATGGCCACCGACTACGACGTGGAACTCCTCGGCGCGCTGCCCCTGGACATCAGGATCCGCGAGCAGGTCGACGGCGGCGAGCCGACCGTCGTCGCCGACCCGACCGGGCGGCCGGCGGAGATCTACCGCGCCATCGCCCGCCGCATCGGGGTCAAGATCGCCGAGAAGGCCCGGGACCACAGCGCCAAGTTCCCCAGCATCGTCATCCAGAACACCTGAAGCCTGCCGGCAGCCGGACCCTGAGCCGGGGCGGGGCAAACCCGCCCCGTTGTCTTATACTTCCAGCCCCGCAATCCCGACCCCAATCCCGACATGGCCATCAAATCCGACAAATGGATCCGCCGCATGGCGGAACAGCACGGCATGATCGAGCCCTTCGAGCCGGGACTCGTGCGGGAGGTGAACGGCGCCAAGATCGTCTCCTACGGCACCTCGAGCTACGGTTACGACATCCGTTGCGCCCGCGAATTCCGCGTTTTCACCAACATCAACTCGACCATCGTCGACCCGAAGAACTTCGATCCGAACTCCTTCGTCGAAATGACGGGTGAGTATTGCATCATCCCCCCGAACTCCTTCGCCCTGGCCCGCACCGTCGAGTACTTCCGGATACCGCGAAATGTCCTGACCGTGTGCCTGGGAAAGAGCACCTACGCCCGCTGCGGCATCATCGTGAATGTGACCCCCTTCGAGCCGGAATGGGAGGGTTACGTGACCCTGGAATTCTCCAACACGACGCCTCTGCCCGCAAAGATCTACGCCAACGAGGGCGTCGCCCAGGTCCTGTTCTTCGAGTCCGACGAGGTGTGCGAAACCTCCTACAAGGACCGGGGTGGCAAGTACCAGGGGCAGGTAGGCGTCACGCTGCCCAAGATCTAGTCGAGAGACCGGAGCGGAAAGTCGCGAGCAGGAAGCGCCCATGTGCCCCCGGCTCCCGACTGGCAACTCCCATCCCGCGACTCATCACTGAGGTTCCTCCATGCGCTTCCACTTCCCGATCATCATCATCGACGAGGACTTTCGTTCCGAAAACGCCTCCGGCCTCGGCATTCGCGCGCTGGCCGAGGCCATCGGCAAGGAAGGGATGGAAGTCCTGGGGGTCACCAGCTACGGCGACCTGACCTCCTTCGCCCAACAGCAGAGCCGGGCCTCGGCCTTCATCCTGTCGATCGACGACGAGGAACTGGCCAACGAGGAAGAGGAGACCCTGGCCGAGCTGCGTGCCTTCGTCCAGGAGATCCGCTTCCGCAACGCCGACATCCCGATCTTCCTGCACGGCGAGACGCGGACCTCGCGCCACATCCCGAACGACGTGCTGAAGGAACTGCACGGATTCATCCACATGTTCGAGGACACCCCCGAGTTCATTGCCCGCTACGTCATGCGCGAGGCCAGGGACTACCTCGACTCCCTGCCGCCGCCCTTCTTCCGGGCCCTCACCCACTACGCCGCCGACGGCTCGTATTCGTGGCACTGTCCCGGCCATTCCGGCGGCGTCGCCTTCCTCAAGTCGCCCGTCGGACAGATGTTCCACCAGTTCTTCGGCGAGAACATGCTGCGCGCCGACGTCTGCAACGCCGTCGAGGAACTGGGCCAGCTCCTTGACCACACGGGGCCGGTCGCCGCCTCGGAGCGCAATGCCGCCCGCATCTTCCAGTGCGACCACCTGTTCTTCGTCACCAACGGCACCTCCACCTCCAACAAGATCGTCTGGCACTCGACGGTGGCGCCCAACGACATCGTCGTGGTGGATCGGAACTGCCACAAGTCGGTCCTCCATGCCATCACCATGACCGGCGCGATTCCCGTCTTCCTGACGCCGACGCGCAACAACTTCGGCATCATCGGACCGATCCCGAAGAGCGAGTTCGAATGGGAGTCGATCAAGAAAAAGATCAAGGCCAACCCGTTCGCGCGGGAGGTGCTCGAACGGAACCCGGACGCCAAACCGCGGGTCCTGACCATCACCCAGAGCACCTACGACGGCATCCTGTACAACGTCGAGGCAATAAAGGAAATGCTCGACGGCAAGATCGACACCCTGCACTTCGACGAGGCCTGGCTGCCCCACGCGACTTTCCACGAGTTCTACCGGGGCATGCACGCCATCGGCAAGGATCGGCCCCGCTGCAAGGAGTCCATGCTGTTCTCGACCCAGTCCACGCACAAGCTGCTGGCCGGACTCTCCCAGGCCTCGCAGATCCTGGTCCAGGACTCGGAGTCGCGGAAACTGGACCGGGACATCTTCAACGAAGCCTTCCTGATGCACACCTCCACCTCGCCCCAGTACGCGATCATCGCTTCCTGCGACGTGGCGGCTGCCATGATGGAGGAACCCGGCGGCACGGCGTTGGTCGAGGAATCCATCAAGGAGGCGCTGGACTTCCGCCGCGCCATGCGCAAGGTGGACGACGAGTGGGGGGCCGACTGGTGGTTCAAGGTCTGGGGGCCCGACGGTCTCTCGGACGAGGGAGTCGGCGACCGCGACGACTGGATGTTGAGGGCCCGGGAGCGCTGGCACGGTTTCGGCAAACTGGCCAAGGGCTTCAACATGCTCGATCCGATCAAGGCCACGGTCATCACCCCGGGCCTCGACGTGGACGGCGACTTTGCCGAATGGGGCATCCCGGCGGCAATCCTCACCCGCTACCTGGCGGAGCACGGAGTGATCGTCGAGAAGACCGGCCTCTACTCCTTCTTCATCATGTTCACCATCGGCATCACCAAGGGCCGCTGGAACACGATGGTCACGGAATTGCAGCAATTCAAGGACGATTTCGACAAGAACCAGCCCCTTTGGCGGGTCATGCCCGATTTCGTCGCCAAGCATCCGCGTTACGAGCGGGTCGGCCTGCGCGACCTCTGCAACCAGATCCACGACGTATACAAGAAAAACGACGTGGCGCGACTGACAACCGAGATGTACCTGTCGGACATGATCCCGGCCATGCGTCCCGCCGACGCCTTCGCCATGATGGCCCACCGGGAGATCGACCGGGTGCCGATCGACGAGCTCGAGGGTCGCGTCACGGCGGTGTTGCTGACTCCTTATCCGCCGGGAATTCCCCTCCTCATTCCTGGCGAACGTTTCAACCGGACCATCGTCCGATACCTGCAGTTCGCCCGGGAGTTCAATGCCGGCTTCCCGGGCTTCGAGACCGACATCCACGGTCTCGTGGACACCGACAATGGCAACGGCCGCGCGAGCTATTACGTGGATTGCGTGAAGCAGTGAACGGCTTGCCGCCGTAGCGGGGCCGCAACAACCTCGAGCAAATACTGAGAAACAACCCATATCTTATTGACTTCTCATGGGTTTCATGCAAGCCTAACCAAGGCGCGCTAATGGGGCCGCGGATTCCCGCGGGGAAACTCTGCCGATTGCGCGCCGCCGGACGGCGATGAGCGCCGCCAGGGGTGTTACCGGCACCGCCGACGCACCTTGTCCGGCCAGGTCAATTGATTGATAATTTGTCACCATTGGGGCCGGTTCGCGGCTCCCGGGAGTCCATGTGAAGAACTCGTCCATCCAAACAACGATCCGGCGGACCCTGCTGGCGGCCATGCTGGCCGCCGCGCCTGCGGCGTTCGCCGACGCCTTGACCGACCAGGCCAATGCCCTGCTGGAGCAGGGCAAGGCCGCCGACGCCTTTACCCTCCTGTCGCCGCTGGAAGGCGATCGCGCCGGCTCCCTGGAGTACGATCTGCTGCTTGGCATCGCAGCCGTCGATTCCGGCCAGAACACGCGAGCCATCTTCGCCCTGGAGCGGGTTCTGGCGGTGGATCCGAACAACTCCCGCGCCCGCGCGGAAATAGCCCGGGCCTATCTCGCCGTAGGTGAAACAGAGACGGCGCGCAAGGAATTCCAGACGGTACGCGGACAAGCAGTGCCGCCAGCCGTCAAATCGGCCATCGACCGCTACCTGACCGCCCTCGATCAGGTCGAGGCAGCCAATCGCTTCACGGTGCGGCGCTACATCGAATTCGGAGCCGGCCACGACAGCAACGCCAACGCCGGCCCGGCGGTGGACCAGTACCAGGGCTTCACCATCCCGGGTGCGCAGCGCAACCAGGCCGACAACTATGGGACCTTCGGCGGCGGGATCGACTTCCGCGCACCGGTGGGTGGCGGCATCGCCATCATTGGCTCCCTGTCTGCCAGCGGACGCGCCAACCTGCGGTGGAACCAGTTCGACACCTCTTCCATCGACGGCAGCATCGGCGTCGCGCACCAGCAGGCCAAGGACACGATCAGCGCAAGCCTGCAGGCCTCCACCTTCAACCTTGGCATCGACCCGCTGAACAACGGCATCGGACGGACCACGGAGCGATACCGCGACAGCGCTGGCTTTTCCCTCCAGTGGCAGCACAACTACGACCAGCGCACCCAGTCCTCGGCCTTCTTCCAGTATGGCGAACTCAAGTATCCGGGCCAGACCTTCCGCGATGCGACGCGCTGGATGAGCGGCGCAGGATTCGCCAAGGCCCTGCGCGAATCACCCATCCTCGTATTCGGCGGCGTCTATTTCGGCGCCGAGCATCCGGTCGACAAGGCCAGGGACGATCTGGGCTTCGGCATGCTTGGTATGCGCCTGGGCGGCCAATACACCCTGAACGAGGACATGGCGATGTTCGCCAACCTGGGTTACGAGAGTCGGCGTCACGACATGGACGACCCGGTCGCCCTGATGACCCGCCGCGACAAGCAGCTGTCTTTCGGGGTCGGCCTGGCGTGGGTTCCGGCCAAGGACTGGCGCGTCACGCCGCAGGCCCAGGTGGTGCGCAACGACTCGACGATAGCGATCAACGAATTCCACCGCAGGGTCTATTCCGTGACCGTGCGCCGCGACTTCTGACCAGGAGGGCCGTTCCATGCCCAACGAATACAAGCTGAAGGATTCGGCCCGCCTCGCGGTTGCGATCTCGGCCGCCTTCCCCTTCGCCGCCATAGGCGCCGGCGCCGGCAAGATCGACTTCGCCGCCGGCAATGCCGTCGCAACCACCTCGGACGGGCGCTCGCGCGCCCTGAGCAAAGGCTCGGAAGTCGCTCCCGGCGAAACGATCGACACCCGGGAGGGCCGCGCCCAGGTCCGGTTCACCGACGGTTCCCAGGTTGCGCTGCAGCCCCAGACCCAGTTCCGCATCGACGATTACAGTTTCGGCGGCAAGGTCGATGGCAGCGAAAAGAGCTTCTTCAGCCTCCTCAAGGGCGGCCTGCGCACCATTACGGGGCTGATCGGCAAGGGCGACCGCAACAACTACAAGGTGACCACTTCGGTGGCCACCATCGGTATCCGCGGGACCGAATACTCGATTGCCTACGGCAACAGCATTTCCGTCACCGCGGCCGAGGGATCCATCGAGGTCTGCAACTCGGCGGGCTGCATGATCCTCAACAGCGGCGAGTCCGGCACGGTCACTTCATCGAATACGGCGCCGGTTCGGGTGCAAGCCCGCACGTCCCTGCCGCCGCCCCAACCGATCCAGAGCCAGCGGCCCTTGTTCACGGTTTCCGAATCCAGCCAGGCATTCCTCCCTTCCGGGACGGGGTATTCCATGGCGGTGGCCGGGCATTTCAACGACGGCGACTCCCCCTTCATCGATTCCAGTGCCACCGGCACGGCGCTCTTCAAGTCTGGCACCGGCCAGATGAACCGTTACGAATACCTGTTCGACGGCGGCGAGTTCGGCAGCGGCGGCCTTTTCCACTACGACGCGAGCACCCATGCCGGCGCCTTCACCGACGGCATCATCGGCTGGGGACGCATGATCTCCGCCGCGGCCTCGCTGGACGGCCCGGAGGGTGGGACGTCTTCTGTGCGAGACATGCACTATGTCGTCGGGCGCCCGACCCCGGATGCCGACATGTCCCTGCTGCACAGCCATAACGTGACGGGTACCTACGAGTTGTCGGGCTTCACTTTCCCGACGGCCACCAACGGCGCCGTCGGCGGACGGGTATCGGGGGCCATGACAGCCAATTTCGGGTCCCACTCGCTGCATTGGGCCTTGGGCGTCCCGATCGGAGGACACAACTTCGGCATCGCCGGATCATCGTCCTCCTGGAGCGGGGCCCAGTTTGCGGGGTCCGTCAGTTGCGTGAGCGGATGCTGCAGCGGTGGTTCGTTCGCCGGCTTCTTCGCCGGTGCGAATGCGGCGCGGGCGGGCCTGGTCTACAAGTTCGATTCGGATACCAGCATGGGTACCGTGACCGGCGCCGCGGTGTTCAAGCAAACCGGATTGAGTGCGTCCGAGGAGGTTGCGCTCGGCCGCCGTCGGCGCTGAGCCGGCGGTCTGGCCCCGATTGCCGGGGCCGGCCGGTGCCCATCTGCTCGCCCTGCTTCGGCAGTTCGAGCAGAGCCAGTGGATTACTCCCGATACGCTGGAGCAGCGGCAGTGGCGGCAGTTGCCGTTCTTGCTTGCCCAAGCCGCCACCTTGAGGCCCTACCGGCGGCGTTTCGCGGCCGCCGGGTTCGATCCCGCCGCTCCCGACCCGCAAGCCTTCCGCCGGATTCAACCTCTGCGCCGGGCCGACATACAGGCGGCGGGCGGAGAACTGTTCTGCACGCCGCCGGCCATGCACGGGGAGACCTCCCTCCGGTTTACGTCGGGGTCCACCGGAACGCCCATCCAGTTCGCCTCGACCGACCTGGAACGTCGATTCTGGAGTGCTTTCACGCTACGCGAACACGCGTGGCATCGGCGCGACCTGTCCGGCGTCCATGCATTCCTGAGGCCGGGCGAGGCGCGCCAGTGGCCCACCTGGGGCCCGCCTGCGGACCTGGTCTGTGCCACGGGACGGGCCGCCCGATTCTCCACCTCCGAGCCCGTGGAAGTCCAGGCCGAGTGGCTCGCCGGATTGGACCCGGACTACCTGCTCACCATGCCTTCGAACCTGGCGGAACTGGTGCGCGAATTCGACAGGCGCGGAATCCGCCTCCCCCGGCTGCGGGAGGTCCGTACCGTGGGTGAAGTCGTCTCCGAGGATCTTCGCCGACGGGTACGCGAAGCCTGGGGCGTCCGCATCGCGGACATCTACAGCGCCTCGGAGACCGGTTACCTGGCACTGGAATGCCCGCAGGCCGAAGGGCGCTACCACGTGCAGGCCGAGGGCGTCCTCCTGGAAGTGCTCCGCGCGGACGGCCGTCCCTGCGCAACCGGGGAAATCGGGGAGGTAGTGGTGACCCCCTTGCACAACTTCGCCATGCCCCTCGTCCGCTATGCGATCGGCGATTTCGCCGAGGTCGGCGGTCCCTGCCCCTGCGGGCGGGGGTTGCCCGTCCTCGCACGCATCCTCGGCCGCGTCCGCAACATGCTCACCCTGCCCGACGGCGGCCGTCGCTGGCCGCTCTTCGGGCTCAACGATCTGCCCGGCATTCCGCTGCGCCAGTACCGCGTCGTCCAGCGCTCCGGCACCCGCCTGGAAGCCCAGCTCGTCGTCGACCGGCCACTGCGGCCCGACGAGGAGGACCGGATCCGGGCTGCGCTTCGCGGGCGTCTGCACCCGGACTTCCAGGTCGATCTTGTCTACCCCGCTTTCCTGCCCCGGGATCCCAGCGGCAAGTTCGAGGATTTCATCAACGCCTGCCCTCCCGCCGAAGGCGCGCCGGAGGTGCCATGACGCGGGTCACCCTGGGCCTGGCGATGATCGTCAAGGACGAGGCGGCAAACCTCCATGCCTGCCTTGGCCCCCTGATGCCGGTCCTCGATGCAGTCTCGATTGTCGATACCGGATCGACCGACGGCACGGTCGAGGTCCTGCAACGGGACTTCGGCGTTGCCGCGGGGACCTGCATCCTCCTGGAGTCCGAATGCTTCGACAAGACCGTCGCGCGCAACCAGGCCCTGGCCGGGCTGTCCACGGACTGGATCATCGTCCTCGACGCCGACGAACGGGTAGCGGCGGACCGGCTGGCGAGCTTTCGCGACTCCCTCGGCAAGGCCGATGCCGACGCCTGCTTCTGCCCGTGGGTGACCCATCGGCCGACGGGGCCGCTGCATGACTACAAGCTCGCCGTGTTTCGCCGCGGATTGCAGGCCAGGGGACGCGTCCACGAGAACATGCAGACAGACCTGCGGGTCCGCGGCTGGCGGGCCCGGTGGAATGCCGACCTGGTGATCGACCACCATCCCGATCCGTCCCGCATGAGGTCGAAGCGGGCCTGGTACGGCCGCCGACTCGATTGCGCCCTGGAGCGCGAACCCGGCTGGATACGCTACCACTGGTTCAAGGGCTACATCGCCTGGCGGGACGGCCACATCGACGTCGCGCGGGAGTCCCTGTCGGCTGCTGCCGCCAGTCGGTCCTCCCGGTTTCCGGTCGAATGCCTCAACGCCCACATGGTGCTGGCGGAACTCCACGCACGTGCCGGGGACGGCGAAGCGGCGGCGGCTGTCGTCACCGATGCCCGTGATTTCCTCGGCGGGGTCGGCGACGACTGGGAGGTACGGATCAATTTCCGCCTGGCGCCCTGGCTCGCCGCCGCGGCGGCGGCGATCGCCGAAGGCCGCCTGGATGCGGTGCGCGCCTACGAGTTCGCCTGCTGAGCGTCGGCTTGCGGTTCCCGCACCGTCCAGCGCTCACCCGCGAACTTGCAGCCGAAATAGATGGCCGCCAGGAATACGGTGAGGATCCGTTCCCGTCGCGATACCGTGGCATCCGCCATGTCCTCGGACAGCGCGTTTTCGACGGCCGCCCACGACGTTTGGACCCGCCTCGCGGAGGCCCGCCAGGACCTCTCGGCGGCATCGACCCCGCGCATTGCCGAAGCATCCCGGCCGTGGTGCCATCCCCTCACGGCCAAGGGCAGGATGCCGCGTGGAGGGGGATGCACCGTCCGGGCGGCAGGCGCCACCCATATCGCGACGCCCCCTGCCGACAGCCGACCGGCGAGCATGCAGCACTGGCCACGGAAGAGCGGCGCCTCCGGAAATCCGCCGAATCGAACGAACACCTCGCGCCGGAAAGCCACGTTGTTGGCCCAGAACTCCGCCACGCGCCGCAGCGGTCCAACTGGCGGCGTCCGGCGCGGGAAAAACCAGAATCGGGACACGGCACGGGAAAAGGCCTCGTCCCGGGCGACGGTGGTGACGCCACCCACCACGTCGACGTCCTTCCGCGATATCGCATCGGCCAATGCGGCCAGCCATCCTTCCTCCGGGACGGTATCGCTGTCGAGCATGATCACCACGGGATGGCTCGCTGCGGCGACCGCCACGTTCTTCAGCCGGTAATAGCCAGCACCGGGTTCCGCGATCAGGCGCGGGACGATCCCCACCGGAAAACTCTCCACGGCGAGGGCGCGAAGGGACTCCGCGGACACCCGACCGGGGTCGAATGCGAGCAATACCTCCACGGTCGCCCCGGTGGCTTCGGTACAGGCGGAAACCTGCCGGGCAAGGGCCCGCAGTACGGCCCTCCCCCTGGCCCACCCGGCGAAACGCGGGTTCTCCCATTCCAACGCAATGCTCAGGTCGACCGAACTTCCCAATCCCTTTTCCCTCCTGTCCGTAGAATGCCACCGGATCCCCGCGAATGCGAACGGAAGTGGCCACAGAAATCCAGTCCCCCTACGAGATTGCCCACATCGCCCTGGCCGAGGGCCGCCATCGGCAGGTCCTGGACATCGTCGGCCCCCTGGCCGACCGATCTCCCACTGCCGAGGCCTGCTACCTGATCGGGGCGGCCTGGTACGGCCTGTCCCGGCCTTCCGAGGCCCTCCAGGCCTTCGACCGGGCATTGGAACTGCAATCGGACCACAGGGGTGCCGGCAATGGGGCCGCGGCCGCGCTGGCGGCCCTGGGGCACCTCGCGGAGGCCGCTGACCGCCTGCGGGCCCGCCTCGCCCGGTCGCCCCGGGAGGCCGATACCCTGGCCAATCTCGCCCTGGTCGAACTGGGAATGGCCAACGCCAGCGAGGCCCTCGAGGCAACCGACCGCGCCCTCGAGTGCGAACCGGACCACGTCGCGGCCTGGTCGGCCCGGGGCCAGTCGCTCCTGGCCCTGTCGCGGCCGGGAGAGGCAGCCGAGGCCTTTGCCCGCTGCTGCGAACTGGCGCCACATTCGGCAATACACTGGTTCAACCTCGGCGAGGCCGAGCTCGCCGACGACCAATATGGGGCGGCACGCGATGCCTACGAGGCAGCCATGCGCCGGGACGCTTCATTCGGATTCCCGCGGATCGGCCGGGCAATCGCCCTGGCCATGGGCGGCAACTACGACGAGGCGGACGGGGAATTCGCGGCGCTCGACGCCGACCAGCCGGCGGCGTTCAGGGACTACTTTGCAAACATGGCCCGGGCCGCCGGAGTCGATATGCCTGCCGAATGGCGGCCCGCGGCCAGGGAGATCCATGCCGCACGGCTCGCCCACCGGGTCGAGGCCTGCGATTGGGCAGCGGAGGAGCCGGCCAGCGCATTGTTCCGGGAACTCGCGGCACGGAGTGCCGCGGGAGGGCAACTGAACGACCGGGCCCTGCTGCTCCACGCCCTGCACCTGCCCCTGGGCCAGACCGAGCATGTGGCCATCGCCGGCGGCATCAGCCGGTCCATCCGTTCCGCCCACGCTCCCCGGCCGCCCGGCAGGGGCCGGCCGGCCGGGGATCGAATCAGACTCGGCGTCGTGACGCCCAACGTCCGCGACCACCCCTCCACCCAGATCCAGTGGCGCCGCCTGGCCTTGCACGACCGGTCGCGTTTCGAGATCTTCGCCTATGCCCTGACCGCGCCGGACGGCAGCGATCTGGCAGGCCGGTTCGAGCAGTCCTGCGACGTCTTCCGCACGATGGCCGGCGCCAACGCCGACGCGATCGCCTGGCGGGTCGCCCGCGATGGCATCGACATCCTGATGGACGTCTCCGGCCATTTCGACTTCAGCCGGCCGGAGGTTTTCGCCCTGCGACCGGCCGCCGTCAACCTCTCCTACCTCGGCATGCCGGCCTCCCTGGGCGATGGCCTGGTCGATTACCGGATCAGCGATGCCCTCTGTACCCCGGACGCCTTGCGGCCGGGGTGGCCGGAAGCGGTGATCCGCCTTCCCGGGACCCATTTCATCTACAACGACCAGGAGCCGATCGCCGACGAAGTGCCTCTCAGGCACGACTGGGGGCTGCCGGAGGCGGGAACCGTCCTCGCCTGCTTCAACTCGGCGGCCAAATACGACAGGGAAAGCTTTGCCGCCTGGATGGCCGTGCTCGGCCGGGTACCGCAGGCCGTCCTGTGGCTGCTCGATCCCGGCGATCCCGCGCGCCGGCGGCTGCTGGAGGCGACGGCCGGCGCCGGGGTCGACAGGCAGCGGCTGGTCTTCGCCCAACGCATCCCGCGCCCGCGGCACCTGGCCCGCCTGCGCTGCGCCGACCTTTTCCTCGACACCTTCCGCTACGGCGCCCACACCACCGCCGCCGACGCCCTGTGGGCCGGCCTGCCCGTCCTCACCCGCCTGGGGAGCACCATGGCCTCCCGCCTGACCGGAAGCATCGTCGCGGCCGCCGGCCTTGGCGATCTGGCCGTCGGCGACACAGCCGCCTATGTGGCGGCGGCCACCGATCTCGCCGGCAGCGCCGATGCCCTGGCGGACCTGCGACGGCGTCTGGCGGCCGGCCGGAACGATTGCGTCCTGTTCGACACCGCCGGTCGGGTCCGCGAGCTGGAGCGGGCCATGATCGAGGTCATGGCCCGCCATCGGCGCGGCCTTCCGCCCACTTCCTTCGACCTGGATCCCCGGACCTGAAGATGACCGCACTTCCCGACCTGGCTTTCGTCGTCACCTGCATGGGCCGACTGCGGCACCTGCAACAATCCCTGCCCCGCCTGGCCATGCAGGCGGGCACGGAATGCATCCTCGTGGACTACTCCTGCCCCGACCACTGCGGCGCCTGGGCCGAGGCCGCCTTCCCCGGCGTACGCGTGGTGAGGGTTCCCGGGCAGCGGACCTTCAACCTGGCGCGGGCCCGCAATGCGGGGGCGGCGGCTGCGGCGGCCCGCTGGCTTTGCTTCGTCGACGCGGATGTCCTGGTATCGGCCCGATTCGCCGAGGCACTGCGCCCCCTGCTGCAGCCGCGGCTCCTGCTGCGCGCCTCGCCTCTGACACCGGAGCTCTGGGGCACCCATGTGGTGCCCACCGAAGACCTGCGGCGAGTCGGCGGCTACGACGAGTGCTTCGAGGGTTGGGGGGGCGAGGACGTGGATTTCTTCGCCCGGCTGGGGGACGCCGGCTGCGGCAGCGCCGCCTTTCCCGCCTGGCTGGTCGAGGCCCTGGGCCACGACGACGAGGCGCGGGTGCGCTTCCACGACGTCAAGGACCGGCAGCTGAGCCGCCACGTCAACACCCTTTACCGGCATGCCAAGCAGGACATGGGCCGCATCAGCGGCGCCTACCTGAGCGAGGAGGTGAGGCGGGCGCTCCACCGGGAGGCCGGGCGGGCCCTGTCCGGGGGACCCGGGCGGCTGTCGGTCGGACTCGGGCGCCGCAATCTCACCGAGGACATGGCCATGGAGGTCCGGCTCGAGTACACGCTGATGCGGCGCGAACCGGTTTCGCCGCCGCCAGCACCGGAGCCCCTGCCGCCGCCGGCCCCTTTCATCGTCGGGACGGGCGATTGCGGTTCGACGCTGCTGCGGTTGATGCTCGACAGGCATCCCGACCTGGCGGTCGCATCGGATACCCATTTCCTGTCCGACCTGATGCAGATATGGAACGACGTGCCCCAGGCCGTCGGCCCCATGTTCGGGCGCCTCGTCACCGATCCGGGATGGCCCGCCTACGGAATCGACGCCGAGGACCTGGCGGCACGGCTGCGCGAAGACCGGATCGGCGATCCCGGCAGTTTCCTGCGCGCCTTCTACGGCCGGCACGCCGCCAGCCAGGGCAAGACGCGATGGGGTGACCGGACGCTCGACCATCTGGCGCACATGGTCCGGCTCGCGGAATGGCTACCGGAAACACGTTTCATCCACCTCGTGCGGGATGGTCGGGACGTGGCCGCCGCCGGGCGGACCACGGTGGAGAATCCACCGCCCGCTGCCGCAACGGCGTCCCGCTGGGCCGCTACCCTGGGGGTTGCCCGGGCCTTCAATCCGGGCCCGGACCGCTACCTGGAGATCCGTTACGAGGACCTCGTCGCCGCACCGGAAGCCACCCTGCGCCGGATCTGCGGATTCATCGACCTGCCCTGGCATTCCGCCCTGCTCGAGTACGGCCGGATCGCGCCCACCCGGATCGCCGAAACGGAATCCCTGGCCCGCCGTGGCGGACCGTCGGCGGCGCTGTTGCGGCGGCAATACCTGCAGTCCGCCGGGTCGCCGGACGCGGCGGGCATCGGCGCATGGAGGCAGTCCCTGAGCCGGGAGGAGCAGGAGCAGTTCCGCCTCCTCGCAGGACCCCTGCTCGATTCACTGGGTTACCCGACGGACTGAACCCCACTGGCAGCGGGTTCCCGCCGCGATGCAGCGACGGCGCCCTGCGGTGCAAGGCGCCGACCGTGGCGGATCTAGATGCGGACCAGGGTCACGAACGCGAAATCGAGGCCCTCGGCCGAACGGTGCGCTTCGCGCGCCGTCTCCCTCCATGCGTCCCGGTCGAAGGCCGGGAAGAATGCGTCGCCGGGCACGTCGGCGTCGATCTCGGTCAATTCCAGGCGATCCACCAGCGGCAAGGCCTGGGCATAGAGGTTGGCGCCGCCTATCACATAGGCATCTTCGCCGGCCGCCGCCATGGCCTCCGGCAGGGAATGGACCACCTGGATGCCCTCGGCCCGGTAGCCCCGATCACGGGTCACCACCAGGTGCCGCCTTCCCGGCAGCGGCCGGCCCAGGGATTCCCAGGTCCGCCGGCCCATGATCATCGCATGGCCCATGGTGAGAGCCTTGAAACGGCGGAGGTCCTCGGGCAGGCGCCAGGGAAGCGCGTTGTCGCGGCCGATCGTGCCATTGCGGGCCACCGCCGCGATCAACGCCGTCATGTCGTCCCCTGGCCGGCCAGGGCCGCGGAATAGACGTCGACATAGCGCCGGGCCGGGCCGTCCCAGCCGAAATCGCCTCCCATGCCATTGGTCTGGATGCGCTTCCAGGCCGCCGGGTCGCGCCAGGTGGCAATCGCCCGGCCGACCGACGCGGCAAGGGCCTCGACCGTCGCCGCCCGGAAGACGAAGCCGTTGGCCCCGCGGGTCTCGTCGCCGGGTTCGCCATGGTCGCGCACCGTGTCGGCGAGGCCTCCGGTGGCCCGCACGACGGGCGGGGTGCCATAGCGCAGGCTGTACATCTGGTTGAGGCCGCAAGGTTCGAAGCGCGAGGGCATCAGGAAAAGGTCGGCGCCTGCCTCGATGCGGTGCGCGAGACCCTCGTCGAAACCGATGCGGACGGCGATCCGTCCGGGGTTGCGAACCGCCATGTCGAGATAGGCGGCCTCCAGGACCGTGTCGCCGCTTCCGAGGACGGCGAGCTGGGCCGGGGATTCGGCGAGCAGGTCCTCCAGGGCGGGCACGAGGTCCAGGCCCTTCTGGTAGGTGAGGCGGCTGATGATGCCCAGCAGGGGCAGGTCCTTGCGCGATTCGAGGCCCATTTCGGCCTGCAGGGCCGCCTTGCAGGCCGCCTTGCCCTTCAGCTTTCCCGGCTCGAAATGGGCGGGCAGCCAGGGATCGACGGAGGGATCCCAGGCCGCCGTGTCGATGCCGTTGAGGATGCCGTAAAGCCTGTCGCCGCGATGGCGGAGCAAGCCGGCCAGCCCCATCCCTTCGGCATCGGTGCAGATTTCCCGCGCATAGCTGGGACTGACGGTGGTGATCCGGTCGGCGAACTGCAGCCCGGCCTTGAGGAAGGAAAGCAGGCCGTGGTACTCCACGCCATGCATCTGCCAGAGGTGCGGGGGCAGGCCGAGGGGAACCATCGTTTCCCGCCCGAACACCCCCTGGAAGGCCAGGTTGTGCACGGTGATCACGGAGCGGGCCACGGAATCGGCCTGGAGCGACAGGAAGACCGGGGCCAGGCCCGCCTGCCAATCGTTGCAATGGACGATGTCCGGCCGCCAGTCCAGGGGACTGTGAGCGGCGCCGAGCAGGGCGGCGACGCGCGACAGCAGGCCGAAGCGCATCGCATTGTCCGGCCAGTCCTGGTTGCCGGGCCCCAGGTAGGGGTTGCCGGGCCGCTCGTAATAGGGGGCATGGTCGATCAGAAGCAGGGGCATGCCATCCGGCGCCAGGGCCTCCCGCAGCATGGGTTCCGGGTAGGCGCCGCCCAGCCAGACAATGTGGGTACGGGCCGGGGCGTCGGGGAAGGCCGCCTTGAGGGCCGGGTAGGCCGGGATGAGGACGCGGACGTCGTGGCCCTGGGCTCGCAGGGCTGCCGGCAGGGCGGCGGCGACGTCGCCGAGGCCGCCCGTCTTGACCCAGGGGGCCATCTCGGAAGTGACGAACAGAATGCGCATGGTATTCCCGGGAACTTGAGGTCCGAATTGCGGGGGAGGCGGAAGGTCAGCGGCGCCGGATCCAGTCCACGAGGCCGGCGGTGGAGGCGTCGAGGCCCTCGGCCGGCCGGCTCCCCTCGATCACCGGAAGGAGCCGATTGGCGAGCTGTTTGCCGTATTCGACCCCCCACTGGTCGAAGGAGTTGAGGTTCCAGAGTACGCCGAGGGCCATGACCTTGTGCTCGTAGAGGGCGATCAGCTGGCCCAGGGTGTAGGGGTCCAGGCGCGGCATGAGCAGGGTGGTGGAGGGTTGGTTGCCCGGGAAGACCTTGTAGGGGGACAGGAAGGCCACCTCGGCGGGGCTCATGCCCGCGGCGGCGAGTTCCGCCCGCGCCTCCTCGGGCGTCTTGCCGCGCATCAGGGCCTCGCTTTGCGCCAGGCAATTGGCGAGGAGCTTTTCGTGGTGGCCCGGCAGGGCAAAATCCGGCTGCGCCAGGGCGATGAACTCGCAGGGGATCAGGCGCCCGCCCTGGTGGATCAACTGGTAGAAGGCATGCTGGCCGTTCGTCCCGGCCTCGCCCCATAGGACCGGCGCGGTGGCCATCCCGACCGGATGGCCGGCCCGGTCCACCTGCTTGCCGTTGGACTCCATCTCCAATTGCTGCAGGTAGCGGGGCAACAATTCCAGGGATTGGCTGTAGGGCAGCAGGGCCCGGGTCCCGCCGCCCAGGGCATCGGCATTCCAGACCTCGAGGAGGGCGAGAAGGAGGGGAAGGTTGGCCTTCGCCGGGGCCGAGAGGAAGTGCCGGTCCATGGCCGCCCCGCCCTCGAGGAAGCGACGGAAGTTGCCGAAACCGACCGCCAGGGCGAGGGGCAGGCCAATGGCGGACCAAAGGGAAAAGCGGCCGCCGACCCAGTCCCAGAATGCGAAGGCGTTATCCGGGTCGATGCCGAACCTGGCAACCTCGCCGAGGTTGGTGGACACCGCCACGAAGTGCATCGGGACCGCCGCCTCGCCCAGGGCGCCCACCAGCCATTGCCGGGCAGAGCGGGCATTCTGCATGGTCTCCTGGGTGGTGAAGGTCTTGCTGGCAATCACGAACAGCGTATTGGCCGGCGACAGGCCGGCGAGGACGCCCGCCAGATCCGAGCCATCCAGGTTGGCGACGTAATGGACGGCAACGCCCGGCTCCCGGTGGGCGGCCAGCGCCCGGCTGGCCATGCGCGGCCCCAGGTCCGAGCCGCCGATGCCGATGTTCACGACGTCGGTGATCGGCTCCCCCGTGGCCCCTCGCCAGTGGCGACCGTGGATTTCTCCGCAGAAGTGCTCCATTTTCGCCAACACATGGCGGACTTCGGGCATGACGTCCTGGCCGCCGACGCGAATCGGCGCGTCCCCCTGGTGGCGCAGGGCGACATGCAGCACCGCCCGCTTTTCCGTGTGGTTGATGAACTCGCCGCCGGCCATGCGCGCCTGCCAGGCGGGCCCGTCGGCGGCTGCCCACAGCGCCAGCAACCGGTCCAGGGCAACGGTATCCAGGCGCTGCTTGGAGAAGTCGAGGAGCATGCCCTCGGCTTCGACCGAGAAGGCCTCGAAACGGCCGGGATCGGCGGCAAACAGGTCCCGGAGATGGGTGTCGGCCAATCCCGCAGCGGCCTCCTCGACCGCCTTCCAGGAGGGAGTGGCGAAAAGCGGCGCCGTCATAGCCAGACCATCATGCCCATCTCGAAGGGATGGGTGAGCAACTGGTGCACCGGGAAGGCCCGGATCCGGTATTCGATCTTGCCGCAAACGTCGGGCGTCATCTCGAGGGCAAAGAGATCCTCTCCGTTGCCCATCGGCCCCTGGTGCTCCAGGCGGAAACGCCGTGGCGGCTTGGAATCGGACTTGGTGTTGGGCCGGCCCCAGAGCATCTCGACGGTAATGTCCTCGGGACGCAGGCCGTCCAGCCGCACCGCGACCTCGAAACGCAGGCCCTGCCCGAAAGCCAGCCGGCGCTGGGCATCGTCGATGCGGCGCAGGCCGATCTTCGGCCAGGCCGCCCGCACCTTCTCCTTCCAGGCCGCCAGCTCCCGTGCGCCCAGCATGCCGCTGGCCTCCAGCCGGCGCCACTGGCGGGTGGCCGGGGTGTAGAACTTGCCCAGGTAGTCGCCCACCATGCGGGCCGAGGCGAAGCGGGGCGTGATGGTGGCGATGGAGCGCTTGGCCATGCCCACCCAGCCGGGGGAGTAGCCCATGGGGCCCCTGTCGTAGTACATGGGGACGACCTTGTCCTGCAGCAGTTCGTAGAGGGTCCGGGCCTCCTCGTAGTCGCGCCGGCCCTCGTCGACCCCGGCGTCGTAGGCGCTGGAGATGGGCTTGATCGCCCATCCGTTCTCGTGCCCCGCGCCGCCCTCGTAGCCTTCCCCCCACCAGCCGTCGAGCACCGACAGGTTGATGACGCCGTTGACTGCCGCCTTCATCCCCGAGGTGCCGGACGCCTCGAGCGGAAAGACCGGGTTGTTGAGCCAGACGTCGGCACCGGAGACCAGCCGGCGGGCCAGGCGCAGGTCGTAGCCCTCGACGAGCAGGATGTGGCCGAGGAATTCGGGCATGGCCGCCACTTCGGCGATGCGGCGGATCAGCGCCTGGCCGGGACCGTCGGCCGGGTGGGCCTTGCCGGCGAAGATGAAGACGACGGGGCGTTCCGGATCGCTGATGATCTGCTTCAGCCAGGACAGGTTCTGGAACAGCAGCGTCGCCCGCTTGTAGGTCGCGAAGCGACGGGCGAAAGCGATCGTCAGGACGTTGGGATTCTCGGGATCGGCGAAGCGCAGGAGGCGATCGATGTGGGCCTGGGAGCCGTGGCTGCGCATGTGCTGGTGGGTGATGCGATTCCTCACCAGGTGGAGCATCTCCGTCTTCATCGACTGGCGAACGCTCCAGAACAGGTGGTCGGGCACGGTGTGGATGCCCTGCCAGCAGGCGTGGTCGGTTAGCCGCTGGCTCCAGCCCGGGCCGAGGATGCGGTTGAAGGTCTCGTGCCAGAGGTCGGACAGGAAGGTCGGCACATGGACGCCATTGGTCACGTAGTCGATCGGGTTGTCCTCCGGATCGATCTGGGGCCAGAGGCTGGCGCAGATGCGCGAGGAAACCTCGCCGTGGATGCGCGAGACGCCGTTCTGGAAGCGCGAACCGCGCACCGCCAGGGCCGTCATGTTGAACTCCCCCTGGTCTGGCGTGCGGCCCAGGCCGAGCAGGAACTCGGTGTCCACACCGACGTCGCGGCAGTAGTCCGCGAAGTAGTGGCGCATCATGTCCTCGGCGAAATGGTCGTGGCCGGCCGGCACCGCCGTGTGGGTCGTAAACACGGTGTTGCAGGCCACCGCCTCGAGGGCGGCGGCCGGACCGAGGCCCTCCTTGACCAGCAGGCGCATGCGTTCCAGGATCAGGAAGGCCGCATGGCCCTCGTTGATGTGCCAGACCGTGGGCTTGAGTCCCAGTTCCTTGAGGGCCCGGACGCCGCCCATGCCGAGGATGATCTCCTGTTCCAGGCGGGTCGTGCGGTCGCCGCCGTAGAGCCGGTGGGCGATGTCCCGGTCGTGGGCGCTGTTCTCCTCCAGGTCGGTGTCGAGCAGGTAGATGAAGACGTGTCCCACCTGGACCCGCCATACCTTGACCTGCACCTGGCGGCCCGGCAGGTCCACGGTCACCCGAAGGTCGGAGCCGTCGGCCCGGTGCATGGCCGTGATGGGCAACTCGTCGAAGTCGGCATCGGTGTAGAGGGCATGCTGGTGGCCCTCGGCGTCGATGCTTTGCAGGAAATAGCCCTGGCGGTAGAGGAGCCCCACACCGACAAAGGGCAGGTTCATGTCCGAAGCGGTCTTGCAGTGGTCACCGGCCAGGATTCCCAGGCCGCCCGAGTAGATGGGCAGGCTCTCGTGGAAGCCGAACTCGGCGCAGAAATAAGCGATCAGGTCGGTGGCCTGCAGGGGCGGCCGCCCCGGCAGTTGCAGCCTCGGTTCCGCATGATAGGAATCGAAGGCGGACAGCACCCGGTTCATGGTGCCGAGGAACACGGGATCGTCGGCGGCTTCGTTGATCCGCTTCTGGTCCATGCGTTTGAGGAAGGCCTTGGGGCTATGGTGCACGGCGCGCCAGAGGCCGGCGCCGAGGCGGGCGAACAGCGAGCGGGTGGGACGGTCCCAGCTGTACCAGAGGTTGTTGGCGATTTCGTCGAGCCGCGCGAGGCGGGGCGGTATCGTCGGATTGACTTCGAGCTGATGACGGGTGCCGGGCATGATGTTGGGCCGTGAAGAATTGAAGGGTCGTGGCGATTCTACGATGCGGGAATCACCCTGAGCGAAATGCGCTGTTCCTTGCCGGGCAGCGGTGTCCAGCGCAGCACGATGCAGACGGCCTGCATGATTTTCTCGAAGCCGGCCTCGGATTGCGAGACGGTCCGGTGCGGTTTCGCCGCGACCTTGACCGGCAGGCTGGCCTCGAGTTGCAGTGTGCCGCGCAGTTCGCTGTCCTCCAGCTTGAGCTGGCGCATGCCGCCTATCGTGAGTTCGTGACCGAAGCCGCCGGGGATGCTGCCGTCGGCCAGTACATAGCGGCCACCGAAGCCATCGCAGCTCGGCAGGGCAAGGTTGAGTTCGGTTTCGAGCAGGGCCGGAATCGCCTTGCCCTCGGCGAGGAAGCTGACGCTCAGCACGTCCGCCTCGAGCTGGTAGGTCTTGCGGATGCTCCAGCCCTGACCGCTTGCGACCCAACTGCCGGGCTGGTCGCCGGACAGGTAATTGTCCACATTGGCCAGCTTGTCGACGGCGGTACCCAGCCGTTCCAGGAAGATTCCGCGTGGCCGTGTGTCGGGTGCCGCATCCTCGGGCTGGATGGCGTGCAGGAAGGCAACGCGGTCATGGGCCGAGGCGATGCCGTCACTCTGAGGTGCATGCGCCGCGGGGTTCTGGTCGATCTTGGCGTGATAGGCCTCGGCATAGGCGCGCAGCGTATCGCCGAAATTGTGCGCCACGGGCAGGCTCGACAATTCCACCAGCGAGGCATGGCCGTCGTCGCGCACATAGGCGTGGAGGAAGGGGTTGCGCAAGGCGGTTTCGATATGGCCGTCGTGGTCGAGGTCGCCCTGCTGCTGGCGCGGCCAGGGCGCCAGGTGTTCCAGCGCGGCCTCCAGCTTGAGCAGGTTGTTCCAGATGGCGCGGCGCAGGTGGGGCAGGTAGAGCCCGCCGAACAGGCCGTGCCAGTAGGCATCGTTGGCCTGGGCGCGGTGCAGGTATTCCTGCAGTTCGGAGGTGCGCTGTTCGGGCGGCAGCGCGGCGAGGCGCCGCGAGGCGCCGAGCATGCGCTTGTGCATCCAGTTGGCTTCGGTATAGCGCGACATGAAGTTGCGCCAGATTCCGCCGCGCAGGAAGGGCTTGTGCGCCTCGAAGCGGCCGGCGGCCTTTTCCTGTTCGAGCAGGGCGTGGTAGGTCGCCGCACGCGGGGCCGGCAGCGTCCATTCGTTCATCTCGATGTAGGACGTGGTCGGCAGGTAGACAATGCCGCGTGTTTTTTCGCGCGCATGGTAGTCGGCATAGGTTTCGGTGCGGATCAGCTTCGATGCCAGCACGCCCTCGACGAACTGGGTCAGCCAACCTTTCTCGAACACCCATTCGTAGGTTTCGGGCCAGATGCCGAATTTCTCGATGTCGTCGAAGTAGATCGCGGCACGGCGCCCCTGGCGGGCGAGATCCTCCAGCCAGGCCACGGTCTCGCCCGCCGGCGAAAAGGGCAGGCGGTAGCGCGCGGCCTCGGAAATCGGGAACAGGTCGAGGCGGCGACCGTCTTCGTCAGTGGAGAAAAAGCTGTCCAGCTTGTCCTGGCTCTCGCCGGCGCAGAGGAAGTGATAGTCGTCCACCGCCACGTAGCGGATGCCGGTGGCGACCAGCGAAGTCACTACCGAGGACTCCCAGACCCGCTCGGTGAGCCAGGCGCCGGAAGGGCGCATGCCGAAGCGGCGCTCGATCTTGTCCGAGAGCGTGGCGATCTGGCTGACGCGGTCGCGGTGCGGAATGGCCGCCAGGACGGGCTCGCAGTCGCCCGAACCGAACCATTCGACCTGGCCGCGGCGGGTCATGGCGGCCAGCCGCGCCATGTCATCCGGGAAGCGCTCGAAGAGGACATCCAGCAGCCATCCTGAAAAATGCACGCTGAAGCGGAACTCTGGATAGCGTTCCATTACGCGCAGGAACATGCCGTAGCTGCGGACATGGGCGTCATCGATGACAGCAGGGAAATTACCGACGGGCTGGTGGGCGTGAACCCCGAACAGGAGGCTGATTGTCATGAGAGGAGTCAGGATTGTGAAACTGTGACGCGGCGCATCGAGCCGCCGCTGGCGGTCTCCGATCCGGCGCAAATGGGGGTGTCGAGCTGGGCGGGCGGGACCAGTTGCAGCAGGCGGTAAAGTCGTGCCAGGTTGCGCCGGTAGAGGCTGTCGAAACTGGCCACGGCGGCCGACGGGTTGTAGTCGCCGAACCACCAGAACCAGTCGGAGCTTTCGCAGATGGCCAGCTGGATTTCGACGGCCGCGACCT
>JBPOHD010000012.1:0-48281 GCA_052035955.1 Pseudomonadota bacterium
CCGGCACCCATCCCACCCCCGCCCTCGGCCCCCACGACATCCCCGTCAAACGCGTCAAGAACCTCGCCAACCCCGACCTCACCACACCCTCCATCGCCTTCGTGCCCCATTCGAAGGGGAAAACGGAATGAGCATACCGGAGGAACTTCGCCAGGCCCTTTCAGAAGACCTGGAACTGCTGATCCGGCTGAACGACAGGGAACTGGACAGGCAGACCCTCGCGGCCCTCCTGGAGACGGGATTCCCGGGCAGCATGGGGCTGCTGCCTGCGCGGGAAGGGCTGGCGGGTCCCCACGTGGTCTTGACCGAAGCCCTCGCCAGCCTTCGCGATGCCGACTCGTCGGTCCTGGATGCGCTGGCCGCCGACTTTGCGGCCGTCTACCTCACGGGCGCCTTCGGCGCCTCCCCCTGCGAGTCCGTCTGGATGGACGACGACCACCTGACCTGCCAGGCGCCCATGTTCGAACTGCGCCGCGTGTACGAGGCAGCCGGGCTCGCCAACCCGGACTGGCGCAAGCGATCCGACGATCACCTGGTCATGCAATTGGACTACCTGCTGCACGGCCTGCGGAAGGCGCCGCTGGGCCGTGAGGACATCGAGCGGATGGCCAGCTTCCTGGATGCGCATCTGCTGCGCTGGTTGCCGGAATTCGCCGCCCGGGCCTCGACCCGGTGCGAGACGCCGTTCTATGCGGGGTTGGTCGGCCTGACCGCCGGTTGGCTCGAAACCTTCAGGGACGTACTGGCCTCGGTGCTCGACACGCCGCGCCCCGCCGTGCGCGGCCTTGGCCTCGCCGACACCCGCCGGGCGGCGGCCGAAGAACCTGTATCCTTCGTGCCCGGTGCCGCCCCCAGTTGGTGAGGAAGCGCCTCCCGGGCCGAATTCCCGTCTTGGAGAAACGCATGATCCGAATTCTCAGCATCGTCGTCCGCACGCTTGCCGCATCCCTCCTTTCCGCGGCGGCGGGCGGTGCCTTCGCGCAGGCGCTTCCCGTCGTCGAGCTGACCGCCGGCTTCCATCGCATCGAGGCGGAAGTGGTCGCCACCCAGGAGACCCGCGCCAAGGGGCTGATGCACCGGACGTCGATGCCGGTCAACCGCGGAATGCTGTTCGTATTCGACGAATCAGGCCCGCATTGCATGTGGATGCGCAATACCCTGATCCCGCTTGCGGTGGCCTTCCTGGACGAGCAGGGGAGGATCGTGAACGTCGAGGAGATGCAGCCGCGCACCGAGAACAGTCATTGCGCCGCGAAACCGGTTCGCTTCGCGCTGGAGATGAACGGGGGCTGGTTCAAGTCGCGGGGCCTGGGCGCCGGCGCTGTCATCGGGGGCATCGTAAGGAAATAGCCCGTCGTCACCACCGCGCTCGGGTCTCGAGAAGGCACCGCCCCCGGGACAAGGCGCGGCCGCCAGGACGCAAGGGCGAAAAGGGACGCGGAAGAAGGCAAGGCTACCCGGGATTCGTGGTGCTTGCGGCGCGAAGGCCCGGCAAGCGCCATTGAACCCGGCGGGTTGCGCATCACCGACCGCGGGCCCATGGAAACAGGCACTGCCCGCGCAAGGGCAACTGCTCACCCCCTTACCCGGCGATGCGCCTGGCGATATGCTCCAGTGCTTCCTCGATCTGGTCGATGAGGATCAGGCACAGGTCGCCCGGCTGCAGGCCGGCCAGGGCCGTGTCGATGGCCAGGAACTCGCCCCGGATCTCCTGTACCGCCGAGGTCCTCGTCGCGTCGGCCAGGCCCGCGCGCAGCAGCGCCAGCACTTCCCCGTCCTCCCGGCCGCGCTGGCAGGCATCCTGGTAGAGGATCACTTCATCGAAGGCGCCGCCGAGGATTTGCGTCTGCTGGCGGATGTCCTCGTCGCGCCGATCCCCGGCACCGCTGATCACCACCGACCGGCGCCGGGCGGGCATGGTTTCGACCGCCTGGACCAGGGCCTGGATGGCGTCGGGGTTGTGGCCGTAATCGGCGATCACCGTCGCGCCCCGGAAGTCGAACACGTTGAAGCGCCCCGGGGCCGTCTTGGCATCGTTCACGAAGGTGGCGAGGGCCTGGTGGATGTCCTCCCAGTCCAGTTCCAGGCCCCAGGCGGCAGCTATGGCCGCCATGGCATTGTCGACCTGGAAGGCGATGGCGCCCCCGCGGGTCAGGGGTATGCCGGCCAGGGGAAGGCGATGCTCCCAACCGCCCTCGGCAGCAACGATGGCGTCCCCGTCGCGAAACACCACGCGCCCTCCCTGGGCCCGGTGCGAGGCGATCACCGGGTGACGGACGTCGGCGGCGAAGAAGGTGACCGAACCCGGGCAGGAATCCGCCATGGCGGCCACCACCGGATCGGCGGCGTTCAATACCGCCATGCCGTCGCGGGCCACGTTCTGGACGATCACCCGCTTGACGACTGCCAGGTCCTCGACGGTCGTGATGTAGTTGAGCCCCAGGTGGTCGCCGAGGCCGATGTTGGTGACCACCGCCACGTCGCAGCGGTCGAAGGCCAGTCCCTCGCGCAGCACGCCGCCGCGGGCGGTTTCGAAGACCGCCGCATCCACTTCCGGATGCATCAGCACGTTGCGGGCGCTCTTCGGCCCGCTGCAATCGCCGGTGTCGATGCGCTGGCCCTGCACATAGACCCCGTCGGTACTGGTCATGCCGACTCGCAGGCCCAGGACTTCGAGCAGGTGGGCGATCAGCCGCACCGTGGTCGTCTTGCCGTTGGTGCCGGCGACGGCGACAACGGGAATCCGGGCGTCATCGCCATCCGGGAACATGCTGCCGACGATGGCTTCGCCCACCGCCCGTCCCTTGCCGTAGGAGGGGGAGAGGTGCATGCGCAGGCCGGGTGCCGCATTGGCCTCGACGACGCCGCCGCCCTGGTCCTCGAGGGGGCGCAGGACCGAATCGCAGACCACGTCGATGCCGCAGATGTCCAGCCCGATCATCTGGGCGGCGGCCACCGCCCGGGCGGCCACTTCCGGATGCACGTCGTCGGTCACGTCGGTGGCGGTGCCGCCGGTGGACAGGTTGGCGTTGTTGCGCAGGATGACCCGCTGGCCCTTGTCCGGAACCGAGTCGGCCTGCATGCCCTGGGCGGTCAGCCGGGCAATGGCAATGTCATCGAAGCGGATCTTGGTCAGGGAGGTGGCATGGCCCTCGCCGCGGCGCGGGTCGGCATTCACCTGGTCCACCAGTTCGCGCACCGTGTGCACGCCGTCGCCGATCACCAGCGGCGGTTCCCGGCGGGCGGCGGCGACCAGGCGGTCGCCCACCACCAGCAGGCGGTAGTCGTGGCCCGGCAGGTAGGTCTCGACCATGATCTCGTCGCGGAACTGGGAGGCCACCGCGAACGCGGCCATGATCTCCTCCCGCGTCGACAGGTTCACCGCCACGCCCTTGCCCTGGTTGCCGTCCCGCGGCTTCACCACCACCGGTCCGCCGAGTTCGCGGGCGGCCGTCCAGGCATCTTCGGCATCCCGTACCGGCCGGCCCCGGGGGACCGGCACGCCGGCCGCCTCGAGCAGCTTCTTGGTCAGTTCCTTGTCCTGGGCGATCGATTCGGCGATGGCGCTCGAGCGGTCGGTCTCCGCCGCCTGGATGCGCCGTTGCCGGCTGCCCCAGCCGAACTGCACCAGGCTGCCCTCGGTGAGCCGGCGATAGGGAATGTCCCGGTCCACCGCCGCCTGGACGATGGAGGCGGTGGAGGGACCGAGGCGCTGGTCCTCGTCCATGTCGCGCAGTCGCGTCAGCGCATCCTCCAGGTCGAAGGGGCGGTCCTCGGCGGCACTGCGGTACAGGTCCTCCGCCAGTTCGAAGGCCAGGCGGCCTACGGCTTCCTCGGTGTACTCGACGACGACCTGGAAGACGCCCGGCTCGGTGGTGTTCGCCGTCCGGCTGAAGGTCACCGGGCAGCCCGCCTGGGCCTGGAGGCCCAGCACCGCCACTTCCAGCGCATGGGCGCAGGCAGGCTTTTCCAGGTGGCTGGTCGGCTCCAGCGGGGGCATTTCCGGAAAGCGGGTTCGCAGCCGGGCTTCGAATCCGGGAATCACGGCCAGGCAGCACTCGTCCGGATCGCATTTCACCACCGCCTCGATGGCGGTGTGGCGGGTCCAGAGGTTGGGGCCCCGCAGGGCCCTGATTCGCGTCACTTCCATGGGGCTTGTTCCGTCAGCCGCCGGCCGCCGAACGGCGGGCAGGCGGAATTCTCCGGGTTCGCGGCGGTGTCTTCGCGGCGCCTGATGGCGTACCCGATTGGGGATCGTAGGTCTCGATGCCGGCGCGGATCAGGTCCGGAGCGAGTCCCAGGGACCAGGCCGCACCGATGGCGGCCAGGACGTTGTCGATGCGATGACTTTCGTCGCCCGTCCCGGCCAGGGGGATTCGCTTCAGGGCGTCCAGGCGCACCTCGCCGGCCTCCGAGGCCAGGATGACCCAATCGTCTCGGACGAAGACGGCGCTGCCGCCGCGGGACCGGTGGCTGGCGATCACCGGATGGTCCGAATCCCGGGCGAAGAACACCACCTTGCCGTCGCAGAGCGCGGCCATCGGCGCCACCAGGGGATCGGCGGCATTGAGGACCGCCGTGCCCTCGGGCAGCACCAGGTCCACCTGGGTGCGGACGGCGTTGGCCACCTGCTCCATCTCGCGGACGTCGAACTCGTCCAGACCCTCGGCATCCAGGATGTTGGTGACGACGCCGACCAGGCAGCGGTCGTAGGCGAGGCCTTCGCCCAGGATGGCCCGGGGATCGTTCTCGAAGACGGCGGCCTGGATCGATCGGTTGAGGAGGATGCGGTGGGCGGCGCTCCAGTTGGCGCTGTCCCGGCTTTCCACGCGGCGGCGGTCGAGGAAGAGGCCGTCGCTGCAGGCGAGCCCGACATGGGGCCCGCTGAGGTTGAGCAGCCAGGCGACCAGCCGGGCGACGGGGGTCTTGCCGGCGCTGCCGCAGATGCCGACGACCGGGATCCGTCCATTGTCACCGGCCGGGAAGAGGTGGTCCACGATGGCGCGGCCGACCGGACGGGGCGAGCCCTCGGCCGGTTTCAGGTGCATCAGCAGGCCGGGGCCCGCATTGACCTCGACGATGGCGCCGGCCTGGGACTCGAGGGGATGGGCGATGTCCTCGGCCACCAGGTCGATGCCCGCGATGTCCAGGCCCACCACCCTGGCGGCCAGAACCGCCGCGGCTGCCACCCGGGGATGGACTTCGTCGGTCACGTCGTAGGCGAGGTCGCCCTGGCGCTTCACCAGGACGTCCCGTCCGGCCTGGGGCACGGAATCCGCCGTCAGGCCCTGGCGTTCCAGTTCCAGCCGGGCGATCGGCTCCTGATCGAGGATCAGCGGCTCGAGGGGAAATTCCTCCTCGGCGCCGCAACGGGGATCGCAATTGATCTGGTCCTCGATGAGCTGCTTCACCGTCGAGCGGCCGTCGCCGACCACCGACAGGGTCTTGCCGCGGGTCGCCGCGACCACCCGGTCGCCGACCACCAGGAGGCGATGGGCGTTGCCGGGAACGAAACGCTCCACCAGCACGCTGCTGCCTTCCTCCCGGGCCGCGTGGTAGGCCCGTTCGATCTCCTCCCGGGTGTTCAGGTCGGTAAATACGCCGCGCCCGTGGTTGGCGTCGGTAGGCTTCACCACCACCGGCAGGCCGATATCCCCGGCGGCCTCCCAGGCATCCTCCGGGCCGTCCACCTCGCGGCCCTCCGGGATCGGCACGCCGCAGGAGGCGAGGAGCCGCTTGGTGAGGTCCTTGTCGCTGGCGATGCCTTCGGCAATGGCGCTGGTGCGGTCCGTTTCGGCGGTCCAGATGCGGCGGCTGCGGGATCCGTAGCCCAGCTGGACCAGGTTGCCCTCGTTGAGGCGGATCCAGGGCATCCCGCGGTCGATGGACGCGTCCACGATGCATTCGGTGCTGGGTCCGAGGTAGAGGCGATCGGCCATTCCCCTCAACTCGAGCACCTTGGCCGGAACGTCGTAGGATGAGTCCTCGATGGCCGCCATCACCAGATCCCGGGCCGCATGCAGCGCCGCCCGGGTGACCTCTTCCTGGCGGGAACGGACCACGACCTTGTAGAGGCCCCGGGTGGAGGTGCTGCGCGCCTTGCCGAAACCCGTTCGCTGGCCGGCCAGGTTCTGCAATTCCAGGGTCACGTGCTCGATGATGTGGGCGGGCCAGGTGCCTTCCCGGACCCGCTGCAGGAAACCGCCCCGCTCGCCGACGCTGCACTTGTGCTCGACGAGGGAGGGGAGCCAGGTGGAGAGCCGCTCGTAGAAGCCGGGGATGGTGTTGGAGGGGGAGTCCTCCAGGTCGCCGATGTCGATCCAGGCCTCCATGGCCGGACGGTAGGTCCACACGTTGGGCCCACGCAGCGGCAGGATCTTTTTTATTTCAATGACTTTTCTGGTCATGTAGGCGTCGCGTCCCGAGTCGCGAACTTGGTCTGAAGGCAATGAGGCAGTAACGCCCTATGCGACAATTGGTTTACCGGCCGGCAACAAATCCATTCCACCATGAATCCCCAGCTTCCCGACTCCGCCCCCGCCATTCCACCCCCGCCGGAACCCTGGAACGGCCGCCTGGCCTCCCGCCTTCAGGGCGGCGAGCAGGTGCTGGCCTGGCTGGAGACCGACCTCGACGACAGGCTGCATTTTGCACCCGGAATGGTCGTGGTGACCGACCGCCGCCTGCTGGCGGCCGGCGGCCGTCCGGCGGAGTCCGCGGAGTGGGCCGAATGGTCCCATGGGCCGGACCTCAACCTCGTCCAGCACGACCATGCCGGCGTCGGTACCCTCGACCTCACCGACGCAAACGGGCGCCTGGCCTGCTGGCGTTACACCCTGGGCCGCAACCTGACCGCACTGCAATTGCAGCGGCAGTTCAACCGGCGGCGCGACACCCTGGCCAGCGGCACCCCGCCGGCCGACGGGCAGGACTCCGTCTGCCCCACCTGCCACGCCCTGCTGGAACCCGGCCAGGACGAATGCCCGGCCTGCTCCCGGGAGATCCACACCCCGCCCTCCACCTGGACGCTTCTGCGCCTCTGGCGCTTCGCCCGGCCCTACCAGGGCCAGCTGCTGGCCGGCTTCCTGCTCACCCTGGCCGGCACCGCGGCCACCCTGGTACCGCCCTACCTGACCATGCCCCTGATGGACAACGTCCTGATCCCCTTCCAGAACGGCAAGCCCATCGACTTCGGCCTGGTCGGCATGTACCTGGGCGGCCTCTTTGGCGCCGCCATGCTGGCCTGGATCCTCGGCTGGGCGCGTACCTACATCCTGGCCCTGGTTTCCGAGCGCATCGGCCGCGACCTGCGCACCACGACCTACGAACACCTGTTGCGCCTGTCCCTCGAATACTTCGGGGGCAAGCGCACCGGCGACCTGATGGCCCGCATAGGCTCGGAGACGGACCGCATCAACGTCTTCATCTCGCTGCATTTGCTGGACTTCGCCACCGACGTGCTGATGATCGCCATGACTGCGGTGATCCTGTTCTCCATCCATCCCTCGCTGGCCCTCGTCACGCTGCTGCCATTGCCCTTCATCGCCTGGATGATCCACGTGGTGCGCGACAAGCTGCGTACCGGCTTCGAGAAGGTGGACCGGGTCTGGGCCGAGGTGACCAACGTGCTTGCCGACACCATCCCCGGCATCCGGGTGGTCAAGGCCTTCGCCCAGGAGAGCCGCGAGGCGGCCCGCTTCCGGGAGGCCAACCGGCACAACCTGGCCATCAACGACCGGTTGAACAAGACCTGGTCCCTGTTCTCGCCCACCGTCACCCTGCTGACCGAGGTGGGCCTTCTGGTGGTCTGGGGCTTCGGCGTCTGGCAGATTTCCAAGGGCGAGATCACCGTCGGCGTGCTGACCGCCTTCCTGGCCTACATCAGCCGCTTCTACACCCGCCTCGACTCCATGAGCCGCATCGTCTCCGTGACCCAGAAGGCCGCCGCCGGCGCCAAGCGCATCTTCGACATCCTGGACCACGTCTCCAGCGTGCCCGAACCCGCCGATCCCGTCAGCATCGCCCGGGTCGAGGGCCGCATCGCCCTGCGCCGAGTCGGCTTCCGCTACGGCAACCGGGCCGTGATCCGTGGCGTCGACCTCGACATCGCGCCCGGCGAGATGGTCGGCCTCGTGGGTCACAGCGGATCCGGCAAGAGCACCCTGGTGAACCTGATCTGCCGCTTCTACGACGTCACCGAAGGGGCCATCCTGCTCGACGGCGTCGATATCCGCTCCCTCGCGGTGGCCGACTTCCGCCGCAACATCGGCCTCGTCCTCCAGGAGCCCTTCCTCTTCTTCGGCACCATCGCCGAGAACATCGCCTACGGCAAGCCCGAGGCCACCCGGGAGGAGATCGTCGCCGCCGCCCGGGCCGCCCATGCCCACGAGTTCATCTTGCGCCTGCCCCAGGGCTACGACTCCCTGGTCGGCGAGCGGGGGCAGGGGCTTTCCGGCGGCGAGCGCCAGCGCATCTCCATCGCCCGCGCCCTGCTCATCGACCCGAAGATCCTGATCCTCGACGAGGCCACCTCCTCGGTGGACACCGAGACCGAGAAGGAGATCCAGAAAGCCCTGGACAACCTGGTCCGCGGCCGCACCACCATCGCCATCGCCCACCGGCTCTCCACCCTACGCAAGGCCGACCGGCTGGTCGTCCTCGACCGCGGCCAGGTGGTGGAGGAGGGCGGCCACGAGGACCTGATGGCGCGGGAGGGCGCCTACTGGCGGCTCTACCAGGCCCAGGCCCGCAACATGGATGTGGACCCGGACGATGCGCCCTTGGAGGCCAACAGGGCCCTCGCCGCCCGGGAGACCGCCAATGTCAAATAAGGAATTCGCCCTGCGCCGGGACGCCCATGGCCGGCTCGTCTTCACCGCAGGCAGCGAGGAAATCGTCGGCGTCGTTCCCGTTCGTGCCTTCCCCATCGCGGCGCCGGAGGAAGGCTTGTCCCTGGTCAGTCCCGACGGTCACGAGGTGGTCTGGGTGGACAGCATCGTCGACCTACCGGAACCGCAGCGATCGCTGGTCGCGGAGGAACTCGCCAGCCGCGAGTTCGTTCCCGAGATCCGCCGCATCGTGAGGGTGTCGACTTTCGCCACGCCCAGCACCTGGACCGTCGAGACCGAGCGCGGCGAGGCCAACCTTGTCCTGCGCGGCGAGGAGGACATCCGCCGCCTGCCAGGCGGCATGCTGCTGATCGCCGACAGCCACGGCGTCCAGTTCCTGGTCCGCGATGCGGGACAGTTGGATGGCGCGAGCAGGAGGCTGCTGGACCGGTTCCTCTGACCTTGGCCGGGCACGCGTGTCGCCGGTAATTCGTTGGCGAGAATGTCGTCGGAGGGCCGGTCGTTGCCGATGCGGGGCTCGAGTGAGCCGCCGGGGAAGTCCCCGGTGCCAATGCCGTCCATCGCATGAGCAAGGCCGATCATATCGACGTGCGCGACCCGGCCCGGATCGTGGCGCAGATCGCGGTCGGAAAGCGAGGTGAATTCCCTTGTCATGGCAGTGGGCGCGGCGCGTCGCCCCGATGGGTGACGGTCGCTCCTTCTCCAATGGCGATCCGCCCGCGCCCCCGGGGCCCGGGGTGCTCCGCCCGCCCCGCCAACCCGTCGGACCGTCTCTTCCCGGCCATCCACCGGCCCCCAGTCGCCCCGCCCCCATAGCCGGTTTCGGCTATGTCCGTCGCCGAAGCGTGGAATTCCCCTGCCGCGCCGCCTTTCCTAGACTGGCGACGTCTGAAACGAGCTGAGGAAACGACCATGACGAACGGGACACGATACGCGATGCTAGCGGCGATGCTGCTGGCCGGCGGGACCGCGGCAGCGGACAGCACGGTCAGCCTGATGGGGCGCCCGGCCCCGGAGATCGAACGCCTGGCCGACGATGACTACGGCCGACTGGCGCGCTACGGCCATGCGCTGGCGACGCGCACCTTCGCCCTCATCGGGCCCGAGGTCCAGGACCGCAGGATGCGTTATGCGGGGAATAACCTGGCCTGCACTTCCTGCCATCAGGAGGGTGGCGCAAAGCCGTTCGCCATGCCCTGGGTCGGTGTCAGCGCCACCTTCCCACAGTACCGGGGCCGGGAGGACGCCCTGAGCACCGTCGAGGACAGGGTGAATGGCTGCATGCAGCGGAGCATGGCGGGCAAGCCCCTGCAGGCGGATTCGCGGGAAATGAAGGCCTTCGTGACCTACATCCATTTCCTCTCGCGGGACATCCCCGTCGGGGCGGCCGTGGAGGGGGCTGCGACAAAGGCGAGCAAACCGCCAAACCGTCGGGCGGACCTGGCCGCCGGCGAAGCGGTTTTCAAGGCCCAGTGCGCCGCGTGCCATGGGGAAAACGGCGAAGGCAGGCGCAACGGCGTCAAGGGCGATGCGCTGGGTTACCTGTTTCCGCCCCTCTGGGGGCCGGATTCCTTCAACACCGGCGCCGGCATGAACCGCATCCTGATGGCGATGCGCTTCATCAAGCACAACATGCCCCAAGGCGTGAGCCACACCGCCACCGTGCTCACCGACGAGGAGGCCTTCGACGTGGCCGGTTACGTCGTCTCCAAGCCGCGCCCGGAAAAGAAGGATCTGGACCGTGATTTCCCGGCCCGCTGGAACAAGCCCATCGACGCGGCCTTCCCGCCCTACGTGGATGGGGCGCCGGCGGACCAGCACAAGTACGGGCCCTTCCCGCCGCTGGCCGAGAAGGCCCGTGCCGTGGCGGCCGCCCGGGAGGAACTGCGGAAGGCGCGGGAGAACCGCGGGCAATAGGCGCATGGCGCGGGGCGCCGCCACCGGGCCGCAGAACCGGCGGGCGGCCGGGGCCGCCAGGAGCGCACGACCTTAGTCCAGCCCGGCCGGATCGGCCTGGAGGATCAGGCGGGCCAGGTCGGCAGCGCTGCCTGTGCCCGTCTTCTCCATCGCGTGCTGCCGGTGGATGTGCACCGTGTTGTCGCTGATCGACAGGTCCCGGGCGATCTCCTTGTTGGACAGCCCGAGGGCCAGGCGACGGGCCACCTCGGCTTCCCGCGGGGAGAGCAGGGCGAGCAACGCGCGCGCCCGGGCGCGGCGGGATTCGGCCTCGTGGCGGGCCCGGCTGGCCTCGACGGCGCGCTCGACGGTGTCCAGGAAGACCTGGTCCTTGAACGGCTTTTGCAGGAAATCCATGGCCCCCGCCTTCATGGCCTGGACGGCGAGTTCCACGTCGCCGTGGCCGGTCATGAACACGATGGGGTATGGGGAGCGCGATGCATTCAGGCGGCGCTGCAGTTCCAGGCCGCTGACACGGGGCATGCGGATGTCGAGGACCAGGCAGCCGCCGGCTTCCGGGAAGGCCGGCCGCGCTTCCAGGAAGGCCTCGGCGGACTCGTGCCCGACGGCCCGCCAGCCCGCGGATTCGAGCAGGAAGAGCAGGGACCGGCGAAAGGGGGCCTCGTCGTCGATGACGTGGACGACCGGGATTCCTGGCTCAGGGGGATGCATTTCCCGCCTCCTCGTCGATGGGCAGGGAGAAACTCAGGATCAGGCCCGGGCCGTCGGCCGGGATGCCGGCGTCCAGGGTGCCCCCATGAGTCTCCACAATGGTCTTGCAGATGGACAGGCCGAGGCCCATGCCGTCCGGCTTGGTCGTGAAGAAGGGTTCGAACAGGCGGGCCTGGTCTTCCGGCGATAGGCCCGTCCCGTGGTCGCGCACGGAAATGCCGATCCTCCCGGCTTCCAGGGCTTCCAGCGTGATCCGGATCGGCGCGTCCGGCCTGTTGGCGATTCGCTGGGCATCCCAGGCGTTCTTCAGCAGGTTGAGCAGCACCTCCTGGACCTGCAACGGGTCGACGGTGGCGAGACGTCGGCCCGCCGGCCGGTGGTCCACCATCTCGACGTTCGGGGCCTGGGCGATCATGCCCCGGAAGAGCCGCACCGCGCCCTCGGCCACCTCCGCCAGGTCGCACCGTTCGCGAACCCGGACGCGCTTGCGGGCGAAGGCGCGGATGCCGGCCAGAATGCCGGCAGCTCGTTCCGCCTCGCTGGCAATCTCCGCGGCGGCCGTCGCAGTGGCCTCGCCGGACAGGTTTCCGCGCTCGAGGCGCCGGGTCAGGCTGCGGGCATAGTTGCCGATGGCGGCCAGGGGCTGGTTCATTTCGTGGGCCAGCATGCCCGACATCTCGCCGAGGATAGAAAGGCGGGACAGGTGCTCCATCTGCAACCGGTGGGCCTGGATGCTTTCGGCCAGTTGATCGCGGGCGGCAAGCGCTTCGGAAAGCTCCCGCGTGCGACGTTTCACGAGGACCTCGACGCGGAGCGTATAGGCGAGCCAGAGCAGGAGCACGGCGGCCAGCGCGGCGGCCAGCGGCCAGTAACGGCGCACCTGGGCCTCGAGCCGGTGCTCGCGCAGAAATTCGTAGGGCGTGATCTGCAATTCCCGAAGCATTTCGTGCACCGGATGGTAATCCGCCGGCACGCCCCAGGTCTGGCCGGTCCGTGACGGCGGCAGGGCGAGGAGCGCCACCAGCGATTCGCGCGCCAGGTCCGGGGAGGTGTGGCGGGCGGCGGCGAAGGCCCAGCCCGGATAGGCCGGCGAAGAGGACTCGCAGGGCTCGCCCTCGCCGATCGGGGAAAGAACGCGGTAGCGTCCCGCCGCCACCTTGCCATCGCGCACCAGACGCTCCAGCAGGCAGCTGCGGATCGCCCCGGCATCCGCCTCGCCGCGCTCAAGGGCATCCATGACGCGGGTCATCGGGAATCCGGTGAAGCTGACGGAGATGCCGCCATCCTCCGGATCGATGCCGCGGCGCTTCAATTCCGCCCAGACAACCTGGTAGCCGCCGAAGGCCTCCGGCGACACGGCCGCGAGGCGCCCGCCGCGCAGGTCTTCCAGGCCGGCCAGGTCGCTCCGCGACGTGCGCACGACCACCGCGGAGCCCACGGTATGGGCCGAGTCCTGGCCAGGGTCGATGAGCTGGGTGGCGATCCGCGTCACGCCGTGCCGGGCCTCCAGGGCCACGTAATGACCCGGATTGGTGACGACGAAATCGACCCGGCCCGTCGCCACCGCCGTTTCCAGGCCCTCCAGGTCGAAGTAGGCGGCTTCGACCCTGTGGGACGGTAGCGCAGACTCCAGGGCCGCCATCAGGGGGCGCCAGGTCCGCTCCGCCTCGCCCGCGCCTTCCCAGGCCAGCACTCCAATCCGGAGATTCGCCGCGCCGGCCCAGAGGGGAAGGCAGCAGAGCAGCGCCAATGCAAGGCGCATGGTACGGTCCGCCTATCGGCGGCGGCCGCTCCGGCCGGCCTCATCGGCCGGCCGGCCAGGACCGGCATGGCGCTGCGGCGAGGCGGGAAGCCGGTGGAGGGCCGGTGGCGGCAACAGGAGGGGGGCGGAATCCGCGGCGCCCGGCCGCTGGCCGCGCCGTGCCTGTCGCCGGCGGGTCGCGGCGACTCCGGCCAGCCGCAGGCCCCGCAGCCCGAAGGCCGGCAACGGGTCTATGCTGCCGGAGTTGCGTTTGAGTGGTGCGATTGCGTGCATGCGACGGCCTCCTGTATTCGGCGGGTGGCATTTGGGCGGAACCTTACCCCAAAGGAGGCATTGCAAGCGGGCGGGCACGGAGGGGCGGGATGGCGGGATGCGCCTGCTGTTCTCCCTCGGCGACGGTCCTCGCGTGGCCACGAGGCCCGGCGGCGCGGCGGCGCGGCGGATTCCGCCTCGGGTGCGGCGCCTGCAATCGGCGCCTTGTCGGCCCGCAGCATCGAGTCAGGGGGGGGCGTCCGAGCGCCCGACGTGGAGGAAAAGGAACGGGGCGCCGGGCGGCGTCCCGTTCCGGGTTTCGAGATCATGCCGTTAGCATGATCCGTGCCGTTCAGGCGAAGTTCTGCTCCGCGAAGGACCAGTTCGCCAGGTTGTTCAGGAAGGTCTCGACGAACTTGGGCCGCAGGTTGCGGTAGTCGATGTAATAGGCATGTTCCCAGACGTCGATGCAGAGCAGGGCCTTGTCGGCGGTGGTGAGCGGGGTGCCGGCGGCGCCCATGTTCACGATGTCCACGGAGCCGTCGGCCTTCTTGACCAGCCAGGTCCAGCCGGAGCCGAAGTTGCCGACGGCGGAGGCCTGGAAGGCCTTCTTGAATTCGTCGAAGGAACCCCACTTCTTGTCGATGGCCGCGGCCAGGGCGCCGGCGGGCGCGCCGCCGCCATTGGGCTTCAGGCAGTTCCAGAAGAAGCTGTGGTTCCAGACCTGGGCGGAGTTGTTGTAGATGCCGCCGGCCGGGGCCTTCCTGACGATGGCTTCCAGGTCCAGGCTCTCGTACTCGGTGCCCTTGATCAGGTTGTTCAGGTTGGTCACGTAGGCCTGGTGGTGCTTGGCGTAGTGGTATTCGAAGGTTTCCTTCGACATGTGGGGGGCCAGGGCGTCCATGGCGAAGGGCAGGGGAGGCAGGGTGTGTTCCATGTGGGGTTCTCCTTGGTTTGGGGGTGCGCTAACTTGAGTAGTTTAGTCGGGAATATCCGGCCTGACAAGTCTCATGGTTTTTCCGGCTCGGTCGAAACGATCCGGGCCGTCGCCTCGCCCCGATGCAGCTTCAGCGCGACGGTCGTGCCGGGGACCAGCTGGGCGGCGTCGCGGACCACCTTTCCCCGGTCATCGCGGACGATGCCGTAGCCCCGGGCGAGGACGGCAGACGGGTTCAGGGGCCCCAGCGCGGAGGCGGCCCGTTCCAGTCGGTGGGCGAGATTGCGAAGGTGGCGGCGGCCGGCGGCCGTGAGGGCCTGGGCGGCCAGGTCCAGGCGCCCCTGCCAGTGCTCGGCCCGGGGACGGCGGGCGGCCAGGCGCCGGTCCAGGCCCTGGCAACGGGCGAGGAAGCCCTGCAGGCGGCGGTAGCGGGCCGCCTCCAGCGTGGTGCCGAGGAGATCCAGTTCCCGGCGGCGCTCGGCCAGGCGCCGCGCCGGGTGGACGAGGCCCCGCCCGGCCAGATCCAGACGTTGTCCCAGGGCCTGGATCCGCCGGGCGAAGGCGTCGGCCAGGGTCTCGCCGAGGGGGTCGAGGCGGGCGGCGGCGGCGGCCCAGCCGGCCGTGGCCAGTTCGGCAGCGGCCGTTGGCGTGGCCGCCCGCAGGTCGGCGACGAAATCCGCGATGGTGACGTCGGTCTCGTGGCCGACGCCGGCAACGACCGGGATCGGGCAGGCCACAATCGCCCGGGCCACCGCCTCTTCGTTGAAGGACCAGAGGTCCTCGATGCTCCCCCCGCCGCGGACGAGCAGCAGCAGGTCGCACTCGGCGCGGGAACCGGCGGCCGCCAGCGCTTCGGCGATCTGGTGGGCGGCCCCTTCTCCCTGGACAGGGGTCGGATAGATCACCACGGGCAGGTGGGGCGCCCGCCGCCGCAGGGCGGCGAGGACGTCGCGCAGGGCGGCCGCCTGGGGCGACGTGACGACGCCGATGCGGCGCGGCAACGGGGGCAGACTGCGCTTGCGTTCGGCGGCGAAGAGCCCCTCCGCCTCCAGGCGGCGGCGCAGGCGCTCGAAGGCCTCGAACAGGCGGCCGACCCCGGCCTGGCGGAGGTTCTCGACATTCAGCTGGAAGTCTCCCCGGGCCTCGTAGAGGCTCACCAGGGCCTGGGCTTCCACGTGCATGCCGTTCTCGAGGCGCCAGGGCAGCATCTGGGCCCTGTTGCGGAACATGACGCAGCGAACCTGGGACTGGTCGTCCTTGAGCGTGAAATAGACATGGCCGGACGCCGCCCGCGCCAGGTTCGAGGTTTCGCCGGCCACCCAGAGCAGCGGAAAGCGCGCCTCGAGGGTCTGCCTCGCAAGGCGAACCAGGGCGGACACCGGGATGACATCGATGCTCATGGGGGTATCGGCGGGATCAGGGGTGCCGTAAGACCGCGGCGGGATAGGGAAATCTAACACGATCCGCGGCGGCGGCCGGGCCGGCGCGGTCACCGGCGACGCTGCCCGAATCCCGCAGACCTATGTGCAACTATATGTTTCATATGGAAAAAAGATCTGCCTAATTTCGCAGCCCGGGAAAAAAACCTTGTGCGCAGGCCAGATAGCGCACCCGGCCGAAGGTTCTCCACAAGCTTATCCACAGATTCTGTGGACAAGAATTTTCCCCCGTCGCCGGTGCTAATCTTCGACCGTTTTCCTCCAGACACGCGCCGTGACGGCCTTACCGGTCCCCCTCGATTCGCCTTTAGTTATACGTCTCCTGCGCGAGGCGATGGACAGCGGCCTGATGGCCCGCGGGGCGACCCGGGCCATCGAGATGCTGGGACCCGGCGACGCCTTCTGGAGCGAACTGGCGCTGGCGGAATTGCGGCGCATGGCCGAGGCGGGAAACCCCTCGGCCCAGGCGGAATTCGGGTGGCGCTGGGCGGTCGGCAACGGGCTGGACAAATCCCCGCCGCAGGCCGTGCTGTGGGCGACCCGCAGCGCAGAGGCGGGGTCGCCGGCCGGCGAGGCGGTCCTCGGCTGGCTCCTCTACCACGGCGCCGGCCTGCCCCGCGATTGGGCCGAAGCCTGGCGGCTGTTCGACAAGGCCTCGGCCGGCGGCGACCTGCGCGGCACCACCTGGTCCGGCCTCTGCCTGCTGCGGGGGCACGGCGTCCCCGCCGATGCCGCCGCCGCCCGCGACCGCTTCCTGGCGGCCGCCGCCCAGGGCGGCCGGGCGGCGCAATACTGGCTCGGACGCTGCCTCTATTTCGGCGAGGGGGGCGACAAGGATTTCGCCGGAGCCGCCCGCTGGCTGGCCGGCTCCGCCGACCAGGGCCATGGCCGCGCCGCGGACCTGCTGGCGCGCTGCCTGTTCTTCGGCCGCGGCGTCGCCGAGGACAGGGCGGCGGCGGTGGGCCGCTGGCGCCGGGCGGCAGCGGAGGAAGTGTCCTCCGCCATGTACTGCCTGGCCCTCTGCCTTTTCGCCGGAGTGGGGGTCGAGGCCGATCCGGAGGAAGCCGCCGTCTGGCTGCGGCGGGCAGCGGGGGCCCGTGTCGGTGGCGCCATGTACATGCTCGCCCATTGCCTGGCGCACGGCCTGGGGACCGGGGCCGATCCCGCCGAGGCGGCGGACTGGTATCGGCGGGCAGCCCGGCGCGGCCACCGGGAGGCCCAGTTCGAGCTGGCGGAAAGCCTCGCCTTCGGCCGCCTCGGCCTGTCGCGGTCGCCGGACGAGGCGTTGCACTGGTATCGGGCAGCCGCCCGGCAGGGCCATGGCGGCGCGCAGCTGAAGCTGGCCCACGCCTACCGCTGGGGCGACGGCCTGGCAGAGAACAAGGAACTGGCCGTCGCCTGGTACCGGCGGGCGGTGGCAGCCCGGGAACCAGGTGCCGAGGTCTGGCTGGGGGAATGCCTGGAGCGGGGCGAAGGCGTCCGGCAGGATGTGGCGGGTGCCCTGGAACTCTACCGGGCCGGCGCCGCGGCGGGCGATCCCCATGCCCGGGCGGAACTCGGCCGCTGCCTGATCCAAGGGGTGGGTGGGCCGGCGCCGGCGGCCCGCGGCGAGGCCCTGCTCAAGGAGGCGGCAGATGCCGGCTGGAGCCCGGCCCTGGCCGAGCTGGAGCGGCACTGGTTCGAGACCGGCGAGCGCCTGATGGCCTCGGCCACCGACGGGCGCGCCCGCGCGCAAGCCGTCGTCTGCTTTCGCAAGGCCGGGGAACTGGGCCACCGGCGTGCCGCCTTCTACCACGGGGAATGTCTGCGTCATGGAATCGGGACGCCGCGCGACCTGGTCCAGGCCGTGGTCTGGTACCGGCGCGCGGCAACGCTCTTCGACGCCAAGCTGGCGCTGGGCGACATGTACTACTACGGGCAGGGGGTCGAGGCGAACTTCCGCGAGGCCCTGCGCTGGTACCGGGAGGCGGTGGACCAGCAGGACGACGCCTATGCGCATTACTGCTACGGCTATTGCCTGTTCCACGGGCAGGGCACGGCCCGGGATCGCCGCGGCGGCCTGCACCACCTGCGCATGGCGGCGACCAAGGGACACCCGGACGCCGCGTTCGAGCTGGGCCTGGTCTACTACCGGGGCACGGGGGTCGCCCGGTCGGCCCGCCAGGCCCTGAAGTGGATGCGCGCCGGGGCGGCCCACGGCCATCCCGAGGCGCGGGCCTTCCTGGAGCGCCTCGGCCAGGGCAAGCAGCTCAACTGAGCTCTTCCAGGCGAACCCGGATGGCGGCGATCTCCGCGTCCAGGCGGTCGGCCATCTCCTGCAACAGGTCGCGGCCCTGGCGCTCGGCCAGGCGCGCGGCCTGGAAGAGTTCGTAGAGCCGCGAGGAGAAGACGGCCTCCATTTCCCGCTGGATTTCGGCCAGGCGGCTGCGCAGGCGCATCACCTGGGCTTCGAGCTCGGCGCCGCCGTCGCGGGCCGCCGCCGGACCGGCCCCCCCGCCTTCCTCCCAGAGGGCGAGGATCTCCTCAAGCCCGGCGCGGTCGCCGCGGCGGTAGGCCTGGTTGGCCTCGGCCATCAGCCGGGTGCGCCAGGCCCGGTCGTCGTCGTCGCGCCCGCGGTCGGGGTGGATGCGCTGGGCGATGCGGCGGAACAGGCGCTTGAGGTCGCCGCTGGGCCTGAACTGGGGCTGGGGCGCCGAGTCCCGCGCCGTCTCCTGGTAGCGTCGGTAATCCCGTTGCGAGCGCTCGGCCCGCTCCTGCGCTTCGCGGGCCTGCTCCCGGCCGTGCCGGCGGGCGGCATCGCCGCCGGCTTCCCGGGCGAAGTCGTCCTTTTCCTGCCGGTCGGCGATCCATCCGGCAAGCTTGGCCTGGAGGGCGTCGAGTTCGACCATGCGGCTGCCGACGACCTCGTAGTAGCGGCGCGAGAAGGGTTCCAGTTCGCCCTGGGCAGTGGCCAGTTCGAGCTCCAGTTCGCCGACCTCCCGGGCCAGCGTCTCGAGTTCCTGGCGCAGCCTGTCCTCGCGCCCGACCGCCCGCGGTGCGCCGCCGCGTCGGCCCGCAGCGCGCAGGATGAGGCGGCGGGCGGCCGGGGCCTGCGGCCACGCATCCTCGCCGGCCAGCACCAGCCAGTCGGCGGGCGACTCGTCCTGCATGGAGCGGCGGGGGCCCGCCACCAGGATGGGGAACAGTCGTCCGAGCGGGCCGGGCCAGTCGTCGCCGCGTCCCGCGGCGGCCCAGGCCTGGCAGCGCTGCCAGGCCTCGTCGAACTCCCGCAGCCGGAGGCGTTGGCGCTGCCAGGCCGCGGCCACCGCCGCGTCGGGCTCCTCGGCCTCGCGGGCGATGCGGCTCTTGAGGAGGGACAGGGTGGCCCGGGCGGCGATGCCGGCGGCGAAATCGGCGTCCGGCAGCAGCAGGCAGAGGGGACGGACCGCCAGGTCCAGGGTCTGGGACAGGGCGCCGAGCCATTCGTCATCGGGCAGGACGATCTTCAGGCTTCGGCCGGCGCCCGCGGCGGCGAAGGCGAGGGCGGCGAGATCCTCGACCGGGTCGGCCGGCAGGTCCGCGACGCCGGGCGGACCGCCGGGGACTGCCGATTCCAGGAGCGCGTGCCAGGCCCGGGCGTTGGCGGTCCCGTGGTCGTTGGAGGACATGGCGGAATTCTAGAGCCTATTCGGCGGATCGCGGCGTCCCGGACTTGCTGAAATAGCGGGGCGCCTCCCCGGCCTTGCCGAATCGGGCACGGAAGGCTACAGTTCGCGGCTGTCCGAAAACCGCACCCGTTCGAGGAGCAACCCTTGTTCGCCATTCTCCAGGCCGCCGGATGGCCCATCTGGCCCCTCCTGCTTGCATCCATCATCGCCGTGGCGCTGATCATCGAGCGCTTCACCGCCCTGCGGCGGGGCAAGATCCTCCCCGCGGGCCTGCTTACCGCCGTGGTCAACGAATTCCGCCAGAAGGGCGCCAGCGAGGAAATGGTTCGCCGCCTGGAGGCCCACTCTCCGCTGGGCCGCGTCTTCGCCGCCGGACTTGCCAACGTCAAGAGTTCCCGCGAGGTCATGCGGGAGGCCATCGAGGAGTCCGGCCGCGCGGCGGCCATGGAGATGGAACGCTTCCTGACCACCCTCGGCACGATCGCCTCCATCAGCCCGCTGATGGGCCTCTTCGGCACGGTGGTCGGCATGATCGAGATATTCGGTTCGCCGACGGCCACCGGCAACAATCCGCAGATCCTCGCCCACGGCATCTCGGTGGCCCTGTACAACACCGGCTTCGGCCTCATCATCGCCATCCCGAGCATGATCTTCTACCGCCACTTCCGGGCCCGCGTCGATCACCTGATGGTCGAGATGGAACAGCAGGCCGTCAAGCTCGTCGAAGTCGTCCACGGCGAGCGCAAGTAGGAAGGCGCCGGCATGAACTTCCAGCGTGGCCGGGTCCGGGAGGATCCGGAGATCAACCTGATCCCGATGATCGACGTGCTGCTGGTGATCCTGATCTTCCTGATGATCACCACCACCTATTCCAAGTTCGCCGGTCTGGAGATCAACCTGCCGACCGCCGATTCCCAGGCCGCGGCCGACCAGCCCAACGAGGTCAATGTGGTGGTCACCGCGGGCGGCGACGTCATGGTGAACCGCAGCCCGGTGGCCGGCCGCGACGTGGAGGCGATCGGCACGGCCCTGAAGCGGGCGGCCAGCGGCGCCAAGGACCCGGTAGTGATCATCAATGCGGATGCCAAGGCCACCCACCAGAGCGTCGTGGACGTGATGCAGGCGGCCCAGCAGGCGGGTCTCTCCCACATCTCCTTTGCCACCCAGCAGACCCAGCGCTGAACGGTTGTTGCTCGCCGCCTGGACGGGCCGCGGGTTCCTCTCCACCCTGATGTTGCCGGCGGCCTGGGTCTTCGCCGCCGTCGCGGCGACGCGCCGCCTCCTCTATCGCCTCGGTTGGCTGGAAAGCGTCCGCCTGCCGGTGCCGGTGGTCGTCGTCGGTGGCATCGCCGTCGGCGGCACGGGCAAGACGCCCCTGATCATCGCCCTGGCGCGCGCCCTCGGCGAGGCGGGACGCCGGCCCGGGGTGGTCAGCCGCGGCTATGGCGGCCGCGGCAGGAGGCCCGGCATGGTCGCTCCCGACGCGGATCCGGCCGAGGTGGGCGACGAACCGCTGCTGATCCGCCGCCGCGCCGGCTGCCCGGTGGCGGTCGGCGCCGACAGGGTGGCCGCCGGCCGGGAATTGTTGCGGGTTTTCCCCGACTGCGACCTCATCCTCTGCGACGACGGGCTGCAGCATTACCGCCTTCGGCGCGACCTGGAGATCGCCGTCCTGGACGGGCGTGGCACCGGCAACGGGCGCCTGCTGCCGGCGGGGCCCCTGCGGGAATCGCCGGCCCGGTTGGCCGGCGTCGACGCGTTAGTGGCCAACGGCGACCCGGGTCCTCTGCCGGCGCCGGGAGTCCGGACATTCCGGATGCGCCTGTCGGGGACGAGCTTCCACCGCCTGGACGACCCGGACGTCACCTGCGCCGCCGCGGACCTGGCCGGCCGCGACATCGACGCGGTGGCCGGCATCGGCCACCCGGAGCGTTTCTTCGCCCACCTGCGCGCCCTCGGCCTGCGCTTTCGCGGCCATGCCTTTCCCGACCACCATGCCTATCGGGCCGCCGACCTCGAATTACCCGGCGAAGCCATCTTGGCCACCGAGAAGGACGGGGTAAAATTGGCCCGCCTTTCGCCGGCCCCGGGCCGGCCGCCGATCTGGGTATTGCCGGTGGATGCCCTCGTCGCCCCCGACCTTTCCCGCTTCGTCTTGGAGAAACTGGATGGACGCCCGTCTGCTTGAAATCCTCGTCTGCCCCCTGTGCAAGGGGCCCCTCGATCACCGGAAGGAGGCGGCGGAACTGGTCTGCAAGGCCTGCCGCCTGGCGTATCCGGTCAAGGACGACATACCGGTCATGCTGGAGGACGAGGCGCGGACCCTGGCGGCCGAGGAAGACTGAGCAGCCGGGTCCGGTCGTGCGATTCCACGTCGTCATCCCCGCCCGCTACGCCTCGACCCGCCTGCCGGGCAAGCCCCTGGCCGACATCGGCGGGCGGCCCATGATCGTGCGTGTCGTCGAGGCCGCGCTGCGCAGCGGCGCCGCCGACGTGACCGTCGCCACCGACGACATGCGCGTGGGGGAAGCCGTCCGGTCCCACGGATACGGTTTCGTCATGACCTCCGACCGTCACCCGAGCGGCACCGACCGCCTGGCCGAAGTGGTGGACAAGCTGGGCTGGCCGGACGGGGAGATCGTCGTCAACGTGCAGGGCGACGAGCCATTGATCGACCCGGCGCTGATCGGCAGCGTCGCGGCGGTCCTGGACGCCGACGCGGGGTTGCCCATGGCCACGGCGGCCCACCGCATCGAAGGCCTTGCGGAGTTCCTCAACCCGAACGTGGTCAAGGTGGCCTGCGATGCCACCGGTCGCGCCCTCTATTTTTCCCGGGCTCCGATTCCCTTCCCCCGCGATGCCTTCGCGGCCGGCGTCAGCGTCGCCGCGAACCAGGCTCCGGGGTCGCTGGAACTGCCGGCCGGCCTCAATGCCCTGCGCCACATCGGGCTCTACGCCTACCGGGCCGGTTTCCTGCGCCGCTACGGCCGTCTCGCGCCCTCGCCGCTGGAGTCGGTCGAGGCCTTGGAACAGTTGCGCGTGTTGTGGCACGGGCTGGCCATCCGCGTCGCCGTGACGGAGCGCAGGCCCGAGGCGGGTGTGGATACCCCCGAGGACCTGGAACGGGTTCGCCGGGTTTTTGACGATGCGATGCGCGCGCCGGCGCCAACAGGAAGATAATTCGCCGGGCTTTTCGTCCGGGCCGGCGGTGGCGATGGCGGCCGCCCCCCGGAAACCCTGGAAAATCCTGGATAAACCAATATAATCCGCCGATTAAATTTTTGGGGAAGGACTCGGAGATGCGATTGATCCTGTTGGGACCGCCCGGCGCCGGCAAGGGCACCCAGGCCAACTACATCCGCGAGAAATACGGGATTCCGCAGATCTCGACGGGCGACATGTTGCGTGCGGCCGTGAAGGCCGGCACGGCCCTCGGCCTGGAGGCCAAGAAGGTCATGGACGCGGGCGGCCTGGTTTCCGACGAGATCATCATCGGGCTGGTCAAGGACCGCCTGAAGCAGCCGGACTGTGCCCAAGGCTACATGTTCGACGGCTTTCCCCGCACGATTCCCCAGGCCGAGGCCATGAAGGAGGCGGGCGTGCCGATCGACTACGTGCTGGAGATCGACGTTCCCGACCAGGAAATCATCACCCGCATGGCCGGTCGCCGCGTGCATGTGGCATCGGGCCGCACCTACCATGTGAGCTTCAATCCGCCGAAGGTGGCCGGCCAGGACGACGTGACCGGCGAACCCCTGATCCAGCGGGACGACGACCGGGAGGAAACCGTCCGCCAGCGGCTTCGCGTCTATCATGAACAAACGGAAGCCCTCGTGGCCTATTATGGCAAGTGGGCCGAAAACGGGCAGGCGGGCGCGCCGCGCTACCGCAAGATCGACGGCCTCGGCAAGGTGGAGGACATCCGCGACCGCGCGTTCGCGGCCTTGGGCTGACTTGCCGCCGACCAAAAAAGGGGGAGCCATGGCAGCGAAGAAAATGAATGCCTTTTACGCCCAGTCGGGCGGCGTCACAGCGGTCATCAACGCCTCGGCCTGCGGCGTCATCGAGACCGCGCGCAAGAACAAGGACCGCATCGGCAAGGTCTATGCCGGCCGGAACGGCATCATCGGCGCCCTCACCGAGGACCTGATCGACACGTCCAAGGATTCCGCCGCCGCCATCGCCGCCTTGCGCAACACCCCGTCGGGGGCCTTCGGTTCCTGCCGCTACAAGCTGAAGGGCCTGGACCAGAATCGCCGCGAGTACGAACGCCTGATCGAGGTCTTCAAGGCCCACGACATCGGCTACTTTTTCTACAACGGCGGCGGCGATTCGGCCGACACCTGCCTCAAGGTCTCCCAGCTCGGCGAGTCCCTGGGCTATCCGATCACGGCCGTCCATGTCCCGAAGACGGTGGACAACGACCTGCCGATCACCGACAACTGCCCGGGTTTCGGCTCGGTCGCGAAATACGTGGCGGTGTCGACCCTGGAAGCCAGCTTCGACGTCGCCTCGATGGCCAAGACCTCCACCAAGGTGTTCATCCTCGAGGTCATGGGCCGCCATGCCGGATGGATCGCCGCCGCCGGTGCCCTCGCCTCCACGGCGCGCAACGAGCTTCCCATCGTCATCCTCTTCCCCGAGGTGGCGTTCAACAAGGAGAAGTTCCTGGCCAAGGTGGGCGCGATGGTCAAGAAGTTCGGCTATTGCACGGTGGTGGCCTCCGAGGGGGTCAAGGGCGCCGACGGCGCCTTCCTGTCCGACCAGGGCCTGCGCGACGCATTCGGCCACGCCCAGCTCGGCGGCGTGGCGCCCGTGCTTGCCGCCATGGTCAAGGAGGGGCTCGGCGTCAAGTACCACTGGGGCGTGGCCGATTACCTGCAGCGCTCGGCGCGCCACATCGCCTCGAAGACGGACGTGGCCCAGGCCTACGCCACGGGCAAGGCGGCCGTCGAACTGGCCCTCAAGGGCCGCAATTCGGTGATGCCGGCCATCAAGCGCGTCTCCGACAAACCCTACAAGTGGAAGATTGAGGTCGCCGAACTGAAGGACGTGGCCAACCGCGAGAAGTTCATGCCCAAGGATTTCATCACTGCCGACGGCTTTGGCATCACCGAGAAATGTCGCCGTTACCTGGCGCCCCTGATCGCCGGGGAGGACTCTCCGCCCTACAAGGAGGGCCTGCCGAACTACGTGGTGCTGAAGAACGTGGCGGTGCCGAAGAAGCTCAAGGGGGAGTTCAAGCTCTGACCGTCTGCGGGAATTCAGGGCGCGCCGGAAGGCGCGCTTTCAATTGAGCCCCCCCGGGGGCGCGGGTTTCAACATCAACTGAAGGAGGGAGTGAATGTCCACCGGACTGATTTTCGCGCTGGTCTGCGCCTTGGCGGCAATCGCCTATGGCTGGATCACCGCCCAATGGATCATCGGGCAGCCAACGGGCAATGACCGCATGCGGGCGATTTCGGCCGCGGTCCAGGAAGGCGCCCAGGCCTATCTGAAGCGGCAGTACACCACCATCGGCATGGTTGGCGCCGTTCTGTTCGTCGTCATCGCCCGGCTGCCCGGTCTTGGCTGGCCGACGGCCATCGGCTTCGCCATCGGGGCGATTCTTTCCGGCTCCGCCGGTTTCATCGGCATGAACGTGTCGGTGCGCGCCAACGTGCGCACGGCCGAAGCCGCCCGTACCGGCCTCAACGAAGCCCTGAACGTCGCCTTCAAGGGCGGCGCCATCACCGGCATGCTGGTGGTTGGCCTGGGCCTCCTGGGCGTCGCCGGCTACTATGCCATCCTGAAGATGACGTCCGGCCCGGACGCGACCGTCGAGAGCCTGATCCACCCGCTGGTGGGCCTCGGCTTCGGCTCCTCCCTGATCTCCATCTTCGCCCGTCTCGGCGGCGGCAACTACACCCCGGGCGCCGCCGGCGGCGCCGACCTGGTGGGCAAGGTCGAAGCCGGCAGTCCCGAGGACGATCCGCGCAACCCGGCGGTGATCGCCGACAACGTGGGCGACAACGTGGGCGACTGCGCCGGCATGGCCGCCGACCTGTTCGAGACCTACGCGGTCACGACCGTGGCGACGATGCTGCTGGGCGCCCTGCTGTTCAAGAGCGCCGGCGAGATGGCCGTCACCTATCCGCTGGCCCTCGGCGGCTTCTCCATCATCGCCTCCATCATCGGCGTGATGTTCGTCAAGGCCAGCCCGGGCGGCAAGATCATGAACGCGCTGTACAGGGGCCTGATCGTCGCCGGCGTGCTGGCCTTGGTCGCCTTCTACCCGATGACCGCCTGGCTGGTGGACGACCACCTGCTCGACGGCGTCCTGAAGATCAGCGGCGGCTCCCAGATGCGCCTGTATGCGGCATCGGTGATCGGTCTGGTGCTGACCGGCCTGATGGTCTACATCACGGAGTACTACACGGGCACCGAGTTCAAGCCCGTGCAGCACGTGGCGGAAGCCTCCACCACGGGCCACGGCACGAACATCATCGCCGGTCTCGGCGTGTCGATGAAGGCCACGGCCTGGCCGGTGCTGTCCGTGTGCGCCTCCATCTGGGCGGCCTACGCCCTGGGCGGTCTCTACGGCATCGCCATCGCGGCCACGTCCATGCTGTCCATGGCCGGCATCATCGTTGCGCTGGACGCCTACGGTCCCATCACGGACAACGCCGGCGGCATCGCCGAAATGGCCGAGTTGCCCAAGGAAGTGCGCGCCATCACCGATCCGCTGGACGCCGTCGGCAACACGACCAAGGCGGTGACCAAGGGCTATGCCATCGGCTCCGCCGGCCTGGCGGCCCTGGTGCTGTTCGCCGACTTCACCCACGGCCTCGAGGCCGCCAAGCCCACCGTCAAGTTCCTCTTCGACCTGTCCGATCCGGCCGTCATCATCGGCCTGTTCATCGGCGGCATGGTGCCCTACCTGTTCGCGGCCATGGGCATGGAAGCGGTGGGACGCGCGGCGGGTTCGGTGGTGGTGGAAGTGCGCCGCCAGTTCAAGGAGATCAAGGGCATCATGGAAGGCACGGCCAAGCCGGAATACGGCACCTGCGTCGACATGCTGACCAAGGCGGCGATCAAGGAAATGATGATCCCGTCCCTGCTCCCCGTCCTGGTGCCGATCGTCGTCGCCTTCGGTATGAACTTCCTGATGGCGCCTCTCGAAGGCGTCGGTGCCGGCGTTCGCGCGCTGGGCGGCGCCCTGATGGGCACCATCGTCACCGGCCTCTTCGTCGCCATTTCCATGACGACGGGCGGCGGCTGCTGGGACAACGCCAAGAAGTACATCGAGGACGGCCATTTCGGCGGCAAGGGTTCCGAGGCCCACAAGGCCGCGGTCACCGGCGACACCGTGGGCGACCCGTACAAGGACACGGCCGGCCCGGCCGTGAACCCCTTGATCAAGATCATCAACATCGTCGCCCTGCTGATCGTGCCCCTGGTCGCGTAAGCAGCGTCGCAGCAAAGAAGAGGCCGCCTCCGGGCGGCCTTTTTCATGGGCCTCCCCAACTCGGACCCGCCGCCGCTACCATGACGATGGCGAATACGGTCGGCATTGCGCCGGCCGGGCCCAACCAGGAGGAAGCGCCCCCGTGAGCCCCCCGCGGTCCCTTGCCGCCGCCCTCGTCACCGCCGCGTGCTGCCTTGCCGCCGCGACGCCCGCCCGGGCCGACGACCGCTTCGACCGCAACGGCACCGAATGGGGCCTGCACTGGTTTCCCACCCATGTCCATTTCGGTCCCGACAACGACACCCTGCTGGTCGGCCTTTGCCACGTCAAGCGCGTCAGTTACTGCCGCATCGGCAAGTACCGCATCTCCAGGGACCAGTGGGAGATCCTGCCCTTCGAGGCGTCCGAGCGCCCGATCGTCGAACGGCCGGCCGAGGCGGGCGGGGGTGATCCGCGCGCGATCCTTCAGCTCGCCGCCCGCCGGCGGAAATCCCTGAGCCGGAAGCCGAGCAGGGCCAGGGTGGCGAAATAGGCGGCGATGCCGGCGGCCACGACCCAGGAGAGCTTCGCCACCCGCGCCGCGCCGCCCATGGCCAGCCAATCCGCCTCGCTGCCCATGGCGAACCAGAGCACGGCGCCCAGGGCCGCCAATGCGACGACGAGCCGGGCGACGAAGCCGCCCCAGCCGGCGGCGGGCCGGTAGGCGCCGCTCTTCGTGAGGCCGTGCCAGAGCAGGCCGGCGTTCAGGCACGAGGCGAGGCCGATGGACAAGGCCAGGCCGGCATGGCGCAGCCAGCCGATGAAGGCCAGGTTCATGGCCTGGGTGGCCAGCAGGCTCCACAGGGCGATCTTCACCGGCGTGCGGATGTTCTGGCGGGAATAGAAGCCGGGCGCCAGCACCTTGACCAGGATGAGGCCGGTCAGGCCCACGCTGTAGGCCACCAGGGCCGTGCGGGTTTGCAGCACGTCGCCGGCGGTGAAGGCCCCGTACTGGAACAGGGTGGCCAGCAGCGGCACGGCGAGGATGGCCAGGGCCAGGGCGGCGGGCAGGGTCAGCATCAGGGTCATGCGCAGCCCCCAGTCGAGCAGGCCGGAGAAGTTCTCGCCGCTGCCGTCGGCATGGGCCCTGGAGAGGGAGGGCAGCAGGATGGTGCCCAGGGCGGCGCCCAGCAGCCCGGCCGGGAACTCCATCAGCCGGTCGGCGTAATAGAGCCAGGAGACGCTGCCGGCCGGCAGGAAGGAGGCGAAGATGGTGTTGATGACCAGGGAAATCTGCGACACGGAGACGCCCAGGATGGTCGGTGCCATCAGGCGCAGTATCCGTCGCAGGCCCTCGTCCCCGGGGTTCCAGTCGAAACGCGGCAGCATGCCTATCCTGGCCAGGGCCGGAATCTGGATGCCCAGTTGCAGCAGGCCGCCGATGAACACCGCCCAGGCGAGGGCGAGGACCGGCGGGTCGAACCAGGGGGCGGCCAGCAGGGCCATGGCGATGAAGGCGACGTTGAGCATCACCGGCGTGAAGGCCGGCAGGGCGAAGCGGCCCCAGGTGTTCAGCACCCCGGCGGACAGGGCCACCAGGGACATGAACAGGATGTAGGGGAAGGTGATGCGGGTCAGTTCCACCGTCAGGGCGAACTTGTCCGGATCGGTGGAGAAGCCGGGTGCGGTGACGTAGATGATGACCGGCGCGCCGACGATGCCGAGGGCCGAGACCAGCATCAGGGCAAGGAAGAGGGCGGTGCCGACCCGGTCCACCAGGTGGCGGGTCTCCGCCTCGCCGCGGCGGTTCCGGTATTCGGCCAGGATGGGGACGAAGGCCTGGGAGAAGGCCCCCTCGGCGAACATCCGGCGGAGCAGGTTGGGCAGGCGGAAGGCGACGAAGAAGGCGTCGGTCGCCAGGCCGGCGCCGAACACCCGGGCGACGATGAAATCCCTGACGAAACCTAGGATGCGGGACAGCAGCGTCATGCCGCTGACGGTGGCGAGGGCCTTGAGCAGATTCACGGGGAGCAATGGTAAAGGTTTCCGCCGTCGCCGACGTGTTGCAATGGAGGAGGGAATCCCCTATACTCGCGCGCTTTTCCCGACCTGCCTTTGGAACCGAGATATGGCCAATAGCGCCCAAGCCCGCAAACGCGCCCGTCAAGCCGTCAAGCGGCGCGCCCAGAACGTGAGCCTCCGCTCCACCCTTCGCACCGCCATCAAGAAAGTGCGCAAGGCGATCGACGCCGGCGACAAGACCGCCGCCCAGGCGGTGTTCAAGGAGTCCCAGAGCGTCATCGACTCCATCTCCGACAAGAACATCATGCACAAGAACGCCGCCGCGCGGCACAAGAGCCGGCTCTCGGCCGCCATCAAGGCGCTCTGAGCCAGCGCCGGGTCCATCCGGCGAATGGGAAGCCGCCCGCGGGCGGCTTCTTGCGTTGACGGGCCGCTGCAGGAAGCGGGCCACCGCCGCGGTCGTGCGTGGGGGCCGCCGTACGCGGCGCGTTCGGCGGTGCCTGGGGAGCGCCGCCTCAGCCTCGGGGGGGGCGGATCAGCCCGGCGACCAGGGCCGGACCTGCAGCGAATTGTCGCGGGCGAAATGGACCAGGAAGGTGTAGGCCATGGGCTCGATGTCCCGGAGGCGCGCATTCACGAACACGCATTTCTCGCCCTCGCTGTTTCCCGGCTGGACGAAGGGCGAGTAGCCCAGGCGCCGTTCGGAGCCGAAGACGGACATGACGCCGCAAAGCCGCTCGGCCCAGTCGCTGGGCCGGAAGCGCCGTCCCTCGGGGGTGAGGCCGACGATGAGGAAACTTTCCGCGTGCAGGTTGTACATGGCGGTCGTCAGGGCCGGCACTGCTTGTGGTCGTACCGGCCCGAGGGCCCCGATGGAGGCTCTCGATAAAGATAAATTATATCAGACCAAAGACATGCAAAAACCGGCTGCGGAGGGGCGGCCGGGAAGGGATCCCCCGGCCCTTCCCCGGGGCGACGACGCCCGGATCCTCGGCGCGACCGTAAAAATCCAATGAATTTAGGCATCTGGATTGATTTTTTAGAATTCGATGCATATACTCAACCCATCCAAATGATAAAAAAGGGGTTTCCATGCAGCCCCCGATCCTCACCAAGTTCGCGTTTCGCATCAAGACCCGAGTCGGGGTCGTCGTGGAGAACTTGATGATCCACGGGCGCAGCGTGGCCGACGCGGAGCGCAAGCTCCGCCAGATGTACCGGGACTGCGAGGTCCTCGAATGCATCTGCCACCGAGGGGGCGTGCGGACGCCGCCGGCGAATTTCGAGGAAGTGGTGAACCTGATCACCCGCTAGGGGCGATCAGAAGAATCCGGCGGCCAGCAACTCCTCTGCAAGCTTCCCGTAATCCGCGGCGCCGCGGCTTCCCGACGCATGGGTGAAGATGTCCCGGTTGTAGGCCGGTGCCTCGGCCACGGCCACGTTCTCCGAGATCACCGCCTCGCACACTTCCTCGGGGAACTGTTCGCGCAGGCGGTCGAGGATTTCGTGGCTCATCTTGCGCCGCCGGTCGAACCGGGTCAGCAGGTAACGCCGGTCCACCCGTCGCCGCAGGACGGGTTCCAGGGCCTTGAGCGTGCGCTCGATCTGCAGGGCCCCGCGCAGGCTCAGGAAATCCGAGGACACCGGCACCAGGAGCCGATCGGCCGCGAAGACCGCATTCAGGGACAGGACGCCGAGGAAGGGGCAGCAGTCGATGATCACGGTCGAGTCCCCGGCCCCGGATTCGGTCAGGGCGTTGAGGCCCTCGTTCAGCTTGTTCAGGATGTTCGGCCCCTTGCCAAATACCGAGTCCACCTTGATGAGTTCCGGGTGGGCGGCGAGGAAGCCGCCTATCCCCGGCCAGGGCGCTATCAGCTCGCGCAAGGGCCGGCTGTGCTGGTAATGGGCGAAGATGCTGTCGCCGACCGCCGGCGGCGCGTTGCCGAAGATGGCGGTCAGGTGGGCCTGGGGGTCGAGGTCCACGAGCAGGACCGACTGCTCGCGGCGGGCGAGGGCGGCGGCGAGGTTGATGGCGGTGGTCGTCTTGCCGACGCCGCCCTTCTGGTTGAATACTGCGATTCGCATGCCCTCGTCCCCTTCGACCCTGACGATCCGAACAGGTGGATGGGTATAATATCCCCTCTAAACCCGACCACGGCGGCGACGGCCGCCGTGTCTTTTTCAGCGGGGCATTCATGCCGCATCTGATGAACACCTACGGGCGCCTTCCGGTTGCCTTTACCCATGGCGAGGGCTGCCGCCTCCACGACGAGGCCGGCCGTGTCTACCTCGACGCCATGGCCGGCGTTGCCGTGAATACCCTCGGCCATGCCCACCCGCGCCTGGTCGGCGCCATCGCGGCCCAGGCCGGGCGGCTGATCCACGCCTCGAACCTCTATCGCATCCGCGAGCAGGAAGCCCTGTCCGACAGGCTGGCATCCGTCGCCGCCATGGACGAGGTCTTCTTCTGCAACTCGGGCTGCGAGGCCAACGAGGCGGCGATCAAGCTGGCCCGCTACTACGGGCACCAGAAGGGCGTCGATTCGCCGGCCATCGTGGTCATGGAGAAGGCCTTCCACGGGCGCACGCTGGCCACCCTCTCGGCGACCGGCAACCGCAAGGTGCAGGCGGGCTTCGAGCCCCTGGTCAGCGGCTTCGTGCGGGTCCCCTTCGACGACCTGGCAGCCATCGAGCAGGTGGCGGCGAACAATCCGAACGTCGTGGCCGTCCTGTTCGAACCGGTCCAGGGCGAGGGCGGGATCCACGTGGCCCATGCCGATTTCATGCGGGGCCTGCGCCGCATCTGCGACGAGCGCGGCTGGCTGTTCATGGTGGACGAGGTCCAGTGCGGCATCGGCCGCACCGGCAGCTGGTTCGCCCACCAGCACGCCGGCGTCAAGCCGGATGTCATGACCCTGGCCAAGGGCCTCGGGTCAGGGGTTCCGATCGGCGCCTGCCTCACCGCCGGCAATGCCAAGGGTCTCTTCAAGCCGGGCAGCCACGGTTCCACCTTCGGCGGCAATCCGCTCGCCTGCACCGCCGCCCTGACCACCCTGCAGGTGATCGAGGAGGATGGGCTGATGGCCCGCGCCGCCCACCTCGGCGAGTTGCTGCGCGGCGGCCTGCGCCAGCGCCTGGCCGGCGTGGCCGGCGTGGTCGAGGTGCGCGGCGACGGCTTGATGATCGGCATCGAGCTCGACCGCCCGTGCGGCGAGATCGTCGGCCGCGCCCTGGAGGCGGGCCTGCTGGCCAACGTGACGGCCGACCGGGTGGTGCGCCTGCTGCCGCCCCTGGTGATGTCGGACGCCGAGGCGGACCAGGTCATGGACATCCTGGTCCCCGTCATCCGCGGCTTCCTCGGGGCCTGACATGTCCCTGCGCCACTTCCTGCAACTGAAGGACCTGAGCCGCGAGGAACTGGACCACGTCTTCGCCCGCACCCGCTGGATCAAGGACCGCTTCAAGCGCTACGAGCGCTACTGGCCACTGCAGGACCGGACCCTGGTCATGATCTTCGAGAAGGCCAGCACGCGGACCCGCCTCTCCTTCGAGGCCGGCATGCAGCAGCTCGGCGGCACCGCGATCTACCTCAACACGCGGGATTCCCAGCTGGGCCGCGGCGAGCCCGTCGAAGATGCGGCGGAGGTGATCTCCCGCATGAGCGACATCGTCATGATCCGCACCTACGAGCAGGAGATCATCGACCGCTTCGCCGGGCATTCCCGGGTGCCGGTGGTGAACGGCCTGACCAACGAATACCACCCCTGCCAGATCCTGGCCGACATCTACACCTTCATCGAGCATCGAGGCCCGATCCAGGGCCGGACCGTGGCCTGGATCGGCGATTCGAACAATGTCTGCAACACCTGGCTGCAGGCTGCCGAGGTCTTCGGATTCAAGGTCCACGTCTCGACGCCGCCCGGCTACGAGGTGGAACCGGAGCGCGCCGGCCTCCATGGCACGGCCCACTTCGAGGAATTTGCCGACCCCATGGACGCGGCGCGCGGCGCCGACCTGGTCACCACCGACGTGTGGACCTCGATGGGCTTCGAGGCGGAAAACGAGGAGCGCCTGAAGGCCTTCGCCGACTGGCAGGTGGATGGGGACATGATGGAGGCGGCCAGGTCCGATGCCCTCTTCATGCATTGCCTGCCTGCCCACAGGGGCGAGGAGGTCGCCGCCGAAGTGATCGACGGTCCCCACTCCGTGGTCTGGGACGAGGCGGAGAACCGCCTCCACGTCCAGAAGGCCCTGATGGAGTTCCTGCTGCTGGGACGGGTGAGCCCTTGAAGCGGCTCCTCGCGATCCTGGCCTTTCCACTCGCCGCCTCCGCCATTGGCGCGGAGGATGCCCGCCAGCTGGTGACCATGCCCGTACCGGCCCAGGCGGCCCTGCGGGAGGAGATGCTGGACTTCATGGGCGCCCTCAACGAGATTGTCGCCCGCCTCGGCGAAGGGAAATTGGCCGATGCGGCAACCGTCGCCGATGCCAAGCTGGGATTCCCTGCCATGGGCCGCCACCGGACTTCGCCCCCCGAGGCCATGCCGGGCCGGCACATGCCGGCGGCCATGCACGAGATGGGGCGGACCCTGCACCGCCTCGCCGACGAATTCGCCAGGACCGCCCGCAAGGGCGACCTGCCCGCCGCCGTGGCGGCCCTCCAGCCGGTGACGGCCAACTGCGTCGCCTGCCACCTCAGTTACCGCATCCGTTGATTACCGGGAAAGACCATGAGTGAAGTGAAGAAAGCAGTCCTCGCCTATTCGGGCGGCCTCGATACCTCCGTCATCCTCAAGTGGCTGCAGGACACCTACAACTGCGAGGTGGTGACCTTCACCGCCGACCTCGGCCAGGGCGAAGAACTGGAGCCGGCCCGGTCAAAGGCCCTCAAGCTCGGCATCAAGGCGAAGAACATCTTCATCGACGACCTGCGCGAGGAGTTCGTCCGCGACTTCGTCTTCCCCATGTTCCGCTGCAATACCATCTACGAGGGCGAGTACCTGCTCGGCACCTCCATCGCCCGGCCGCTGATCGCCAAGCGCCTGGTCGAGATCGCCCGCAAGACCGGGGCGGACGCCATCTCCCACGGCGCCACCGGCAAGGGCAACGATCAGGTCCGCTTCGAACTGGGCGCCTATGCCCTGATGCCCAATGTCAAGATCATCGCCCCCTGGCGGGAGTGGGACCTGCTCTCCCGCGAGAAGCTGATGGCCTACGCCGAGAAGCACGGCATCCCGGTGGAGATGAAGCACAAGAAGGGCGGCTCCCCCTACTCGATGGACGCCAACCTGCTGCACATCTCCTATGAAGGTCGGCACCTGGAGGATCCCGCCGCCGAGGCCGAGGAGTCCATGTGGCGCTGGACCGTCTCTCCGGAGAAGGCCCCCAACAAGGCCGAGTACCTGGACCTCGAATTCCGGCAGGGCGATCTCTGCGCCATCAACGGCAAGAAGATGAAGTCCCACGAACTGTTGGCGACCCTGAACGAACTCGGCGGCCGGCATGGCATCGGCCGCCTGGACCTGGTGGAGAACCGCTACGTCGGCATGAAGTCGCGGGGCTGCTACGAAACCCCCGGCGGCACCATCCTGCTGAGGGCCCATCGCGCCATCGAGTCCGTCTGCCTGGACCGGGAGGTGGCGCACCTCAAGGACGACCTGATGCCGCGCTACGCGAGCCTCGTCTACAACGGCTACTGGTGGAGCCCGGAGCGGAAGGCGCTGCAGGTGCTGATCGACCATACCCAGCAGGCCGTGAACGGCATGGTCCGCCTGAAGCTCTACAAGGGCAACGTGATCGTCGTCGGCCGCGATTCGAAGACCGACTCCCTGTTCGATCCCACCATCGCCACCTTCGAGGACGATGCCGGGGCCTACGACCAGCGGGACGCGGCCGGCTTCATCAAGCTCAATGCCTTGCGCATGCGCATCGCCGAGAACGCCCGCGTGAAGCGGGCGGGCGGCAAGCGCGGCAAGAAGTGATGCGGCGGGCGGATTACCGGCATCCCGCTCCGGGCGCGCGCGCGATCTGAAATGTTCGGCTTTTCGGAAGAGCAGGTGGCGGAATGGGGCATGACCTTCGGCCTCGGCGCCTTCATGCTCTACATGCTGTTCATCATCGGCGAGTTGGCCTACAAGGCCAAGGCCGGCAAGCTGGGCACGTTCATCCTTTTCTTCGTCCTGGCCTTCGGCATGCTTGGTTTCGTGGCCAAGGCGGTCATCCAGAAACTGTGGGGAATCTGAAATGAGTCAGTTCGACAACGTCAGCGTGGTCAAGAAGGCCAACGTCTATTTCGACGGCAAGTGCGTCAGCCATACGGTCCAGTTCGCGGACGGGACCAAGAAGAGCGTCGGCGTCATCCTGCCGGCCACGCTGACCTTCAATACCGGCAGCCCGGAGATCATGGAGACGGTCGCCGGTTCCTGCCGTTACCGCCTGAAGGGAGAGGCCGGCTGGACTGCCGTGGGCCCGGGCGAAAGCTTCGAGGTGCCCGGCAATTCGAGCTTCGACATCGAGGTGGCGGGCGAGCCCTACCATTACGTCTGCCATTTCGGCTGAGCGCCGGCACACAGACTTCCGCGAGGGGATTCATCCATGCCTTCCTTCGACATCAGCTCCGAAGCCGACCTGGTCGCGCTGAAGAATGCCGTGGACGTGGCGGGGCGCCATGTCGGCAACCGCTACGACTTCAAGGGCACGTCCGCGCGTCTCGAATTGAACGAGAAGGACAAGACCATCACCGTTTACGGCGATTCCGAGTTCCAGGTCGGCCAGGTGAAGGACATCCTCTTCCCGGAGATGGAGAAGAAGGACCGGGAAAGCACCAAGCGCCTGGAGATCGGCGCCATCCAATCGATTTCCGGCAACAAGGCCAAGCAGGAGATGAAGGTCAAGACCGGCATCGAGAGCGAACTTGCGAAGAAGATCGTCAAGATGGTCAAGGACAGCAAGCTCAAGGTCCAGGCCACCATCCAGGGCGATGCGGTCCGTGTCACCGGGGCCAAGCGCGACGTCCTGCAGGAGGCGATCGCGCTGGTAAAAAAGTCGGTGACCGATTACCCGCTCCAATACGGCAACTTCAGGGACTGAGGCCGGCGGCCTCCGGGCGCGTTTCCCGGCGGCCGGTCGGCCGGCTGATGGAACCCCTTGCCGCTAGGTCCTGAGCCCCTTGATCCAGCGTCCGTATAGCCGGTCGGCCACCACGCGCATGGCCGCGATGCGCGCATCGAGGCCTTCGTACATCTGCCCGGGCGTCTGCACCGATTCCGACGCCGTTGCGCTTTCCTCCGCCCATTGGCGGTTCCACAGGCGGATCATGGCCTCGGTCATTTCCACATGGCATTGCATGCCCAGGTGGGGGCCGAGGACGAAGGCCTGATTGGCGCAGAAGCGGCTCTCCAGGATGCGGCTGCCGCCCGAGGGGATGCTGAAGGTCTCGCCATGCCAGTGAAAGGCCTCGAAGGGGGAGGTCGCGTCCAGCCAGCCGGCCGTCTCCGCCGTCGGTCGAACCGTACCCCAGCCGATCTCCTTGACCGGATTTCGAGTGACCTGGCCGCCGAGGGCCTTGGACATCAGCTGTCCGCCCAGGCAATGGCCGATCACCGGGATGTCCGCCCCGACCGCCGCCCTTATCAATCGCAGCACGGGCGGAATCCAGGGAAGGTCGTCATTGACGCTCATCGGCCCGCCCATGAAACAGAGCCCGGCGTGCTGTTCGGGCCCTTCCGGTATCGCCTCGCCCTCGTCTGCCTTTACCAGCTGCCAGGGGATCGAGTGGGCGTCGAGGAATGTGGCAAAATAACCCGGCCCCTCGCCGGGGCTATGACGGAAGATTGCGACGGGCTTCATGGCGTCTGGAATCGCGATGCGAAGGCCTTATCTTACCCTGTGGGTCCGGGCGTCATGCCTTGCAGCGCTCGTCGCCGGTCCGGCCGCCGCCACGGAAGTGGAAGTGGTCGGCCTGTCGGCCGGCAAGGCCGTCCTGGTCGTCAACGGCGGCCGGCCGCGGACCCTGCCGGTAGGTTCGGCGGCCGATGGGGTGAAGTTGCTGGCGGTGGAGGAGGGCGAAGCCCTCGTCGAGGTGGATGGCCGAAAGCAGAAGGTCCGGCTTGGCCAGCAGGCCTTCGTGGCGAGGGAGTCCGGCGCCGCGACCATCACCCTGACGGCGGACAACCGGGGCCATTTCCTGGCCACGGGAAGCGTCAATGGCGCGACCACGCGCTTCCTCGTCGATACCGGCGCGACGGTCGTGTCCCTCGGGGCCTCGGATGCCCGGCGCGCCGGAATCAAGTATGAGCAGGGTCAGGCCGGCCTGACCCAGACCGCGAACGGAGTGGCACGGGTCTGGCGGGTCAAGCTCAACTCGGTGAAGGTCGGCGAAGTCACCCTGCATGAGGTGGACGGGGCCGTCCACGAGCAGGACATGCCCTTCGCCCTGCTGGGCATGAGTTTCCTCAACCGAATGGAAATGCGGCGAGACGGATCCACCTTGACCCTGAAGCAGCGGTTTTGAACATGCATGCGACCGTCGATTGGTTGCGGCATTGCTTCGCCGGGGCCATTCCCACCCGCACCGTGCTGGAGCCCGGGGCGCCGGAGGGCGCCTTGACCAAGGCTGCGGTCCTGGTGCCCCTGGTGGCCAGGGAGACAGGCGTCACCGTATTGCTGACCCAACGCACCGCGCATCTGCGCGACCACGCCGGGCAGGTGAGCTTTCCCGGTGGCCGCAGCGAGGAGACCGATCCGGATCCGGAGGGGACAGCCCTGCGCGAGGCGCAGGAGGAAGTCGGTCTCGACCCGCGGCAGGTGGAGGTCCTCGGGCGCCTGCCCGAGTACCGGACGGGCACCGGATTCAGCGTGATTCCCGTGGTCGGGCTCGTGCATCCCCCGCTCGATCTCAGGCTGGACGACTTCGAGGTGGCGGAGGTCTTCGAGCCCCCCCTCTCCTTCCTGATCGACCGCGGCAACCACCAGCGCCACAGGATGGAGATCCGCGGCGTCGAGCGGGAGTATTGGGCAATGCCCTGGCAGGGCTACTACATCTGGGGCGCCACGGCAGGAATGCTGGTCAGCCTCGTGCAGTTCCTCGAGGACGTCGGCGCCTCGGCGCCCGGGCCGGGCTAGGGGCTGCCGAGGCGGCCGCCCACGCCGTTCCAGAACTCCTCGGCCTTGCGCCGTCCGGCAATCGACTGCAGCGCGTCCCGGCATTTCTCCAGCTGTGCCACGGCTTCGCGCCGGTCGCGACAGGCCTCCAGGCGCGCCGTCAGGGCATCGGCATCGGGACCGAGCGTGTCGATCAGGTAACGGCGTGCGAAATTGATGGCCTCCCGGGGCATCGCGCCCGGGGCAGCCGGAGGGCGGGGCGCCGGTGAGGGCGGGGTTGGCGCGGGGCTGGCGACGGGAGCGATCCGCGGCGCGGAGGTCGTCGCCGGCGCGGTGGCCCCATCGCCGACCGCCTCGACGAAGCCGTCCCTGATCAGATGTTCCAGGAAAGCGTCGGGATCGCCGAGATGGCCGGTCTTGGCCAGCAGCTGGGCGCCCGTGGATTTGCCGTCCACCAGCACCAGCAAGGACCGCTCCCGCGCCGGAAGCCGGAAGGCGCGGGTTGCCATCTCCTCCTGTCCCTTCGCGGTCTTCCGGTAGATGGCCTGTCTGTCCATCGAACCCCCGCTGCGGATATGTCGGTTGTTATAGCCGATGAATATAGCACGGCCGTTCCGGCCCTCGAATTGTGTTATCGTCGGCCGACACCGCCCGTACGTCACGCCATGACCCTGCTTGCCATCGTCGCGGCGCTGGTTCTGGAGCAACTGAGGCCTCTTGCCGAACGGCGGGCCCTGTTCTCGCCCTTGAACCGCTACGCCAGCTTCCTCGAGTCCCAGTTCAACGACGGCCAGCGCCGTCATGGCGCCGTCGCCTGGTCCATCCTCGTCTCGGTTCCCGTCCTCGCGCTCGCCATCGCCCATTGGTGGCTCGCCGGCGCCTATCCCCCCGTCGCCCTGGTCCTGGACGTCGGCGTGCTCTACCTGACCGTGGGCTTCCGGCAGTTCAGCCATTTCTTCACCGACATCCACCTGGCCCTGCGCATGGGCGAAATCGACCGGGCCCGCCAGCTGCTGGCCGTCTGGCGCGGCCGGGCCGGGGACCGGCTCTCCTCGGGCGAGGTCGCCCGGCTGGCCATCGAGGAAGCCCTGGTGGCCTCCCACCGCCACGTCTTCGCGCCCCTGTTCTGGTTCACCCTCCTCGGCCCCGCCGGCGCCATGCTCTACCGCCTGGCCCTGTTCCTGGCGCGCCATTGGGGTGACAGGACCGATCCCGAGCACGGTGCCTTCGGCGCCTTCGCCCTGTCCGCCTTCGCCGCCCTGGACTGGGTGCCGCTGCGCATCACCGCGGCGGCCTTCGCCATCGTCGGCGATTTCGAGGACGCGGTCTTCTGCTGGCGCAGCCAGGCCCATCGCTGGCCCGATGAAGGCTCGGGTATACTGCTGTCGAGCGGCGGCGGCGCCCTCGGCGTCCGGCTAGGCATGCCGGTCGCGGGCGAGGGCGAACCCGACGACCGCCCTGAACTGGGCCTCGGCGACGATGCCGATGCCGATTTCATGCAGAGCACGATTGGACTGCTCTGGCGTTCCCTGGTCCTGGGCCTCTTGATGCTGGCTCTCCTCTGGGTGGCGAGCTGGGTGTCCTGAACGATCAAACCAACAAGGAGTGGTACACATGGCTGACAAGAAAGAAATCGTCGCGCTGAGCGCAGTCCGTTCCGCAGTCGGCACGTTTGCCGGTTCCCTCGCCGGCATGGAGCCCGCCGAACTGGGTGGCCTGGTCATCAAGGAGGCGATCGCCCGTTCCGGCGTCGATCCCAAGGCGATCGGATTTGCCGCGGTCGGCAACGTCATTCCCACCGAGTCGCGCTTCCCCTACGTGGCCCGGGTCGCCTCGATCCAGGGCGGCATGAGCATGGATTCCGTCGCCTTCGCCGTCAGCCGCCTGTGCGGTTCGGCCCAGCAGGCCGTCGTCTCCTCGGCCCAGGCCATCCTGCTCGGCGACACCGACTTCGCCATCGCCGGCGGCGTCGAGGTCATGTCCCGCGGCGGCTACCTGTCGCCGGCCATGCGTTCCGGCGCCCGCATGGGCGACACCAAGCTGATCGACATGATGGTCGCCACCCTGACCGACCCCTTCGGCGTCGGCCACATGGGCATCACGGCCGAGAACCTGGCGGTCAAGTGGGAGATCACCCGCGAGCAGCAGGATGCCTTCGCCTGCGAATCCCACCGCCGTGCCGCCGCCGCCATCGCCGCCGGCCACTTCAAGGGCCAGATCGTGCCGATCACGATGCAGACCCGCAAGGGCGACGTGGTGTTCGACACCGACGAGCACGTCAAGGCCAACACCACCATGGAAACCCTGGCCAAGATGAAGCCGGCCTTCAAGAAGGACGGCACGGTCACCGCGGGAAATGCTTCCGGCATCAACGACGCCGCCGCCTTCCTGGTGCTTGCCGACGCCGCCAAGGCGGCCGCCGGCGGCTTCAAGCCCATTGCCCGCCTGGTGTCCTACGCCATCGCCGGCGTGCCCAACGAAATCATGGGCGAAGGTCCCATCCCCTCGACCAAGCTGGCACTGCAGAAGGCCGGCCTGAGCCTGGACAAGATCGACCTGATCGAATCCAACGAAGCCTTCGCCGCCCAGTCGCTGGCCGTGGCCAAGGGCCTGGGCCTGGACATGGCCAAGACCAACGTCAATGGCGGCGCGATCTCCCTGGGCCACCCGGTGGGCGCCACCGGTTCCGTGATCATCACCAAGCTGCTGCACGAACTGCAACGCACCGGCGGCCGCTACGGCGTCGCCACCATGTGCATCGGCGGCGGCCAGGGCATCACCACCGTCTGGGAACGCGTGTAAGGCCTTCCCCGCAACACGCACCGGAAAAGCCCGCGCCCGCCAGGGCGCGGGCTTTTTTTCGCACCTTGCTGGGGCGGTGCGCCTGTCCTTGGTGCGCGACACGAGGGCCTGAGGCGTCCCCGGCTCTCCAAAATGGGGATTTCGGCCCCGGCACGCTTCCTGCGTTAGTCCTGTCATGGAGGTTCTCATGGCAGCAACGCCCTACGACGAAATGCGGACCGCCGCCGACGGCACCCGCGACCACTACGGCCCGTTTTCGCGCTGGCTCGAATCGACCCCGCCGGACATCATCGAAAGGAAACGGGAGGAGGCCGACATGGCCTTCCATCGGGTCGGCATCACCTTCGCGGTCTATGGCGAGGAGGCCGGCCAGGAAAGGCTGATCCCCTTCGACATCGTGCCCCGCATCATCCCGGCCCACGAGTGGGCCGTGCTGTCGCGCGGCCTGCGCCAGCGGGTCAAGGCCCTCAATGCCTTCCTGCACGACGTCTACCACGACCAGGAGATCATCAAGGCGGGCCGGATCCCCGCCGAGCACGTGCTGAGGAACAGCCTCTTCCGCCGCGAGATGGTCGGTGTGGACGTACCCGGGGAGATCTACTGCCACATTGCGGGGGTCGACATCGTCCGGGCCGGCGAAGGCGAGTATTACGTCCTCGAGGACAACCTGCGCACGCCCTCCGGCGTCTCCTACATGCTGGAGAACCGCAAGATGATGATGCGGCTCTTCCCGGAACTCTTCGCCCAGCAGGCCATCGCGCCGGTGGAGCATTACCCCGACATGTTGCTGGAGAACCTGCGCAGCGTCGCGCCGGCCGGCGTCGCCGATCCCACCGTCGTGGTGCTGACCCCGGGACAGTTCAACAGCGCCTATTTCGAGCACGCCTTCCTGGCCCAGCAGATGGGCGTCGAACTGGTCGAAGGGACGGACCTCTTCGTCCGGGAGAATCGCGTTTACATGCGTACCACCCACGGGCCGAAGCGGGTGGACGTGATCTATCGGCGCATCGACGACGACTTCCTCGATCCGCTGGCCTTCCGGCCGGATTCGGTGCTCGGCGTGCCCGGGCTCTTCGATGCCTACCGGGCGGGGCGGGTGACCCTGGCCAACGCCGTCGGCACCGGCATCGCCGATGACAAATCCATGTACATCCACGTGCCGGAGATGATCCGCTTCTACTGCGACGAGGAGCCCATCATCGCCAACGTCCCGACCCGCGAGCTGCGCAAGCCGGACGACCTCAAGTACGTGCTCGACCACCTGCCCGAACTCGTGGTCAAGGAGGTCCATGGTTCGGGCGGCTACGGCATGCTGGTCGGACCGACGGCGAGCAGCGAGGAGATCAGGCTGTTCCGCGACAAGATCGTCGCCGACCCGTCCAGGTACATCGCACAGCCCACCCTGGCCCTGTCCACCTGCCCCACCTTCGTCGAGAGCGGCGTCGCGCCGCGCCACTTGGACCTGCGTCCCTTCGTGCTTTCCGGCAAGGAGGTGAACATGGTGCCCGGGGGCCTCACCCGGGTGGCCCTGAAGGAAGGTTCCCTGGTCGTCAATTCCTCCCAGGGGGGCGGCACCAAGGACACCTGGGTACTGGAGAACTGAGATGCTTTCCTCCACCGCAGACCATCTCTACTGGATGGCACGCAGCATGGAGCGGGCCGAGAACATGGCCCGCATGCTGGACGTCACCTACCGCATGTCCCTGCTCAAGGGCGCCACCCGCGAGCCCTTCCAGCAATGGCGGGCGATGCTCTCGATCAGCGGCCTGTACTACGAGTACACCCAGGCCCACGACGAGATCACGGCCGACAAGGTGCTCCACTTCATGGCCCTGGACGAGTCCAATCCGTCGTCCATCATCTGCAGCCTGCAGAACGCCCGGGAAAACGGCCGGGCCGTGCGGGGCACCATCACGTCGGAAATGTGGGAGGCGTTGAACGCCACCTGGCTGGAAATGCGGACCCGCCGCGAGGCCGGCATCCCGGCCGACGGCATCTCCGCCTTCTTCGACTGGGTCAAGGAGCGTTCGCACCTGTCCCGGGGCCTGACCCACGGCACCATGCTGCGCGGCGATGCCTTCGGATTCCTGCGCCTGGGCACCTTCTTCGAGCGGGCCGACAATACGGCGCGGATCCTCGACGTGAAGTACCACATCCTGTTGCCCAGCCTGAAGGACGTGGGCGGTGCGGCCGACTATTACCAGTGGGGGGCCCTGTTGCGTTCCGTGTCGGCCTTCGAGTCCTACCGCAAGGTTTACCGGGACGTCATCACCCCGAAGCGGGTGGCCGAACTGCTGATCCTGCGGGCCGACATGCCCCGCTCCCTGCACGCCTGCGTGCACGAGGTGAACCGCCTTGTGCAGGAGATCGACGGTCCCCGTGCCCGGGAACTCCAACGCCTCGTCGGCATGCTTTACGCCGAATTGCACTACGGTCGCATCGACGAGGTGATCGCCACCGGCCTCCACGAATACCTGACCGGCGTGGTCTCCCGGCTCACCGCCATCGGCGACCAGATCAACCGGACCTACTTCTGGCCCTCGGACGACCTGGCGGCATGAACGGCCGGCGGCCATCGGGCGCTCGGCCGGCCGCTGCGGATGCCCGGGGCGGTGCGCCGTGCGGGGCGGGTGCCTTGCATCGTCCCCCTTCTTCCTTTAGGGTCGAGCCCTTTGCCCTTTCCGAAGAAGACTTCCGATGACTTATTGCGCAGGCGTAATGATCGATGCCGGAATCGTCCTGGCCTCCGATTCCCGCACCAATGCGGGGGTGGACAACATTTCCACCTTCCGCAAGATGAAGGTCTTCGAGCGGCCCGGCGACCGGGTCATCGTGATCGTCAATTCGGGAAACCTGGCGGTGACCCAGGCGACGCTCAACCACCTCGAGCACGGCATCCGGCGCGCCGAGGGCGTGCCCAGCATCATGAACGTGCGCTCCATGTGGGAGGTGGCCGAACTCATCGGCTCCGCCCTGCGCGAGGTGCGCCACCGGGACGGTCCCTTCCTGATGCAGAACAACGTCGATGCGAGCGCCAATTTCATCATCGGCGGCCAGATCGCCGGCGAGGAACAGCGCCTGTTCATGGTCTACACGGAAGGGAATTTCATCGAGGCGACGCCGGAGACGCCTTACTTCCAGATCGGCGAGGTCAAGTATGGCAAGCCCATCATCGACCGGGTGATCACCGCCGGCACCAACATGGACGACGCGGTCAAGTGCGTCCTCGTGTCCTTCGACTCGACCATGCGCTCCAACCTGTCCGTCGGCCTGCCCGTCGATCTCGTCTGCTACCAGAAGGACAGCCTGCATCTCTCCATGGTCCGCCGCTTCGACGAACAGGATCCCTACATGCGAACCCTCCGGCAGAAATGGGGCGAGGGGGTGCGTCGGGCCTTCGCGGAATTGCCGCGCCTGGAGTGGGACGGCCGCTGACGCGGACGGGCGTCGCGGACCCCAACGGTTTTTCCTGAATCGCTTCCATCGCCATGACCATTCGCGTCGCCCTGAACCACCGTACCGCCTACGCCTTCGACCGGCCGGTCAAGATCTGGCCCCACGAAGTCCGCCTGCGCCCGGCCGCCCATTGCCGGACGCCGGTCTCCGGCTTCTCCCTGCGGGTGCTTCCGGAAGGCCATTTCATCAACTGGCAGCAGGACGTCTTCGGCAACTGGATCGCCCGCCTCGTCTTCCCGGAACCGGCCGACCACCTGGAAATCCAGGTCGATCTGGTGGCCGAGATGACGGTCATCAATCCCTTCGACTTCTTCGTCGAGGAGGATGCCACCCACTTTCCCTTCGCCTATCCGGAAGTCCTGGCCCGGGAACTGCAGCCCTTCCAGGGTGCCGAGGCATGGGGCCCCCTGTTCTCGGCCTGGGTGGAAAGGGCGCGGCGGGAAGTGCTGAAGCCCGGCATCCGCACGGTCGATGTCCTGGTCGAGCTCAACAGCCGCCTCAAGCACGACGTCGGCTATGTCGTTCGCATGGAGCCCGGCGTGCAGACGCCCGAGGAGACCCTGGCCCTGGGCCGGGGGTCCTGCCGCGATTCGGCCTGGCTGCTGGTGCACATCCTGCGCCACCTGGGCCTTGCCGCCCGCTTCGCCTCCGGCTACCTGATCCAGCTCACGGCGGACGTGAAATCGCTGGATGGCCCTTCCGGCCCGGAAAAGGACTTCACCGACCTGCACGCATGGACGGAGGCCTACGTCCCCGGGGCCGGCTGGATAGGGCTCGATCCCACTTCCGGGCTGCTGGCCGGCGAGGGCCACCTGCCCCTGTCCTGCACGGCCTCCCCGGCGACCGCGGCGCCCGTCACCGGCGCGACGGGCGTCTGCGAGGCCCACCTCGATTTCTCCATGTCGGTGACGCGGATCCACGAGGATCCGCGCGTCACCAAGCCCTACACGGCGGAGCAATGGGCGGCCATCGAGCGCCTGGGCCACGCCGTGGACAAGCAGTTGAAGAAGGACGACGTGCGCCTGACCATGGGGGGCGAGCCGACCTTCGTCTCCATCGACGACATGGACGGCCCCGAATGGAACTACACGGCCCTGTCGCCGAAGAAGCGGGAGCTGGCCGGCATCCTGCTGCGTCGCCTGCAGGACCGCTTCGCCTCCGGCGCCGTGCTGCAGTTCGGGCAGGGCAAGTGGTACCCCGGCGAGCCGCTGCCGCGCTGGGCCCTGGCCTGCCACTGGCGGACCGACGGCAAGCCCCTCTGGCGCAACCCGGGCCTCATCGACCACGGGGAACCGGCCGGCGCACGCGCCACGGAGGACGCCCGGCGCTACGTGCAGGCCCTGGCGGCCCGGCTGGCCCTGTCGCCCCGCTACGCCATCCCCGCCTTCGAGGACGTGGCCCACGCCGTCGCCCAGGAAGCGCGCTGGCCCGAGAACTTCGATCCCCTGCAGGTCGATCTCCATGATCCCGACGAACGGCTGCGCGTCGCCCGCCTGATCGAGGGCGGGCTCGGCGAACCGAAGGGTTTCGTCCTGCCCCTGAAGCCCCTGCCGCGCAGGTCCGCCAGGCGCGGTCCCGGGGCCTCCGGGGGCTGGCGCTCCTCGCCCTGGCCCCTGCGCCGGGAACACCTCTACCTGATCCCGGGCGACTCGCCCCTCGGCCTGCGCCTGCCCCTGGCCTCCCTTCCCTGGGTGGCGCCGGAGGACATGGAAACGGAATACGAGCGGGATCCCTTCGAGGAAAGGGGCGAGCTTCCCGAACCCGGCTCCGGCGCGGGCCGCAAGGGCCGCAAGGCGTCCCCGAAGCCGGCCGGCGAGTACGACCCGCGGGAGATCATCCACACCGCGCTGGCCGTGGAGGCGCGCGGCGGCGTGCTGCACGTCTTCCTCCCCCCGGTCAGCCTGCTCGAGGACTGGGTGGACCTCATCCATGCCGTCGAGGACACGGCGGCCGAACTGGTGATGCCGGTGCGCCTGGAGGGCTATCCGCCGCCCCAGGACCCCCGCCTGCGCGACTTCAAGATCACCCCCGATCCGGGTGTCATCGAGGTGAACATCCATCCGGCCCGGACCTGGGCCGAACTGGTGGAGAACATCGGCGTCCTCTACGAGGAGGCCCGGCTGTCGCGGCTGGGCACCGAGAAGTTCATGCTCGACGGCCGGCATACCGGCACCGGCGGCGGCAACCACGTGACCCTCGGTGCCGCGGCGCCGGCCGACTCGCCCCTGCTGCGCCGGCCCGACGTGCTGATGAGCCTGGTCACCTACTGGCAGAACCACCCGGCCCTCTCCTACCTGTTCTCCGGCCTTTTCATCGGTCCCACGAGCCAGGCGCCGCGGGTGGACGAGGCGCGGCACGAGAGTCTCTACGAGCTCGAGATCGCCTTCCAGCAGATGGCGGAGCGCATGAAGCCGGGCGAGGAGACCCTGCAGCCCTGGCTGGTGGACCGGCTGCTGCGCAACCTGCTGGTGGACCTTTCCGGCAACACCCACCGGGCGGAGTTCTGCATCGACAAGCTCTATTCCCCCGACGGTGCCGCCGGCCGCCTGGGGCTGCTCGAGTTTCGCGGCTTCGAGATGCCGCCCCATGCCCAGATGAGCCTGGTGCAGATGCTGCTGTTGCGGGCCCTGGTGGCGCGCTTCTGGCGCGATCCCTACCATGGGAGCCTGATCCGCTGGGGCACCGAGCTCCACGACAGCTTCATGCTGCCGCACTACGTCGCCCAGGACATGAAGGACGTGGTGGCCGACCTCCGGCGCGCCGGCTATGCCTTCGAGCTCGAGTGGTTCGCACCGTTCTTCGAGTTCCGCTTCCCGCGCTTCGGCACCGTGGCCTACCAGGGCGTCGAGATCGAATTGCGCCAGGCCATCGAGCCCTGGCACGTGCTCGGCGAGGAAGTCTCCGGTACCGGGACCGCCCGCTACGTCGATTCCTCCGTCGAACGGCTGCAGGTCAAGGTTCGCCACATGATGGACGGCCGCCACGTGCTGGCCTGCAACGGCCGGCCGCTGCCCCTGACTGCCACGGGCGTGCGCGGCGAGTACGTGGCCGGCGTGCGCTACCGGGCCTGGAGCCCGCCTTCCGCCCTGCATCCCACCATCGGCGTGCATTCGCCGCTGGTCTTCGACCTGGTCGATACCTGGAGCGGGCGTTCCATCGGCGGCTGCACCTACCACGTGGTGCATCCGGGCGGACGCAACTACGACACCTTCCCGGTCAATGCCAACGAGGCCGAGGCGCGCCGGTATGCGCGTTTCTGGAACCACGGCCATACCCCGGGCCCGCTGCCCCTGCGCCGCGAGGGGCGCAATCCGGATTACCCGCGCACGCTGGACCTGCGTCGGGCGCCGGAGGCCTGGCTGGAGGGGGATCTGGTGGCCTCGGAGCAGCAGCAGGCGCAGCAGCAGCAGTAGATTTTGCCGGCGCGCAGCGCCGCTGTTTGCGCCCTGCCCTTCAAGGGGAGGGATGGGGTGGGGATGGGTCTTCTTCCCGCCCCGACCCACGTCTTCGGGACCACCCTGCCATCCTGAACCCTGCCGGGTCTCGCCCCGGCGGGCGACCCCCTGTCACGCGGCAAAGAAGGGGGGAAGAAAACCCGCCCCTTTGCGGCGGCCATTCGGGCTGCTCTCGCTCCGGACCGCCGGCCCGGCCGGCCGCTTAACTCGCCTTCGGCTAGGACAACGCGGCCGGAATTCCCGGGCCGGACGCGGGGTATCGGTCCGCGAAGCGTGGAACACCAGCAAGTCGGCTCACGGTCCATGGTGGCTGTGAAAGACACCGGCATTGGCCGTTGCGCTACCATTGCGCTACTTCGAAACCTTGGGACTGCCCAGCCTTACGCTACGGTAGGAATTCAATTCATCGAACCGCCGGATACGTGACCCGTACGTCCGGTGGTGTGGGAGGGAGGGGCCGCGATGCTTCTTCCTATCCCGATTAGACCGCATGAGCATCGAGAG
>JBPOHD010000001.1:0-81321 GCA_052035955.1 Pseudomonadota bacterium
GCATGTCGATCTTCGTCGTCTTCAGGTCGATGGGCACCTTGCCCACGGCCTGCACGGCGTCGGTGTGGAACATGATGCCGGCGGCATTGGCCATCTCGGCCATCTCCTCGACCGGGAAGAGGGTGCCGGTCTCGTTGTTGGCCCACATGGCCGAGACGACGGCGACGTTCGGGGTGAGGAGCGCCTTGTACTCGTCCAGGTCGATGCGGCCCTTCTTGTCCACGCCCAGGCGATGCACGACATAGCCGTCCTTCTCCAGCCACTCGCAGAGGGTCAGGATGGCCGGATGCTCGACGGCCGTGGTGATGACGGTGTTTCGCTCGGGCTGGGCCTTCAGGGCCGACAGGATGGCCGTCGAATCGGACTCCGTGCCGCAGGAGGTGAAGATGATCTCGGAATCGTGGGCGGCGCCGAGCAGGGACTGGATCCTGCCGCGGGCCTCCTTCAGGGCGCGGCCGACCTGGGAGCCGAAGGCGTGGATCGACGAGGGGTTGCCGAAGTGCTCGGTGAAGAAGGGCAGCATGGCCTCCACCACCGCCGGATCGACGCGGGTGGTGGCGTTGTTGTCGAGGTAGATGGGCTTGTCCATGGCGGCGATCGTCCTCAGGCGGCGTGGGCCAGTTCGCGGGCCGGCAGCACGGTGACCAGTTCGCCCAGGGCCTCGCAGAGCTTGGCCTGGATGCCGCCCATGGTGGCGTGCTCCATCATGCAACCGGAACAGGCGCCCACCAGATTCACGTAGATCTTCTTGCCCTGGACCTCGACCAGTTCCATGTCGCCGTGGTCGCGCTGGAGCTGGGGGCGGATGGCTTCCAGGGTCTCCTCGATCTTGCGGATGCGCTGGTAGTTGGTCAGGCCGCTTTTCGAGGCCGGCGTCGCCGGGGCCGTGTGGCTGGGGCCCTGGGTGGCGCAGGCCGGGGCCGGCTGCTTGCCGAAGGGATCCTCGCCCCGCTCGGCGCAGGCATCGGCGAGGATTTCCTCGATCGCCTCGTGGCAGGAGGCGCAACTGCCGCCGGCCTTCGTGTAATGGGTCACCTGCTCGACCGAGGACAGGTTGTTGGCCTTCACCACCTCCTCGATCAGCTTGGAGTCGATGGCGAAGCACTTGCAGACCAGGGCGCCCTCCTCGTGGTCGTCTGCCCAGGCCTCGCCGCGATAGTTGGCGACGGCCGCCTGCAGGGCCTCGCGGCCCATGACGGAGCAGTGCATCTTCTCCGGCGGCAGGCCGTCGAGGAAGTCGGCGATGTCCTGGTTGGTGACCTTGAGGGCCTCGTCCAGGGTCTTGCCCTTGATGATCTCCGTGAGGGCCGAGCTGGAGGCGATGGCCGAGCCGCAGCCGAAGGTCTGGAAGCTGGCGTCGAGGATGACGTCGGTCTCCGGCTCCACCTTCAGCATCAGGCGCAGGGCGTCCCCGCATTTGATCGAGCCCACGTCGCCGATGCCGTTGGCGCCTTCCAGGGCGCCGGCGTTGCGCGGGTTGAAGAAGTGTTCGCGAACCTTGTCGGTGTAGTCCCACATGGCGGCTTTCCTTTAGCGTGAAAGAACGGGATCGAAGCCGCCTGCCCGGTACGAGCGAAGCGAGCCGATCGGTCGCCTCCCCCGCGCGGGGGAGGCCGGGAGGGGGCGGGCCCGGTTGCCCGAATCGGACCGGGCGGGGGCGAAGGACTTCATGTTCCGGGGCCCTTTGTCGAAGCCATCGCCTTCAAGCCGAGAAGGACTGGCCGCAGGAGCACTGGGACGCGGCGTTGGGGTTGTCGAACTTGAAGCCGGTGTGGGTCAGGGTGTCGATGAAGTCGACGGTGACGCCGCCCAGCAGGGTGTAGCTCATGGGATCGACGAGCAGCTTGACGCCGTCGATCTCCAGTTCCGCGTCGTCCTCCTGCTTGGCTTCCTCGAGGCGCAGGCCGTACTGGAAGCCGGAGCAGCCGCCGCCCTGGATCATGATGCGAAGGCCGGCGACGGGCTTCTCGGAACCGCGGATGAAGCGGTGGATGGCTTTGACGGCGTTGGGGGTGAGGGTGAGCATTGTGTTCTCCGGGTCGGGGTTGCCTGCGGTGGCAACTGCAATCGCCGTGCCACGCCTGGAGGGCGGTGCAAGCCATTGATTTCGATGGGGGACAATCTTTCGTCCCGGGCGGCAGGCAGAGCAGCTGTCGGATTTGCGACAAGCCGGGGACGGGCCGGCGCGCGGTTTGGACCCCGATGCGGTGGCGTTCCCTCGGGCGGCCAACGGCCGCTGGCGGCCTTATCCGAGGATGTGTTCGTAGGCCCGGCGCAGCAGTTCCATCTCCACGGCCGGCAGGCCGCGGGCCTCGGTGAGGGGGATGAAGCGGGCGCCGGCGCCCTCGGCTGCGGCAAAGGGCGGGTCGATGGTGGCGAAGGCGACCAGCAGGACCTGCGTCCCGCCCTCGGGTCCGTCGGCCCAGGCCTGGAACTCGGCCTCGACGAGCAGCTTGTCCTCCGGCAGGCCCAGGCGCTGCGCCGCGTCGCGCAGCGGCGCCGCGGGATGGGCGACGACGGCCGGCGGGTCCTCGTCGGCCGGGCGCAGGCGGCTTCCTTCGGGCAGCGGCGCGAAGCCGCACATGCCCTCCGGGAAGCGCAGGAAGCGGGTCCTGCCGCTGGTGGACTGCTTGTGGAAGAAGAGGAGCCGCGGACTCACGCGGGCGGCCACTCGCTCAGCACGGGATCTCCCTTGAGGGCCTGCGGGTCTCCCCAGACCGAGACGGCCTCGACCAGTATTCCCGCCCGCCGCGGGTGGAGCAGCAGGACCTGGTACTCGGCGAAGACCCGGCCGTCCGGCAGGAAGCGCAGCTCGCCGTAGCGGTGGCCGTCCCGCCAGATCCCGACCAGGGTTTCCTCGCGCGAATAAGGATCCTCCTGGCGGCGCCATTCGGCCACCGGCCATTCGGGGGCGCCGCCCAGGTCGACACCCAGGCGGGCGGCCTGGGCGCGCAGGGCCGCGCAGACGGCGCGGCCGGCCGCCTCCCGTCCCTCGACCATGCCGGGCACCCCGGAATCCCGTTCAGGCGGCGACGAAGGTGAAGCAGTCCTTGGGGCAGGTGCGGCCGCAGGCGCCGCAGCCGATGCAGTCCATGGCGTTGGCCACCGTCATCATGGCCTTGGCATCCTCGTCGTCCCAATCGTCCTCGTCCATCTCGTCGTCCTCGCCCCTGTCCACCAGGGTCAGCACGTCGCGCGGGCAGACCTTGAAGCAGCGGCCGCAGCCGATGCAGTTCTTCGGGTTGATGGCTTCCACGTAGCTGGGCGTCCAGGGCGTTCCGCCCCGGGTGACTGCGGTGGTCATGGTTCTATCCTTTCTCGGCAGTGGTTTGGAATTCGGCGAGGCGGGCGCTGGCGTCGGCCCAGGCCTTGCAGGCGTCATAGGTGGACTGGGCGATCCCCGGAATCTCGGCATAGCCGGCCGGCAGCCGGTCCTCCACCAGGTCGTGCAGCTGGGAGGCCCACTCGGAGGCGATGCGCTTGAGCTTGCGCACCTCCTTGTCCAGGGCCTTCAATTCGTCATCGTTCATCGAATCCTCCATGCGGTCGCGACCCCGCCGCCTCCGCCGGGCCGCCCCAAGGAGGCGGCGAGCCAGGGGCCCGGAGCGGGCGCAGCCCGCGAACCGTGGTCACCCCCTTCCTCGGGAAGGGGGACGGGGGGAAGGGGGTCATAACCCGGCAACTTCGGGATACTTGCCGACCCGTTCCAGGGCGACGGAGAGCAGCTTGTCGGCCTCGGTCTTCATCTTCGAAAGGCTCTCGAAGCCGAAGCGGTGCACGTCGCGCAGGGTCTTGTCGAGGGCGACCAGCTTGCCCACGTGGATGAAGGCGCGGCCGAAGCCCTCGTGGGTCAGGTGCACCAGGGGCACCGCCATCAGGCCGCATTCCTTCTCGACCAGCACCGCAATCGCGTTGTAGAAGACCTTCACGCGGGCGATGAGTTCTTCGTCCGGGTCACCGATGATGGGAATCTCAGCCTTCTTCTCCCGGGTCAGGACGAAGGGGTCGAGGATCTTCTCCACGGGCCAGCCGTTCCACCTGCCGTAGGTATCGATGGCGCGCATCTGGCGTGCCATCTCCTTGATGAAATCGGTACCGAGGACGGGGTCGTGCTCGAGGACGGCGTCGGCCATGGGGTTCTCCAGGGAAGTCGTTGATCGGGTTCGCGGAATCGGTGGGGCCGGGACGCGGCGTGCGTCAGCCTTCCCAGCCCTCCTCGGCCATGCGGGCGAAGCGGGAATCGTCCTTGCGCTGGCCGGCCAGGGCCTTGTCTATCCAGGGCACGCCGCCCTCGCGCATGCCCTCCTGGACATAGAGGACGATGTCCTCGATGCGGTCGGAGCCGGTGATGCGCACGGGCTGCACGCCGGCCACCAGCAGCTGCTTGATGGCCGAGGCGCCGATGGCCAGCACGAAGACGGCGGTGCTGCCCTGCAGGAACTGGATCTTGGCCGCCAGCTTGTCCTCGTTGCCGTCCATGCTCTCCGGCGGAAATTCGCCGACACCCACCAGTTGTGCCCGGTCGAGGCCGATGTCGTAGAGGACGAAGCCCTCGGCGGCGCCGAAGTGCTGGTTCACCCGGGCCCGGTCGTTGCTGGCGAAGGCGATGCGCAGCGACATGCCCGGCTCCCTAGTGGACCAGACCAGTTGCAGCCGGCGCGGCGACGGAAGGATCGAATTCATGGTCGCGGAAGCTTCCTGTCCAGAATCGGGAACGGTAGGGTGGGATGTCATGGTGTCGGGACAGCACGAGGTTGGCCAGGTCGAACAGGGCCTGCCGGCTGCCCCGGTAGCCCACCCAGCAGCGGGCGTAGCCGCCCACGTGGTCGTAGAGGGGAAAGCCGGCCCGCAGCAGAGGGATGCCGAGGCGCCGGGCGCTCTGTTCGGCATGGGAATTGGAGACGAGGATCTGGGCGCCGGCCGTCGCGGCCGCCTTTTCCAGGTCTTCCAGGTCACCGACGATCACCTGGGCGATCGGCAGGGTCTCCAGCACCGGCGCCTTGACCGGCGTCACCGCCGCGACCACCTCGGCGCCGACGCCGGCCAGGAAGCGGCCGAAGCCGGCTACCAGGTCCGGGTCGCCGGCCACGGCCAGGCGGGCGAAGCCGGTCATGAAGTGGCTGTCCACCATGGCGTCCTGCAACTGGGCCCGCTGGCGCTCGAGGCGCTCCGGGACCGGGCGGCCGGAGATCGCGGCCAGGGTTCCCGTGAAGGCATCGCAGGCGGCCAGTCCCATGAGGCCCTCGAATCGGTGGTCGGGCACGCCGGTCCGGGCCTTCAGCAGGTCCGCCGCCGCGGACAGGGAGGCGCCGATCACCAGGGTGGCCGCCGACTCGCCGACGGTCGCGATGTCGGCGACCGGGGTGCCGCCGACGGTGGTGGCGCTGTTCTCGGCCTCCACCAGGTGCCCGTCGAGGGAGTCCGACACATCGGGCAGCACCAGGGGGCGGAGGCCGAACAGCTCGATCCAGTCCTTGATCGCCTCCAGGTCGCCCGGGGTCAGGTGGCTGCCGGCCAGCACATTCACCTGCTTCGGCCGGCGCCCGACGGTCGCGGATTCCGGCACCAGGGCGGCGATCGTGGCTTCCACGGCCAGGGCGTAACCCGTTTCCAGGCAGCCGGCGTAATCGGGCGTGTTCACGGGCACGACGGCCACCCTGTCGAGCTCCGGGTGTTCGGTGCGGAAACGCTTCACCAGGCGGCGGATGTCCGTGCCCTGGGTTTCCGAGAGGCCGGTGGTGACCAGCCCGACCACGTCGGGCCGGCTCTTGCCGGCAATGGTGGCCAGGGCCTCGACGACGTTGTCATCGGCGCCCATGATCGAGCTGACCTGGTCCATGGCCGTCGTCTGCAGGGGGATGGGTTCCCGGAAATGGCGGACGAAGAAGACCTTGGCGAAGGCGGTGCAGCCCTGGGAGCCGTGCATCAGCGGCATGGACCGGTTGAGCCCCAGGAAGGCCAGGCAGGCCCCCACGGGCTGGCTGACCTTCAGGGGATTGACGGCCAGGGCTTTCGGCTTGCGCAGGATCTCGGTCATGGCTTCGGGTGGGCGAGAGGGTTCGCTCCCTCTCACGCAAGCCGCGTGCCACGGGGAAGTCTATTTGATTCAATGATTTGTGTGGTTGCCGCGATGTCGCAAAGGCGACAATCGCGCCGCAGGCGGTGCTCCTGCGGGGCCGTGCCGTTCGGTTTTGTAGGAGCGGCGGTCACGCCGCGATGCCTTTCGGGACGGCCTCATCGCGCCGCGTGCGGCGCTCCTACAAGGGGCCGTGCCGTTCGGTTTTGTAGGAGCGGCGGCCACGCCGCGATGCCCTTCGGAGCCGCCCTTATCGCGCCGCATGCGGCGCTCCCACGAGGGCCGTGCGGCTTGGCTGTTGTAGGAGCGGCGGTCACGCCGCGATGGGTTTCGGAGCCGCCCTCATCGCGCCGCGTGGGGCACGCCCACAGGGGCGTGCGGCTCGGCTGTTGTAGGAGCGGCGGTCACGCCGCGATGCCTTTCGGAGCCGTCCTTATCGCGCCGCATGCGGCGCTACATTGACAGCATGCGGATCGCCTTTCGCGGGAGCGGCGTCCCTGCCGCGATGCCAATAAAAAACCCGGCCGAAGCCGGGTCTCGCGATGCGGGGAAAGGCGTTCAGAGCTTGCGGCGACGGCGGGCGACGGCGCCCAGGGCGCCGAGGCCGGCCAGCATCATGGCATAGGTCTCGGGCTCGGGGACCGGCGCGCCGACGGTGAACATGTGGTAATTCTCGCCGTCCGGCACGGTCCAGCTGATCGAGCTGAAGGTGCCGAGGAACTGGATGGTGCCGTTCCCCTCGTTGCCGGTCAGCGTGTTGCCGGAAACGCTCAGCGACGAGCCGCCGCCGCCCCAGTGGCCCCTGCCCTGGCTCAGCAGCGTGAAGGGCTGGGAAAAGACGTACTTCGCGGTATCGGAGCTTCCGAGGCTCTGGATGGCCATGACCGGGTTGTACACCGGGGCGGAGAAGGAGATCGTGTTGACCGTCGCGTTCCCACCCCTCAGCTGGATGCTGACGCCCACGGGGCTCGGCCCGTTGTCGACGGCCGCCGAAGTGTAGGTGCCGGCAAATTGGTCCCAGCGGCCCTGGTCGCCGGCCAGGAAAATCTCGCCGTGGTAGCTGACGGCGACGGTACTGCCGCCAGCGAAGGTGATGGAGCCGGCGGCGGAACCGGGATTGCCGGCCACCTTCGACGTCCAGTTAGTCCAGTAGATCGTCTCGGCCTGGGCCGGCGCGGCGACCGCGGCGGCGATGGCGGCGGCAACGGCGAGTTGGGTGAATTTCATGTCGTATCCTTTGGCAGCAATGGAAGTGGGGGGATCACGCGAGCGGGCGCAGTATCACACCGCCCCGAAGTCGGACTCAATAGTCCGAATGGACTACCGCATCGTCCCGGGTCGGGTTCCGGTGCGAAACCCGGACCTCGTCCACCGGGCAGGTGGTCGCCGGAACGGGCAGAACCGGCGCGGCCGGGCGGGCCGCTATCGCGCCGCGTGCGGCGCTCTACAGGGACCACGCCAACGGTTCTTGTAGGAGCGGCGGCCACGCCGCGATGCCTTTCGGGACGGCCTTATCGCGCCGCGTGCGGCTCTCCTACAGGGGGCCGTGCCGTTCGGTTTTGTAGGAGCGGCGGCTACGCCGCGATGCCTTTCGGGACGGCCTTGTCGCGCCGCGTGCGGCGCTCCTACGGGGGGTCGTGCCGTTCGGTTTTTTGTAGGAGCGGCGGCCACGCCGCGATGGAAAAAGACCCGGCTTCGGCCGGGTCTCGCGATGCGGGGAAAGGCGTTCAGTGCTTGCGGCGACGGCGGGCGACGGCGCCCAGGATTCCCAGGCCGGCCAGCATCGTGGCATAGGTCTCGGGCTCGGGGACTGCCCATACGCCGTGGCGCCCCAAATCGGCGTCCGGTGGCGGCTCCCCTCCTGGGGGACCGCAATCGACGTCTTCGCCGCAGACGTACATGGGGAAGAGGTACCAGGCGCCGGTGGAACGGGTGAGGAAGAGCCAGTGCGAGGTGGCGGCAAAGGGCGAACCCGCGGCCTCGTGCGGCACCGGGGTCCGTGCCGTCGTGAACTCGACCCTGAATTCGGCCGGCACCGGGGTTTCGCCGATCCCGGGTTCGGCCGCCACCGAGCTCAGGGACAGACCGTGCAGCACGCCGCCGGCGAAATTGCTCGAGAAATAGTCGAAGCCCGTCCACTCGCCGTAACCGTGGCCGTAGAGCTTCGCGCTGGCCGAGGGGTCTCCGCAGTCGTCGCAGAAGCCGCTGAAGGTATGCGTCGCCGAGGCGGCGAGCGGGGCCATGAGCGCGGCAGCGGCGATGGCAGTCAGCGCGGCCCGTGGCGATTTTGCGAATGTCATTGTATTTCCCCTCGAGGCGGACCGCCCGGTTGCCGGGAGCGGCCGATACTTCGTGAATGAAAGGTTTATATGGCGATGGTTATACCGGATGGCCGGTCGAAACGGAATAGCCCGTTCGGCCCAACGCGGCATCGGGGCGACCTGTCCCGGTGCCCGGCGTCGCCGGCAACTCGCCTGCCGGGCCTGGCCGGGCGGCTTCTCGGCCGGACCTCGGGTGGCGCTTCCGCCGCCGCCGGCGGGCATGCTCCTTCCCGGGGGGGCGCCTTGGCCGATGCCTCCCGCACCGGCGTCGAAAAAGCGGTGAGAGCGCGATTTCCCGGCGTATTCGCGGCAAACCGCCGGCCGCCCCCTGGCTACCATCGACCTTCAGGCAAGAAGGCCGGCCGATGCCGATTCCGCGCGCGCCGGCCGCCGCTCACAGGGAGGCGCACACATGACACCGGCCATCGCAGGCATCGCCATCATCGCCATCGTGCTGTCGGGAACGGCAGACACGCCGACGGCGTCTTCCAGCGTCGGCGCCCGGGTGGAGATCGAGAGCTTTACCGCCCCCCGGGAAGTCGCCCGCTGCATCGCCGTCAATATCCACCGCAAGATGCCGGAACTGCGGGTGCGCACCGTGGCCGGCGAGTCGCCCGAGGAGGGCGGCCACATCGTCGTCACCGCCCCGGAGCCTTCCTTCGCCACCTTCGGCGTGATCCGCATCGACCCCAGCGAGGAAGGCTCCCGGCTGACCGCCTGGCTGCCGGACCGCAGCCTGGCCGCCGCCGCCCCCGAGGTCCTGGCCCGCCGCCTCGTGGCCGGCTGCTGAGGGCACCCACGGTCCGGAGGACTCGCCGGAGTCCCGGCAATCCAGCGACCGCCAGGCCCGGGGACGTGAATCTCCGCAGCCTGCCGGCGCAGGCTCAGGCGTTTGCCAGCACCGTCCCCGGCAACTGCTTCACCGCCCAGGGCGCGGGCTTGCGCACGGCTTCCCAGACCGGGCTTTCGATGGACAGGGCGAGCTGCCGGGCCAGTTCGGGCATGCCCGAATAGCCGGCGTAGGCGAACTCCCGCTCCTGATTGATGTCGAGGAAGGGGATGCGGGCCTTCAGGGCCGTATAGAGGTTGCGCCCGCCGGCGATCAGGATGTCGGCCCGCAGGTCCTTGTAGGCGCCCAACAGGGCCTTGGGACTGCCGTCGTCGATCATGCGGGTGTCCTCGCCCATCAGTTCGCGGATGCGCGCCTTGTCCTCCTCGGTGGACTTCTTGGTGCCGGTGGCGACCACCGTCATCCCCAGGTCCTGCAGGGCGGAGACGATGGACCAGGACTTGACGCCCCCCGTGTAGAGCAGCACCCGCTTGCCGCGCAGGCGCTCGCGCCAGGGCTCGAGGGCGGCGTTCGCCGTGGCCTCCTCGCGGGCGATCAGGGCCTCGGTGCGTTGGGCAAGGTCGTAGTCGTCGAGCAGGCGGGCGAAGTCGCGCAGGGCCTGGGAGGTGTCCTTGACACCGTAGAAGCTCCCCTCGAAGAAGGGCACGCCATGGGTTTCCTCCAGCTTGCGGGCGACGTTGAGCAGGGCCTTGGCGCAGACCACCATGGTCGCCTCGGCCCGGTGCATGGACTGGACCTCCCGGAAGCGCGCGTCGCCGGACAGGGTGCACAGGATGCGCAGGCCCAGTTCGTCGAAGAGCGGCGCCACGTTCCAGAATTCGCCGGCGATGTTGTATTCGCCGATCAGGTTCACGTCGTGCACCCGCTGGCCCGCCGGCAGCGAGGCGAGCACTTCGGGGGCCACGGGGTCCGGATCCCGGGTGCCGATCACGTGCTTCCACATGGCTTCGCCGCCCAGGCGGTTGCCCAGGTTCTTGGTGCCGTAGAAGCCGGCCGCGTCCACCGGCACGACGGGCAGGCCGTAGTGCTCGGTGGCGGCCTTGCAGGTGGCCTCCAGGTCGTCGCCGATCAGGGCCGTCACGCAGGTGGCATAGACGAAGACGGCGGCGGGCCGGTAGCCCTCCACCGCCTGGCGGATGGCGTGGAACAGCCGTTTCTCGCTGCGGCCCATGATGACGTCGGTCTCGGACAGGTCGGTGGTCATGCCGATGCGATAGAGCCGGGGGCCGGAGGAGCGGGTTCCCCGGTTGTCCCAGGAAGAACCGGCGCACGCGATCGGTCCGTGCACGATGTGGGCCACGTCGGCGATGGGCAGCAGGGCGATCTGCGCCCCGTCGAAGGAACAGCCGCCGGCCGTGGCGCCCGGCTTGGGCTTGGCACAGCCGGACTTCTCCTTCGTATTGTGGGCGCAGGCCGGTTCGTCGAGTACGGCCGCGATGTCCTTGGCGCTGAGGCTCATGGGGTTTCTCCGTGTGATGCGGAGAACCACGCAAGCCCTGTGCCAGGGCTAAGCCGATGATTCCTCAGCCTTGTCGGCTCGGCGGCCATGTCCGGTTTGCGACAGTCCCGGCGCCCGCCGAATCAGAATCCGTAGGGCTTGTGCAGCCAGTCCTTGACGATGGCCATGTCGCGTTCGGGCAGGTAGGCGAAGCCGCCGGCGGCGTCCTCGGCCACGGTGCGGGCCACCCAGTGGGGCACGGCCTTGGTCGTCAGCATGTGGAAATACCAGGCGAAGTGGTAGCCCATGTTCCGGTCGAAGGCCGTCAGGGCCTCGTTCAGGGCCAGGCCGCGGGTGCCCTCGCGGCCGGCGAAGCGGGGCGGCTCGCCGTTCAAGGCGGGGACCGGGCTGGCCCGGGTCACGATCTGCCGGAAGCGGTCCAGGTGTTCGCGCAGGGCGATCACCCAATGGTTGGACAGATCCGTGGCCTGGCGGGCGCTGCTGGCCTCCCAGTCGGCGACGAAGCGGTGGATGGGCTGCGGCTCCAGGGCCTGGGTGCGCATGCGGGCCAGGGTGTCGCCGACGTGGGTGAGGCGGCGGAAGACATAGCGTGGCAGGCCCAGGGGCTTCAGGTTCTCCTTCGGCAGGCGCGGATCCACGAACTCCTCCAGGCTGGTCGGCGCCGGATCCCGGTCGAAAAGCGGGTGGGACCAGCTCTCCTGCAGGTCCTCGACCTCCAGTTGCAGGTAGTCCGCGGCACCCCGTCCGACCGGGGCGACGAAGTAGTGGGTGCGGCCGACCAGGCGGGTGGCCCAGAGGCCGGAGCCGGCGTGCTTGTCCAGCAGCAGGCAGAGGTCGTCGTCGAACTCCCCGAGTCCGCTCTCGGCCCAGGCCTCCAGGTTTTCCGCCACCGCCTTCCCGTCGGCATCGACGACGCCGCCCAGGCGGTACCAGCCGCCGCGGCAGAGCACCTGGCGAAACGACACCTGAGGCAGGCGGCGGCCGATCTCCTTCGTCAGGACGCCCGGCCCGGAGGCCACCGGGGCGACGGTGCAGGCTTCGATGATGGGCTCGGCGAGGGCCTTGCATTGCTCGGTCCAGGTGGCGGGGGAGTTCATGAGGTTTCTCCGGAAGGGATGGAATTCGTCGGGGTGTCGTGGGCGGCCTCGACCAGCCGTCGCCGCACGGCGATGCGTACTTCGGGTTCCGGGTCGTCGGCCAGGGCCGCGACCGACTCCGCCGGCGCGCAGGCGACGGCGGCATGGCGTACCCACCAGTCCGGGTCGCGCAGCAGGGAGGCGGCCAACCCCGGCAATGCGCGCTCGGCGACGATGCGGCGCACTTCCGGTTCCGGGTCGCCGGCCAGGGCGTGCAGGGCGAAGGAAGGCAGGCGGCGGGCGACGGCCTTGCGTACCTCCCGCTCCGGGTCCGCCACCATGACCAGCAGCTTGCCGTGGGGCATGCGCTCGGCCACCACGACGCGCACCCGGTAGTCCGGGTCGTCGGACAGGCGCAGCAATTGCGTTTCCGGCAGGCGATGGGCTACGGTCACGCGGACCTCCCGGTCGGGGTCGGCGAGCAGGCGGTTGAGGGCCGCTGCCGGCAGGCGGGTCGCCACCACCCGCCGCACGACTTCGTCGGCATCCCGGATCAGGGGTTCGAGCAGGTCGTCCGGGGCGTAGCGGGCCGCGATGGCCCGTCTTTCCCAGAACAGGTCGGCCAGGTAGAAGGCGGCCTCCTGCCGGTTGTTGCGCAGGAAGCGATCGATCTGCCGGCCGCTGTGGGCGCGCACGCAGGCGTCGCCCGGTTCGCAACGCCCGGCCTCGAGGAGCGCCGGAAAATGCCGGCAACCGGCGCAGAGGCCGTGGCGGCCCAGGCCCGCCTGGGCCGGCGACGGCTCCGGTCCCTTGTCCATGGCGAAGGAATTATCTGGAACGGCCCGTCCGAACCGCGGAGGCTCCCGTCCTCATTCCCCGTCCTCGTCCCTGCTCGCCACGACCACGCCGGTCGCCCCGGCCGTGTCCGAGGTGAACTCGATGCAGTGACCGCTCGCTCCGGTGATCAGGTAGAGCCTGTGGGCGCGGCATTCCACCGCCGCCTTGAGTCGGGCCGGGACGTCGTCGTCGCTGCAGAACGTGAAGTGGAGGTCCGGAAACCCGGCCCGCAAGCGGCTGGCATCCGGGTCCGCATCGACCGCCAGGGCCACCGAGGCGAGTTGCTCCGGACTCATTCCAATTCCTCCGCCAGGTCGGCGGCGTACTTGGCCAGGGACGCGGCGGGCACGCCCATGATCTGGGCCAGCCAGGGCGGCGGCGTCGTCAGGCGCTGTTGCAGCTGGGCGAGGATCCGGCGGGCGGGGCCGCCGGCGGGCAACTTGACCGGGTGGACGCCGGCCCGCACGATCTTGGCGGCGGCCGGGCCGCCGATGGACTGGACATAGACGATCTGGCAGTCGTCGATCACCCGGGCCCGGGCCGCGTTGCGATCCTCCGCCTCGTCGGCCTCCAGGGCCGAGCGCACGCCCACCAGACGCAGGGCCGCCGGCGACACCTGGTAGACCAGGAAGCGTTCGCAGGAACCGAAGTGGCCATCCAGGTTCTCGTCCCGGTTGGAGGCGACGGCGACGCGGATGGAGCCGGGCATGTCCCCGTCGGCGTAGGCCTCGGGCACCGGCAGGTCGGAGCCTTCGACGCCCTGGCCCCAGAGGACGCGGACCGCAGCCTTGAGGGCTTCGGTCATCTCCTCGGGGACGCTGGCGCCTTCCTCGCCGCCAAGGGCGACGTGGAGATCCTCGACGGTCACCTGGGCCAGTTTCGATTCGGTGATGGGCGCCTCCAGCTTCCCGATGAGGAACCGGGCCAGGGCGCGAACATCGCCGCCGGGCAGCTCGCGGGCGGCCAGGCCGATGCGCAGGGCCGCTTCGCGGCTCATGGGGGCGGACATGGCATTTCTCCTTTCGGGCGAAGCCTGACTAGCCGCCTCCCCCGCGAGGGGGGCGGAGGCGGGATTTCTCGGAGCACCGCTCCGAACCGCCGCAGCCGGCTGGCCGTGCAAAGCCAGCCGTGGGCGGTGGGAGGGGGCGGGCCTTCATGCCCCGCCTGCATCCTGAATCAGAGATACACGATGCAGGCATCGCCGGCGGGGCAGGCGATCACGCACTGGGGCGAATCGAACTCGCCGTCGCACTCCGTGCAGGTCTCCTTGTTGATCTTGTAGATGCCGCCCTTGTCGGTGATGGACTTGGTGGGGCACACGGGCACGCAGTCGCCGCAGGACGTGCATTCCGCTTGTACGATTTTCATTGCCATGGTGGTTCTCCAGAAAAAAGCCTGCCTACTCGACCCCGTCCAGGCGCCGGGCGCGCACGGAGTAGGGCAGCCGGGCCGGCGCCGCCTGGGGCTCGATGTAATAGATCCCGCCGTTGCCGAGCTTGATTTCGCCACCCCACTTCTCCGGGGTGTCGAATTCCATCGATACGATGCTGTCCTCGATGTCGCGCTTGGGCATGTAGAACACGTAGCCCTTGTCGCTCTTGCGGATCATGATGTTGGCCATGTGGGCCTCCCTTCTGCCTTCGCCAGGCCTCTGGCACGGATGAGGGGCCGTCGTGAGCGGCCCGAGGGCAAGGCGGCCGGAGCGCAGGAACCGGAACGTACCGGAGGTACGTGAGGATTCCGAGCACCGCCCAACGCTGCCGTCGGGTCGCGCAGCAGGCCCATCGCCGTGTCAGCGCACCAGGTCGTAGTTGTAGTCGGTGGTCCCCATTCCCCGCGTCTGGTCGTCCAGCCGCTCCAGCACGGCATTGACCAGGGTGGTCAGCACGTACATCGCGCCTTCGTAGCCCAGGGTCGTCATGCGGTGCAGGTGGTGGCGGTCGAAGATCGGGAAGCCGAGGCGGATCAGCGGCACTTCGAACTCGGGGCCCTTGTGCACCGTGTCGCGCTGGATGTACTTGCCGTAGGAGTTGCCGATCAGGAAATCGGGCTTCTCGGTGAAGCACAGGCTGCGCAGGTGCCAGAGGTCGGCGCCCGGATAGGTCTTGGCGTTGGCGCCGTAGGGCGAGGACTCGAGGACCTTCTTCATCGCCTTGTCCCACTTCTTGCTGCCGTTGTGGCAGACGACGTGGATGGGCTCGACGCCGAACTCCATCAGCATCTTGGCCATGCCCATGACGAAGTCCGGATCGCCGTAGAGGGCCATCTTCTTGCCGTGCAGCCAGGCGTGGGAGTCGGTCATCATGTCCACCAGGCGGCCGCGCTCCTTGGCCAGGGACTCGGGAATCGGCTTGCCGGTCACTTCGGAGACCTTCATCAGGAAGTCGTCCGTCCACTCGACGCCCATGGGGATGTTCAGCTTGGGCACCTCGTGGTTCCAGGTGGTCTCGACGAACTTCTTCGTCTTGTCGAGGCCCAGGGGCTGGAGCAGGAAGGTGGTGTGGGCGTTAGGCGCGTCCTTGACCTCGTCCATCGTCGTGCCGCCGGCATACATGCGGAACTCGCCGTCGGCCGGGGTGTCGAGCACCTCCTCCGGGTCGCAAAGCATGGTGTAGTCGACGCCCATCTCCTTCATGTAGCGCTTCACCACCCGGTAGTTGCCCAGGTAGGTCTCGAAGCCCGGCACGAGGTTGATCTTGCCGTTGGAGCCGACGACCTTGCCATCCATGTTGTTGAGGGTGAAGTAGCGCAGGATGCCCTCTTCCATGTTGTCCCAGCCGGTCACGTGGGAGCCGACGAAGCTGGGCGTGTGGGCGAAGGGGATCGGGAATTCCTGGGGCACGTGGCCTTCCTTCTTCGCGTTGTTGATGAACGCGTTCAGGTCGTCGCCGATCACCTCGGCGATGCAGGTCGTGCTCATGGCGATCATCTCGGCGCCGTAGAGGGCCTTGGCGTTGGCCAGGCCTTCATGGATGTTCTTCTGGCCGCCGAACACCGCCGCGTCTTCCGTCATCGAATCGGCGATGAAGGCGATCGGCTCCTTGAAATGGCGGTTGAAGTAGGTGCGGAAGTAGGCGATGCAGCCCTGGGAGCCGTGGATGTAGACCAGGGTCTTGTGGAAGCCCAGGCCGCAGAGGGCCGAGCCCAGGGGCTGGCAGGCCTTGGCCGGGTTGATGGTCAGGGCCTCGCGCTTGAAGTTGAGCTCCTGGTACTCCTGGCTGGTGGTCCAGGCGAAGGTCTCGGCAATCTTGTCCTTGCCGTGCATCTCCTCGAACTGCTCGCGCTTGGCGGTGAGGGTCTTCTTGTAGTCGTCGTCCCGGAAGAGCGGGAAACAGGGCTTGATCTTTTCTACGGTTTGCATCTTCTTCTCCTTTGCCCGGCCGCCAATTTGCGGACGCGGGCACGAGTTGACCGGAATTCGTTTTTCACCACAGAGGACGCGGAGGACACGGAGAACCCCCAAAGGACAAGTTCTGGTTTCGTCTTCCTCTGCGGACTCTGCGTCCTCCGTGGTGAATGGGGTTTACGCAGCCTTCTGCAGCGGCTCGGCCGGGGCCTTCTTCCAGGGCGGCGTCAGCATCTTCCAGCAGGGGTTGTTGAGGGTCATGTCCATGTCCCGGGCGAAGACGGCGAAGCCGTCGTAGCCGTGGTAGGGGCCGGAGTAGTCCCAGGAGTGCATCTGCCGGAAGGGGAAGCCCATCTTGTGGAAGACGTACTTCTCCTTGATGCCGGAGCCGATCAGGTCGGGCTTCAGGGCCTTGACGAACTCGTCGAGCTCGTGGCCGGTGGCGTCGTCGTAGATCAGCGTCGCGTTGCCCATCTCCTTGATGGTGCGGTCGTAGTCGTCGTTGTGGGCGAACTCGTAGCCGGTGCCGGTGACGATCATGCCCAGGTCCTCGTAGGCGCCGACCACGTGGCGCGGGCGCAGGCCCCCGACGTAGAGCATGACGGTCTTGCCTTCGAGGCGCGGCTTGTACTTGGCGATCACCTCGTTCATGGCCGGCGTGTATTTCTCGATCACCCGCTCGGCGCCTTCCTTGATCCTGTCGTCGAAGAAGCCGGCGATCTTGCGCAGGCTCTCGGCGATCTTGGTCGGGCCGAAGAAGTTGTATTCGAGCCAGGGGATGCCGTACTTCTCTTCCATGTGCCGGCTGATGTAGTTCATCGAGCGGTAGCAGTGGAGGAGGTTCAGCTTGACGTTGGGGGTGTTCTCCATCTCCGCCAGCGTGCCGTCGCCGGACCACTGGGCGACCACGCGCAGGCCCATCTCCTCGAGCAGGATGCGGGAGGCCCAGGCGTCGCCGCCGATGTTGTAGTCGCCGAGGATGGAGACGTCGTAGTCCGTCTTCTCGAAGGGCTTGCCGTCCCGGTTGGGGAGGATCCAGTCGCGCACCGAGTCGTTGGCGATGTGGTGGCCGAGGGACTGGGAGACGCCGCGGAAGCCCTCGCAGCGCACCGGCACGACGGGCTTGCCGATGGCGGCGGCCGACTTCTTGGCCACGGCCTCGATGTCGTCGCCGATCAGGCCGATCGGGCACTCGGACTGGATGGAGATGCCCTTGTTCAGCGGGAACAGCATCTCGATCTCGTCGATCAGCTTGGACAGCTTCTTGTCGCCGCCGAAGACGATGTCCTTCTCCTGGAAGTCCGAGGTGAAGTTCATCTCGCAGAAGGTATCCACGCCGGTGGTGCCGACGTAGTAGTTGCGGCGGCCGCCGCGGGCGTACTGGCCGCAGCCGATGGGGCCGTGGGAGATGGAGATCATGTCCTTGATCGGGCCCCAGACCACGCCCTTGGAACCGGCGTAGGCGCAGCCGCGCATGGTCATGACGCCAGGCAGGGACTTGCGGTTCGAGGTGATGCACTTCTTCGAGGATTCGAGGGAGGTGTCGTTCACCATCAGGTGCTTGGCGCGGTCCTTCTTCGCCTTTTCCGGATAGACCTCGAGCACCTCCTGGATGAGGGCCTCGGCGGCTTCGCGGGTCATCGTGCTTTCCATAATTTCCTCCAGGGCGCCGCCGCCAATCCGCGGCCGGCGCGCAAGAATTGATCGGACGTCGGTCTGCTTCGCGTCAGGCGGCCACTTCGGCGGCCTTGGACTTGCCGACGATGCTGGTGTCTTCCTGGTCCATGATGCCGAACTCCATCAGCAGTTCCTCCAGTTCCTCCATCTCGATGGGGGTCGGAATCACGAACTTGGTGTTGTTCATCACCTTCTGGGCCAGGGCGCGGTACTCGTCGGCCTGCTTGGCGGTGGGGTCGTACTCGATCACCGTCATGCGGCGGATCTCCGCGTGCTGGACGGCGTTGTCGCGCGGCACGAAGTGGATCATCTGGGTGCCCAGGCGGGAAGCCAGGGCCTCGATCAGCTCGTCCTCGCGGTCCGTGTTGCGGGAGTTGCAGATCAGGCCGGCCAGGCGCACGCCGCCGGAATTGGCATACTTGACGATGCCCTTGGCGATGTTGTTGGCCGCGTACATGGCCATCATCTCGCCGGAGCAGACGATGTAGATCTCCTGGGCCTTGTTCTCGCGGATGGGCATCGCGAAGCCGCCGCAGACCACGTCGCCGAGGACGTCGTAGAACACGAAGTCCAGGTCCTCGTCGTAGGCGCCTTCCTCTTCCAGGAAGTTGATGGCGGTGATGACGCCGCGGCCGGCGCAGCCGACGCCGGGCTCGGGGCCGCCGGACTCCACGCACTTGACGCCGCCGAAGCCGACGGACATCACGTCCTCGAGTTCCAGGTCTTCCACGGAGCCGGCCTCGGCGGCCAGGTTCATGACGCTGGTCTGGGCCTTCGAGTGCAGGATCAGGCGGGTGGAGTCGGCCTTGGGGTCGCAACCGACGATCATGACTTTCTTGCCCGCTTCGGCGAGCGCGGCGACCAGATTTTGCGTGGTGGTGGACTTGCCGATGCCACCCTTGCCGTAGATCGCGCATTGACGCAGCTTAGCCATCTTGAATCTCCTAGTGTCGAGGTTGATGCGGTGGGACCGCGGGGGTCACGCCTCCTCTACGGCAAGGACCATGCCAGACCGCCACCCAAACTCAACAGGCTGTTTTGACTGGGAAAAAATTGTCGACTGAAACTGGGGTGGATTATTCGACACACGACAATGGGCAATGCCTTTGTCGCAGTGGCGACAAGGGGCCGGGCGACAGGCGGCACCGGCTCCCGGCGGGATCGGCGGGGCGCTGCGGCCCGCCGCACGGGGAGTGCGACGGTCGGCCCGGCCCAGGGATAGAATCGCCCATCCGCCGCGTCCCCTGCTGGCCGGCCACGTCCGAGCCGCCTCGACCCAAGTGTCCGACCATCCCGAAACCGCCCTGCCGATCGCCGACGGCCGTCGGACCGGGCCCAGCCTTCCCGGGTATGCCCGCCTGCCCATCAACCGCTGCAACCTGCCGGCGGTGATCCTCGGCAGCGTCACCTTCCAGCAGCATCCGGCGCCGCTGAAGCTGGACGGCGTGGAGGAGTTGCACCGGGACCTCTTCGAGCGCCTGCAGCGCCTCGACCTGCCCCACCATCGGGCCCAGGTCTTCGAGGACTACATGACGGTGGCGTTCCGGCTCGAGCATCCCGAGGATGCCGGCTACGAGGCCGAAGCCGCTCCGCGCGGCGGCCGGGGCCGGGTCAAGGCCAACTGGATGCGGGCCCTGCGCGGCTGGGCCTTCGACGCCGACGGGCGCGAGGCGGCGGCCCTCAAGGGATGGGTCGAGTCCCGCTTCGGGCTGGTGCCGCGCCATCACGGCGTGCCCCTGCGGGACCCGGCCGATCCGGCCTACCTGCGCTACCAGGAGATGCGCGCCCGGGGCCTCTACGGCACCAATGCCCTGGAGGCCCAGCTCGACCTGGTCTATGCCTACTGCCAGTACGAATTCGCCCGCCAGTGGCCCGAGCGCAGCCACCTGCGCCTGTTCCGGGGCGTCAACCGGCTGGAGGCCTACGAACTGCTGGCCGACCTGGGCGGTGATCGCCGCATCGTGCTGCTCAACAGCGTCTCCTCCTTCACCAGCGACCGGGACCGGGCGGGAGAGTTCGGCGACGTCATCCTCTCGGCCAACGTGCCGCTGGCCAAGGTGCTCTTCCACTGCCGGCTGCTGCCCGGCGTGCTGAAGGGCGAGGATGAGTACCTGATCATCGGCGGCGCCTACGAGGTGGGCTTCGGCACCTTCTGAACCTGCATCCCCGGGAATCCGGCAGACTCCGGGCGAGCCTGCGCGTTCCCGGGGGCCGGTGGCGCGGGGTGCGCAGGCCCCGCATCCAGCGGGGGATGCGCCGGCCGCCCACCCCTTGAATTAAGGCGCCGCTGGGGTAAGGTGCGGTTTCCCGCCCGGCCCGTTCCCGCCCATGAACCTGCCGCACCGCCACGATCCGCACCGCCAGTACCGCTACTACGACTTCGTGATGGCGGCCTTCGTCTGCGTGCTGCTCTGCTCCAACCTGATCGGCGCCGCCAAGGCGGCCCAGGTGGATGTCCCCGGCATCGGCCCGGTGATCTTCAGCGGCGGCGTGCTGTTCTTCCCCATCTCCTACATCTTCGGCGACATCCTCACCGAGGTCTATGGCTACGGCCGCGACCGCCGCGTCGTCTGGGCCGGCTTCGCGGCCCTCGCCTTCGCCAGCGTCATGGCCTGGGCGGTGCTGGCCCTGCCGGCGGCGCCGGACGCCTTCAACCAGGGCTACCAGGCCCACCTGGAGGGCGTCTTCGGCAATACCTGGCGCATCGTCGCCGGCTCCATGATCGCCTTCTGGTGCGGCAGCTTCGCCAACAGCTACGTGCTGGCGAAGATGAAGGTCGCCACCGCCGGGCGCTGGCTGTGGACCCGCACCATCGGCTCCACGCTGGTCGGCGAGGCGGTCGATTCGGGGCTCTTCTACTTCATCGCCTTCTACGGACTCTGGCCCGACGGCCAGGTGGCGAAGGTGGCGCTGGCCCAGTACGTGCTGAAGACGGCCTGGGAGGTGGTGATGACGCCGGTGACCTACAAGGTCGTGCACTTCCTCAAGCATCGCGAGCAGGAGGACTGGTACGACCGCAACACCGACTTCAGCCCCTTCCGCATCAAGGTCTGAACGGGCATCCCGGCACCTCAGGGCCTTCGGGCGCCTCCGCCCTCCTCCCCGTCCGCCGGACTGGCCTCCAGGCCGTCCATGCGGCGCCCGGCCAGCAGCGCGATGGCCAATGTCGCCAGCCCGCAGAATGCCAGGATCGCGCGCACCCCCAGCGTATGGGCGAGGCTTCCCACCGCCAGGCTGCCCAGGGGCGCGATGCCGAGGAAGGCCATGGAGAACACGGCCATGACGCGGCCCCGTTGCCGGTCGCCCACCCGGGTCTGGATGTAGGTGTTGCTGCCGGCCACGGTCAGGATGACGGAAAAGCCGATGGCCATCGCGATCGGAAAGGCCAGGCCCAGGCGCCCGTTCAGCGCGAAGCAGGCCACGGCGGCGCCGGCCGTCGCGGCCGTGGTCGACACCAGGCGGAACAGCCCCCCGGTGCCCTGCCGGCTCGCCAGGTAGAAGGCGGCGGCCAGGGAGCCGCCGCCGGCGCTGGCGATCAGCAGGCCGTACGTGCGCGCGTCGCCGCCGAAGATCTCGCGGGCGAACAGGGGCATCATGACGGCATAGGGCGTGACGAGGAAGCTGACGACGCCCACCAGCAGCAGGCAGGCCCGGATGTCGCGGCGGCTGCGGATGTAGGCCAGGGCTTCCCGGAAGGCCTCCAGGACGGGCGCCGTCTGCCGCGGATTGGGCTTCGCGTCGATGGCCAGCAGGGCCAGCAGGACGGCCAGGTAGGAGGCGGCGTTCAGCACGAAGCACCAGGCCTCGCCGATCGTGGCCACGGCGAAGCCGGCCAGGGCCGGACCGACGAAGCGCGTCGCGTTCATCAGCATGGAATTGAGGGCGATGGCGTTGGGCAGGTCCTCCCGGTCGTCGATCAATTGCGGGACGAAGGCCTGGCGGGCCGGCACGTCTAGGGCGTTGATGCAGCCCAGGCCGAAGGCCAGCACGACCAGGGTGGCCGGACCCACCCAGCCTCCCCAGGTCAGGACGGCCAGCGAGACCGCCTGCAGCATGGCCAGGGACTGGGTGACGACGAGGATGCGGCGGCGATCGTAGCGGTCGGTCCACACCCCCGTCAGGGGGCCCAGGACCAGGATCGGCACCTGGCTGGCGAAGCCCACGGTGCCGAGGACCAGGGCCGAATTCGACAGGCGGTAGGCGAGCCAGACCATGGCGATCTGCTGCATCCAGGTGCCGGCCAGGGAAACGAGCTGGCCGGCGAAGTAGAGGCGGTAATTGCGGGAGGCAAGGGCGCGGGAAAAGAGGGGAGCGGGCATGGCGTGGGGTTCGGTGGCCGGCAGGAGGAAGCGAGCGCCGGCCCGGACGAAGCTGCGGGGCGCCACGGACGGCGTTCACATCCTTTTACAAATTATGGACCGGGGGCGGGGACCCCCTGCGGATCGGAGGTCTACCATGAACGGTGTCCGACCGGGAACCGGGGGCCCGCCAGGCCTTTCCGGACCGCTTCCGCCGGGCCCGGCCGCGGCGCCGTAACGAGGAGTGCGAACATGGGAAATCCGAAGACGCTGTCCGTCCTGGCCTGCCTGGGCCTGCTGGCCGCGGGCAATGCCTGGGCCGACCGGGGGCGCGTGCATTTCGGCGTCTACGTCGGCCCCTATTGGGGACCCGCCTGGTATTACCCGCCGCCGGCCCGTTACTACTATCCGCCCTACTATGCCCCGGTCATCATCGAGCGCCAGGCGCCCCCCGTTTACGTCGAACAGCCGGTGCCGGCCCCCGGGCCGGCATCGGCGGCCACAGCGGCACCGGCGAACTGGTGGTACTACTGCGAGGGGGCCGGGGGCTACTACCCCTATGTCAGGGAATGCCCCGGCGGCTGGCAGCGGGTCTCGCCGCAACCGCCGGGACAGCCCTGAGCGGCCGGAAAGGAGGGCGCCATGGGACTCGCCGGATACTCGCTCGTTGCCGCTGCCGCCCTGCTGCTCGCCGGTTGCGCGTCGGCCCCCACCGGGCCGAGCGTGATGGCCCTGCCCGGCACGGGCAAGAGCTTCGAGCAATTCCGCGCCGACGATGGCGACTGCCGCCGGTTCGCCTTCGCCCAGTCCGGTGCCGCCGATCCGGCGGAGGCCGGCGTGCGCAGCGCGGCCGTCGGCACCGTCGTCGGGGCGGTGGCCGGGGCGGCGATCGGCGGCCGCGATGCCGCCGGCGTCGGTGCCGGCACGGGCCTGATCGTCGGCAGCATGGCCGGCTCGGGCAGTTCCCGCGGCTCGGCCTACGATGCCCAGCGGCTCTACGACAACGCCTATGTCCAGTGCATGTACGCGAAGGGCCAGCAGGTGCCGGTTTCCGGGGCCCTGCGCAGCCGTTCCGCGGTACCCGCGGCATCGGCAGCCGACCCGGCACCGGCGCCGCCGCCGGGCCCGGGCGCCTATCCGCCGCCGCCGCCCCGGACGGCGCCGCCGGCGTCCGCGGCCCAGCAGTTCTGGTACCGCTGCGCCAATCCCGCCGGCTACTATCCCTACGTGACCCAGTGCCCGGACGGCTGGCAGCGGGTTCCGGCGAGCCCGCCGGCCGCACCTGCCCGCTGAGCCGGCAGGCCAGATTCCCCTGGACTCGACCTCCGTCACCCTCGGGCAGCGCCCGCTGCGACGGCATGCCGTCCCGGCGGACCGGCGACCGGGTCGGGGTGGCAGGCGGAGGCATCGTCGTGCGCCGGGCCGGGGCGACGGCATGCCCGCCGCGCCTCGCCTATCGCGACGGCGGGCATGAGGGTAGGCTACGCGGCGCCCGGGGCAAGGCCGCGGTATCGAGGAGGAAGGATGAAGGGTTTCGCATACTTGGCCGCAGCGATGATCCTCGCGGCCGGACAGGCCTTCGCCGAAGAGTCCGGCGCGGAGGGCCGCCTGCCCGCAACGACGTCCGTCCAGACGAGCGCGGTGCAACGGACCGACTGCGCGAATTCGGGCGATCCGGCCCGCTGCGGGGACCGGCGGGAAGCCGACCGGGGACGTTTCCGCGCGGCCCAGGAGGCGTGTGCCGACCAGGAGGACGACGCCCGGCGTGCATGCCTTCGCGAGGCCTTCTGCGGGAAGGCGCAGGATCGGCAGCGCTGCGAGACGAAGGCCGAGCGCCGCGCCCAGCGACGCCCGGCGGCAAAGTGCACCGGCAAGCGGGCCCGGTCGGCGGCGGCCTGTCGCCACGGGAACGGCATCGGCCGGCGGTGAGTCCTCCGGGGGCTTCGTCGGCGGGACGCCATCCGGTGGGCCTCCGGCACCGATCCGTCATGCCCCGGCGTTCCCCGGGGCCTTGCCGCCGTTCTTCGCCCGCAGGACCCGGATCAGCCCGTCGATGCCGCCGTTGCGCACCTCCTGGGCGAACTGGTCCCGGTAGGCGGTGACGAGGCTGATGCCGCCCACGGTCACGTCGTGGATCCGCCATGCGTCTTCCTTGCGGGCCATGGCGTAGTCGATGGAAACGGGCGGCGTACCCGGTTGCCGCACTTCGGTGCGGACCGTCACCTCGGCATCCCCGCCGCCCGCCTTCAGGGGCTTGATCTCCACCGCCTGGCCCTTGTAAGCCGTCAACGCATTCGAATAAGTCCGAACCAGCAGGATCCTGAATTCCTCGGCGAGGGCGGCCTGCTGCGCCGGCGTGGCCTGGCGCCAGTCCTTTCCCAGGGCCAGGGAGGTCATCTTCTGGAAATCGAAGTTGGGCAGGATCTTCGCGGCGACCAGGTCGGCCGTCCTGCCGCCGCCGTCGCCCTCGGTGCGCAGGCTTTCCATCACCTCGCCGGTGACCCGGCGCACCAGGACATCCGGGGAAAGGGGCTCGGCCAGGGCCCCCAGTGCAATCAGCATTCCAGCCAGCAAGGTTGGCAATCGTCTCATCTGTCCCTCTCTTCGTCGTCGTGTCGGGGAAAGGCGCCGGCGGTCCGGGGTCACCGGACGGGTCCCCCGGGCGCCGGCCACGGCCCTTGCGGGCCCCGGTCCGCCGGGAGTAACGAACGGGCCCGGTATCCGACGACATCCGGCCCACGGCCTTGTAAGCGCATGTAATCTGCGGGCAGGCGGCGTCGCCGGGCGACCCGGGGGGGCGGGACCGCCTTTTCCCCATCCGTGCCGCATCCAGGGTGGACGCCGCCCATGGGAACGGGGCCGGGTGTAGCGTATCGGCTGGAGCAAGGGCGGTTCGTCCCTCCCGGGGCCGGGACCGAGGCCGGGAGGTCGGGAGAGCGGGAGGCGACGCGATGGCAACGGTCGAAGGAGGCGGGGGATTTCCGGGGCACATCCGGGCCGGGCAGGCGGTCGTCGAACTCGCCGCCGGTTTCCTCGCCGAACTGCATCCTGCCGCCGCCCCCCGCCGGCCGACCCTGGACAGCGCCCTCGACGCGGACCTGGGGCTGGACAGCCTGAGCCGTGTCGAGCTGGCGGTGCGCATCGAAAGGGCCTTCGGGGCCCGCCTGCCGGAAGCGGCCCTGGCCGATGCGCGCACCCTGCGCGACCTCGTCGGAGCCCTGGAAGAGGCCGCGGGCGCACGCGGAGGCTTGCCGGACGCCCTCGGGGAGGCCGGCGCGCCCCTCGCGCCCGGCCCGCCCGGCGGGCATGGTGCGCCCGGCGGGCCTGGTGCGCCCGGCGGGCCTGGCGCCCCGATGGCCGTCCCCGCCGACGCGGCAACCCTCGTCGACGTGCTCGACTGGCACGCCGATGCCCATCCGGACCGGGTGCAGATCATCCATCTGGGCGAGGCCGGCGAGACGCGGATTTCCTACGGCGAACTGCGGCGGCGGGTCGGTTCGGTGGCGGCCGGCCTGCAGCGGGAGGGGCTGCTGCCGCGGCAGGCCGTGGCCATCATGCTGCCCACCGGCCCGGAGTACTTCTTCGCCTACCTCGGCGTGCTGCGGGCCGGCGGCATCCCGGTACCGATCTACCCGCCGGCACGGCTGGCGCAGATCGAGGAACACGTCCGCCGCCACGCGGGCATCCTGGCCAACGCCGAGGCCGCCCTCCTCGTCACCGTTCCCGAGGCGCGGGCCGTCGCCCGGCTGCTGGAGGCGCGGGTGGCCGGACTGCGCAAGGTCGTCACCGTCGCCGGGCTGGAAGCCGGCGGCGGCGCCTGCGCGCCCGTTTCCCTGAAGGGCGGGGACATCGCCTTCATCCAGTACACCTCCGGCAGCACGGGCGACCCGAAGGGCGTGGTGCTGACCCACGACAACCTGCTGGCCAACATCCGCGCCATCGGCCAGGCGGTGGGCATCGTGCCCGGCGACGTCTTCGTGAGCTGGCTGCCGCTCTACCACGACATGGGCCTGATCTGCGCCTGGCTGACCACCCACTATTTCGCCATACCCCTGGTCGTCATGTCGCCGCTGGCCTTCCTGGCCCGGCCCGAGCGCTGGCTGCGGGCCATCCACCATTACCGGGGCACGATCTCGGCGGCGCCGAACTTCGCCTACGAACTCTGCGTGAAGCGCATCGCCGATGCCGACCTGGCGGGCCTGGACCTGGGGTCCTGGCGCATCGCCGCCAACGGCGCCGAGCCGGTGGTCCCGGACACCCTGCGCCGGTTCTCCGACCGCTTCGCCCCCTTCGGCTTCCGCCCGGAAGCCATGATGCCGGTCTACGGCCTGGCCGAATCCACCGTCGGCCTGATATCGCCCCCCGTGGGCCGGGGGCCGCGCGTCGACCGCGTCCGCCGGGCCCCCTTCAGTGCCGGCGGGCGGGCCGAGCCGGCCGCCGAGGACGATGCCTCGGCCCTGTCCTTCGTCTGCTGCGGGCGCCCCATCCCGGGCCACGAGGTCCGCATCGTCGACGCCCTGGGCACGGAACTCGACGAGCGTTTCGAGGGGCGCCTGGAATTTCGCGGCCCCTCGGCCACCGCGGGCTATTACCGCAATCCGGAGCAGACCCGGCGGCTGTACGACGGCGAATGGCTCGATTCGGGCGACCGCGCCTACATGGCCGGCGGCGAGGTGCACCTCACCGGCCGGGTCAAGGACATCATCATCCGCGGCGGGCGCAACATCTATCCCCACGAGGTCGAGGACCTTGTGGGTTCCATTCCCGGCGTGCGCCGCGGCTGCGTCGCCGTCTTCGGCAGTCCCGACCCGGCCGGCGGCACGGAGCGCCTGGTCGTCCTCGCCGAGACCCGGCCGGGGAAGGGCGGGGAGGCCCTTCGCCGGGAAATCGTCGCGGCCACCGTGGCCGCCCTCGGCGAGCCGCCCGACGAGGTGGTGCTGGCGCCGCCCGGGAGCGTGCTGAAGACCTCCAGCGGCAAGATCCGCCGGGCCGCCTGCCGTGACCTGTACGAGGCGGGCCTGGTGGGACGCCGGGGCCGCGCCGGCTGGTGGCAGGTGCTGCGGCTCCTCGCCGGGTCGCTGCTGCCCCAGGCCCGGCGCGCGGCGGGGTCCGGCGCCCGCGCCGCCTATGCAGGATGGGTGTGGCTGCTGTTCGTCCTGCTTGCCTGGCCGGCCTGGCTGGCCACGGTGCTGGCGCCGCGGCCGGCCCTGGCCTGGTCCGCCAACCGCCTGGCCTCGCGCCTGCTGCTTCGGCTCGCCGGGATCCCCCTGGCCGTCCGCGGCCTGGAGCGGATGCCCGCCGGACCTTGCGTCCTGGTGGCGAACCATGCCAGCTATGCGGACGTCCTGATCCTCTGCGCCGCCCTGCCGGCCCCCTTCAGCTTCGTCGCCAAGCGCGAACTGCTCGACCGGCCCCTGGCCCGCCTCTACCTGCGCGGCCTGGGGACCCAGTTCGTCGAACGCTTCGACGCCCGGCAGAGCGTCGAGGACGCCCGGCGCCTGGGCGAGGCGGTGAAGGCCGGCAGCAACTCGGCCTTCTTTCCCGAGGGCACGTTCACCCGGGCGGGCGGCCTGGCGCCCTTCCGCCTGGGGGCCTTCGCGGCGGCGGCGGCAGCCGGCGTTCCCGTGCTGCCGGTGGCCCTGGCCGGAACCCGCAGCTTCCTGCGCGACGGCCAGTGGCGCCCGCGGCGGGTCCCGGTCACGGTCACGATCGGCGATCCGGTGCGGCCCGATCCCGCCGCCCCGGATGGCTTCGCCGCCGCCGTCGCCTTGCGCGATGCGGCCCGGGCGCACATTCTGGCCCATTGCGGCGAGCCGGACGCGGGCCGGCGTTGAGGCGGCGGGGCATGTCCGGGAGGCGGAAGTCCGGCACCCGGAGCCGCCGCGCGGGCGGCCCTCCCGGCCGGAAGCGCCGCCCGGCATTCCGACATCCTGTTCGACGTCCTTGGGGCCGGCTTGCGCATCCGGCGAGGAGGGCGTGTTTCCGGCCCATGAATTACACCTGCTGGCGGTCGGAAAGCGGTACAGTCGTCAGGCCGGGGATCACCGGCATCCACGCCGCAGCAAAGGGCATCGGGAGCCACGCATGATCGTCAGACGCCGCACCTGGTTGTACCGCCTGGCCGGGCAGATGTACGCCCAGGCCATCGCCTTCGAGAAGCCGGTCACCGCCGCCGCGGCGCGCAGCCTCATCCGCCGCACCATCGGCAGGCCCCTCGAACTCTGGGGCCGCAAGCCGGGCGGGATCGCCCGCTGAAGGCGAGCCCGGTCGCCGCCGGTCGCCCCGGCCCGTCTGCCGGCTCGGCAGGCAGGCCCCGGCCGCGGAGGCGAAGGATGCCTGCCGGCGCGGCGCGGGCGGGCCGCGTTCCCTTCAGGATTCCGCGATCAGGTCGGCCAGGGCCTCCGCCGCCAGGACCACGGTCCGCCCCCGGTGGACCTCGACCAGGCCGGCGGCGGCGAATTCCCGCATCAGTCGTGCGATCCCTTCCCTCGTGGTGCCCAGGTGGTCGGCCATCTGCTGCTGGGTCATGCGCAGTTCGCCGGCCGCCGAGGCCTGGACGAGCAGCAGGTTGGCCAGGCGCTGCTTCAGGTGGTAGGCATGGACCTGCTCCAGTTCGCGCATCAGGCGGAAGACCAGGGTGGATAGGGCGCGCACGGTCAGGTCCTGGACGGCCGCCTCCCGGGCGAACAGGGCGCGGAAGACCGGCCCCGGGATCAGGGCCACCCGGGTGGCCGTCGTCGCCTGCACCCAGGCCGGGTAGCGCAGGTCGTTGAACAGGCTGTTGAGGGCGAAGATGCAGGTTTCGCCGGGGTCGATGAAGTAGAGGGTGGCCTCGGCGCCGTTGGGCGCCAGGGAGTACACGCGCAGGCGGCCCTCGAGGACGAAATAGGCGCCGGAGATCGCCTGTCCCTTGTGCAGGATGGGCCCGCCCGGTGCGCAGTCGGCGGTCTGCAATCCCTGGCGCAGCAGATGGCGGCCGGTCTCGCTGAGGTCGCGGAAGGGACTGAAGGATTCGAGGCCCGGCATCGACGCGTCTCCCCGGCGGCGCGCGGCTGCGCCCGGGACGGGCGCTGAGCCCGCCGGCGGCCGCCCAACGGCGGCGGATTCTATACGCATCGAACCGACCGCGGGCGCCAGGCCAACGTCATTCTCGTCGGCGAGGCAGGCTTCCATGCCGGCTCACGGGACCTCGATCGGCCGGTCCCGTTGCCGCAGCGCCTCGCTGCTCAACGCCTCGAGGAAGGCCACCAGGTCGGCCACCTCCGAATCGGCGAGGGGCGCCCGGTCGATCCGGTTCATCCGCCCCGAGGCATCGATCCAGGCCGTGGTCCCGGCGGTGCGGCCGAGTTGGGTAGCGGCCATGATGCGAACGACCTCCTCCAGGCGCCGGACCGAACCGTTGTGCAGCCAGGGCCCCGTGAGGGCCACGTTGCGCAGGGAGGGTACCCGCCAGACACCGGGTCCGCCGCCCGGGAGCAACAGGTCGTACTTCGTTTCGTAAGCGGTCCGGTTGGCCGGAAACAGGCGGAAGGGGGCATCGCCCGCCGCCAGGCTGGCGGCGCTGAAATTCGGTCCCCGGTGGCAGCCGACGCAACCGACGGATTCGAAGAGCGCCATGCCGCGCAGCTGCGGAGGCGTCAGTGCCGTCCGGTCCCCGCGCACGAAGCGGTCATAGGCCGAGTCGGCGGTGACCAGGGTCCGCTCGAAGGCGGCGATCGCCCGGGTGATGCGATCGAAGCCGATCCGGCCGTCATCGCCGAAGGCGCGGGCGAAGGCGGCCCGGTAGGACGGGTCGGCCGCGATCCGGGCTTCCGCTTCCCCTGGCGACGGCATGCCCATTTCCAGTGGATTGAGGATGGGACCTGCGGCCTGCTCCTCCAGTGATCCTGCCCGTCCGTCCCAGAAGAACACTGCCTGGAACGCCGCGTTCCAGACCGTGGGCGTGTTGCGGTTGCCGACCCGGCCGCCCAGGCCCCGGGCCGTGGCGCGGCCGTCGCCGCCCGCCCGGCCCTCGAGGTCGTGGCAGGAGGCGCAGGACAACGTCCCGTCCCGCGACAGCCTGCGCTCGAAGAAGAGGCGCCTGCCCAGGTCGATCTTCGCCGGGGTCGGCGGGTCGTCGGCGGGCGAGGGGACCTGGTCGGGCAGCGTTTGCCACGAATGGCGCACCGTGCCGAGGGGCGAGCCGGCGTCCGCGGCCATGGGTGCCGGGGCGGGCGTCGGGGTCCGATCGGGGAAAGCCCGAACCAGGGGATCGACCACCTGGTGGGGCAGGCCCGTCACCACCGCCGCCACCGCCATCTTGAGGGCGAAGGCGAGGATGCCCATGCCGAAGGCGCCGGTCAGCATCCACCGGCCGGGAGCGCCGAGGCCGGCGAAGGGACCGAGTTCGCGATGCACCATCAATCCGAGCAGCAGCAGTCCGCCGAGGACGGCGGGCAGGCCTACGGCCAAGAGGTCGGAAAAGTCGTTGGTCATGGAGCTTCCTTGCAAGGATGTCCGGCGGGACCGCGAGGGCCGTCGCGCTCCCGCACCGGAGCGGGCCGGTCAGTCGCCGGGTCGGCGGAAGAAGGTGTCGCCCGGCGTCGCGGTGGTGACTTCCGTGATCGAATCGAAGGGCAGGCCGACCCGGGCGTGGGCCCGCCGGACGGCTTCGGCATCCGGCGCCATGTTGAGGCAGAAGGCCCGGCCGTCCGCGTAGCTCAGGTGAGTCCGCAGGGGAATCACGCCTTCGGCATAACAGGCCTGCTCGTACTGTCCGTAGAAGACCTCGAAATCGGCCGGGGACAGTTCCGCCGGGAAGCTTTCCCGGGCGCGGTCATGGGTGTCGAGGAAGAAGCGCATCGCTCGCATGGGGATCCTTTCGTGACGCTACGGCATGTAGCGCCGCGAAGACTAGCCGCCCCCGGCGGGCCGATCTGTACCAATTGATACTTTGCCGATGGCATCGAAGGCAGGGGCGGTGTCCGGATCGCGTCCGCGACACGCCGTTCGCGCCGCGGCGCATGCCATCCGTCGCCCGGGGATAAACCATATTAATGGCATGGCTAATATCCGGCCGGTCTTGCGGCCAGCCCCGAAACCCGTCTGCCGCGATTCGGACCTTCGGGGCGGGGTCCGTGCCAACGAAAGGAGTCCGTCCCATGCTGAAGAAGCTCGCCCGGTTGTTTTCTCCCGCCAGCAAGGCCGGGCCCGATCCGGACGTGTCCAGGGTCGTCGCGGCCGTGGATCCGCGCATCGGCGCCCTGGCCGACCATGCGGAGCACCTCGGGCCGGCAATTCGCCATGCGCGCCGCCACTTCGCCCGCGTCGCCGGCGAGATACCGGGGCCCATCACCGTCTCGGCCCGGCGGCATGGCCGCGATCCCGCCCTGGGCGTGCTGTTCCCGTCGGTCGGCGACATCGTGCAGGGCATAGGGCGCAGCATGGAGCTGCGGGAGGCGATGAAACGGGCCGACCCGGGTGCCGACCATGTCCATGCCCTCTTGGGCGTCCGCCGCAAGAGCCGTCCGGACCGGGGCGGCCGCGGCGATGAATCCGGCGCCACCCATCACCTGTCCGACCATACCTTCCGCAGCCTGGGGCCGACCGAGCAGCATGCAAGGGAGGCCCTCGGCGAGGCCGCCTTCTCGAGCCTGGTCCGGTCCTTCTCGACCGGCGTCGTCGGCATGCACCGGCAGCACCGGCTGGCCAGTTCGGAAAACGAACTGAACCGGGAAATCCTCAGCCGCATGGGCGGGTCGGGCGGCGAGGCCCTCGAGAACCATCTCGCGGAAGCGGCCAGGTCCCTGGAGCCCCGCCAGATAATGGTCGACCTGGTCGCCTGCCTGCAGAATCCGGAACGCCACCTGCGGCTGGACGCCGGGAATGGGCACCGGGTCGACAGCGACGGCCAGGCAGGCATCCACCTGCCGCTGCTGTCGGGGACCGACCGGCGGGACTGGCTGGTCTGCGTGGCCCGCCTGCCGATGGACGAGGTGCGCATGGCCATGGAGGCCGAGCCCCGGGCCCACCGGTTCATCATGATCTGAGGGCCCGTCGCAGGCCTTGTCGCAAAGCCGACAATGGCCGGCCGGGTGGCCGCGAAGCCGCGCCCCGTGGGGCTGTCGTTTCCGGCGCGCTTCTTGCTGGAGATCCTCGAATCCCACGGAATCCTGCAAGGAGCGCTTCAATGATCGCCAAGAATCTCGCCGACCAGTGGATGTCCGGCCTCGCCGACGGCACCCTCGTCCCCTACCTCGGCCCCGGCGTCCTCGCCGACGTGCATGCCCTGGACGACGGTCGGCCCATCCCGGCCGACAGCGATTCCCTCATCCTGGCCATGAACGACGGCCGGCCCATGTCGCCCAAGCTCATGTACGAGTTCCCCCGCGCCGCCATGAACGTGGAGCTGAAGCGGGGCCGGGCGACGGTGAGCCGCTTCCTGACCCGCACCTACGGGGAAACCGCCTGGAGCCGTTCGGCCCTCCACGACTGGCTGGCCGCGATCAAGCCGCCCTACGTGATCGACATCAACCGGGACACCCAGCTCCAGGACAGCTACGCCGGCACGCCCCACACCCTGGTGGTGGGCCTCGCCCGCACGGGCGGAACCGAGTTCCGCTTCAAGCTCTTCACCCACGACGGCCATGCCTACCGGCCGGCCGGCCTCAAGGAGGTGGATCCGCTGCTGCCCGTCCTCTTCAAGCCCATGGGCACGCCGCGGCCGGAGCCCTACTACATCGCCTCCGACGCCGACTATGTCGATTACATCACCGAGCTGATGGGCGGCTTCGCCGTGCCGGGCTTCGTCAAGGAGCGGCGCCTGGCCAAGCGCTACCTCTTCCTCGGGCTGCGCCTGAACCGCGACACCGAGCGCATGGTGATGAGCGACCTCGTCTATGCCCATGGCGATCCCGCCGGGTGGGCGCTGATTCCGGAACCGACGGACAAGGAGCGGCGTTTCTGCGAGCGGGTCGGCATCCGCATCGTCGAGGCCGACCTCGGGGAGCTGATCGGCCTCGACGACATGGCCGTAGCATGATCCCGATCGGCTAGAATCGCGCCCCAGGGGCCGGCCCTCCCAAACCCCGCGTCCGGCCCGACGAAAGGAATACCGACCATGCTGCAATGGGATGAAGAACGGCACGCCCTCGACGCGCCGGAGATGGACCCCACCCACAAGGAATTCCTGGCCGCCGTTGCCGCCCTGGAGGCGGCCGACGATGGGGACTTCCCCGATCTCCTGGACCGCCTCCTGGACCACACGCGCGAGCACTTCGAGCACGAGGGGCGCCTGATGCGCCACTGCGGCTTCCCGGCCATCCCCGAGCACGAGGGGGAGCACGCCCGCGTGCTGGCCGACCTGGAGCACCTGCGCCGCGGCATCGATGCCGGACGCATACGGTTCGCCCGCCATTTCGTGAAGGAGGGCCTCCTGGAGTGGTTCTCCAATCACCTGGCGACCATGGACGCGGCCCTGGCCGTCTGCATCCGCTACTCGCGGCAGAAGTAGCCCCTGGCGTTTCGAACGAGGCCTCCTGGGATGGGGGGCCTTCCCGGGAAGGGAACATCGGCGCCGGCGCCCCTTCCCTTGCGCCGGATACGTGCTTCCACGGAGGCGTCGGCGGGTCCTGTCGGGTGTCGGCAACGATCGCCGCGGCAATCGCCCCCGGAGGACGGGTCGTCCCCCCTGATCGTCCCCGGTGGCGTATATAGTTCAACCATACGATCGCCCCGGGCAAGCCCGTGCCTGCCGAATCCGCAATCCCTTCCCCGCCCTTCCGTTCCCTGCCGCCGCGGCGGTCCCGCCGGTGCCCCGGCGGGCCGCTGACCATGGACGGACACCCGCAGCGCCGGGCCGGAGGACGGCCATGATCCGGCCGCCGGTCGGCTGGCGGTCGCTGCCCTTCCGGGTGACCCTGTTCACCGTGGCCATCTTCATCGCCGGCATCTGGTCCCTCGCCTTCCATGCCAGTCGCGTGTTGCGCGACGACATCGAGCGGCTGGTCGGCGAGCAGCAGTTCTCCACCGCCTCCTACATCGCGGCCGAGGTGGACCAGGGCCTCGGCGACCGCCTGCGGGCCCTGGAAAAGGTCGCCGGCCTGGGTTCGCGGGCCATGCAGGCCGGGCCCGCCGCCATCCAGTCCCTGATCGACCAGCGGCCGATCCTGCAGGAGATGTTCAACGGCGGCATCACGGCCTATGGACCCGACGGCACGGCGGTGGCCGACCATCCGCGCGAGACGGGGCGGATCGGCGTCAATTACATGGATTTCGGCACCATCGCCGCCGCCCTCAAGGAGGGCCGGGCTACCATCGACCGGCCGGTCATCGGCCGCAAGCTGCTGGTCCCCGTCCTGCGCATGGCGGCGCCGATCCGGGACGGCGAGGGCAGGGTGATCGGCGCCCTGGCCGGAGTGATCAACCTGACCAGGCCGAGCTTCCTCGACCGCATCCCGGAGAACCTGCTCAGCAAGGTGGGTGGCTACGTGGTCCTGATCTCCCCCCAGCATCGCGTCGTGGTCACCGCCTCCGAGAAGAGCCGCATCATGGAGTCCCTTCCGCCGCCCGGCGCCCACCCCGGCCTGGACCGGTTCCTGGACGGCTACCAGGGCTCCCAGCGGATGACCAACTACCGCGGCGTGGAAGTGCTCGCCTCGGCCCGGCACGTGCCCGTCGCCGGCTGGGTGGTCACCCTGGCCATGCCGACCAGCGAGGCCTTCGCGCCGATCTTCGCCATGCAGCGGCGCCTGCTCCTCGCCACCGTCCTGCTGAGCGTGCTCGCCGCGGCCCTGATCGGCTGGATGCTGCGCCGGCAACTGGCACCCATGGCGGTGGCCGCCCGCACCCTGGCCGAGCGCGCCAGGTCCGGCGGGGCGCCGGAACCCCTGCCGATCGTCCGGCAGGACGAGATCGGCCAGCTGATCGGCGGCTTCAACGGGGTGCTGCAGGCGCTCGACCAGCGGGAAATCGCCCTGCTGAAGTTCTCCCAGGCGGTGGAGCAGAGTCCGGGCAGCATCGTCATCACCAACCTGCTGCCGGAAATCGAGTACGTCAATGCGTCCTTCGTGCGCAACACGGGCTATGCCCGCGACGAGGTGGCGGGCTGCAACCCCCGCATCCTCCAGTCGGGCCGCACGCCGCCGGAGACCTACGTCGCCATGTGGGACGCCCTCTCCCGGGGCCAGCCATGGAAAGGGGAGTTCATCAACCGGCGCAAGGACGGCAGCGAATACGTCGAGCTCGCCATCGTCAGTCCCCTGCGCCAGGCCGACGGCAGCATCACCCATTACGTGGCGGTCAAGGAGGACATCACCGAACAGAAGCGGCTGGGCGAGGAGCTCGACCGCCACCGGCACCACCTGGAGGGCCTGGTGGACCAGCGCACCGCGGAGCTGAACGCGGCGCGCCAGCAGGCGGAGGCGGCGAACCAGGCGAAGAGCGCCTTCCTGGCCAACATGAGCCACGAGATCCGGACGCCCCTGAACGCCATCATCGGCCTTGCCCACATCCTGCACCGGACCGGCGCCACGGCCGAGCAGGCGGAGCGCCTGGACAAGATCGAGGGGGCCGGCCGGCACCTGCTCTCCATCATCAACGACATCCTCGACCTGTCGAAGATCGAGGCCGGGCGGATGCAGCTCGACAGCGCCGACTTCCACCTCTCCGCCATCCTCGACAACGTGGCCTCGATCATCGGCGAGGCGGCGCGCGGCAAGGGGCTGCGCGTCGGCATCGACCGGGACGCCGTGCCCCTGTGGCTGCGCGGCGACGCGACCCGCCTGCGCCAGGCCCTGCTGAACTATGCCGGCAATGCCGTCAAGTTCACCGAGCGGGGTTCCATCGCGTTGCGCGCCAGGCTTCTGGAGGAGGACGCGGACGGCCTGCGGGTACGCTTCGAGGTCGAGGACACCGGGATAGGATTGTCGCCCGCGCAGCGCGCCCGGCTGTTCCAGGCCTTCGAGCAGGCCGACGCCTCGACGACCCGCCATTACGGCGGTACCGGGCTGGGTCTGGCGATCACCCGGCGCCTGGCCCAGCTCATGGACGGCGAGGTCGGCGTCGAAGGCGCGCCCGGCGGTGGCAGCATCTTCTGGCTGACCGCCCGGCTGCAGCGGGGCCACGGCGTCATGCCGAAGGAGACGGATGCCGCGCAGGCCGATGCCGAGGCCCTGCTGCGCGCCCGCTACAGCGCCACGCGCCTGTTGCTCGTCGAAGACAATGTCATCAATCGGGAAGTGGCCCTCGAACTGCTGCATGGCGCCGGATTGACGGTCGATACGGCGGCCGACGGCCGCGAGGCCCTGGACAAGGCGGTTGGTCGGCCCTACGACCTGATCCTGATGGACATGCAGATGCCGGTCATGGACGGCCTGGAGGCCACCCGCGCCATCCGGGCCCTGCCCGGCCGTCAGGCCGTCCCCATCCTGGCCCTGACGGCCAATGCCTTCGGGGAGGATTCCCGCGCCTGCGCGGCCGCCGGCATGAACGACTTCCTCGCCAAGCCCGTGGAACCGGACCTGCTCTATGCCATGCTGTTGAAATGGCTGCCGCTCCCGCGGGACGGCGCGTCGCCGGCCGTCGATGCGCCCCCCGGACCGCCCGTCGAACCGCCCGTCCCGCCGGCGCTTCGTCCGGCGGCGCCGGCAGCCGCCTCGGCCGCATCCATGCTGGCCCGCCTGTCCTCGGTACCGGGGCTGGATGTCGTCCGCGGGCTGGCTGCATTGCGGGGTCGCGGAGAGAAATACCTGGATCTGCTGGCGCGTTTCGTCCGCGAGCACGGCGACGACGAATCCCGGGTGGCGGCCAGCCTGGCCGCCGGCGACCGCGTTGCCGCCGCGCACCTGGCCCACGCCCTCAAGGGTGCCGCCGGGACCCTGGGGGCGGATGCGGTGGCCGAGGCCGCGCGCCACCTGGAAGGGCTGCTGGGCGACGGGAGCGGCGCCACGGCCGCCGGGGCGGCCCCGGCGGCCGCGGCGGTCGGCCGGGAACTGGCAGCCCTGGCGGCGACCCTCGCCGACTGCGTCAGGGATTCGCCAGGGCGATGAGCCGTTCCGCCTGGTCGGCGCAGGCCGAGCGGGCCGACGGCGCCAGGGCCTTCAGCCAGCGGGCCGGAATCGCTTCCTCGCCGTAGCGGGCACCGGCCAGCATCCCCGTGATCGCGCCCGTGGTATCGGCATCGCCTCCCCGGTTCACCACGTCCACCAGGCAGTCGGCGAAGCTGCCGCTGCCGAAGAAGGCCTGGAGGACGGCGACCATGGTGTCGACCACGTAGCCGCTGGGATTCTCCTTGCGCCTGCCGCCGAAGGCGAATTCCGGATGGACCTCCGCCAGGGGCCGGGCGCGTCGCTCCAGCACCTCGGGAGGCGTCCCGCCGTCGAGGAAGTCCTGGACCATCAGGACCAGGGTGATGGCGGCCGCGTCCGACAGCGCGTTGTTGTGGGTCACGTGGGCCTGCCGGCGCACCGCGTCCGCCACCTCCTGTTCGGGATGGCCGAAGGTGGCCAGGGCCACCGGCAGCACGCGCATGGCGGCACCGTTGCCGGCGTCATGCTCGCTGACGGCCCGTTCGGGGTTGCCGGTGCGGCGGAACTCGACCAGCCCGCGGCGCACCGTATTGCCGATATCCACGGGTTTGGCCCGCATCCAGGCGTCGAAGGCGAGGCCGGCGGCGGTCGCGTCGACCCGGCCGGCGGCCAGGATGGATTCCCCCAGGGCCAGGGACATGGTGGTGTCATCGGTGACCTGGCCGGGCTTGAGGTGCAGCCAGCCGCCCCCCGTGATTTCCCGGTGCACCCCGCCCTGGCGGTCGAAGGCGTGGCGGATCTCGTGGGGCGTCATGAATTCCACCGTGGCGCCGAAGGCGTCGCCGATGGCCAGCCCCAGGTAGGCCCCGCGGGCCCGGGCAAGTTTGTCCGCCGTGCTCAATCTTCCGGCGCGAAGCAGCGGGCGTAGTCCGTGCACTCCCCGCAGGAGGGGGCCGGGCAGACGTAGATCCCATCCCGCGCGCAATAGTGGCGGTAGATGAACTTCTTCCATTTCATGTCTCCCGTGTTGAGGGAGGCGAGTCCCGGAAAGGCTTCCGTCATCAGCACCGAAAGCTCGCCCCGGTTGGCCAGGCCCAGGTCCTGCCAGAGGTGGTCCCGGCCGGCGCAGGCCCGGGCGACGACGACGGCCAGCCAGGCCTCGGCCGGCGACCGGCCCGCCCGGTAGGCGAGGAGCAGTCCGACCAGGTCCTCGTGCTCCGGGATGTCCTCGAGAGGCCGGGAGGGAAGTGCCATCGGCGGGCCGGGAAAGTGGCTCGGCCAGAGGTCCGCCCAGTCGCCCGCCGACAGGCCCAGGGTGGCGTCGAGCACGCCTTCCCCCAGGCTGCGTCCGGCCAGCAGGCTGGCCAGCACCGGGCGCAGGGGGTCGGCGGCCACCGCCGCCGGCACCGGCCGCGCCAGCAGGTCGGCGGCCAGGGCCAGCCGATGCACGGGACGGGGGTGGCCGGGTTCCACGACGGCGGCTCAGCGGCTCGGGTATTCGACGAGGATGTCCTCGTCGCGCAATACCATCTGGCAGGCCAGGCGCCACTCGGTGGGCGGCAGGTCGTCGATCAGCATCTTCTCGACCTGGGCCTTGGTGATCTTGCCCATCTCGCGCAGGACGTTGATCTCCCGGTCGGTCAGGGCGCCGCCGTGGATGCGGTTCTTCTCGATGGCATTGACCTTGACCAGGCAGGTGCCGCATTCGCCGTTCTGGCAGCCGAAGTCGATCGGGATATGGTTGTCCTTGGCCAGCGCCAGGACGGTCTGGGTGTGGCTGCCGGCGACCGCGTAGACGGTCTTGTCCTTGTGCATGGGGCTGGTGAAGGTGATGAGGGCCATGATGTGCTCCTTGAAGGGTTGGAAGGTGGGGTCTCTCTGTCGGGGCGGGGTGTCCCGGGAATCCGGCGTTGCGGTCAGGCGGGCCGGACCACGATGTCGCCGCCCAGGCACTGGGCCTGGCAGGCGAGCCGGTGGTGGCGCGGCGCGAAGGTGTCCTTGAGCACCTGGTCCTCGAGGACCGAGGGCTGGGCCAGGTTGTCCTGGCCGGCGACCACCTTGGTCAGGCAGGTGCCGCACTCGCCCTCGCGGCAGCCATAGGTGATGCCGGCGCCGACGCGCTCCGACACCTCGATCAGGCGGGTGCCGGCCGGCACGGTGACGGTGACGCCGATGTCCTCGAAGGTGACTTTGGCTTTGGGCATGATGGTTTCCTGTCGTTCAGTGGTGGAAAGGGAAGGGGTTGCGGGGCGGGCGCCCGAAGGCGCCGGCCGCAGGTCGCCGCCGGAGGACATGGGCGGAGAGGAATGTCCCGTCGTCCCGCGCCCGCATCGGCCCCGCGGGAATACCCGGTTTGGCAGTCGGCGCGACGGACGGGATCCGCGTCGCGGACTGCCGGGATGGACGCAAGGCCGGGGCGGATTTCATCTCAGGCCGCCTCCGCCAGCAGTTCGTCCGGGGTCATCAGGCAGGTGGCCAGGCGGCTGCCCAGTTCGTGGCAGCGGGAAAGCTCCTCGGTCGTGGGGGTCAGCTTGAGCTTCAGGCCGTCGTAGGGAACGCGGAACTTGAGGCCGCGCAGGCGGTGCTCGATCAGGTCCACCGCCTCGCCGCTCCAGCCGTAGGAGCCGAAGGCGGCGCCGAGCTTGCGCTGGACGTTCACGGCGGAGAGGGAGGAGAGCAGGTCCCAGATGGGCTTGGCGGCGTCGCCGTTGATGGTGGGACTGCCGAAGGCCATGCCGTCCGCCTCCTCGACCAGTTCCACGAAGGGGGCCGCATCGCCGCCCTCCAGGTCGTAGAGGGAGACGCGGACCCCGGCCACCGTCTCGGCGCCGGCCGCCACCGCCTCGGCCATGCGCCGGGTGCTGCCGTAGGCGGAGAGGTAGAAGACCAGCAGGGTCTTCTCGCCGGCCGCCTCGTTGATCAGGCGGCGGCCCGACATCTCCCGGTAGCGCTGTACGTAGTCCCGCGGCGCGTGGCGCAGGATCGGCCCGTGGGCCGGGGCGATCATCTCCAGCGCCAGGGGCTCGATCAGGTCCAGGGCCTTCGCCACGTGCTCCCGGAAGGGGCGCATGATGTGGGCATAGTAGTACTCGAAGGAGAAGCGGAAGTCGCCCACCCGGTCGTTGAACAGGCGCGGGTCGCAGAAATGGCAGCCGAAGACGTCGCAGGAGAAGAGGATCCGCTCCTCCTGCAGGTAGGTGCATTGGGTGTCGGGCCAGTGCAGGAAGGGCGTGTGCAGGAAGCAGAGGGTACGCCCGCCCAGGTCCACCCGGTCGCCCGTGTTCACCAGGGTGAAGCCCCTGGGCATGGCGTCGGTGGGCTTGAGCAGCGCCTTCAGCATCAGCGGCGCCTTGATCGACAGGTAGACGTGGGCCTGGGGCGCCCGGCGCAGCAATTCCGGCAGGGCGCCGGAGTGGTCGGGTTCCAGGTGGTTGAGGACGATGGCGGTGATCTCGCCGTAGTCGGCCACCGCCTCCAGGCGCCGGAAGAACTCGCCCGCGAAGGACTCCTTCACCGTGTCGATGACGGCGACGCCGCGGCTGCCGCGCACCGCATAGGCGTTGTAGCTGGTGCCGTTGGCCGTGCGCAGGATGATGTCGAAGGAGCGCAGCGCCGGGTCCAGGGCGCCGATCCAATGGACCCCGTCGGCGATCTCCACCGGTCCTTCGGCGACGCGCTCGGCGAACCGGTCAGGGATGGGCGTCGGCGTCGCTTCCATGATGGCCGGGATCGGCGCAGCGGCGGCCGCTGTCGCCATGGACGCAGGCTTCCGGATTGCCCTCGACGGGGGCCGCCGCATCGAGGCCCACCCAGGCATCCACCTCCTCGAGGACGAAGCCCACCATGCGGGAGCCGTCCGCGGCCTGCATCAGGGGACGGCGGATCAGGATGGGGTTGTTCTGCAGCAGGCCCAGGGCGGTGGCCTCGTCCAGCTCCTCCGGCACGATGTCGCCGTTCTTGACGTCGGGCGCCGCCCGGTTGAACCAGTGGGCGACGGGCCGGTCGCCGAAGAAGGAGAGCAGGCGGCTGCGGCTCCACGGTTCGGCCAGCAGGTTGCGCGCGTCAACGGTATGGCCGGCCGCGCGCAGCACGGCCTTCTGCTTCAGGTTGCCGCCGCAGCCGGGTTTTTCCCAGAAGGTGATGGTGGTCATGGTGTCATGCAATCGTGATGAGCGGCACGGGGAGTCCCCGGTGCCCGGTTGGGCGCGTCGCCTGCGGCGCGATGTCGGTGGTCGGGAAACCCATCGCGGCGAGTACGCCGCTCCTGCAGGGGGTGCGGTGCGGTTCCTGTAGGAGCGCCGCCTGCGGCGCGATGTCGGCGGTCGGGTAACCCATCGCGGCGAGTACGCCGCTCCTGCAGGGGGTGCCGTGGGGCTCCTGCGGGAACGCCGTCCCGGTCATGCCGCACCCCCGGTGGTCACCGAGCCGCCGCCGGTGGCGGCCAGGCGCAGCAGTACTTCGGGCGGGATGCCGGTCAGCGAGCCGGGCGGGTTCAGGGGCGTGCCCAGTTCGTCGCAGATGGCCCCTTCCACCGGGCAGATGCTGGCGCACTGGGCGTCGGCGTAGTCCCCTGAGCATTCGGTGCAGCGGTCGGAACTGATCATGTACCAGGGGCTGTCCTCGCTGATGGCGTCGTTGGGACAGACCGTGCGGCAGGCATCGCAGGCGATGCAGAACTCGGAGATTTGCAGGGCCATGGCATCGTCCTCCTCAGGCGCACTTCTGCAGGGGAGCGGGTTCGGCCAGCCGGCCGGCCGCCGCCATTTCCCGATAGACCGCCAGCACCGCCTCGTCGATGGTTTCCATCGCGTGCTCGCCGTTGGGCTGGATGCCGGCCGCCTCCAGGGCGCCCCAGGGCTCGTAGCCGATCTTCGAGCAGAGCACCACCTCGCAGCCGGCCAGGGCTGCGATGCTGCGGTCGAGGACCGACTCCCCGTCGCCGCAGGTCTCGTCGCCCGAGCAGTAGAGGTCGGTCTTGCGGTGGCCGACGAAGCGCACGCCCTCGGGGGAGGCTTCGTAGACCAGGAATTCCTTCGCGTGGCCGAAGTGCTGGTTGACCAGTCCGCCGCCGGAGGTGGCCACCGCCATCAGCACCGGCCGCAGCCCCGTCGTCTCTTCCGTCGCGTCGGCGTGGGCGGCCTGCACGGCCTGCCTGGCGCCGCGCTGGGCATCCAGCTTGCCGAGCAGTTCCTCGCGCACCTTCGCCCGCTTCTCCATGGCCGCCGCGTAGTCGATGTCCATGACGTCGACCTTGTCCATGGCGAACTCGCCACCCCGGTCCTCGCCCAGCAGGCCGACGGCGTCGGCGCGGCACTGGCGGCAGTGGCGCATCATGGCCATGTCGCCGGCGCATTCGTCCTGCAGGGCCTGCAGTTCCTCGGCCGTCGGGCTGGCCTGGCCCATGACGCCGAAATAGGTGCCGTGCTCGGCCTCGGCGATCAGGGGCATGACGTTGTGCAGGAAGGCGCCCTTGGCCTTGACGACCTTCGACACCTCCTTCAGGTGCTGGTCGTTGATGCCGGGGATCAGCACCGAGTTGACCTTCACCAGGATGCCCCGTTCGATCAGCATCTCGAGGCCCTTCTGCTGGTTCTCGATCAGCGCCGCGGCGGCCTCCCGGCCGCGCAGCCGGCGGTTGTTCCAATAGACCCAAGGATAGATCTTCGCCCCCACGTCGGGATCGACGCAGTTGATGGTGATGGTCACGTGGTCGATGTTGTGCCGGGCGATCTCGTCCACGAACTCGGGCAGGCGCAGGCCGTTGGTGGAGACGCAGAGCTTGATGTCCGGCGCCTTCTCGCTGAGCATCCTGAAGGTGGCGAAGGTGCGCTCCGGGTTGGCCAGGGGGTCGCCGGGCCCGGCGATGCCGAGCACCGTCATCTGGGGAATCTCGGCCGCCACGGCCAGCACCTTGCGCACCGCCTGGTCCGGCGAGAGGAGTTCCGACACGACGCCGGGCCGCGATTCGTTGGAGCAATCGAACTTGCGGTTGCAGTAGTTGCACTGGATGTTGCAGGCCGGGGCCACGGCCACGTGCATGCGGGCGAAGTAGTGGTGGGCGTCCTCCGAATAGCAGGGGTGGTCCTGGATCTTGCGGCGGATGGCCTCCGGCAGCCCGGCGACATGGTCGCCGCCGCTGCCGCAACCCTTGGAGGAACAGCCGCCGCCGGAGGAGGCGGCGGGCACGATGGGAATGACGGGCAGGTCCACGTTGCGTGCTCCGGAAAAGGCGTACGCCCTTCCTTAGCAATCGCTGTGCCCGTCCTTAACACCATGAAAAGCAAACCTTAATCGGCCGGCTGTGCCCTTTGCGACAGGGCGCCGTCGTGGCCTATCCGACAAAGGACGGTTCGTTTCAGCCCGTCAGGGGGCCGCCGCCGGCCGACTGGATGAGGGCGACGGCCGGATGCTGGACCCGTCGATGGGTCGTGATCGCATACCAGCTCTCGCTGACCCCGTGCAGGATGCCCACCGGCCGGGCCCCGAACTGGGCGGCGATGTCCTCTTCCATGCCGGCCGGCGCCGGGAAAAGGCCCAGGCCGGCGCGGCCGAAGGTCTTCAGCAGGGCGCTGTCGGTGAACTCGCCCACCACCACCGGCCTCAGCTCGTGCTGTTCCAGCCAGGTGTCGATGGCCGTGCGCAAGGGGTCGTCCCGGGCCGGCAGCAGCAGCGGCGCCCCCTCCAGGCCGGCCGGGAAGGTAGCGGCATGGGCGGCATGCAGGTCGGCGGCGGCGAACAGGGCGATGGGCGCTTCGGCGAGGCGCTGGGAATGGAGCTTCAGGTGGGCCTGCTGGGGCGCCGAGCGGTCGGCGATCACCAGGTCCAGGCGGTTCAGGGCCAGTTCGCTCAGCAGGCCGTCGAATTCGCCCTCCACGCATTCCAGCCGTACCGACAGGGGCGGCCGCAGCGTGGCCTCCAGCAGGCGGAAGGCGACCAGCTTGGGCACGGCGTCGGTCACGCCGACGGCCAGCCGCGGCCGGGTCGTCTCGCCCTCGGCCAGGGCGCGCAGCAGCCGCTCGCCGTCCTGGAAAATGCGTTCGGCATGGACGAGGGCGGTCCGGCCGGCGTCGGTCAGGGCCAGGGAGCGGCCCTGGGGGGCGAGCAGCGTGCGGCCGAGCTGCCGCTCCAACTGCCCGAGCTGGGTGCTGATGGCCTGCACGGAGAGGCCCAGGCGCTCGGCCGCCCGGGTGATGCTGCCCTCCTTTGCGACAGCCCAGAAATAGAGGAGGTGGCGGTAGTTGAGGGCGTCGGGGCGCATGATGACACTTCCAGAAAATGGAATTCAATTATCCATATAAATCCATTTATCGGGAAGATCCGCCCCGCTAGAGTTCGTCCTGTCCGGCGCGGATCGGCCGCAACGGCAAGCCCAAGGAGACCGACATGATCACCCTCGAAGACTGCGCCGCCCTCTGCGGCGCCGAACCGGCCCAGGTGGAGGCCATCGCCCGCCGCGAAGGCCTGCCGCCGGTACTCGCCTTCGCCGCCGCCGCGGCCGGCCAACGGATCCTGCCGTGCGCCCCGTCCAGCCCTTCCTGAGGAGAACCGCCATGCTTACCCTGCAGGCCCGCGAACGCTTCGCCGCCGAACGCCCCGCCGCACTTCGCACCTACCCCACCGACAGCCCCCGCGCCAAGGCGCGCCTGGTCGTCCTCGCCCTCCTCGCCGACGGCCGCCTGGAGTCCGCCGAACTGGAGGGCCTGGACCGCCGCGGCGTCTTCGCCGCCCTCGGCATCGCCCGCAACGACTTCTACGAGGTGCTCTACGATTTCTGCAGCGACCTGGCCCGCCTGTCCGGTTCCCGCGGCGACTACCTGCTGACCCCGGCGGCCCTCGCCCCCCTGTTTGCCGAGGTCCAGGGGCCGGCAACCCGCCAGGCCATGATGCGGCAGATCTTCGACGCCATCCGCAGCGACGGGCGCCTGCACGCCGGCGAGGCCCGCCTGTTCTGGAATGCCGTCGATGCCTGGGGCATGCCGCCCGGCGACCCCTTCTCGCCGCCGCGCCGCCGGCACTCCGCCGCCCACCGTCCCGAGCACTATTACGGCTGACGAGGGGGCGACGTCGTGGAGAGCGTGGGCAATGCCTGGCTGTGGGCCGCCTTCGGCGGCATCGTCACCGTCATGCTGGCGGTGGACCTGCTGCTGGTCGGCGGCGGCCGCCAGCACCGCGTCTCCTTTCGCGAAGCGGCCGCCTGGTCGGTGGTCTGGGTCGGGGTTTCCCTGCTCTTCGCCGCCGGCCTCTGGTGGGCCCTCGACGCGAGCATGGGCCGCGAGGCGGCCAACCAGAGATCCCTGGAGTTCCTCACCGGCTACCTGATCGAGAAGTCGCTGGCCGTCGACAACGTCTTCGTCTGGCTGATGCTCTTCTCCTTCCTCGGCATTCCCCTGGAACTGCAGCGCCGGGTGCTGGTCCTCGGCGTCCTGGGTGCCATCCTGATGCGCACGGCCATGATCTTCGCCGGCGCCTGGCTGATCGCGGAGTTCCACTGGATCCTCTACGTCTTCGGCGCCTTCCTGCTCCTCACCGGCGTCAAGATGTGGTGGTTCGCCGACCAGAAGCCCGACCTGGCCGCCAACCCCCTGGTGGCCTGGCTGCGCCGCCGGCTGGCCGTCACCGGTGAGTTGCACGGCGAGCGCTTCTTCCTGCGCATCGACGGCGTCCGCCATGCCACGCCCCTGTTCCTTGCCCTGGTGCTGGTGGAGTTCTCCGACCTGGTGTTCGCCGTCGATTCGATCCCGGCCATCTTCGCCATCACGGCCGATCCCTTCATCGTCCTGACCTCGAACGTCTTCGCCATCCTGGGCCTGCGCGCCATGTACTTCCTGCTGGCCGGCATGGCGGACCGCTTCGCGCTGCTCAAGTACGGCCTGGCCGCCGTCCTCGTCTTCATCGGCGCCAAGATGCTGCTGCTGGACATCCTGCCGATACCGGTCGGCATTTCCCTGGCCGTGGTGGCCACCTGCATCGGCGTCTCGGTGGGGCTGTCCCTGGTCCGGGAGCGGGCCGGGCGTCGGCAGGCGGCGGCGGGCGCCGGTTGATGGTCGTCCGGAGGGCGCGTCAGGCCGCCGGCAGCCGGATCTCCACGCGCAGCCCGCCCAGTTCGCCGGTGTCCAGGACGACACGGCCGCCGTGCCGGTCGACGGTGGCCCGGACGATGGCCAGGCCCAGGCCGCTGCCCTCCGCCCGGGTGCCCGGCAGGCGGACGAAGCGTTCGAACGCGCGTTCCCGGTCGGCGGCCGGGATTCCCGGCCCGTCGTCTTCCACGGTGACCACGGCCTCCCGCTCCGTCCGCCGGCAGGCGACCCGCACCCGGCCCCGCGGCCGGCCGTGGCGCAGGGCGTTGTCGATCAGGTTGGCCAGCATCTCGCGCAGCGCCACCGCGCTACCCAGGACCCTGGCCGGCGCCAGGTCGAACTGGAGCTCGCATTCCCGGGCGAAGGCCCGGGGGAGCCAGTCGTTGGCCGCCGAACGGATGATGTCCGCCAGGTCCGCGGGGGCCGGGTCGAGGGGCGCGCCCGGCTCGGTCCTGGCCAGGGCCAGCAACTGGGCCACCAGGCGGGAAAGCCGCTGGGCCGTGGCGGCCAGCGGCGCCAGGGCCTCGCGTCCCGCCGGGTCGGCCCGCTCGGCGGCCTCCACCTGGGCCAGCAGCCCCGCCACCGGGGTGCGCAACTGGTGGGCCGCGTCGGCGATGAAATGGCGCTGGGACTGCAGGGCCTGGTCGAGGCGGGTCAGGAGGTCGTTGATCTCCGTCACCATGGGCCGCAGTTCGCCGGGGGCCGCGGCCACGTCCAGGGGCCGCAGGTCCGAATGGGTGCGGCGGGCGATCTCCCGCTGCAGGGGGCCCAGGGGTGCCAGGCCGCGCCGGATGCCGAAGGACAGCAGGGCGCCGGTGACCAGGAAGAGCACCACCTGGGGAACCGCCATGCCGAGCAGGATCTCCCCCATCAGGACATCGCGCTTGAAGGTGGTGGTGGCGAGGACCAGGGTCAGCCGGCCATGGCCGGCCTCGACCTGGAGGCCGACGCCGCGCAGGCCCTGCCCGGCATGGCGCAGGTCGAAGAAGGAGGGCGCCTCCGGGGTGCCGGCGGGAAGGTCCGGCGGCAGCGAGGGATCGCCGGCCAGGGTCGCGCCGTCCGCGTCCCGCAACTGGAAGTGGATCCGGTCCTCCGGGGTGGCCAGCAGCATCCGCTGGGCGACGGCGGGCAGCTCCCTCGGGAAGGGCGGCGGCGTTCCGGCCACCCGTTCGGCATAGGTCGTGGCGGCGTCGAGCAGGCCCTGGTCATGGGAGACGGAGGCGGCATCCCGGGCGATCAGGTAATCGGCCAGGGCGCCGACGAAGAGGGCGACGCCGGCCACCGGCAGCAGCCAGACGAAGAGCTGGCGGCGCAGGCTGGCGGCCTGGCCGGGACCGTTGTCCGGACGGCGCCCGGGCGCCGTCCCGCCTTCAGGCATCGCCCGTCTGGAGGTAGTAGCCGAGGCCCCGCACCACCCGCAGGCGCACGCCCGCCGGCTCGATGCGGGCGCGGATGCGCGACAGCAGCTTTTCCACCGCGTTCTCGGACACCTCGCCGTCCTCCTTGTAGAGGGCGGCGAGCAGGTCCTCCTTGGCGACGATGCGGTCGGTGCGGGTGGCCAGGAATTCCAGCGCCGCCAGTTCCCGTGCCGTCAGCGTCAGGGCCTGGCCATCGACGTAGGCCCGGCGCGCCTGGGGGTCCACGGTCAGGCGGCCGAGGCTGATGGTCTGGCCGGACTCGGCGCGGCGACGGCGCAGCATGGCCCGCACCCGGGCCTGGATCTCCTCGACGGCCGCCGGCTTGACCAGGTAATCGTCGGCGCCCAGGTCCAGGAGGGAAACCCGCTCGTCGAGTCCGTCGCGGGCCGAGAGGACCAGGATGGGCGTGTCGCGCCCCTGGTCCTTCAGGTGGCGAAGGACATCGCGTCCGTCGCCGTCGGGCAGCCCCAGGTCGAGGACCAGCACGTCGAAGCCCTGGCGGTCGATCAGGTCCCGCGCCTCGGCGGCGCTCGCCGCCGTCGCCACCCGGTAGCCGTCCTGGCGCAGGGAGCGTCCCAGGCCGTCGGCCAGGGCCAGGTCGTCCTCGACCAGGAGAAGGTGGGAATTGGGCATGGCGGGCGCTTGGTCGAACGGGGTTGCGGCGGGTCTCGGGGGGCGGGTCGCGGGGGGCGGGCCGTCAGGCAGCGTCGGCCTTCTTGCGCGGCCGCCGCGCCGCCTTGGGCTTCTCGCCGGTGGCCGCCGTCGGCGCCGGCTTGGCGGCCGGCCGGCGACCCCGCGGCTTGCGGCCGGGCTTGGCGGCCGCCTCCCCGGCCGGGCTGCCGTCCTTGTCCTCGCCGGCGCCGCCTTCCGGCGCCGCGGCTTCCGGGGCCGCCTCGACGGTGGCCGGCGTCGCCGCCGCATCCTCGGCCGCCGATGGGGCATCGGCCCGCGGAGGCGCCGGGGGGATGGCCTCGGGCGCGCGTTCGGTCGTGCGTTCGGCCGCCGCGGGGGGCGGGGGTGCCGCCTGGACGGGCGCCGCGGGCGTCTCCGCCGCCGCCTCCTCGCCGGCCGGACGGGCCAGGCGGCGGGAGACGAAGGGACCGCCCTTGTCGTCGCGGCCAAGTTCGATCAGGCCCCGGGCCTGGGCCTCGTCCAGCAGGTTGCCGAAGGCCTTGAAGCCGAAGTAGGACTCGTTGAAGTCCGGACGCCGCCGCTTGATGGCCTGCTTGAGCATCGAGGACCAGATGCGGCCGGTGTCGCCGCGCTCCTCGAACAGGGCGTCGAGGGTGCTCATGGCCAGGTCGATGGCCTTGGTCCGCCGGGCGTCCATCTCCTCCCGCTTGCGCTGCTCCTCCTCGCTGGCCGGCTTCTGGGGCTTCGGCTGGCCGGAATTCCTCGGGGCCGCCTGGCGCGGCTGCTCGCGGGCCCGCACCAGGTCGTCGTAGAAGATGAATTCGTCGCAGTTGGCGATCAGCAGGTCGGAAGTCGATTTCTTGACGCCGACGCCGATCACCTGCTTGGCGTTCTCGCGCAGCTTGGAGACCAGGGGCGAGAAGTCCGAATCGCCGCTGATGATGACGAAGGTATTGACGTGGGCCTTGGTGTAGCAGAGGTCCAGCGCATCCACGACCAGGCGGATGTCGGCCGAGTTCTTGCCGGACTGGCGGACGTGGGGGATCTCGATCAGCTCGAAGTTGGCCTCGTGCATGCCGGCCTTGAAGGCCTTGTAGCGCTCCCAGTCGCAATAGGCCTTCTTGACCACGATGCTGCCCTTGAGCAGCAGGCGCTCCAGGATGGGCTTGATGTCGAATTTCTCGTACTGGGCGTCGCGCACCCCGAGGGCGACGTTCTCGAAGTCGCAGAACAGGGCCATGCTGATGTCGTCGGATTGGGCCATGGGGATCTCGTGCCGGAAGCGAAGGGCGCAAGGATACCGCAGGGCGGGCCCGGTCGCCGCCGCCCCGGCCCTGTAAGGAAGCGGCGGCGGCCCCGACCAAGCCTTGCACCCCGGACCCCGACAGGAGAACGACATGCTGCGCAGAACCTTCGTTGCCGCCCTCGCCGCCGCCGCCGGCCTGGCCGCCGCCGCCGGCCAGCCCTTCGAGCCCGCCGCCTTCGAGGCCCTGCAGAAGCAGGGCCGGCCGAGCCTGGTGGTGATCCACGCCGACTGGTGTCCCACCTGCCGCGCCCAGGCGCCCGTCATCGAGGCGCTGGCGGCGACGCCCGAGTTCGCCGGCATCGCCATCCTGCGGGTCGATTTCGATGCCCAGAAGCCGGTGGTCAGGGCCTTGCGGGCCTCGACCCAGAGCACCCTGATCGCCTTCAAGGGGGGCCGCGAAGTCGGCCGCAGTGTCGGCGAGACGCGCCGCGAGGGCATCGCCGCCCTCCTCCGCAAGGCCCTCTGAGGCAGGCGCCGCCATGGAGTTCGGCCTCGCCACCTACGGCCTCTCGCTGGCCGCAGGGGGGCTGTCCACCCTGTCGCCCTGCGTGCTGCCGCTGGTGCCCATCCTGATCGGCACGGCCGCCGCCAGCCATCGCCTGGGGCCCTTCGCCCTGGCCGCCGGGCTCACCCTGTCCTTCGCCCTGATCGGCACCGCCCTGGCCAGCCTGGGCGGCGTCGCCGGCCTCGACCAGGAGTCCCTGCGCCAGGGCGCCGCCGTGCTGCTCCTGGCCTTCGGCATCCTCCTCCTCTCGGCCCGCCTGCAGGAACGCTTTGCCCTTGCCGCGTCCGGACTGTCGGGCACCGGCCAGGACCTGCTCTCCCGCCTGACCCTGGAGGGGCTCGGCGGCCAGTTCCTGCTCGGCCTGCTGCTCGGCCTGGTCTGGAGCCCCTGCGTCGGGCCCACCCTGGGCGGCGCCATCACCCTGGCCAGCCAGGGCGAGCGGCTGCCCCAGGTGGCGCTGGTGATGGGCCTCTTCGGCCTCGGTGCCGGCCTGCCGCTGGTGCTCCTCGGCCTGCTCTCGCGGGAGGCCATGCTGCGCTGGCGCAAGCGCCTGCTGGCGGCGGGCAGGTCGGGCAAGCGCCTGCTCGGCGGCATCATGCTGCTGCTCGGCATCGCCATCCTGAGCGGCGCCGACAAGGCCTTCGAACGCTGGGTGCTGGACCGGGCGCCGGACTGGCTGGTGCGCCTGACGACGGCGATCTGAGCGGCCGGCCGCGGCCGGGTCAGCCCCCGGGGTGGCAGAGCAGGCTGCTGTTGGACTCGCCCGCCACGGCCATCCGGTCGAGTTCCTGGAGCACCGTCATGCTGGCGGCCTCCATGCCGGCCAGTTCGGCCAGCGCCCCCTCGTGGTCGTCCCGGGCGTGACGTTCGAGCGCCGTGATCCCGCACTGGTGCACGCGGATGTGGGCCGGTTCGATTTCCCGGTAGCCCGGCAAGGCGGAGAAGCAGTCGCGGCCGTCGCCCTCGTAGTACCAGCGGCCGAGCCGGCAGGCCCGGTGGTCGGCGAAGTCGCCTGCGGCCTTGGTGGACAGCCCGGCCAGGACCCGATAGATCTCGAACTTGAAGACCAGGTGATCCACCTTCGCCAGCTCGGCGAAGCTGCGCAGGGCACTGGCCGAGATGGCGCCTTCCATCTGGTTGGACAGGGTGAGCAGGGACTGCATGTCCTCCGTGGCCTTGAGGCCGTCCTGGCTGAAGGCCAGGGCGCTCTGCGCGTGGTCCTCCATGATCCGCTTCGACTGCAGGGCCTCCTGCTGGATGTTGCCGACCAGGCCGGCGATCTCGTTGGTGGCCTGGGCGGTGCGCTCGGCGAGCTTGCGCACCTCGTCGGCGACGACGGCGAAGCCGCGCCCGCTCTCCCCGGCCCGGGCCGCCTCGATGGCCGCATTGAGGGCCAGCAGGTTGGTCTGGTCGGCGATCTCCTTGATCAGCTGGACGATGCCGCCGATCTGGTCCACCCGGTGGTTCAGGGATTCGACGCTGCTGGCGCTTTCCCGGGTCTTCTCGGACATGCGGCGCAGGTTGTCGACGATCTTCTGCATCGCCGCGCGGCTGATCCCCGAAGTGGTGGCCGCCTGGATGGCGCTGCCCTTCTCGGCCTGCAGGCTGGTCGCCAGCCCGGCCAGGGATTTCTGGAACTCGCCCAGGGAGGTTGCGAAGGACTGCAGCTTCTGGAACAGCCCGGCATAGAGCTCGCACTGGCGGGCCCCATGGGCCAGGGTCTCGGCCCTGGCCAGGCGCTGCTCCAGTTCAGCCCGCCCGGCCCGGGCCTGCCGGTTCTCGTTCTCCAGGTCCGCGATGCGTTCCTGCTGTTCGCGGACGGTGCGCTTCAGGTGCGATTGGAATAGCATGGCCATCCTCCTTTTCCAGCCCCTTCCCTATCCTAGTCCGCCCTCCGGGTAAGCCATTTGAGTAGGGTCAAGAAGAGGTGGTCCGGATCCACCGGCTTGGCGACGAAATCGTCCATGCCGGCGGCCAGGCAGCGCTCCCGGTCCTCCATGAAGGCGTTGGCGGTCATGGCCAGGATGGGGACGCGGGCGTAGCGCTCGATCCCGCGTATGGCCCGCGTGGCTTCCAGGCCGCCCATGACCGGCATCTGCATGTCCATCAGGATCAGGTCGTAGTCCGTCCGGGCCGCCATGTCCAGGGCCATCTGCCCGTCGTTGGCCAGGTGCAGGGTCCAGCCGAAGTCGCCCAGGAGTTCGCGCGCCACCTCCTGGTTCAGGCGGTCGTCCTCGGCGATCAGGAGGCGGATGCCGGGGAAGTCTCGGCGCAGGGCCTCCTCGACCACCGACGCCGGCGGCTCCGTTCCCGCGTCGGCCGTCGAGGGCGTGTCGGGCGGCCAGATCCGCAACAGGGCGTCATGGAGGCCGGAGGCCGTGAGGGGCTTGACCAGGGTGTCGGCGAAGCCGGCCCGGCGGGCGTCCTCGGCGATCTCCGGATCCGCCGAGGCGGTGACCAGCAGGGCCGCCGGGGGCGCGTCGAGGGCGAGCAGGCGCATCCGGTCCAGGGTGTCGAGGCCGTCCAGGTCCGGCATGTGGAGGTCGATGAGCAACAGGTGGAAGGGGTCGTCCGAGCGGTCGGCGGCGGCCAGGGCCTCCAGGGCCGCCGTCCCCGAGGCGACGGCCTCGCCGCGCAGGCCGACCATGCGCAGCAACTGGCTATGGACGAGGCGGGTGGCCGCCATGTCGTCGGCCACCAGGGCCCGCCGGCCGGCCAGGGCGGGGATGGCGAAACGCGCCGGCTGGCGGTCGGCCTTGCCCAGGCGGGCGGTCAGCCAGAAGGTGCTGCCTTCGCCGGGCCGGCTTTCCGCGCCGGCCTCGCCGCCCATCAGTTCGGCGAGGTGGCGGGCGATGGCCAGGCCCAGGCCGGTGCCGCCGAACTGGCGCGTGGTGGAACGGTCGGCCTGCTCGAAGGCCCGGAACAGCCGCGCCAGCTGCTCCGGCGCCAGGCCGATGCCGGTGTCCTCGACCTCGAAGCGGACCATGATCTCGCGGACCGTTTCCCAGGCGCAGCGGGCCCGCAGGATGACCGATCCCCGCTCGGTGAACTTGACGGCATTGCCCAGGTAGTTGAGCAGGGCCTGGCCCAGGCGGGTGGCGTCGCCATTGAGCACTTCCGGCAGGGCGTCCGTGTCCACCACCAGTTCCAGCCCCTTGTCCTGGGCCTTCTCGGCCACCAGGGCGCAGATGCGCGCCAGCATGGCCGCGAGGTCGAAATCGGCCCGCTCCAGGGTCAGCTTGCCGGCCTCGATCTTCGAGATGTCGAGGATGTCGTTGATCACCGCCAGCAGGTGGTCGGCGGCGCCGCCGATCTTGCCCAGGCGGTCGGCCTGCTCGGGGGTGGGCGAGGCCCGCCGCATCATGTGGGTCAGGCCGATGATGGCGTTCATCGGGGTGCGGATCTCGTGGCTCATGTTGGCCAGGAAGGTGCCTTTCGAGCGGGCGGCGGCCTCGGCCGCCTCCTTCGCCCGGGCCAGCTCCGTCTCCAGCCGGCGGCGGCCGACGATGCGCCAGAGGTCGGCACCGACCACCCGAAGCTGCTCGATGTCCGCCTCTCCGTAGGGGGCCGCCTTGTTGCCGACCCCCATCAGGAGCCGCACCCGGCCCTGGTCCAGGATCGGGACGCCCAGGTGGCGGGCGAGGGGGAAATGGCCGTCGGGCGTCCCGTGGCGGTCGGCCTGCCGCGGATAGTCGTTGTGGATCACCGGCAGTCCGGTGCGGACCGTGTCGGCCCAGATGCCGGCCCGGGAGACCGGATAGTGGTCGTCGTGCCCGGCCTGGCAGCGGGCCAGGGTGGCGGCGGTCCAGGCCACCAGTTGCAGGGTTTCCTGGTCCTCGTTCAGCAGGTGGGCATAGCCCACCTCGCTGTCCGTCAGGCGCACGGCTTCCTCGAGGCCGCGGGCCAGGATGGCCCTCTCGTCCAGGGTGGCCGCATCCTGGCTGAGGGCCAGCAGGGCCTGCAGGCGCTCGTCGTTGCGGGTCAGCCGGGCATTGGCCGCCGCCAGCTCCGCCGTCCTTTCGGCGACGACTTCCGTCAGGTGGTGCCGGTGGCGCTCCAGCTCGGCCGCCTGGCGCTTCCTGTCGGTGATGTCCTCCTGGATGCCCAGGTAATGGCTGATCCGGCCGTCGGCCTGGCGGACGGGGGAGACGACGGCGTGGTCCACGTACTCCTCCCCGGACTTTCGCCGGTTGATGAACTCGCCCTGCCAGGATTCCCCGCGCCCGAGGGCCTGCCACAGGTCGGTGAAGGTGGCGGTGGGCGTCCGGCCGGATTCGAGGAGCCGCGGATTGCGGCCGAGGACCTCGTCGCGCGCGTAACCGGTCGTCCGTTCGAAGGCCGCGTTCACGTATTCGATGCGGCCCCCGGTGTCGGTGATCAGGACACTGCCGGTGCTCTGCTCGACGGCCAGGGAGAGCTTGCGGATCTGGTCTTCGGCGGCCCGCCGCTCGGTGATGTCGCGGTTGTGGCCGCGGCGGCCGAGGAAGACGCCGGCCTCGTCGCGCAGGACCCGGCAGTGATGGGAGATCCAGCGGGCTTCCCCGTCCTTGCGCACGATGCGCAGTTCGAGTTCGGCGGCATCGTCGGTGTCCCGGGCGGCCAGGTGGGCCGCATAGGCGGGCCGGTCCTCCGGATCGACGAGGCGCAGCATCAGGCCGGGATCGGCCAGGAATTCCTCCGGCCGGTAGCCGGAAAGGCGTTCGCAGGCCGGCGACACGTAACGGAAGCGTCCCTCCGGATCGACCCAGAAGACGCAGTCGGAGGAATTCTCGGCCAGCAGGCGGAATTTGGTTTCGGACTCGAGCAGCGTTGCCTCGGCCTCCTTGCGGGCGGTGATGTCGTCGAAGATGGCGATGAAGTCCCCCTGGCGGGGGCTGTAGAGCGACATGGAAAACCAGAGGCCCGCTTCCTCGACGAAGATTTCCGCCTTGCCCGGTCCGCCACCCGCCGCCACGGCGCCGTAGAGGTCGAACTGTTCCGGATGCCGTGCCCGGCTCAGGCCGGGCATCACCTCGCTGACCCGCCTTCCCACCACGTTCCGCAGGCCGGTCAGGCCTTCGAAGGCCGGGTTGACCTCCAGATAGGCGAAATCCACCGGCAGGCCCCCCTCGTAGATCAGCCGGCAATGGGCGATGCCCTCGACCATGTTGTGGAACAGGTCGTGAAAACGGGTCTCGCTGTCGTTCGACCGCGATTCGGCCTCCTGGCGTCCGCGCAGCAGCCCGTTGAATTCCTCGGCCAGGCGCCGGAATTCCTCGGGCTGGTCGTCGCCCACCCGCGCGTCCCGGTCCCCGGCGGCGGCGGCCCGCGACACCGTGGTGAACTCCCGGATGGAGGCGAGGAATTGTCCGGTCAGGCGCCATACGATCCAGAGCGTGCCGAGCAGGACGGCGATCAGGGCCAGCAGGGCCATGCCCAGGGTCTGCTTCAGCTTGCCCTGGAATTCGGCGACGGGCACCCCCACGGTGACCGTGAAGCCGCTGTCGGCGGAGCGGCTGTGGGCGGCGAAGACGGGGATGCCTTCGAGGGTCGTCACCTCGCCGAAGCCTTCGGCCGCCGCCTGCATGCGGGCACGCAGGGCCGCCGCCGCCGGACGGCCGAGGAACTCGTCGTGGTGGCGGCTGCGGGCGACGGTGACCCCGCGCCGGTCGTATACCGCCGACATCCATCCCGGCGGCAGCTTCTGGCGTGCCAGCAGGCCGGCCAGGCGCTCGCTGCCGAGTCCCATCCGGAACAGGTAGGGCGGTCCGCCGGATTCGGCCGCCGGCTGGTCCAGGGTGAGCAGCGGCCGCCGTGCCACGCCGTCGGAAACCAGGTCGCTCACCCGTCCGGCGGCCGGCGGGGGCGGGAATCCGCCGTCCATGTCGGCCTGGAGGCGCGGCAGGGGGAGGTCGGGAGGGGCGAGGGTGTGCAGGTGCCCCCGTCCCTGGCCGTCGAACACCGCGATGTAGGCGGCGCCGGGAAAGACGGCAAGCGCTCGCCGGGCCTGCGGGGCGAGCGTTCCCGCTTCGCTGCCGGGGGTCCAGGACAGGCGCAGGCCGGCGAGGACCGCCTGGGCGCCGGCCAGTTCGGCGTCCACCGCCTGGGCCAGGGCCCGTGCCGTCTGCAGGGTGCCGAGTTCCAGGTCGGCCTGTTCGTGGGTGTAGGTGGCGTGCGAGAGGATCAGCAGGGCGGCGAAGCCGGGCAGCAGCGCCACCGGGAACAGCCAGCGGCTGCGCGCGCCGCGGACCATGCGAAGCAGGAAGCGGCCGATGCCGGTCATGGCGCGATGCCGTTTGACTGCGGCAAGGCCGGCCGATTGCACAGGGGGGACCGACGTGCCGGTGGGGCGCGCAGGGGGATGCCGGGGACGCGGGCGTTCGGCGACATGGCCTTCTCTGGCACTCGCGGGGACGGTCGTGGGCTCGGAGGACTGCCGCGATGCAGCATCATTTAATCCCCGAATCAACCCGATTGGAATTGGGGGCAATGCCTACGTGGCAGCACTTATGAGGGCGGGATGGCGCCCCGGCCGGCGCGCGCCGCATCCCCGGCCGCGCCCATGGGCCGGCGGCCTAGCCCAGCCCGAGGAGGTCGTGCAGGGTGACGCCCAGGGATTCCGCCAGGGTATGCAATTCGACGAGGGATTTCACGCCGAGCTTGAGGACGACGCGGGACCGGTGCACCTCCACCGTGCGGGGACTGATGTCGAGCTGCTCCGCGATGGCCTTGTTGGAGGTGCCGATGATGGCCAGGGCGAGGATTTCGCGCTCGCGTCCGGTCAGCGCCGCCATGCCGGCGCGGAAGCGGGCGCCGAGCGCCGCCGCGCGCCGGTCGCGCTCGGCCGTGTCTAGGGCCGCATGGACCCGCTCGACGAGCTGGCCGCCGTCCACCGGCTTGGTCATGAAATCCACGGCACCCGAGCGCATGGCCCGGGCGGTGGTCGGCACGTCGCCGAAGGCGGAGAGGAAGATGATGGGCATGCGGCTGCCGCGGCGGGCCAGTTCCTCCTGGGCCGCGAGGCCGTCCATGCCCGGCATGCGCAGGTCCAGGACCACGCAGCCGGTCCGCTCCGGATCCCAGGCGGCGAGGAAGGATTCCGCGTCGCCGTGGCACTCGTGGCGGATGCCGGCGGTTTCCAGCAGCATCGAGACGCCGGCCCGCACGGCCGCGTCGTCGTCCACCACGAAGACGGTGGGCGGGCTCACCGGGCTACCCTCCCCCCGGGAGGGGTGGACACGGTTCGCCGCTGCGCGGCCCCATGTTCTTGCGGTGTGTTCATGCCAGGGGCAGGGTGAAGTGGAAGGCGGCGCCGCCGCCGGGGGCGGGCTCGTGCCACAGTCGCCCGTCGTTGGCCTGGAGCAGGGAACGGCTGATGGCCAGGCCCATGCCGATGCCGCCGGGCTTGGTGGTGAAGAAGGGCTGGAACAGTCGTTTCACGTTTTCTGGGGAAAGGCCGGGACCCGGGTCGATGACGCTCAATTGCGCCATTGTGCCATCCACGGCCAGATGCACCTCGATGATCCCCTTCCCGTCCGGCATGGCCGCCACCGCATCGACGGCGTTGCGCAGCAGGTTCACCAGGGCCTTTTCCACCTGGAGGCGGTGCGCCCGCACGGAAATCGCCGCCGGACCTGCGTCGATGGTGATGTCAATCCGGCGGCCCGCATCGGCCGCCACCAGGGCCGCCGCGTCCTCGGCCAGGGAACGCAGGTCGATGGCCTCCGGCGTGCCTTCCGGGTGGCGGAAGGAGGACAGCAGCTCCTTGACCACGGTGCCGGCCCGGGCCGCCTGTTCGGTCATGCCGGCCAGGGCGTCGGCCAGCCGGGGCGGTGCCGCGTCCCAGTCGGCAAGCATGCGCCTGGCCGCCTCGCCGTAGGTGGTGATGGCGTTCAGGGGCTGGTTGATGTCGTGGGCAATCGCTGCGGCCGTCTGGCCAGCGGCCTGCCATTCGAGCATCTGCCAGAGTTCGGTGCGCAGGGCGGCGATCTTGGCTTCCGCCTGCTTGCGCTCGGAGATGTCCCGGGTGACCACGTGGGTGGACGGCAGGCCATCCCGGAGGACGGGAGCCGACGACGCCTCGACCTCCACGAGGCTGCCGTCGAGCCGGCGCAGCCTGATCTCGCGTGGCGGGTTTCCGAGCCCGCTCCTCGCCCGGGCGACCCGCTTCCGCACCAGGTCGTGGAAGTCGGGATGGATGAAGTCGAAGACGTTGCGGCCGATCAGCTGGTCGGCCGTCCCGGCGCCGAGCATGCGGACCCCTGCATCGTTGACGACGGAAAGGCGTCCGTCGGTGATGACCCAAACGGGATCCGGAGAGCTTTCCACCAGGCTGCGGTAGCGGGCCTCGCTGGCCTGCAGTTGCAGCGCCGCCTCCTTCTGCCGGGTGATGTCCACCAGGGTGCCGACGGCCCGGCGGGGCCTGCCCTCCCGGCCGGCGTCCATGGCCCGGCCCCGGTCGAGGACCCAGATCCACTGTCCGTCCCGGTGGCGCATCCGGTATTCGGCCTCGAAATGGCCGCCTTCGCGGCCCGTCGCCGCCTCGCCATTCGCCAGCACGCCGGGAAGGTCGTCGGGGTGGATCCGGGAGAGCCACTCCCGCATGTCGAAGCCGGTCTCACCGGGAGGGTCACCGAGCATCTCCAGGTAGCGCCGATTGACGAGCGACCTGCCGCTCTCCAGGTCGGTGTCGTAGGTGCCCAGGTTGCCGCCGGCCAGGGCCAGCGCCAGTCGTTCATGGACCGCCGCCAGTTCCTGCCCGGCCCGCCTGCTCGCCGTGATGTCGTGCAGGGTGACATGGACCTCGATCGGGCGCCCGTCGCCGCCCAGGCGGGGGATGGCATTGACGGTCATCCAGACGAATTCGCCGCGCCGGGGGTTGAAGACGCCGGCCACCTGCCCCGTCACCGGCTTGCCGGTGCGCAGGGCCACCATGGACGGATGCTCGTCGGGGGGCAAGGGGGAGCCGTCCTCGCGGACGACCCGCCACGCGGGATGCACGGACGTCCTGCCCAGGAACTCTTCCCGCGTCAGGCCGAGGAGTTCGAGGCCCGCCGGATTGATGTCCTGCAGGGTGCCGTCGGCCCCTTGCAGGAAGGCGCCCTGGGCCATGGAGTCGAACAACTGGCGGTAGCGGGCCTCGCTTTCCCGCAGCGCCGCCTCCGCCCGATGCCGCGCCCCGACGTCGCGGATCGTCGTGCTGGTGCGCAGCGCGCCGGTCCGGTCCGTGAACACGGACGACGAGGTCTCGCCGGGAAAGAGGCTGCCATCGCGGCGGCGGTAGCGGAGTTTGCCGTGGAAGCGGCCCGTGCGCGCCCGTTCCCCGATTCCGGCGGCCAGGCGGGGATCGGTGGCATCGACCAGGTCGTCGCGGCGGGCCCGGGCCATTTCCGCCGCCGTTCGCCCGAACATCGCGCAGGCGGCCGGATTGGCCGCCAGGACGCCGCCGTCCGGCGAGGTCAGCAGCACCGCATCCAGGCTGTTGTCCACGAGCGCCGCGTAGCGGTCCCGGCTCTCGCGCAGGGCGTCGGCATCGGCCCGCCGCTGCGTGACGTCCCAGTGGGTGACCAGGCAAGCCGCGTCGCCGACGTCCAGGGGTGTGGCCTCCAGGACGAACCAGCGCTCTGCCCCGGGACCATGGCAAGGGTATTCCAGGGTGTAGCGGTCCGCCCGCCCGGCCAGCACGGCCTCGATGCCCCGGGCCGCCTCCAGGCCCTGGTCGGCGCCGAGTCCGACGCAGCGGCGGCAGGTGTCCAGGTAGTTCGCGCCGACGCCGGAACCGGCCAGGCGAAGGCAGGAGGGGCCGCAGTGGGCGTCGGAGAAATCCTGCCAGGCGGCATTGACGGCGACGATGGTGCCCCGACGGTCGAGGATCGCCGTGTGGGCGGGAATGGCGTCGAGCAGCGCCCGGGCCAGTCCGGTGGGGACGGCACCAGGGGTCTCTTCCGCGCTCGATGGGTCCACGGTGCGTCCTCCGGGAGACTCGGCATCCCGGCATGGCGCCGGCGCGCGCCTCGGGAATCCGCTTCGGCCGATTGTATTCCCCGCCGGCCCGGGTGGAGGGCGGGAGCCTCGCCGCGTCGCCGCCCGGGGCGGGTGGGCCGGGTGGGCCGGGTGGGCCGGGCGGGCCGTGGCGTGGTCAAATGGGCGCCCATGCCCGCCCGCGAAAGGGAAGCGCGATGACCCGGAAGAAATCCGCCCAGGCTGCCCGCCGGGACGGTGCGACGATCCTGCTGTTCGGTGCCACCGGGGCCGTCGGCCAGGCGGTGCTCGCCCTGGCCCTGGACGATCCGCGGGTCGGCCGGGTGGTGGCCGTCACCCGCCGGCCCTTGTCCGCCCGCGAGCGCCTGGACAACCGGGTCGCCGATCCGGCGACCCTGGCCGGCGACGAGGATTGCTGGCGGGCCGACGGCGTGGTCTGCACCCTGGGCACCACCATCGCCAAGGCGGGCTCCCGGGCGGCCTTCGCCGCCGTGGACCGGGACCTGGTGCTGCGGCTGGCCCGGCTCGCCCGGCAGGCGGGGGCGAGCCGCTTCGCGCTGAATTCGTCCCTGGGCGCCGATCCGCGCTCGGGCAACTTCTACCTGCGCACCAAGGGCGAGGCGGAGGCGGGCCTGCGGGCGCTGGGCTACCCGTCCCTGACCGTCGTCAGGCCCTCGCTGATCGACGCCGAGCGGGCCGAAAGCCGCCCCGGCGAGCGGCTCGGCATCGCCGTCGCGCGGGTGTTCCGGCCGCTGATCCCGGCGCGCTACCGGGCCGTGACGCCGGCGGCGATCGCCCGGGCCCTGCTCGACGGCGCCGTGGCGGGACCGCCCGGCGACACGACCATAGAATCGGACGCCCTTTCCGCGGCCGCCGGGTAAAGGTCTTGCGGGGGTGGGGGGGGCGGGCGACACGGCCACGCCGGCGGCGGAAGCCGTATAGTGCGCACCGAGAAGACGGGGCGGGGGCGCTCCCCGCATCCCGCCGAAACGGGGAGGCCGGGGTGACCCGGTCAGGGACCGCCGGCCGGCGGTCGAAGGCGGAATCAGGACGGATGACTCGATACCAGGCGAAGCGATCGGCGCCCGTGGCCGGCAGGCGCGCCACCCTGTACGGGCTCGCCCTGGCCGCCCTGGCCTGGGGCCCCGCCGTCGCCCTGGCCGACGAACTGCCGGACCTGGACCTGGAAGCCCTGCTCCAGGCGCGTGTCATCCGCACGCCGAAGTTCGCGGTCAATGCCGAGACGACGCCGTCCTCGATCTCGCTGCTGACCCGGCAGGACATCCGGACCTTCGGCTGGCGGACCCTCGCCGATGCCCTGCGCACCCTGAACGGCTACACCGTCACCAACGACCACACCTATGCCTACGTCGGGGTCCGGGGTGTTTCGGCACCCGGCGACTACCGCTCGCGCCTGCAGTTGCTCATCGACGGCATCCCGGTGAACGAGAACCTCTACGGCAGCGCCAACATCGACAATTCCTTCCCGCTCGACCTCGACCTGGTGGACCGGATCGAGGTGGTGCGGGGGCCGAGTGCTTCCGTGTACGGCGGCGACTCCCTGTTCGGCGTGATCAACGTCGTGACGCGCAGCGGCGCCGCCGTCGGCGGCACCGAGATCGCCGCCAGCCTGGGCAGCGGCCGGGCCGGGGAACTGCGCGCCAGCTGGGGCGGGCTCACCGCCGGCGGCGCGGATGTCCTCCTGTCGGCCACGGGCAGCCGCGCCCGGGGCCAGCGCTCTTCCTTCCCGGACCTGGCGGGCGCCGGCATCGGCACGGAGGCGGAGCACGTGGAGGGCGACCGGGTCGGCAAGTTCTTCGGGCGCGTCAAGGCGGGCGGCTGGCGGGCGACCCTGGTCCATTCGGAGCGCGATCGCACCGTCCCCACCGGGAGCTTTGCCACCGAGTTCAACGACGAACGGCATCGGGAAGCCGACATCTACACCCTGGCCGAAGTCGCCCACGACCTGCAGTTGAACCGCAGCAATTCCGTGCACAACCGGGTCTATGGCGGGCGCTACCTCTACGAGGGAGACTTCCCCTACGTCTACCCGCCCTTCGTGAAGAACCGGGACCGGGCGACCGGGGCCTGGTGGGGATTCGAGAGCCGCCTGCTCTCCACCGCCTGGCAGGGCCACCGCTGGATCGCCGGCCTGGAATACCGGAACAATGTCCGCCAGGACCAGCGCAACGACGACGAGGGCGTGGGCTGCTTCGGCACCGGGCCGGCCCCCTGCCTCGAAGACCGCCGCAGCAGCCGCCAGTGGAGCTTCTATGCCCAGGACGAGATGGAGGTCGGCGACAACACCTACCTGACCCTGGGCCTGCGCCGCGACCGGCTTTCCGAAATGCCCGGCCACTGGAGCCCCCGCCTCGGCCTGGTCCGGCAGACCGCCGCCGCCGGGACCTTCAAGCTGCTCTATGCCACGGCCTTCAGCGACCCGACCGTCTACCAGCGCTTCTACAGCACGGCCGGATTCGCGGTCGGGAATCCGGGCCTGATGCCCGAGCGCATGAAGTCCCTGGACCTGACCTGGGAAGGACAGGTCGGACCCCGCAGCCGGATGTCGGCCTCCCTCTATTTCTTCCGGGTCCGGGACATGCTGGCCCTCGACGCCGCGACGACCCAGACCCGGAACATCCCCGAGGCGACGGCCAGGGGCTTCGAGGTCGAGTACCTGCACCACTGGGCGGGCGGGGCCGCGGTCCGGGCCGGGTACACGCTGCAATCGGCCAGCCTGGCCGGCGGTTCCCTCGAGAACATGGCGCGGCACGCCCTCAAGGCCAACCTGGCGCTGCCGCTGGCCGGCGAAGCCTGGAAGGCCGGCCTGGAGGCCCAGGCCATGAGCCGCCGGCGCACCGGCATGGCCGACGGCCGGGTTCCCGGCCATGCCGTTTTCAATGCGAACGTGCTGCACCGGCCGGCGGGGGCCCGCTGGGACGCCAGCCTCGGCGTCTACAACCTCACCGACCGGAAATACGCCGACCCCGTCGCCCTGGATGCCACCCTGGGCGGTCCCCGGGACCGGATGGTGCAACTCGGGCGCACCCTGCGCCTGGCCTTCTCCGCGAGGTTCTGAGCCCGTCCCGGGCGTCCGCCGGGCGGATTCCATTCGTCATGGCGCCGGGCCGGCCGCGGATCCCCGGCGGGGCCGCCGCCTCAGAACAGCGCCACCGACTTGATCTGGGCATGGACCGCCGCGCCGACGCGCAGGGCAAGGCGGTCCCGGGAGCGCTGGGTGATGCGGGCGAGCAGCCGCGTGCCGCCGGCATCGAGGCTGACCATGACCTGGCCGGAAACCTCGGCGAAGCCCGTGACGGTGGCCGGCAGCACGTTGAGGATGCTGGTGTCCTGGTGGTGGGCGAGGGCCAGGCTGACGTCGCGGGCCGTGATGCGCAGGCGCACCGGCTGGCCGACGGCCTCGCCGCGCCGGGGCACCAGGATCTCGCCCCCCGGGATGGCCAGGCGTGTCAGGCCGTCGGCATCGTGGCCGGCCACACGGGCTGCCAGCACGGTCCCGGCGCCCTCGTCCTGGGCCAGGGGCAGGTCGAGGCGGCCGAAGGTCTCGGCGAGGGGTCCGGCGGCCACGGCGCGCCCCGCTTCCAGCACCACCAGGTGGTCGGCCAGGCGGGCCACCTCGTCCACCGAGTGGGTGACGTAGAGGACGGGGATGGCCAGTTCGTCGTGGAGGCGTTCCAGGTAGGGCAGGATGCCGCTCTTCCTGGCCGGGTCGAGGGCGGCCAGGGGCTCGTCCATGAGCAGGATCTGCGGCCGGGTGAGCAGGGCCCGGGCGATGGCGACGCGCTGCCGCTCGCCGCCGGAGAGCCGGTCCGGCCGCCGTTCGAGCAGGTCGCCGATGCCGAGCAGGGCGGTTATCTGGCCGAAGTCCACCCGGCCGATGCCGCCGGCCCGCCGCATGCCGTACTCCAGGTTGCCGCGCACCGTCAGGTGGGGGAAGAGGCTCGCCTCCTGGAACACGTAGCCCACGGGCCGCCGGTGGGTGGGCAGGAAGACGCCGTCGTCCTGCCAGGTCTCCCCGTTCACGCTCAGGCGCCCGGCGGCTTTTTCCAGGCCGGCGACGCAGCGCAGCAGCGTCGTCTTGCCGGATCCGGAATGGCCGAAGAGGGCGGTGATGCCGCGGCCGGGAAGGGAGAGGTCGACGTCGAGCGCGAAGCCCGGATAGGGCAGGCGCAGGCGGGCCCGGATGCCGGCCTCAGCCATGGCGGCGGCCCGGGCGGTTGGCCGGGTTCAGGGTGTAGAGGGCGAGCAGCACGGCGAAGGAGAAGGCCAGCAGGCCGCCGGCCAGCCAGTGGGCCGGGCCGTACTCCAGGGCCTCCACGTGGTTGTAGATGGCCATCGACAGGACCTGGGTCTTGCCCGGGATGTTGCCGCCTATCATCAGCACGACGCCGAACTCGCCCACCGTGTGGGCGAAGCCGAGGATGGCGGCGGTGACGAAGCCCGGCCGCGCCAGGGGCACGACGACGCTGAAGAAGCAGTCCCAGGGCCCCGCCCGCAGGGTGGCCGCCGCCTCCAGGGGCCGCTCGCCGATGGCCTCGAAGGCGTTCTGCAGGGGCTGCACGACGAAGGGCAGGGAGTAGATGACCGAGGCCACCACCAGGCCGGCGAAGGTGAAGGGCAGCAGCCCCAGGCCCAGCGCCTGGGTGGCGCGGCCGACCGGCCCGTCCGGGCCCATCAGCACCAGCAGGTAGAAGCCGAGCACGGCCGGCGGCAGCACGATGGGCAGGGCGACCACGGCGCCGATCGGCCCCTTCAGGCGCGAGCGGGTGCGGGCCAGCCACCAGGCGATGGGCGTGCCGACGAGCAGCAGCAGGACGGTGGTGAGGCCGGCGAGTTCCGCCGTCAGCCGCAGGGCGATCCAGTCCTGGACGCTCAGCATGGGAAGAAGACGACCTGCACGTCCCGGGGCGGTGCCGTGTAGGGCGCCGAGGTGACCAGCAGCCCGGCGCCGGCCGCCGCGTAGTCGGCGGCATTGCCGGCGTGGATGCCGCCGGCCGCGGCGAGCAGGGGCGGATGGGCCAGGGCCGCGACGGCTTGTCGGCAGGCGGTGACGTCGGCGGGGGTGAATTTCTCCAGTTGCAGCACGTCGGCTCCGGCCCGCGCCCAGGCCAGGGCCTCGGCCACGTCTGCCACTTCGACGACGACCTTCTTTTCCGGCTCGCCGGCGCGTAGCCGGGCCACCGTCCGCTCCGCCGGCTCGGCGAGGAAGAGGCGGTGCTCGTGGAAGACGAGCAAGGTTTCCGAAAGCCCCAGGCGATGCAGGCGGGCGCCGCCGGCGCGCACCGCCCGGGCCGACAGGGCGCGGGTGCCCGGCACGTTCTTGCGCGTGCAGGCCACCGGTACCGGCCCGGCGGCGGCGACGATGTCGGCGGCGGCGCTGGCCAGGCCGCTCGCCCATTCGACCAGGGTCTGGGCGCCCTTCCAGGCCCGGTGCAGGGCGCCGGCGGTACCGGCCGCCTCCAGCAGCAAATCCCCGGCTTCGGCCCGGGTGCCCGATCCGAGGACCGGCCGGGCCGTCGCCCCGGCCAGGCCGAATATCCGCGCGGCATCCTCCGTGCCGCACAGGCGCATCGCCTGCCGGGCGCGGAACTCCAGGCGTCCCGGGCGGGCGGCGATGCCCAGGGCCCCGGTGGTCAGGTCACCGTGGGGCACGTCCTCCCGGAGGATGCGCGCCAGGTCGTCGTCGGGCAGGGGCATGGGGCTCAATGGCGCGAGAACAGGTCCCGCAGCTTGCACAGGGTGGTGGTGATGTCGAAGCGGGTTTCCGGCAGGGCCTCGCCGGCGAGGATCCTCGCCAGGGCGGCATCCGGGTCCGTCTCGCCGGTGAGCAGCACCTGGGCGCCCCACTTTCCCATGTGGCGCACGAAGCCGTCGCCCGCACTGCCCGCGACGACGACCTCGACGCCGTGCAGCGGGTGGGGTCCGTCGTCCTGGAAGTGGTGGGGAAGCTGTTCCCTGGCGAGGGTGATGCGCTCGGGCGGGGGCAGGGGTTCGCCCGGCCGGCAGTCGTACACCAGCCATTCCCGCGCCTGGCCGGCGTGGCCGGAGACGGTGGCGAAGCCCCTGGTGGCGATGGCGATCTTCACAGGGTGTAGCCGTAGGACCTGATGACGGCCCTGGCCTTGTCCGACTTCAGGTATTTCATCAGCGCCTCCGCGGCCGCCTTGCCGCGCCCCCTCTCGAGGATGACGGCGTCCTGGCGGATGGGCTCGTACAGGTTCGCCGGCACGATCCACGCGGAGCCCTCGGCCAGCCTGCCGTCCTTCCAGACCTGGGACAGGGCGACGAAGGCCAGTTCCGCGTTCCCCGAGGCAGCGAACTGGTGCGCCTGGGTGATGTTCTCGGCGGTGACGAACTTCGCCTGTGCGGCGTCGATCAGCTTCAGTTTCGTCAACGTCTCCACGGCGGCGGCGCCGTAGGGCGCCAGCTTCGGATTGGCGATCGACAGGTGCCTGTATTCGCCCCGGGCCAGCACGTCGCCCTTGTCATCGACGTAGCCCGGCTTCGCCGACCAGAGCACCAGGGTGCCGATGGCATAGGTGAAGCGGCTGCCGGCGACGGCGGCGTTTTCCTTCTCCAGCTTCGCCGGCGTCTCGTCGTCGGCGGCCAGCAGCACCTCGAAGGGGGCGCCGTTCCGGATCTGGGCGTAGAACTTGCCGGTGGATCCGAAGGAGGCGACCACCTTGTGGCCGGTCTCCTTCTCGAATTCGACGGCGATCTTCTGCATGGGGACGGTGAAGTTGGCGGCGACGGCGGCGGAAACCTCGTCGGCCCGGCAGGGGAAGGCAGAGGCCGGGCCGAGCAGGGCGGCGAGCGCGGCGGCGCGGTGCAGGCGGTTCATCGGGGCTTCCTCACGCGTCGACGGCCAGGATGATGTGGGAGGCCTTGATCAGCGCGCAGGCCCGTTGGCCCACGGCGAGGCCCAGGGACTTGACGCTGTCGTTGGTGACGATGGCGGCCACGGTCTTGCCGCCGGGAAGTTCGATCACCACCTCGGCATTGACCGCGCCCTCGGTGCAGCGGGTGACGATGCCGCAAAGCCGGTTGCGGGCGCTGCTGCGCATGCCGTCGTCCGGGGTGACGATGACCCAGGGCGCCTTGATCAGGGCATAGGCCTCGACCCCCGGGGCCAGCCCCAGGTTGTCCGCGCTCTCGCGGGTGACGACGGCCACCAGGTCGGTGCCGCCGCCGATGTCGAGGACCACTTCGGCATTGACGGCCCCGGGCACCACGCGGGTGACGCGGCCGAGGAACTGGTTGCGGGCGCTGGTTCTCATATTCCATCTCCTGACGTGGCGAAAGGCTTGAAAGAATCGGTCGAAGGAGGCCGGGCCGGACCCCATGGCCTCGAGGAAGCGACGGAACTCGCCGTCGATTTCCCGGAACAGGGTGAGGACCTTCTCCCCGTGGGGCGTCAGGCGGGTGCCGCCGCCCCGGGCGCCGCCCGTCGTGCGTTCCACGAGGGGCACCTCCGACAGGTTGTTGAGGGCATCCACCGCTTCCCAGGCCGCCTTGTAGGTGAGCCCGAGGGCCTTGGCGGCGGCATTGATGGACCCCTTCTCGGCCACCGTCTGGAGGAGGGTGACCCGGTCCACCTTGCGGCCCCCGGCGAGCCGGTGGGCGAGGGATTTTTCGCTGGTCGTCATCGTTATATCTTTTTACTAAATAACGCAGGCCGTGCCAAGCCTTGCTGTCGTCTTTGCTACATATCGTCCGCTTTCCCTAACCCTATGAATTCATGTAATTCGTTGGCTGCGGTCGGGGGCCGGCGGGGAAAAGCGGCGGCGTCCGGTCCACCCTTAGCAGAAGGCGTGCCCGCGGCCGGCCCCGCCCTTCAGGCCACCGGCGGCAGCCGGGCAAGTTCCTCGTCCTCGTAAAGCCGGGAGCGGGTGATGAAGCGCAGGCCGGTCGGCCGCTCCAGGGAGAACATGCCGCCGCTCCCGGGGATGGCGTCGATGATCAGGTGGGTGTGCTCCCAGTAGGCGAACTGGCTGCGGTGCATGTGGAAGGGCACGCCGCCGATCTCGCCCAGGCGCACGTCCGAATCGCCGACGAGGAATTCGCCGGCCGGGAAGCACATGGGGGCGCTGCCGTCGCAGCAGCCGCCGGACTGGTGGAAGATCAGCGCGCCGTGGCGGGCCTTCAGGGTCTCGATCAGTTCCAGGGCCGCCGGCGTGGCGGAGACGCGGGTCGCGGGTTGGTCGCTCATGGGTCCTCCGGAAAAAAAGCGCCCGGCGCGGGGCCGGGCGTCAAGCCATCGAAGGGATCGATGGAGGTTGGAGACGGGAGTCCGCCGGGCCGGAGCCCGGCGGCGCGGTCGGCCGCCGATCAGAAGAAGCCCAGCTTGCTCTCGGCGTAGGAGACGAGCAGGTTCTTGGTCTGCTGGTAGTGGTCGAGCATCATCTTGTGGGTCTCGCGGCCGATGCCGGACTGCTTGTAGCCGCCGAAGGCCGCGTGGGCCGGGTAGGCGTGGTAGCAGTTGGTCCACACGCGGCCGGCCTGGATGCCGCGGCCCATGCGGAAGGCGCGGTTGCCGTTGCGGGTCCACACGCCGGCGCCCAGCCCGTAGAGGGTGTCGTTGGCGATCTGCAGGGCTTCCGCCTCGTCCTTGAAGGTGGCGACGGAGACCACGGGCCCGAAGATCTCCTCCTGGAAGATGCGCATCTTGTTGTGGCCGCGGAAGACGGTGGGCTTCACGTAGAAGCCGTCCTTCAGGTCACCTTCGAGCACGTTGCGGCTGCCGCCGATCAGGCACTCGGCGCCTTCCTTCTTGCCCAGGTCCAGGTAGGAGACGATCTTTTCCAGCTGTTCGCCGGAAGCCTGGGCGCCGATCATGGTGGCCGGGTCCAGGGGGTTGCCCTGGGTGACGGCGGCGACGCGCTTCAGGGCGCGCTCCATGAAGCGGTCGTAGATGGATTCCTGAATCAGGGCGCGGGAGGGGCAGGTGCACACCTCGCCCTGGTTGAGGGCGAACATGGTGAAGCCTTCCAGGGCCTTGTCGAAGAAGCCGTCGTCGGCGTCCAGCACGTCCTCGAAGAAGATGTTGGGGCTCTTGCCGCCCAGCTCCAGCGTCACGGGAATCAGGTTCTGCGAGGCGTATTGCATGATCAGGCGGCCGGTCGTCGTCTCGCCGGTGAAGGCGATCTTGGCGATGCGGTTGCTGGAGGCCAGCGGCTTGCCGGCTTCCAGGCCGAAGCCGTTCACCACGTTCACGACGCCGGGCGGCAGCAGGTCGCCGATCAGTTCCATGACCACCAGGATGGAGGCGGGGGTCTGCTCGGCGGGTTTCAGGACCACGCAGTTGCCGGCGGCCAGCGCCGGGGCCAGCTTCCACACGGCCATCAGGATGGGGAAGTTCCAGGGGATGATCTGGCCGACCACGCCCAGGGGCTCCTTGTAGTGGTAGGCGTAGGTGTCGTCGTCGATCTCGCAGATCGAGCCTTCCTCGGCGCGCACGCAGCCCGCGAAGTAGCGGAAGTGGTCGATGGCCAGCGGGATGTCGGCGGCCATGGTCTCGCGGATGGGCTTGCCGTTGTCCAGGGTCTCGGCGGTGGCGACCAGCTTCAGGTTGGCCTCGAGGCGGTCGGCGATCCGGTTCAGGATGTTGCCCCGCTCGGCCGGCGAGGTCTTGCCCCAGGCGGCCTTGGCGGCGTGGGCGGCGTCCAGGGCGAGGGCGATGTCCTTCTCGTTGGAGCGCGGCACTTCGCACAGGGGCTTGTCGGTGATGGGCGTGTTGTTGGTGAAGTACAGGTCGTCCACCGGCTGCACCCACTTGCCGCCGATGAAGTTGCCGTAGCGGGACTTGAAGGGGTTGTCGATGGTGATGCCGTTGACGGTGATCGTGGCCATGGGAGGCTCCTCCTGTTGTTCGGTTGACGGGTTTCCGGCGGCGCCGGACGGAGCCCCCCATTGCAGCGGCCGTGCCAGGCCCCGTCCGTGCTGCATTGCGGCAGGCTGCAATTGTTTGAATTTCAATGAGTTGGGCGGATCGATGCCGCAGATGCGCAACCCCGGATGGCCGGGTGCTTGCATTCCCCCGCCGATTCCTGCTAATTTATCTTCGAAAAATCAATAAGTTGTCGCATTTTGCGACAAGTCGGCGGCGACAGCCGCGCGGCGCGACAGGTGGAGACCATGGGCAGGAACCAAGCGGGAATCGCAATTGCCGAGGCCGTGCAGCGGGCGCCGTCCCTGGCCGACCTGGAAAGGGCGCGGCGGGAGTTCTTCGAACTGTCGCGCCTGCCCGCCGGCCTGGTGCCGGACCGGGTGCTGCGCTCCTGGCAGCGCTGCGCCCGGGAGGGCATGGAGGTGGACCGCATCGCGGCCCCGGAGCCCCTCGGCCACAGGGAACTGGAGGAGGCCAAGGCCCGCGCCGAAGCCCTGCTGGCCCTGGCCGAGCCGGAAATGGAGTTCCTCCACGAGACCCTGGAGGACAGCGACAGCCTGATCCTCCTGGCCGATGCCCGCGGCATGATCCTCGATGCCCGCGGCGTCGGCCGCTTCATGCAGCGCGCCGCCCGGGTGGCCCTGATGCCGGGCGTCTCCTGGAGCGAGGGCGAGCGGGGCACCAACGCCGTCGGCACGGCCATCGCCGACAACCACCTGGTCGAGGTCTGGGGCAGCGAGCACTTCCACCTGCATCACCGCATCCTCTGCTGCACGGCCGCCCCCATCCTGGACCACCGGGGCGAGGTGGCCGGCGTCATCGACGTCTCCGGCGACGCCCGCCTGCCGCGCGGCTACGCCCGCGCCGTGGTCAAGCGGGCGGTGCGGGAGATCGAGCACCGCTGGATCATGAACGCCCCGGAGCGCCTGACCCGGCTGCGCCTGCATCCCCATCGCGCCTGCCTGGGCTCCTACCAGGAGGGCGTGCTGCTGCTCCGGGACGGCCGCATCGAAGGCGCCAACCGGGCCGCCCTGCGCTGGCTCGGCACCGACTGGAGCCTCCTCGGCAAGCCCGTGGAGGAGGTCTTCGCCGTGGCGCCCGACCTGAAGGGGACCTCGGTGGCCAGGGCGCGCAACGGCGACCCCCTGCATGTCAGCGCCGACGCCGGACCGAGCGCGGTGCGGCCCGTGCGCACCGTCGATGCCGAAGTGCCGGCGGCTCCCGCCGGCCGCCCCGGCGCCGCCGCGGACCGGGGCAACTGGTTCAACCCGGCCGTGCGCGGCGAGCTGAACCGGGCCGTGCGCGCCGTCAATGCCGGGCTCTCGGTCATGGTCCTGGGCGAGACCGGCAGCGGCAAGGAGGAATTCGTGCGCGCCGTCCACGGCGCCTGCGAACGGGCCGCGGGTCCCCTGGTGGCCGTCAATTGCGCCGCCCTGCCCGAAACCCTGATCGAGGCCGAACTGTTCGGCTACGAGGAGGGCGCCTTCACCGGCGCCCGTCGCAAGGGGGCCACCGGCCGCATCCTGGAGGCCGACGGCGGCGTGCTCTTCCTTGACGAGATCGGCGACATGCCCCTGGCATCACAGACGCGGCTGCTCCGCGTGTTGCAGGATCGCCGCGTGACGCCCCTGGGCAGCGGCACGGCGCGCACGGTGGACTGCGTCGTGGTCTGCGCCACGCACCGGGACCTGGCGGCCATGGTGGACGCGGGCAGTTTCCGCGCCGACCTCTACTACCGCCTGCAGCATCTGATCGTGCGGCTGCCGGCCTGGAGGGAACTCTCCCCCGGCGACCGGCTGGCCGCCCTCGACCACCTCTGGTGGCGTGCGGCCGGCCGGCGCGGCCTGCGCCTGTCGCCGGCGGCGCGGGATAGGCTGGCCGGCTGCGACTGGCCGGGCAACCTGCGCCAGTGCGCCAACGCCCTGGCCGCCCTGGCCGCCCTCCACGACGAGGGCACGACGGTGGAGGTGGAAGCCTTGCCGTCGGAGTTGCGGCCGTCCGTCGCCTCCCCCGCGGCGGCACCCACCCTGGAAACCCTCACCCGCCAGGCCATCGAGCAGGCCCTCGGCCGCCACGAGGGCCGCGTCGCCGCCGCCGCCCGCGACCTGGGCATCCACCGGGCGACCCTGTACCGGCAGATGCGGCAGATGGGGCTCGGGGGGCACGACGCCTGAGTCCGGCGCGGCGCGCCAGGGAGTGGAGGACAGGTAGGGGCCGCAGACGGAGCGCCGATCCCCGACGCGATAGCCAACACGCTCCCCCCAATCATCGAGCGAAGCGAGCAAGCGAGTTCCCCCGCCCCCGGGGCGGGGGTCAGGGGGTGGGGGGCCAACCATTTCCCGAAGGGATCGGCTTGACCGATCCCCGCCCCCGGGGCGGGGGTCAGGGGGTGGGGGGCCAACCACAGCTCCGGCCGTTGGCGGCAGGGCCGCCCAACGGAACCGGAGGAACTCACGCCTCCTGCGTGAGTTCCTCCGGCAGGCAGCCCACCGGCGGGCCCAGGACGCCCTTCTCGTCCTCGAACCTGACGAGGTAGATCTCCTGCTCCGGTTCGGCCTCCACGTGCCCCCAGTTCACGACCACGCCGCGGGTGCCGGGAATGGCGAGGAGGGCGTCGGGCGCCACCTCGGGTATGCCACCGTCGTTGACGATGGCGGCCGTCGAATAGACCAGGTCTCCGATGTCGTACTGTCCCCGGTCCATGGTCACCAGACCTCCGGCGGTACCCGCAGGCGCTCCACGGGCTGGTCGAACATCAGGTGCTCGTCGATGATGGTCGCCACGTCGGCCGGCGTGACCTTGCCGTACATGATGCCTTCGGGATAGACGAGGACCGAGGTGCCCAGGTTGCAGGGACCCAGGCAACCCGTGTTGATGAGCTGGAATCCCGATGCCCAGAGGTTGCGTTTCTGGAACTCGGAAAGGAATTCGTTGAACACCTCGCCGCAGCCCTTTTCCTGGCAGGAGCCCCGCGGGTGGCCGGGGGGCCTTCCCTGGAGGCAGACGAGGACGTGCTTCTTCGGTTTCGGCATGGCGGACTCCCTGTTCGTCGATGCTGTCTGCCGAGCAAGCGGAGTGCCAACTGGAAACCGATTGTAATCAGCTTGTTGCATGGCGGCTGGGACGTGGGCTTTGCGACAATTGTCGGGCCGACCCCGTGACCGAATCGTCGCGGCGCCAGCCCCGGCCGCTGGTAAGCTCCGGCGAAATTCCTTCCCCGCCCGGCCCCCTGCCCGGGCGGGGCCCAGAAAAGCCGCGCCCCAACCGCTTGAACTCCTTGGTCGCAACCCTCTTCCGCTGCCTCCTCGCCGGACTCCTGGCCTTCGCCGGGTTCGCGCCCGCATTCGCCCTCACCGTCCCCGACGGTCTCCAGGTGGAGGCACCCGCCTGCCTGGAGGATGCGACCGGGACGGCCACCCTCGCCGAGGTGGTCGCCCGTGCCGGGGATTTCAGCCCCCTCCCCACCGACGTCGCCGACTACCGCTTCAGCAGCTCCGCCTACTGGTTCCACCTGCGGGTCGCGAACCGGCGGGACCTGCCGGCGACCTACTACCTGGACATCCGGCACGCCACCCTGGACCACCTGGACCTGCACGTGCTCCGCGCGGACGGCCGCGTGGAAACCCTGGCGACGGGGGACCGGGTGCCTTCCCTGGCGAAGCCCTTCCCGTCGGCCACGCCGGCCCTTCCCTTCCGGCTGGCGGCGGGCGAGTCGGCGGACCTCTACCTGCGGGCCCATACGGAAGGAGGTTCGATGCTGGTGCCCCTCGCGGTGTCGGACCAGGAAGGCATGGAAAGGTCGCTGGCCGACGAGCGGACCTGGCACGGCCTCCTCCTCGGCCTCTATGCCCTCCTGTTCGTATTCAACGTGCTGGTCTTCCTCATGTTCCGCGAGAGGTCCAGCCTCTACTTCGCCGTCTTCCTCCCCTTCGCCTTCCTCAGTTCGGCCTCCCTGAGCGGCTTCGTGCCGACCGCCTTCTTTGCCGACGGCACCTGGATGGCCAACGAAGGCCTGGTCTTCTCCACCGGCATGGCCTTCCTGGCGAACCTGATGTTCTCGCGGGAATTCCTCCGGTTGGGGGACCTCGGACGCCGCCGTCCGCTGTTCGCGACCCTCGTGGCGGTCGGTCTGTTCATGGCCGTCTCCCCCTTCCTGCTGCCCATCCGGTGGGCCTTCGCCGCGGGGGCCCTGATCCTCATCCTGACGCCGGCGATGCCCGTTGCGGTGGGGGCCGATGTCTGGCGCGGCGGACGCACCGATGCCCGCTTCTACGTCGCCGGCCAGTCCCTGGGCTGGGCGGGCCTCCTCGGCTTCGGCCTGGCCGTCTATGGCGTCGTTCCCTTCAAGCCGCTGTTCATCGAGGGTGTCGCCATCGGGATCGGACTCGGCGCCCTGCTGCTGGCCGTCGCCCTGATGGAGCGCGTGCGCGACCTGGCCCGGGCCAAGGCGGTCGCCGAGCGCGCCGCCGCCGCCGCCCTGCTGCACCGGAAGGAGGAGCTGGAACGCCTGGTGACGGAGCGCACGGCGGAGCTGGACAAGGCGCGGATCGCCGCCGAGGCCCTCGCCACCACGGATGTCCTGACCGGCATCCACAACCGGCGGGGCGTGCTCGACCTCGCCGAGCGGGCATTGAAACTGGCGCGCCGCTCCGGGCGACCCCTGGCCCTGGCCATCTTCGACCTGGACCACTTCAAGGACATCAACGACCGCCATGGCCATCCGGAAGGGGACCGGGTGCTGCGCGAGGTGGCGCGGACGGTTGCCGCCACCGTCCGCACCACGGACCTGTTCGGGCGCCTCGGCGGCGAGGAGTTCCTCCTGGTGCTCCCGGATACCTCTCCGCCGGAAGCCTTCCTGCTTTGCGAGCGGGTGCGGGAGGCACTGGCGGGCCGGGTCTCTGCCGGTGCGCCGCCGGAACCGGTCACCGCCAGCTTCGGCGTCGTCTGCACGGACGCCCATTCCGGCGACCTGGGCCTCCTCCAGTCGGCCGCGGACCGGGCGCTCTACGCGGCCAAGAACAGCGGTCGCAACAGGGTGGTGGCGGCGGAAACCATGGCACGCAAGGGCGGGCAACGGGCGCGCAGTTGATTTTTGTCGCCGGGACTGGCGGGCCGGCGGCGTATCCTTGCAAGAAAAAGCGTCGCGCCGCCGTGAATCCCACCGTCCGCCTTCGGGCTTTCGCCCTGCTCCTCGCCCTCTTCTGCATCGCCGTCGTCGGCCTGCGCTGGTGGCAATTGTCGGCTTCCCACGAGGCACTGCGGGCCGACACCCTTGCCGCCATGGGCCAGCGCGCCGGCCAGCTCGCCTCCGCCGTGGCCAGGGAGGTGGACGCGGAACTGAAGGCCGCCGACCTGGCCCTGCTGCAACTGCGCCACGACTACCTGACCGAGGCCGGCGGCGAGTTCTTCAATTCCATTGCGGTCGCCCGGACCGCCCTCGGTGCCCATACCTTCACCGGTTTCCTGGCCACGGATCGCAGCGGGCAGGTTCGCTATTCGACCCTGTCCCGATCGACGGCCGACGTCAGCCTGGCCGACCGCGACTACTTCCGCGACCTGTCGGCGGGCGGCGGCGACCGGCTCCTGGTCGGGCATCCGGTCGAGGGCCGGTTCACGGAAGGGTGGATCATCCCGGTGGTCCGGCCCATCCTCGTCGACGGGCGTTTCGCCGGCGTCGGCGCGATCGGCATGCGACCGGAATTCTTCGCCATGCACCTGGCCGACCTGGGCCTGGCGTCCGACGACGTGGTGGCCGTCGTGCTGGCCGACGGCGCCTACCTGGCGCGCAGCAGCGGCATGGAGCAGGCCCTGGGCCGCAGCCTGCCGCCCGACCGGCCGTTCCTCGTCGCGGACGCCCCCGCCCGCGGCGTGGCCAGGCTGGACGCCAACTTCGACGGGCGTCGGCGCACCTTCGGCTGGCGCCGCCTCGACGACCTGCCCGTCGTCGTCGTGGTCGGCCTCGACGAACAGAACACGCTGATGCCCGTCGAGGAGGAGATCGGGCGCGCCCGTCGCCATACGATCATCGGCAACGCGATCGTCCTCATCCTCGGCCTGACCGGCGTCATGCTCCTGCGCCGCTTCGCCAACCAGCAGCAGGCCCTGGAGGGCAGCGAGAAGCGCCTGCGCGCCGTGCTGAATACCGTCGGCGAGGGCATCGTCGTCAGCGATGCCGATGCCAGGATCATGCTGGCCAATCCGGCGGCCGAGCGCATCCTCGGCCTGGCGCACGAGGAGATCGGGGGCACGGTCCTGCACTCGGAGGCCTGGGAGCCGCTCCGGGCGGATGGCTCCCCCTGCCCACCGGAAGGGCATCCGCAGGCCATCACCCTGGCCACCGGACAGGCGCAGCACGAGGTGATCCTGGGCTTGCGACGGCCCGACGGGCAGCGCATCTGGATCGAGATCGACACCGAACCCCTCGTCACGCCGGGCGAGGCGAAGCCCCATGCCGTCGTCGGCTCCTTCACGGAAGTCACGGACCGCCTGGAGAGCCAGCGTCGGGTGGGCCTGATGGCCAGCGTCTTCGCCAACACGACGGAGGGCGTCTTCATCGCGGCGCCGGACGGCCGCATCCTCGAGGTCAACCATGCCTTCACCACCCTGACTGGGCTGCGTTCGGACGAGGCCGTCGGGGCCGCCTGGACGGTGCTGGACGACGGCCTGGCCACGGAGGCCCGCTTCGTGACCCGCATGGCGGACGAACTGCGCATTGCGGGCGTGTGGCGCGAGGAGGTTCCCCTGCAGGGGTCCACCCTGCTGCTGACGGCCAGCGCGGTGAGGGACGACAAGGGCCGTCCCACGGCCTTCGTGGGGCTCCTGGCGGACGTCAGCAAGCTCAAGGAGAACGAGCAGCGCCTGCACCGCATGGCCCATTTCGACGCCCTGACCGGCCTGCCGAACCGGCTGCTCCTCCAGGACCGGCTGGACCAGGCCCTGGCCCGGGCGAGCCGGGCCGGCGAGGTATTCGCGATCTGTTTCCTCGACCTCGACGGCTTCAAGGACGTGAACGACAGCCTGGGCCACGAGGCCGGCGACCTGCTGCTCAAGGAGGTGGCCCGCCGCCTGCACGCCGCGGTGCGGGCCGCCGACTCGGTGGCGCGGCTGGGCGGCGACGAGTTCGTGATCCTGCTGCTCGGCCTGGAGTGGCCGGGTGATGCCGACAGCATCCTGGACCGGGTGATGCGGGCCATCGCCGCGCCCTACGAGATCCAGGGCGCCTACGTCACCCACATCTCGGCCAGCATCGGCGTGGTCTGCTATCCCGAGGACGGCACCACCGTCGCGGAACTGATGCAGCGCGCCGACATGTCCATGTACGCCGCCAAGCGCGCCGGCCGGCACTGCATCCGGCGCTACGAGCCGGAGGCCTGAGGGGGCCCCTGCACCTCCGGCCCGGGCCGGACCGGCGTGACAAAAATCACGAGGCCGGCCATTAAGGCCGGGGCGTTAGTCCGATCGGATCATTGACCGGCACGCTGGCTTCGGCGAAGGTGGCGACACGGCCCGGCCGACCCCCCGGACGCCCGCCTTCGCACAATCTTTCGGAGACCTTTCCACCATGAAAATGCGCCAGATCGCCCTTGCCCTCGCTGTTTCCCTGGCCAGCACCGCCAGCCTTGCCGACACGCTCAATTTCGAAGCCTTCCCCAGCGGCAACCTGGGTTCGCCGGTCCTCGTCATGCCCAACGCGACGGTGACTGGCGCCGCCTCCAGCCTCTTCAACCTGTCCAGCATCTATCTGGGCGGCGCGGGTGGCTCCATCTGCTCCCTGACCTCCTCATTCAACTGCCAGGCCGACCTGACCATCGACTTCGCCAGCGCCGTCAGCAACCTGTCCTTCCAGACGGTGGGCTATGACGGGGGCGATTCCGTGACCATCTCCGCCTTTGCCGGCGCCACCCTCCTCGGCTCGCAGACCATCGTCGGCGACCAGACCGTGGACTTCACCGCCTATTCGGGTGTCACCAAGCTCTACTTCGACGACGCCAGCACCGGTGCCGGCTACGGATATGGTGCCTTCAACTTCAACACCGCCCCGGTGCCGGAGCCGGAGACCTACGCCATGATGCTGGCCGGCCTCGGCCTGATCGGCGCCGCCGCCAAGCGTCGCCGCAAGGCCTGAGCCCAGGCGTTCCCGCAGTCCAGAAAAACCGCCCGCCAGGGCGGTTTTTCTTTGCCGGCGACGCCCCGCAACCGGGGGCGGATCAGAACTGCTTCACCTCGATGGCCAGGGTCTGGATCCGGTAGGCGATCTGGCGCGGCGTCATGCCCAGCAGGCGGGCCGCCTTGGCCTGCACCCAGCCGGCCTGCTCCAGGGCCGCGATGACCCGCGACCGCTCGTCCATGTCCGGGTCGTCCAGGTCGGGCAGGGGCGGGACGGCGGTGGCCGCCGCCGGTTCGGCGGGACGCGACATCGGCCGCGGCGCCGGCCGTTCCCGCTGGCCGGGAAAGCGGATCAGGTCCGTGTCGATGCCGCCGTCCTCGGAGAGCACGGCCGCCCGCTCCAGGCAGTTCTCCAGCTCGCGCACGTTGCCCGGCCACTCGTGGCCGGCCAGGCGTCGCAGGGCGGCGTCGGAGATGGCGAGCTTGCGGCCCTGGGCCTGGCCGATCTTGTGCAGCAGCAGGCGGGCCACGTCGGGGATGTCCTCCAGCCGCTCCCGCAGCGGCGGCAGGAAGAGGGGCATCACGGAGAGTCGGTAGAAGAGGTCCTCGCGGAAGTCGCCGGCGTCCACGGCCGCCTCCAGGTCCCGGTGGGTGGCGGCGATGATGCGCACGTCCACCTTCATGGTGCGGCTGCCGCCCACCCTTTCGAACTCGCCTTCCTGCAGCACCCGCAGCAGCTTGGCCTGGAAGGCCGGCGAGATGTCGCCGATCTCGTCCAGGAACAGGGTGCCGGCGTCGGCCTGCTCGAAGCGGCCCTTGCGGGCGCCGACGGCGCCGGTGAAGGCACCGCGCTCGTGGCCGAAGAGTTCCGATTCGAGCAGGTTCTCCGGCAGGGCGGCGCAGTTGAGCTTGACCATCGGCCCGCGGGCCCGCGGCGAGTTGTAATGGATGGCGTTGGCGATCAGTTCCTTGCCCGTGCCCGTCTCGCCGCGGATCAGCACCGTCGTGTTCCACTTGGCCACCAGGCGCACCTGGTCGAAGACCCGGCGCATGGCGGTGGAGCGGCCGGCGATGCTGTCGAAGCCGTACTGGTGGCGCACGGCCCGGCGCAACAGGTCGCGTTCCTCCAGCAGGTGCTTCTTCTCCTGCGCCACCTCCATGGACAGGCGCACGTTCTGGCCGATCAGGTTGGCGACCATTTCGACGAAGCGGCCCCGGTCCTCCAGGAGCCGGTCGCCGGGGACGGCGGGCTGCACGGCGAGCACGCCGCGCAGGGTTCCGGCCACCTTGATCGGCACGGCGATGAAGGGCAGCTCGGGATCGTAGATGCCCAGCCGGTTGAGGAAACGCGGGTCGTCGCCGATGCTCTTCAGGGTGACGGTGCGGTTGCGTTCCATGACCAGGCCGAGGACGCCCTCGCCGGACTGGTAGCGCACCGGCGCGAACTCGTCGCTGTCGTGGCCGTGCAGGGCCTGGATGACGAGTGAATTATCCTCGGGGGAGAGCACCGTCACCAGGCCGTGGGTGAGGTCCGTCTCCTCCTCGAGGATGCGCAGGACTTCGCGCACTGTGTCGCGGTAGTCGAGGGAGCGGGACAGCACCTGGCTGACCGCGTAGAGGGCCTCGAACTGGGCCAGGTGGAGTTCGTGGGTCTCGCAATAGCCGCTTTCCGGGCTCCCGTGGCCTTCGGCCAGGCTGTCGGCGGCGTGCAGGGGACCCTTGGGGGCGTTGCTCATGATTCTTTCCTGTGCCGCGCCGGCAGGCCGACCCGGACCCGGCAGCCGCCGCGCGGGGCGTCGGCGATCTCGATGTCGCCGCCATGCTCGGCAACGATCTGCTGGGCCCGGGAGAGCCCGGTGCCCAGGTGCTTGCCGGCACCGCCGCGGGTGGTGAAGAAGGGCTCGAAGACCTTGAGCCGCTGGTCGGCCGGCACCCCGGGGCCGCTGTCGTCGAGCAGCACCTCGACGCCGTCGCCGCCCGGGCGGGTCTCGACGCGCAGCTCGCGGCGGGCGTTGCGCCGCCGGCCGCCCTCGCGGACCGCCTCGATGGCGTTGTCGAGCAGGGCCTTGAACAGGGTGCGCAACTCCATGGGCCGCCCGACGACGCTGGGCAGGACGGGCGTCGGCTGCCACTCCACGGTGATGCCGGCGGCCAGCAGTTGCGGCGTCGCGATGTCCAGCACGTCGCGCAGCACCTCGTTCAGGTTCACGCCCAGGGTGGCCTCGGTGCGCCCCGAGGGAATGATGCGGCGCAGGTCCTCGAGGTGCATGCGCCCGGTGCCCAGCGCCTGCTCGAGGGCCGCCGAGACGCTGCTCTCGCCGCGGGCGCGCAGGCGGCCGACGGCCGACGCCACCACGTTCAGGGGTTCCTCCAGGCGGTAGAGGGCGGCCGAGAGGCCCTCGCGCAGCTTGGCGGCATGCTCCTCCTCGGCCAGCAGGGCCTTCAGGGCGGCCGTGCGGGCCTTCTCCTGCTCCACGCGCAGGGCCGTGATGTCCGTGGCCACCAGCAGCAGGTGGGCGCTGTCGCCGCCGGCGAAGAATCCGTCGGCCGATTCGTTGCGCACGGCGATGGGCAGCACGGCGCAGGAGAACCAGCGCGGGCCCCGGCCGCCGGGCCGGTCGATGCGTACTTCCCCCGACTCCCGTCCCGCGGCAGGAGCGCCGCCCAGTCCGGACAGCAGGACCTCGGCCGGCTCGGCCACCTGCAGGTCGGTGACCAGCTTCTTGTAGGCCTGGTTGTCGAGGACCACCCGCTTGGCCGAGTCGAGCAGGGCGATGGCCATGGGTGCCGCATCCACCACGGACTCGATCAACTGCTTCTGGTTGCGCACCCGCTGTTCAAGTTGGTGCATGTCGGTGATGTCCCGGTGCATGCCCAGGAAATGGCCGACCTGCCCACCCGGGTCGAGGACCGGGGTGATGGTCAGCTCGGCGAGGTATTCGCTGCCGTCACGACGCCGGTTGAGCAGCCTGCCCGACCAGGGGTGCCCGCCGTCGAGGGACTTCCACATGTCATGGTAGATGGCGCGCGGGGTGGTCTTGGCGGAGAGCATGGATTCGTTGCAGCCCACCGCCGAAGCCGCGTCGTAGCCGGTCACGCGGGCGAAGGCGGGGTTCACGTAGAGGATGTTGGCCTTGTCGTCCGTGATCGAGATGGCCACGTCGGCCTGGGCGACGGCCTGGCGGTAGACCTCGGCCGGCAGGTCCTGGCCGGCGGCCGGCGTCGCCGCCGGCGGCGGCGGCGGGACGACGGCGGGCTTCTTCACCTGGGCCATGGCATTGCTCCGAAAGAGTGCATGGATTGTTGCGCTGCACATTTCGTGCCATGGCGGAAACGCCGCCGCCCGGCCATCCACCGTCAGGGGGGGTTTTGGGCCGTTCGACACAGCCGCCCCACCGACCCCGCACCACCCCCACAGCCGGGTTCCGCCGCGGCGGCAGGGGGGTGGAGGGGGGGCGCGGGGC